>NZ_JBVIRI010000005.1:0-43083 GCF_055576225.1 Streptomyces sp. NPDC033845 | reverse complement strand
ACTCCGTCCGTCGGCCTCCCGGGCTTCGGGGCGTCGTGCCCGTGCCGGGTCAGCAGGCGCAGAGGCAGACCGGGTGGCCGGCCGGGTCGGCGTAGACCCGCCAGGTGCGGGCCGGGTCGGCGGTGTCCAGCGCCTTGGCGCCCAGCGCGAGGATCTGTTCCTCGGCCGCGTCCAGGTCGGTCACCGTCAGGTCCAGGTGGAACTGCTGGGAGGCCTCGGCGGAGGGCCATCGGGGCGCCACGTGCCCCGGGGCCCGCTGGAAGGCGAGGGTGCCGCCCCCGGGGACCTGGAGGTCCACCCAGGAGCCGTCCTCGTCCGAGGCGGGGCTGCCGCCCAGCAGGCCGGCGTAGAAGGTGGCGAGGGCGAGCGGGTCGGGACAGTCGAGGACGACGGCGCCGATCTTGGCGAGAGCCATGGCACTACTCCTTCGTGGTTACCGGTAGGCAGCTCCTTCCGGTAACCGCCACCCTACGCGTTACCGCTTCCCGAAGCCAAGGGGTAACGTCGCCGGTATGAGCGGTGAACGCGCACCGGCCCCCGGGGGTCTCGCGCTGGTGGAGGACCTCGTCAACACGCTGAGCGTGGACACCGGGGACGACCGGCTGGCGGCGGCCTTCGGGCTGTCCGGCCCGGCCCTCGCCGAGGCGGCCGAACTCCGTGAGGCGCTGCGCGCCGCGCTGCTGGCGCACGCCGGCCACGAGGTGCCGGCCGGCGCCCTGGACACCCTGAACCGGCTGCTCGCCGCCGCCCCCCTGACCGTACGGATCGACCCCGACGGCAGTGCCGCGCTGACGGCCGCGGACGGTGACGGCGACGGTGATGGCGACGGGACGGGGTCCGGTGCCGGGCTGACCGCGCGGATCGCCGCGGCCGTCGCCGAGGGGATGGCCGCCGGCACCTGGTCCCGGCTCAAGGCCTGCCAGGCCGAGGACTGCCGGTGGGCCTACTACGACCGCAGCCCGGCCGCCCGCGGCCGCTGGTGCGTGATGTCCGTCTGCGGGGCCCGGGCCAAGATGCGCACCTACCGCGCGGCGGCCCGCGGCTGAGCGGTGGGCGCCGAGGGCGCCCGCAGCAGCCGCCGGTGGAACTCCGCCATGACCGCCTCCGGCACGTCCCCCTGGTAGCGGGTGATGACGCCGCCGGACCGGACGTAGGTGACCAGCCCGCCCGGTCCGGCGAGCGGCCCGGGCGGCGGGGGAGTCGTCTCGGGCTCCAGCCGCCCGGCCGGCGGCCCGAGCACCCGGTAGCCGAAGGACTCGTCCCCGACCCGGGCCCACCGGTCCGCCGGGCGGGTCCCGTAGCGGGAGTAGAGGTCGGCGAAGTAGGAGACGTAGTGCGCGCAGGGGGCCACCGAGGCCCTGAGTTCGTCCATGACGGCGGCCGCGTCCTCGGGGCGGTAGCTGAAGGAGACGACCTGGTGGTCGGGGACGTCCCCGGGGACCGGGATCATCGCCACCGAGGTGGTCGCCACCGGCTGCCGGCCCTCGGCCCACAGCGCGCCGGACACCTTCTCGCAGATGCCCGGGTACTCCGGGGCCAGCGGCCGGTGTTCGGTGAACTGGAGCCGGTAGCCGGGTATGTCCTTGCCGCGCGGCAGCACCGACATCAGCTGCGCCATCGTGGCCGGGCCGGAAGGACCCTTGCCGCCGCGCAGCAGCTGGTAGCCGCCCGCGACGGCCGCGATCAGCAGCAGCGCGCAGACCAGGACCGCCGTCCGGGCCCTCCCCCCGCTCCGGCTCACGCGCGCGGACGGCCCATCGCCCGGTACGTCCAGCCGGCGGCCCGCCAGCGGTCCGCGTCCAGCGCGTTGCGGCCGTCCAGGACCAGCCGGTCGGCGACCTCCTCGCCCAGGACCGCCGGGTCCAGCTCGCGGAACTCGCGCCACTCGGTCAGGTGCAGCACGACCTCGGCGCCCCGCACCGCCTCCCGCGCGGACGGCGCGTACGCCAGGGTCGGGAACACCTGCCGGGCGTTGTCCATGCCCTTGGGGTCGTAGACGGTGACCTGGCCGCCCTGGAGGTGGATCTGGCCGGCCACGTTCAGCGCCGGGGAGTCGCGGACGTCGTCCGAGTCGGGCTTGAACGTCGCGCCCAGCACCGCCACCCGCTTGCCGAGGAAGGAGCCGCCCACCGCGTCCCGGGCCAGCTCCACCATGTGCCCGCGGCGCCGCATGTTGATCGAGTCGACCTCGCGGAGGAAGGTCAGCGCCTGGTCGGCGCCCAGCTCCCCGGCCCGGGCCATGAAGGCCCTGATGTCCTTGGGCAGGCAGCCGCCGCCGAACCCGATGCCGGCCCGCAGGAACTTCGAGCCGATCCGCTCGTCGTGCCCGATGGCCTCGGCCAGCTTCACCACGTCGCCGCCCGCGGCCTCGCAGACCTCGGCCATGGCGTTGATGAAGGAGATCTTGGTGGCCAGGAAGGAGTTCGCGGCCGTCTTGACCAGCTCGGCGGTCGGGAAGTCGGTGACCACCAGCGGGGACCCGCCGGCGATCGGCGTCGCGTACACCTCGCGCAGCACCTTCTCGGCGCTGCCGCCCCGGCCGGGGTCCACGCCGATCACGATCCGGTCCGGGTGCAGGGTGTCCTGCACCGCGAAGCCCTCCCGCAGGAACTCCGGGTTCCAGGCCAGCTCCACGTCCGCGCCGGCCGGGGCCAGCTGGGCGAGCCGGGCGGCCAGCCGGTCCGCGGAGCCCACCGGCACGGTGGACTTGCCCACCACCAGCACCGGCCGGTCCAGGTGCGGGGCCAGCGACTCCACCGCCGCGTCCACATAGGACATGTCGCAGGCGTACTCGCCGTGCTTCTGCGGGGTGTTCACGCACACGAAGTGCACGTCCCCGAAGGCGCCGACCTCGGCCCAGTCCATGGTGAACCGCAGCCGGCCGGAGGATCCGGGCAGCCCGGCCACATGACGGGCCAGGAGCTCCTCGAGACCCGGCTCGTACATCGGGACCCGGCCGGCCGACAGCATCCCGATCTTCTCCGGGACCACGTCCAGCCCCAGCACCTCGAAGCCCAGCTCGGCCATGGCCGCGGCGTGCGTCGCGCCGAGGTAGCCGGTGCCGATCACGGTGATCCTGGGGGCCATGGGGTACTCCATAGGGGTGGCGGTGCGGTGTGCGGCCACCGAGCATAGTCGGGCGGGTTGTCGGCAAGCTCACGCGTGCGGCCCGTATCCCTGGCGGGGGCCCGGGCCCTAGGCTTGGGTTACTTAACGGTAGTTAGCATGGGGAGTGAGCGCTTTGGCCGGATCCGACTTCGACCTCTACCGCCCTGCCGAGGAGCACGACATGCTCCGCGACTCGGTTCGCGCGCTGTGCGAGGCGAAGATCGCCCCGTTCGCGGCGGCAGTCGACGAAGAGGCGCGGTTCCCGCAGGAGGCCCTGGACGCCCTGGTCGCGGGCGACCTGCACGCCGTCCACGTCCCGGAGTCCTACGGCGGCGCGGGCGCCGACGCCCTCGCCACCGTGATCGTCATCGAGGAGGTCGCCCGCGTCTGCGCCTCCTCCTCCCTGATCCCGGCCGTGAACAAGCTGGGCTCGCTCCCGGTGGTCCTCTCCGGATCAGAGGAGCTGAAGAAGAAGTACCTGGGCCCGCTCGCCGCCGGCGCCGGCATGTTCTCCTACTGCCTCTCCGAGCCCGACGCGGGCTCCGACGCGGCCGGCATGAAGACCCGCGCGGTCCGCGACGGGGACTTCTGGGTGCTCAACGGCGTCAAGCGCTGGATCACCAACGCCGGGGTCTCCGAGTACTACACGGTGATGGCCGTCACCGACCCGGAGAAGCGCTCCAAGGGCATCTCCGCCTTCGTGGTCGAGAAGTCCGACGAGGGCGTCTCCTTCGGCGCCCCGGAGAAGAAGCTCGGCATCAAGGGCTCCCCGACCCGCGAGGTCTACCTCGACAACGTCCGGATCCCCGCCGACCGCATGATCGGCGCCGAGGGCACCGGCTTCGCCACCGCGATGAAGACCCTGGACCACACCCGCATCACCATCGCCGCCCAGGCCCTCGGCATCGCCCAGGGCGCCCTCGACTACGCCAAGGGCTACGTCAAGGAGCGCAAGCAGTTCGGCAAGCCCATCGCCGACTTCCAGGGCGTCCAGTTCATGCTCGCCGACATGGCCATGAAGCTGGAGGCCGCCCGCCAGCTCACCTACGCGGCCGCCGCCAAGTCCGAGCGGGTCGACTCCGACCTCACCTTCTTCGGCGCCGCCGCCAAGTGCTTCGCCTCCGACGTGGCCATGGAGGTCACCACGGACGCCGTCCAGCTCCTCGGCGGCTACGGCTACACCCGCGACTACCCGGTCGAGCGCATGATGCGCGACGCCAAGATCACCCAGATCTACGAGGGCACGAACCAGGTCCAGCGCATCGTCATGGCGCGCAACCTGCCCGCGTAGGCGGCCGACGGCAGCGGATCCGTGGGCACCCCCGGTCACGACGGGGGTGCCCACCGGCACGTTCCGGGGCCGGGGCGCGGGAGCGCCCGGGCTTCGAACATAAACTGGCGGCGATCGGACGACCTTCGTCGGTCAGGCCAGCTTGGGGAGAGAGATGAAGGAAGCGATCCTGCTCGTCGGCGGGCAGGGGACGCGGCTGCGCCCGGTCACGGTGAACACGCCCAAGCCGATGGTGCCCGCCGCCGGGGTTCCCTTCCTCGCCCACCAGATAGCCCGGGCCGCGGACGCCGGCGTCGAACACCTCGTGATGGCCACCTGCTACCTGGCCGAGGTCTTCGAACCGTACTTCGGGGACGGCTCCGCCTTCGGGGTGCACCTCGAATACGTGGTCGAGGACGAACCGCTCGGCACCGGCGGAGCCATCCGCAACGCCGCCCAGCGCCTCAAGGGCGGCCCCGAGGACCCGGTCCTCGTCTTCAACGGGGACATCCTCACCGGCCTGGACATCCGCGGCCTGGTCGACTCCCACCAGAGCGCCGGCGCCGACGTCTCCCTGCACCTGGTGCGGGTGGCCGACCCCCGCGCCTTCGGCCTCGTACCGACCGGACCCGACGGCCGGGTGCTGGACTTCACCGAGAAGCCGCAGACCGCCGAGGAGATCATCACCGACCAGATCAACGCCGGCTGCTACGTCTTCCGCCGCTCCGTCATCGACGCCATCCCGGCCGGCCGGCCCGTCTCCGTGGAACGCGAGACCTTCCCCGGCCTGCTCGCCGCCGGCGCCCATCTGCACGGCAAGGTGGAGGACACCTACTGGCTGGACCTCGGCAAGCCCGAGGCCTTCGTCAAGGCCTCCGCCGACCTGGTCCGCGGAGTGGTCCACTCCCCGGCCGTGCCCGGACCGCGCGGGGAGTCCCTGCTGCTCCCCGGGGCACGGGTGGCCGAGGGCGCCCGGGTGCTCGGCGGCAGCGTGGTCGGGGCCGGGGCCCGGATCGAGGCGGGCGCGGTGGTCCGCGGCTCCATCGTGCTCGACGGCGCGACCGTCGGCCCGGACGCGGAGCTCGACGCCGCCCTGATCGGCTCCGGGGCCAGCATCGGACCGCGGACCGTGGTCGACCACGCGGTGGTCGGGGACGGCGCGCGGGTCGGTGCCGACAACGAACTGCGCGCCGGGGCCCGGGTGTGGTGCGCGGCCGTCCTCCCGGACGGCGCGCTCCGCTTCTCCTCCGACCGCTGACCGGCGGGCCGGCCGCGGTCGGAAGGGAACGGCTCCGCCGACCGCGCCGGCCTACTTGGCCGGGGCGGTCACCTTCTCGCCGTTCTGGATCTCCTTCACCAGCTGCTGCACCTTCGCCTTGTCCCAGACCAGGTTGCCGCCGCGGCTGCCGGAGACCGGCATGTTCATCGAGGTGCCGCCGCCCCCGCTGACGCCCTTCATCGCGAAGAACATCTCGCCCAGGTCGAACAGCGACATGTCCTTGTCCACGATCACCGTGTCCAGGCCCGCGCCCATCACCGGGTAGATCTTGAACGGGTTGATGATGGTGGTCGGGGTGGCCGCCTGGTTCGCCAGCGCCGACAGGAACTTCTGCTGGTTCTTGGTGCGGGCCAGGTCGGACTCGGCGAAGGCGTACCGGGTCCGGACGAAGGCCAGGGACTGCTCGCCGTTCAGGGTCTGCTTGCCGGCCTTGAAGTCGGCGCCCGAGTTCTTGTCCTTGAAGCCCTTCTCGATGTCCAGCTCCACCCCGCCGAGCGCGTCCACGACGTTCGCGAACCCGGCGAAGCCGATCTCCGCGTAGTGGTCGATGCGCAGCCCGGTGTTGAACTCCACCGTGCGGACCAGCAGCTGAGGGCCGTCCAGCGAATAGGCGGCGTTCAGCTTGTTCCGGCCCTTGGCGGGGATCTCCCTGCCGGACTCGGAGCCCACGAACTTGGGGATCTGCACGTCCGAGTCACGGGGCAGCGAGATCATCGAGTTCCCGCCGGAGCAGGCCGCGAGGATCATCATCGAGTCGGTCCGCTTGCCGTCGGCCGAGCCGGTGTGGAGACGCTTCTTGTCCTCCTTGGACATGCCCTCCCGGCTGTCCGAGCCCACGATCAGGTAGGTGGTGCAGTCGTCGTCCTCCGGGCGGTCGATGACCTTGGAGAGGTCCACCTCGCGGCGCACCTTGGAGTCCGCCCAGAAGTAGGTGCCGACGGTGGTCACCACCAGCGCCGAGACCAGCACGATCGAACCGATCTTGATGCGCTTGCGCCAGTCCGGGGCCGGGGCGCCGGGCCGGCGGCGCGGGGCCCCCGGGCCGCCGGGTCCACCGGGGCCGGCCGGACCGCCCGGGGCGCCGCCCGCGGGGTTCCCGTAGACCTGTCCGGTGTTGTAGCCGCTGTCGTAGCCGGCGAAGGTGTCGTGGTTGCCGCCCTGCTGCGGCGGGACGCCGGGGGCCGGCGGGGCTGCGGGACGCGGCGGCTGCTGGGGCTGCGGGCGCTGCCGCTGCACGTGGGGCATCCGGCGGGCGCCTTCGGGCTGCGCCTGGGCGCTGCCGTATCCGTACCGCTCGTCGCGGCCGCCGCCGCGACCGTCGTTCCCGCTGGGCCAGTCATTCATGCGGACAAGAATGCCTGGCCCGGCGTGTCGCCCGACAGACCGGGGGCCCCTTCGTACCGGTGCTGTTGCACAGCTGATGCATCCGCCGCCGACTTATGGTTGCCGTATGACAGAAATACCGGCGGGCAAGCCCACCTCCGCCTCGCGGACCACCCTGAGCCACATCATGACCGGCAACGACACCAACCTCCTCGGCACGGTGCACGGCGGGGTCATCATGAAGCTGGTGGACGACGCGGCGGGCGCGGTCGCCGGCCGCCACTCGGGCGGCCCGGCCGTCACCGCCTCCATGGACGAGATGGCCTTCCTGGAGCCCGTCCGGGTCGGCGACCTGGTCCATGTGAAGGCCCAGTGCAACTGGACCGGCCGCTCCTCGATGGAGATCGGGGTCCGGGTGCTCGCCGAACGCTGGAACGAGTCCACCCCGGCCACCCAGGTCGGCAGCGCCTATCTGGTCTTCACCGCCGTGGACGCCGACGGCAAGCCCCGGACGGTGCCCCCGGTGCTGCCGGAGACCGAGCGGGACCGGCGCCGCTACCAGGAGGCCCAGATCCGCCGCACCCACCGGCTGGCCCGCCGCCGCGCGATCATGGAGCTCCGGGAGCAGCGCCTCACCCAGGGCCTCGACGAGGACTGACCGGCACCGCCCGGCGGGCCGGCCCTCAGTCCCCGCAGACCACCTGGTCGCCGGTGACCACCCCGGGCCCGGAGGCCTGGTACGGATCCTCGGCGCGCACCGGCACCACCTTGCGGAAGTCCGCGCCCGCGGTGACCAGCAGGGTGCGGCCCTGGCCCCGTACGGCCCGCAGCTCGCAGCCGGGCAGGGCCGTGGCCAGGGTGCGGGCGGAGCGGTCCCAGCGCGGGTCGTAGGCCACCACGGTCCGCTTGACGTCCCGGCCCGCCCCGTTCCCGGGGGTTCCGGTGGTGTTGAACCCGGTGGCCCGCAGGGCCGCGTCCAGCCGGCTGCCCAGCCCGTCGGTCCGGGTCCCGTTCTCCACCTGCACCCGGATCTGCTGCGGGGCCACGTCCACCGCCACCGCCGCCGGCCGGCCGCCGCCGGCCCCGCCGCGGCGCGGCTGGGCGAGCGGCCGGTCGTCCCGCAGGGCCTCGAAGAGCTTGGCCGCCTTGGCCTCGTCCCACTTCACCGTCGAGCCGATCCCCTTGACCTTGAAGGCGGGGTCGCCCACCGGCACCGAGGCGAACTCCGAGGAGGAGGGGCTGAAGTCCCGCATCGCCTGCCCCAGGGCGATCATCTGCTCCGCCCCGAACCCCTTGTCGGCCCGCACCGAGCCCAGCAGGGTGGAGCTGACCTGCTTGAACTTCACCGGGTTGAGCAGCACCCCGCCGGTGGTGGCCTGCTTGATCAGGGCGGCCACGAACTTCTGCTGCCGCTGCATCCGCCCCAGGTCGGAGGCCCCGTCCACATACCGCGACCGGACGTACTGGAGGGCCTGCCCGCCGCTCAGCCGGTGGGTGCCTGGCATCAGCTCCAGACCGGTGTGCGAGTCCCGCATGGTCTTGGCGGTGCAGATCTCCACCCCGCCCATCGCGTCCACCGTCTTCATGAAGCTGGTGAAGTCGACCTCCAGATAGTGGTCGATCTTGACCCGGGTCATCTGCTCCACGGTCCGGACGGTCAGCTGGGGGCCGCCCTCCGCGTACGCCGCGTTGAGCTTCACCGGGTGCGGCTGATGGGCCTTGCCGGTCACCGGGTCGCGGTGCGCGGGCAGCTCCGCGTAGCTGTCCCGGGGCAGGCTCACCACGCTGGCCCGCTCCCGGTCCGCAGAGATGTGCACCAGCATGATCGTGTCGGTGCAGTGGCAGGGCGCCCCGCCGAGCCGGTACTCCCGGCGCTCCTCCGCGCTGATCCGGTCTCGGCCGTCGGTGCCGACCAGCAGCAGGTTCATCCCGTGCCCGGCCCGCGGCCGGTTCTTCATGTCCTTGAAGGGGTCCACCCGGTCGATCCCGGTGTCCAGCCCGGTCATCACCGCGTGCCCGACGGCCCCGGAGCCCAGCACCGCCACCGACAGCACCCCCGCCAGCCGCAGCCCCCAGCGCGGCCGGTGCGCCGGCCGGGCCCGCCGCGCACCGGCGGGCGGCGGGGGAGGACGGCGGGACGGGCGGTGCGGCGGTCGGGGCACGGGGGACACCTCCGCGGTGCGCGGGCGGGCAGGGCGGCGGGCAGCAGATTCCTCGGAACAGTAGGCCCATACGATCAGCTGCGGCCGGGACGCCCGTCCCGGCACGCGACGGATTCCCCCGTACGCGGTAACGCGCCCGCCCGGGCCGCCCGCCGACCCTACCGCCGTGACCACCGCCCGCCGGCCCCGGTGCGGGGCCGGCGGAAGGTGCTACCAGGTGAAGCCCGGCTGGATCGCCATGCACGCCGAGTCGTCGTCGCCGTTGAGGGCACGCGCCGAGTCCGGGGCCTTGGTGGGGGCCGGCGGGGGAGCGGCGACCGCGTCCCCGCTCCGCCAGTCCTTGCCGACGAACAGGGTGATCCCGGAGACCTCGGTGGAGCGCTGCACGGCGGTCGGCGGGAGTCCGAGGGCGGTGGCCACGGCGAGCGCGTCCCCCGCCTGGTCCAGTCCGGCGTAGCGGATCAGCGTGGTGTCCTCGCCGGCGGTCTGGCTGTCCGCCATCGCCTTGGTGAAGCCCTTGGCCGCCAGCAGCTCGGCCACCTGCCGGGCCCGGTTCTTCACCCGGACCCCGGGCTCGGACTTGCCGCTGGTCGCGTTGCGGACCATGACCGGGATCTTCCCCGGGGCGGCGGCCGGATCGGCCGACGGGGTGCCGGGCGTGCTCGGTGACGGGCCGGGCGCGGGGGACCCGGTGGAGGTCTCGGAGGGGGCCTGGCTGGGCTGCTTGGGGGCCCCGCCGTCCAGCGCGATGTCCTCGCGGACCATCCGGAACAGCTCCTCGGCCTCGACCGGCTTGGGCTCCACCCGGTTCCTGTCCAGCGGGCTGTAGATCCACGGCATGGTGGTCATGGTGATCCGGCCGGTGGGGACCTTCTTCAGCTCCATGCTCAGGTCGTACAGCTTGTCGATCTTGTTGAGGCCGGTGTCCACGACCATCGCGTCGATCGCCGCCTGGGCCAGGCTGTTCAGCTTCACCGGGTTGCTGAGCTTGGCGTTCTTGCGGAACTCACGGGCCAGCGAGTTCATGTACATGTGCTGGGCGTGGGTCCGGCCGATGTCGGTGCCGTCCTCGAACCCGTACCGGGTGCGCAGCCACTGGAGGGCCTGCTCGCCCTGGATCCTGGTGGTGCCCTTGGCCAGCCGCAGACCGGAGCCCTTGCCCTGGCTGTCGCGGGAGAACACGTTCTCCCGGACGCAGACCGGGACCCCGCCGATGGCGTCCGCCATGGACACCACACCCTTGAAGTCGATCATCATGAAGTGATCGATGGGGATCTTGGTGAGTTCCTGCCAGGCGGCGACCGTGCAGCCCGGCCCGCCCCGGCTGAGCGAGGTGTTGGTCTGCACGATGCCCCGGCTGGCCTGGTGGACCGTGCCGTCGGGCTCGGTGCACTTGGGCATCTTCAGCAGGGTGTCGCGCGGCATCGAGACCACCGACATGTTGCTGCGGTCCGCGGACAGGTGCAGCAGCATCTGCACATCGGCCAGCGGCGGTCCGTCGAAGCTGGCCGTCGATCCGCCCAGGGCCTTGTTCTCGTCGCCGTCGCGGGCGTCGGAGCCGATCAGCAGGATGTTCAGCGGGGTCTGCCCGAAGGCGTTCGGCCGGGAGCCGGCCAGCTTGTTGTCCCCGAGGTCCAGCACGTCCGTCTTGATGCTGCCGTTGAGGTGGCGGTAGTACAGGTAGCCCGCACCCGCCGTGCCGAGTATGAGCAGCGCCAGCACCGAGGACACCCAGCGCAGCACCCGGCGGCGCGGCCGCCGGCCGGGCCCGCCCGGATTCCGCCCGGACCCGCCGCGGCGGCGGGACCGGGGCCGGGGTATCGCGGCGGAATCGCCGTCGCCCTCTCCGACGGCCGCCGGAGAGGGCGCACCCTCCCCGCGCACATTGCCGTGCCTCACGCGATACCCCCCGTGGAATGGTCCCCCGGCGCGTCGGGCGCCGGGGGTCTTGCCGGTCCCGCGCCGATGCGGTGGACCGTGGCGGTCCGCTGACGGACCTGGGACCTGGTGGAGCTGGTGGAACGTGACGTGACGCGGGGCGCGCGGTCCGGCGGCCCCGTCCGGGCCGCCGCGCCCCGCGGCCGCTATTTGACGCAGACGGGCTTGTCCGCCTCGACCCGCTGCACGTCCTTCGGCGCCTCCTGAGGAGCCGTGAGGGGGATGCCCGCCTCCTTGAAGTCCTCGCCGAGCGTGAGCTTCATCGGGGTCTTGGCCGCGGCGTCCGCCGTGCCCGCCTTCAGCGCGCTGGCCGGCAGCCCCATCATGTCGGCCAGGGCCCGTGCCTGGTCGGCCTGGTTGGGGGCGTACTCCAGGGTGGTCTTCTTCAGCTTCTCCGGGGCGTTGCCCTGGTTGCTCGCCAGGGTGACGCCCTTGCTGTTCTGCAGCCAGCCCAGGGTGGTGGAGGCCGAGCCGCGCGGGCCGCCGCCGTTGTAGACGTCCACGCGTACGGCGGACGCCTCGGCGCGCGCGCCCTCCAGCTGCGCTTCCTGGGCGTCCTTGGCCGCGTCCTTGGCGGCCTTCTTCTGCGCCTCGACCTCGGTGAGCGAGACGTCCTCGCGGACCATCGACAGCAGCGGGTCCGCCCGCCGGGGGTCGACCACCACGGTCGCCCGGATCTTCTCGGCGGGGTTGTCCACCACCGGAAGGGTGGTGAAGGTGACGTTCTTCGGGTTGACGCCCTTCAACTCGGACGCGAGTTTGGTGAGTTTGGCGATGGAGCCTATTCCGGAGTCCACGCTGAGCGCCTTGGTGGCCGCCTCCGCCAGGGAGAAGAACTTCTGCGGGCTGGACAGGGTGTCCTTGGACTTCATCTCGCGCATCATCGACGCCAGGAACTGCTGCTGGGTCTTGATCCGGTCCAGGTCGCTCTTGTTGCCGAAGGCCTGCCGGGTCCGGACGAAGGCCAGCGCCTCCTCGCCCTCCAGCCGGTGCTCGCCGGCCGCCAGCTTCAGTTTCGACTTCTTGTCGTTCACCGGTTTGCCCAGGCAGACCGGGACCCCGCCGACCGCCGAACTCAGCGCCTTGACGGCGTTGAAGTCGGCCATCATGAAGTGGTCGACCTCCACCCCGGTGACCTCCTTCACCGTGCGCATGGTGCAGCCCGGGTCGCGGCCCGCCTGCCCCAGGCTGGTGTTGAAGCGGACCTGCCGCTCACCGGGGATGGTCTTGACCGAGCCGTCCGACTGCTTGGTCGGGCAGTCCGGGATGTCGGTGATCAGGTCGCGGGGGATGGACAGCGCGGTGGCGTTCGTCCGGTCCTTGGAGACGTGGAACAGGATCGTGGTGTCGGCGTGACCCTCGCTGTTCTTGTCCCCGTAGCCGGAGTTGCCGGAACCGGTGCGTTTGTCGGTGCCGATCACCAGGATGTTGATGGGCTGGTCCTTCTTGAAACCACCGGTCCCCGCGCCCGCGGTGTCGATGACGTCGAGGTTGCCGTCCAGGTGCCGGTAGTACAGGTAGCCCGCCACGGAGCCGCCGACCAGCAGGAAGGCCATCGTGCCGCCGATGATGACCAGGGTCTTCTTGCGCCCGCCGGCCTTGCCGGAGCCGCCGCCCTTGCCGCGTTTGCGGCTGCCCCGCCGGCCGCCGCCGGGCGGCTGGCCGCCGCGCCGCGGTCCCGGCACCGCCGGGGTGGGACCGGCGGGAGTGCCGCCGGGAGCCGAGGGGGCTCTGCGGGGCGCGCCCACGGACGGCTGCCGCTGCTGCTCCTGCTGCGGTGCGGAACGGTCCAGTCGCAGTTCGTAGTTGCCGGTGCGGGGGTTGAGGACCCACTGGTCTGCGGGATCGATTTCGTCCGCCCGCCCACGGCCTTGTGCATCCACGGTCGCTCGAATCCTCCGTCGGTGGCACCGGATCGCTCACACTATCCGCCCAGTTCAGCCTCAAACCATGCTGGTGACAAATTCCACTCCCCTTATAACTGGGCAATCCGGCCAACCCACTCGGTTCGGGCGACGCCTTTGGGGATTGCTTTACCGGCGGGTTACCGACCGGTCACCCACAGGAGGCCGTTCCGGCCGTGGTTCCGGTGAACGTGGGGACGGGCGAGGGGGTCGGCCCGGTTCCCGGTGTCCCCGCCCGGGCCCCGCCGCCCGTCTTCGGCTCGGGCGGGGTGAGGGTCAGCGGCCGGTCCTCCCTCAACTGCCGGAACAGCCGGGCCGCATCGGGTTCCACCAGTTGATCCCGATTGGGATCAGGAGCATACGATTCCCTAGGAACCGTCAGGAACTGCACCTTTTCCGTAGGTATGTCCCGCAGGTTCCGGGTCAACTCGTAGAGCCCGCGCAGCGAGGCCAGCCCCGGATCCGTGGTCACCGAGGAAGTCGCCGCGTCCAGCAGCGGATAGAGCCGGGCCGGATTCAGCAGCACCCCGCTGCTCTGCACCTTCTTCACCAGCGAGCCCAGGAACTGCTGCTGCCGGGTGATCCGGTCCGTATCGCTGCCGTTGCCCAGGCTCTGCCGGGCCCGGACGAACCCCAGCGCCTGCTCCCCGCGCAGGATCTGCCGCCCGGCGGGCAGCTTCAGCCGGGCCTCGGTGTCGTCCACCGGCTCCTTCAGACAGACCTCCACCCCGCCGACGGCGTCCACCATCTCCTTGAACCCCCGGAAGTCCACCACCATGTGGTGGTCCACCCGGATCCCGGTCAGCTTCTCCAGGGTCCGCACGGTGCAGGCGGTCCCGCCCCACTCGTACGCCCAGTTGAACTGCGCGAACTGCGCCGTGGTCCGGGACCCGTCCGGCTTCGCACAGCTGGGGATCTCCACCATCAGGTCCCGGGGCACCGACACCGCCGTCGCGCTCCGCCGGTCCGCCGACAGGTGCAGCAGGATCGTGGTGTCCGACCGCTGGGTGCCCTTGTCCTGCCCGTACCGGGCGTTGTCCGCGCCGGAGCGGGTGTCCGAGCCGATCAGCAGGATGTTCTGCGAGCCCCCGGAGGTCTGCGCGGGCCGCTCCCGCTCGTACCGCTCCAGCTCGGCGGCGGCCGAGGTGTCCTCGGTGATGTTCCCGTCGAGCTTCTCGTACAGCCACCAGCCGGTCGCCGTCCCCAGCAGCACCAGCAGGGCCATACCCAGACCGGCCCGTCGCAGCAGCCGGCGCCGACGCGAGCGCGAAGGCCCTGATCCGCCTCCGGCCCCGCCGGTCCCGCCGGGTATGCCCGCGCTGTCGGTCACTCGGCCCGCCCTCCACCGCGTCGCCGCGGCCGTACGGAGCAGTACGGCCCGAGGGAATCCCCCTCCGCCCGATGATGACCCCACCCCACCTCCACGGCCCGGGGTCAGCCCCCAAACTGAGCCATCCGAGTGACAAACCCCCCGCCCCCCACATCACACCCCCGAGTGACACCACCACCGGCCGCCCGCCTCCCCGACCGTTCCGCCCCCCGCCCACTGCCAAGCCGCTGTCCGGCCCGCTGTCCGGCCCGCTGTCCGGCCCGCTGTCCGGCCCGCGCGCCGGGCCGCCGGCCGGCTCACTGGACGCGCCGCCTGGCCGTGCCACCGGCCGTGCCGCCGAACGGGCCCCCGGCCCGGTTCGCCGAACGGTTCCCCCGACGGGTCGCCGGACGGTCGCCAGCAGGGCCCTCGGCCCGCTGTGCCGGCCAGACCTCCGGCCGGGCCCGCAGAGCCGTGGCACCGGCCAGTCCCCGCCGGTTCACCGGCACGGGTTCACCGGGCGGGAAGCGGGGGAGGGTCATCGGCCCGCCTACCGGCCGGGCCTCCCGCCGGGCCGTCGAACTGTCCGCCGGCCAGGCCGCCTGCGGGGCCGCCGCAAGGCCCACAGGGCGGATGGCGGGCCAGGTCGCCGCCGACTGCCGATGCGGGTTTACCGGGCGGGCGCCGCCGGATGTGTCAACCGAGGAGCGATCCGCGGGTTCACTGGCCCGGGCCTCCGGCCGGGCCCGCAGAGCGGTCCATCGGCCAGGCTGCCTGCCGGGTCGTCGAGCGGTTTGCCGGACGTCCCACCGGGAGGGCCATCGGTCGGGTCACCGGACCGGCTGGCTGCCGGGTCGCCCGGAGAATCACCGGCGGCTCGCCTGCCGGTCAGATCGGCTTACGGCGTGCCGAACGGGCCATCGGCCCGGTTCGCCGGGGTGGCCGCCGGCAGGGCGATTGGCCCGGTTGCCGGACGGGTCGCCTGCGGGGCCGCCGCATTGCCCGGCGGGTGGGCCGCCCGGCGGGTGGCCGGGGGAGGGCCGTCGGCCGGTGTCCCCCGGCGGGGGGCGCCGGCCGGGCCCCCGCCGCCGCGCCGGCCGGGCCCCCGCCGCCGCGCCGGCAAGGCCCGCGCCGGGTCACCGCACCGTGTGGGTGACCCGTTCGTCCGCGACCCGCTGGGCCAGCCCCGCCTCGGACAGCTGGTCCAGGTTCCGGCAGAGGACCACCGAGCCGCCGGAGGCCAGTGGCGCCAGCAGACCCGCCGACAGTCCCTCCCAGTCGTCGTACGAGAGTCCCGACAGGACCCGGGAGCCCGGGCCGAGCCCGCGCTGTTCCGCGTCCTGGCGGGCCCGCGCGACCAGCTCCTCGTACGACAGTTCGGCGCCCGCCATCGACAGTCCGGCCGCCCCGGGATCCACCGGGACGAAGGGGGCGAAGCGGTCGCCCTGCCCGGGGACTTCCACCGCGTAGTCGAGGAACCCGGCCGGCGGCTGCGGGAAGCGGCCGCCCAGCGGCCGGAGCGCCAGCGCCACCCGCTCCCCGGAACAGGCGCCGGCCCGTTCCAGCGTGTCCGGCCCGCTCACCACGAGATCGGCGGCGGCCGGGTCCCCGCCCGGCTCCACCACCACGCCCACGGAGGCGGCGGCGACCACCCACACCGCGGTCTGCCAGTGCGCGGGCAGCAGCAGCGACAGGCGTGCACCGGGCTCGGCGGCCAGGTCGCCCTGGAGCAGATTGGCGGTCTTGGCCACCCAATTGGCGAAGGTGGCGACGGACAATTCCACGCGCTCGCCCGTGGCGTCGTCGTAGAAGGTGACGAGCGGGCGGCCCGGGTCCGCGGCCAGCGCGGATCGCAGCAGGTCGGCAGGGGTGCGGTCAGTGGCGTTCACCCGGCACAGGGTACGCGGGCACCCTCCCCCGTACGGCGGCTCCCGGCGTCCCCCGTACGGGGGACCGGCCCCGGCGCGGCGCGCCGACGCCCCGTCAGTTTCCGCTGGCAGCGGGCGCGGACCGAGCCCACGATCTCTCACATGCGTGGATTCCTTGCTTCCTCGATCGGCGTCGCGACCGCGGCCGCACTGGCCCTCCCGCTCGCGCTGCCCACCCCCGCCCTGGCCGAGTCCGTCCCCGTCACCCCCGCCGGCTCCACCCAGTCACTGCCGCTGGTCCCGCTCGGACCGGCGCACAGCCGGGCCACCGGAGTCCCCGGCATGAGCACCGCCCCCCGGGTACCCGAGGAGCGCGGCCTGCGCGCCCGCGAGGTGAAGACCTTCTCGCTGGTCGGCGTGGTCTGGGACGACGCCCGCACCGAACTCTTCGGCACCGTCCAGGTCCGTACCCGGTCCGCCGCCACCGCGCGATGGTCCGACTGGCAGGACGTCGAGACCCACAACCTCGAACACGCCGCCGACCCGGACGCCGCCGAACGCGGCTCGGGCCGGGTGCGGGGGAGCACCGCCCCGCTGTGGGTCGGCGAGTCCGACGGGGTCGAGGTCCGCGTGCAGGCCGAACCGGGCGCCGGTGCCGACCGCGCCGCGGGCTCCCCCTTCCCGTCCGGGCTCCGTCTCGAACTCGTCGACCCGGGCCAGGAGGTCCGTCCGCCCACCGACGACAAGAACGGCTCGGTCGGCGCCGATGACAAGGGGCAGCAGGCCGCGGTCCCCGGGATGACCATGGACATGGCGGAGACCTCCATGGCCAACGTCCCGCTGGCCCCGCTGGGCGCGAACGAGATCACCGAACTCAGCAAGGCGGACGCCACCGCCGACGCGGTGTTCGCGAGCGGCGCGGTGGAGGCGGCCGCACGCCCGTACATCGGCCCCCGGCCGAAGATCGTCACCCGCAAGGGCTGGGGCGCCGACGAGAAGCTCCGCGAACCGGGTTTCGTCTACACCGGTTCGGTGAAGGCGGCCTTCGTCCACCACAGCGCCTCCGGCAACAACTACGCCTGCAAGGACGCCCCCGCGGTACTGCGCAGCCTCTACCGCTACCACGTGGTCAGCAGCGGCTGGCGGGACTTCGGCTACAACTTCGCCGTCGACAAGTGCGGCACGGTGTACGAGGGCCGGGCGGGCGGGGTCGCGAAGGCGGTCCTCGGCGCGCACACCATGGGCTTCAACACCAACAGCATGGGCATCGCGGTCCTCGGCTCCTTCGGCGCCACGAACCCGCCGGCCGCGGCGGTCAACGCGGTCGCGAAGCTCACCGCGTGGAAGCTCGGCCTGTACAACGCCAACCCGCGCGGGAAGACCACGCTCACCTCGGGCGGCGGCAACAAGTTCCCCAAGGGCCGGAACGTCTCGATGAACGTCATCTCGGGCCACCGCGACGGCTTCGCCACGGAATGCCCCGGCAAACGCCTCTACAACCAACTCCCCCCCACCCGAACCTCCTCAGCCAAACTCCAGGGCCGCCCCTGACCCCACCCCACCCGGCCCCCGCCCCCACCAAGGGGAGGCGGGGGCCAACCCATACCCTCCCGGACGGGCCCGGCCCATCGGGACCACAGCCGCGGGGCCCCGGCCCCGCACCCCGGAGCACGCCCAGTGCCGGTCCGGGCGAGGCTCCGCGAGGACCGCGCGCAGGGCGGGTCGGCGCGCTGGGTCTCGCCCCAGGCCTGCGGGCGGCGCTGGTCCGGGGTCCGGGGCTTTGCCCCGGTTTCGGGAAGGGGCGGGGTGGGGGAGGGCTCCGCGCAGCGGATCGGGTGAGCGTCCGTACCCCGCAGAGCCCGGCTCGGCCCGGTTACGCTCGACAGGTGGCCGGCCGCTTCGATCCCTTGACCCGCACCACCGCCCGGGGCGGTCGCATCGACCTGCCTCCGACCCCCCCGACCCCCCCGACCCCCCGCCCCCCGGCCCCCGCCGACGCGGAGCCCCCGAGTGCACCGGCCGCCCCGGCCCGTGGCCGGGGCGGGGCGCGGGCCGCGGGCACTGGCGCGGGTGCCCGGCAGCGCCGTTGGGTGCCGCCCGGGCCGCTGGATCTGGGGCTCACACTGGGTCCGCTCCGCCGCGGTCCGGCGGACCCGACGTTCCGGGTCGCGCCGGACGGCGCGGTATGGCGTACCTCCCGCACCCCCGTCGGCCCCGCCACCCTCCGCGTCGCCGTGGACCGTGGCGCGGCCGAGGTGATGGCCGAGGCCTGGGGCCCCGGTGCCGACTGGCTGCTCGACGCCCTCCCGGCACTGCTCGGCGCCGAGGACGACCCGTCGGCCTTCGTCCCCCGCCACCGCCTGGTGCTGGCCGGTCAGCGCCGCAGCCCCGGCCTCCGGCTCACCCGTACCGGCCTGGTGCTGGAGTCCCTGGTCCCCGTCGTACTGGAGCAGAAGGTCACGGTCGAGGAGGCCTACCGCGCCTGGCGCCGTCTGGTCCGCCAGTACGGCGAACCGGCCCCCGGCCCGATTCCCGGCCCGGCCCCAGGCCCGGCCCCCGCCCGCGCCGCCTCGCCGGCGCCGCGTTCCGAGCCGCTGTACGTGGTGCCCGACGCCCGCACCTGGTCCCGTATCCCGTCCTGGGACTGGCACCGGGCCGGGGTGGACGACCGGCGCGCGTCCACCGTCATCCGGGCCGCCCGGGTGGCCCCGCGGCTGGAGGAGGCGGCCGGTATGCCGCTCGCGGAGGCGTGCCGGCGCCTCGAAGCGGTGCCCGGGATCGGTCCCTGGACGGCCGCCGAGACCCTTCAGCGCAGCAACGGCGATCCGGACGCCCTGACCACCGGGGACCTGCACCTGCCCGGCATCATCGGGTTCGCGCTGGCCGGCGACCCGGCCGCCGACGACGCGGCGATGCTGGAACTCCTGGCCCCCTACGCGGGCCAGCGCCACCGTGCGGCCCGGCTGATCCTGCTCACCGGCCGCACCCCGCCCCGCCGCGCCCCGAGAATGCGCCGCACCGACATCGCCACCTGGTAACCGCCCGCCCCGGGCGGGCCCCGGCGTCAGCCGCGGGCCCGTGGCCCCGCCCCGGAGCGGATCCGCACCAAGCCCGGCGCAGGCCACCCGGCCCCCGCCCCGCCCCGCGCCCGGCTATCGCACCTCGATGAACTCCGCCGCCGTCCGCGCGGCCCGTTCGCGTGGTGGTTCGGCCGCGTGGCCGACCGCGATGGCGCCCATCGGGTCCCAGTCGGCCGGCAGGGCGAGCGCCTCGCGCACGACCTCGCGGCAGAACATCGTGGACGAGACCCAGGCCGAGCCGAGCCGTTCCCCGGACAGCGCCACCAGGAAGTTCTGCACCCCGGCACCGGCCGCCACCACGAACATCTCGCGTTCGGCGGCGTCCCGCCGCGGGTCCCCGTAGTGGTGCGCCCCGTCGGCCACCAGGCAGGGCACCACCAGGTAGGGGGCCTTGCGCAGGACGTCCCCGCGCCGGACCCGTTTGGCGATGGACTCCTCGCTCCGGCCGTCCCGCCGCAGGTCGGCGATCCAGGCCTCCCGCATGGCGTCCAGCAGCCGGGTCCGGGATTCCGCGGATTCCAGCAGTACGAACCGCCAGGGGGTGGTGTGGTGCGGGGCCGGAGCGGTGATCGCGGCGGCCACGGCCCGGCGGACCGCGCCGGGGTCGACGGGCTCGTCGGTGAAGGCCCGTACGGTCCGGCGCCCGGTCACCGCCTCCCGTACGGCCTCGGAGGTGCCGAGCCGGAACATGTCGTCGGCCGGGTCGCGGACCAGTTCGCGGGCGGTGCCGCCGCCGAGCAGGTGGGGCAGGCCGCGGACCACGGCCACCGGGTAGCCGCCGGCCTTCCCCTTGACCAGGTCCCCGGCGGCGGCGAGTTCGTCGGCGGTGGCGACCACGGTGGCGCTGAGCGGGTTGCCGTGGGCGTCGGTGCCGCCCCGGAGGTCGTCGAGGACCCGGACTCCGGCGGCGCCGATGGCGACGTCGGTGAGTCCGGCGCGCCAGGGGCGTCCGAAGGTGTCCGTGACGACGACGCCGACGTCCACCGACAGGACGGCCCGCAGTCCTTCGCGCAGGGCCGCGGCCGAGGCGTCGGGGTCCTCGGGCAGCAGCAGGACGGTTCCGGCGGCGGTGTTGGAGGCGTCGACCCCGGCGGCGGCCATCACCAGCCCCTGCCGGTTCTCGACGATCCGCAGGGTGCCGCGCCGGGCGACCACCCGGACGGTCTCGGCGTCTATCGCGGCCTCCCGGGAGCCGGCCGCGAGGATCCGGCCCTCCGCCTTGGAGACGATCTTGGAGGTGACCAGCAGGACGTCGCCGTCGCGCAGTTCGGGGGCGGCGGCGGCGATCAGTTTGACCAGGTCGTCGCCGGGGCGGACCTCGCCGATCCCGGCGACGGCCCACACCTCGTACGCCGGCCCCCGGCCCCCGGCGCCCGCCGTACCACCCGTACCACCCGTCCCGGCCGTCACCGCCGGGCCTCCGCCAGGTCCAGCGCGGCCCGGGCCATGGCCGCGGTGGCGGCGGTGTCGGTCATCATCAGGGGGACGGCCCGGCAGGCGATCCCGGCGGCCTCGACGCCGGCGACGGCGTCCGCGTCGGTGGTGTCGACCAGCCAGCCGTCGAGCAGCTCGGGCCCGTAGTGGGCGGCCACCGCGGTCGCGGTGGACTCGACGCCGACGGCGGCGAGCACCTTGTCGGCCATCCCGCGGACGGGCGCTCCGCCGACGATCGGGGAGAGGCCGACCACGGGGGCCGCGGCCGCGGCGACGGCCTCCCGGATGCCGGGGACGGCCAGGATGGTGCCGACCGAGACCACCGGGTTGGACGGCGGCAGCAGGATGACGTCGGCGGCCGCGATCGCCTCCAGCACCCCGGGTGCCGGCTTGGCCAGTTCGGCGCCGACCGGCACGACGGCCTCGGCGTCCACGGAGGCCCGCAGCCGGACCCAGTACTCCTGGAAGTGGATCACCCGGCGTTCGCCTTCGAGGGTGACGGCGACATGGGTCTCGACCCGGTCGTCGGTCATCGGGATCAGGCGTACGCCGGGCTGCCAGCGGTCGCAGAGGGCCTCGGTGACGGCGCTCAGCGGATAGCCGGCGGAGATCATCTGGGTGCGGACGATATGGGTGGCGAAATCGCGGTCGCCGAGGCCGAACCATCCGGGTCCGACCCCGTAGGCCGCGAGTTCCTCCTTGACCTTGAAGGACTCGTCGGTGCGGCCCCAGCCCTGGTCCTCGTTGACGCCACCGCCGAGGGTGTACATGACGGTGTCCAGGTCGGGACAGACCTTGAGTCCGAACAGGTGGATGTCGTCACCGGTGTTGCCGATGACCGTGATGTCCGCGTCGGGGACGGCGGACTTCAGTCCGCGGAGGAAGCGGGCGCCACCGATGCCGCCGGCCAGAACAACAATGCGCATGCAGCGCAGTCTGTCAGGCCGTTCCGACGGGCACGGACTCCAGGTCGGTGGACCGCCGGTCGGCGGGGGAGCAATGGTGCATCGGCATCTCGGTCAGGCCGGGGAAGTAGACGTGCAGGCTGACGGCTCCGTCGAGGGAGTCGTTGAGGACCTCGTGGTCGTAGCCGGGGGCGAAGACGCGCTGGCTGCCGGGGGCGAGCTCGCGGGTGCCGCGGTCGCTGTGCTCGGTGAGGGTGCCGTCGAGGACGGTGAGGACGCCGGAGGAGGGGCCGTGGTGGTGGCGGCCGCTGCCCTGGCCGGGGACCCAGCTGAGCAGCCAGACCTCGTAGCCGGGGCCGGTGCGCAGCCGGTGGTACCAGCGGGTGGTGGCGTCGTATTCGACGAGGTGTTCCCAGGCGGCGCGGTCGGCGGCGATCTCGCGGGCCAGGCCGGCGAACTCGGCGACGGTGGCGGGGTGTTCCCGGGCGGGCTGCAGGAGGTGGGGGACTTCAAGGATGTCGCCGGCGATCTGCAGGTCGCTGTTGCTGTTCATCGTGGGGGTCCTCGACGGATGTCAGTGGCGCCGGGGGCGCGCGGTGCTGGCGGTTGTTGTGGGGATCAACAGCTGCAACAGCGACAGCGACCCTGGGCAGCACGCAGGAACCCACGAGTGGGGGTCCGGGTGGCGGCTGCGGTCACTGACATGGGCACAAGGAGACCGTCTCGGCGGCAGGATTGTCAACTCAATGTCCGGATTGCGAGAAAAGATTCACCTCATCCGGTTGCTGCGCCCGGAGAAAGGTTTGTGCAGCCCGGACCAGGGGAGGTGCGCAACCACCCCGTCCGTAAACGCATCCGTCACGGTCTGGCCGGAATGTGATCTACGCCGCTTCTGCGGCCGGATCCGAACCACACCGGAGAGTGACACGGTCGATTACGGGTGGGGAACCCGTGTCGGGGCCATGCGTGTGGCATCTGTCACGATTTTTGGCGATATGAACACTTTCTGCATACGCTTGGTTCCGCAGAGTGAATAAGGGGCCCAATAGCAGATCTCGGCTTGACTGCCCCGGACCACCCACTTGTAATTTCACTCGTGTCGTTTCGGTCGGATTCGGACGACAACCACGGGGACGCACAGACAGAGCGAGGGGCGCACATGACCGAGCTGTTTCAGGAACTGCTGGTCGAGGAGGCGGACGAAGAGCTCGGGTGGCAGGAGCGCGCTCTGTGCGCCCAGACCGACCCCGAGTCCTTCTTTCCCGAGAAGGGCGGCTCCACCCGGGAGGCCAAAAAGGTCTGCCTGGCGTGTGAAGTCCGCTCCGAATGTCTTGAATACGCCCTCGCCAACGACGAGCGATTCGGCATCTGGGGCGGACTGTCCGAGCGTGAACGCCGCCGTCTGAAAAAGGCCGCGGTCTGAACACCACCCACAACCACATATCGAACCGAGCCAACGGTCCGCCTCCTGCACCTTCCCCGCTGGAGGCGGACCGGTGCGTTTCAAGGGCTAGTGTGGGGCGCTGTCCAGCCGCCTCCGAGGGCACACCACCCCCGGACCCCCGCCGGAGGGCCCGTACCGCGATGTCCTTGCACAGCCACCAGGCAGCCGCAGCCACCGTTGCCCCGGAGTTCCCCCGGCACGTCGTCACCGCGGTCCTGGTCGCCCACGACGGCGCCCGCTGGCTGCCGCAGGCCCTCGCCGGACTCCTCGGCCAGGAACGCCCCGTCCAGAACTGGGTCGCCGCCGACACCGGCAGCGCCGACGAATCCGCCCGCCTCCTCGGCGAGGCCCTCGGCGACGACCGGGTACTCCATCTGGCCCGCCGCACCTCCTTCGGCGCCGCCGTCGACGAGGCCGTCCGCGGCACTGCCACCCTCACCCCCGAGGACCTGCCCTACCTCAAGCGCCCCAGCGGCTGGGACCCCGTCAGCCGCACCTGGCGCGACGACGCCTACGACCTCCCCGAACTGCCCCACGGAGAGCCCGTCCAGTGGCTCTGGCTGCTGCACGACGACTGCGCCCCCGAACCCGACGCCCTCACCGAACTCCTCCGGGTCGCCGAGGAGAACCCCGAAGCCGGCGTCATCGGCCCCAAACTCCGCGGCTGGTACGACAGGAAGCAGCTCCTCGAAGCCGGCGTCACCATCGCCCACAGCGGCCGCCGCTGGACCGGCCTGGACCGCCGCGAACAGGACCAGGGCCAGCACGACCAGGTCCGCGCCGTCCTCTCCGTCTCCACCGCCGGCATGCTCATCCGCCGCGAGGTCTACGAGGCCCTCGGCGGCTTCGACCGCCGGCTCCCCCTGATGCGCGACGACGTCGACCTCTGCTGGCGCGCCCAGAAGGCCGGCCACCCCGTCCTCGTCGCCCCCGACGCCGTCCTCCGGCACGCCGAGGCGGCCGCCCGCGAACGCCGCACCGTGGACTGCGCCGGCCGCGGCACCACCAGCCCGCACCGCGTCGACAAGGCCGGCGCCGTCTACACCATCCTGGTCAACTCCCCGGCCCCGCTGCTCCCCTGGGTGCTGCTCCGACTGGTCCTCGGCACCCTGCTCCGCACCCTCGGCTATCTCGTCGGCAAGGCCCCCGGCCAGGCCGTGGACGAGATCACCGGACTGCTCCGCACCCTGCTCCGCCCCGGCGCCCTCCTCAGCGCCCGCAAACGCCGCGGCACCCCCGCCGGCACCGCGGTCCCCGCCAAGGAACTCCGCCCGCTGTTCCCGCCGCCCGGAGCCACCCTCCGCGCCACCGTCGAACAGCTCGCCGGACACATCGGCGCCGACCGCGACACCGACCCGGCCGCCGGCCGGCACGGCGGCCTGGAATCCGGACCCGGCGGCGACGACGCCGACTACCTCCACATCGAACAGTTCGCCCGGCTCAAGCGGATCGCCCGCAACCCGGCCCCCGTGCTGTTCGCCCTGCTCCTGCTGGTCTCCGTCCTCGCCTGCCGCGCCCTGCTCGGCGGCGGCACCCTGACCGGCGGCGCCCTGCTGCCCGCCCCCGACGGAGCGGGCGCCCTCTGGCACGCCTACACCGACGGCTGGCACCCCGTCGGCACCGGCTCCACCACCGGCGCACCCCCCTACCTGGCCCTCCTCGGCGCCCTCTCCGCCCTGCTGTTCGGCTCCACCCAGGCCGCCCTGACCCTGCTCCTGGTCTGCTCCGTCCCGCTCGCCGGACTCACCGCCTACTTCGCCTCCCGCCCCCTGGTCGAGTCCCGGCTGCTGCGCGCCTGGGCCGCCGTCGCCTACGCCTTCCTGCCCGCCGTCACCGGCGCCCTGGCCGGCGGCCGCCTCGGCACCGCCCTCCTCGCCGTCCTGCTGCCCCTGATCGCCCGGTCCGCCGTCACCGCGTACGGATTCGGCGCCGACCACGGCGACCCCGACAGCCCCGACCGCCCCGACCGCCCCGAAACCGGGGCCACCGGGGCCACCGGCGCCACCGGCGGCCGCCGGGCCGTCTGGACGTACACCCTGCTGCTCACCCTGGCCACCGCCTTCACCCCGGTGCTCTGGCCGCTCTCCGCAGCCCTCGGCGCCGCCGCGCTGGTGGCCCGCCGGGCCGACTGGAAGACGTACGCCCCCCGCTACGCCGCCACCCTCCTCACCCCGCTGCTGGTCCTCGCCCCCTGGTCGCTGACCCTGCTCACGCACCCCGGCCGCTTCCTCCGCGAAGCCGGGCTCCCCTACGGCAGCGGCGCCGCCACCGCCCTCGACCTCCTCGGCATCAGCCCCGGCGGCCCCAGGACCGCGGGCGGACTGCTCCTCCTCGGCATCGTCCTCGCCGCCCTCGCCGCCCTGCTGCGCACCGAACGCGCCTTCGCGGTCCGCGTCGCCTGGGCCGCCGCCCTGGCCGGCCTGCTGCTCGCCGTGCTCACCAACCGCACCGGCTGGGCCGGCCCCGCCACCCTGGTCTACGGACTGGCCCTGCTGGCCGCCGCCGCGGTCGGCGCGGACGGCGCCAAGGACCGGCTCGCCGCCCACGGCTTCGGCTGGCGCCAGCCGCTCGCCGGACTCATCGCCCTGGCCGCCGCCGCCGGCCCGCTGCTCGGCGCGGCCGGCTGGATGCTCGGCGGCGCCCACGGACCGCTGGAGCGGCGCGACCCCGTCCAGGTCCCCGCCTTCGTCGCCGAGGAGAGCGGCACCCGCGACCAGCCCCGCACCCTGGTGCTCGGCGGCAGCTCGCCCGCCACCGTCTCCTACACCCTGGTCCGCGGCTCCGGCGGCCGCCTCGGCGACGCCGAACTCGCCGCCGGGGCGGGCAGCGACGACCGCCTCGACAAGGTGGTCTCCAGCCTGGTCGCCGGCTCCGGCGCCGACCAGACCGACCAGCTCGGCTCCTTCGCCATCCGCTACGTCCTGGTCCGCGACGGCGCCCCCGACCAGATGCGCCAGGTCCTCGACGCCACCCCGGGCCTGAGCCGCCTCAGCCAGCTCGACGGCAGCGCCCTCTGGCGGGTCGACCGCCAGGTCGCCCGCGCCGTCATCCTCTCCGGGAAGCCCGGCGAGGCCCCCGTCCCGGTCGCCTCCGGCCCGGTCGAGATCCACAGCACCATCCCGGCCGGCCCGGCCGGCCGCACCCTGCGGATCGCCGACCGCGCCGCCCCCGGCTGGACCGCCACCCTCGACGGCGAACCCCTCACCCCCAAGACCCTCGACGGCTGGGCCCAGGGCTTCGAACTCCCCGCCGACGGCGGCCGCCTGGACCTGGTCCACGAGGACTCCCTGGCCCGCACCGGCTGGCTGTGGGCCCAGGCCCTGCTGGCCGTGCTGCTGCTGGTGATGGCCCTGCCCGGCCGCCGCAGGCAGCTGGACGACGACCTCCCCGAGGAGGAGGCCCCCGGCGCCGCCCCGTCCGGCCCCGGCGAAGCGGGCGAGGGCCGCCGGGCCCGCCGGCTGCGGGCCGGCGCCGAAGCCGCCCCGGACCCCGCCGCCCCGCCGGCCGACCAGGCCGACCCGTACGCCGCGATCCCCGCCCAGGCCGCCCCCGCCGACGACGCCTACGCGTACGACTACGCGGAACCCGCCCAGGGATACGCCCACCAGGGCCACCCCCAGCAGCAGCCGCAGGCCTGGGGCCACCCGGACGGCCCGTACCCGGACCAGTACGGCCAGAGCGGCGGCTACGGCCACCAGCAGCCGCACGACCAACAGCCGTACGACCAGCAGTCCTACGGCGGGCCCGGACAGCCCTACGCCCAGGAGGCCTACGGCCAGGAACCGTACGGGCAGCAGCCCTACGCCCGGCCGGAACCCCACGAGCAGGAGTACGACGCCTACGGGCAGCCGACCGGCTACCGGCAGCCGCGTCCCGACGGGAGCACCCAGCAGTGAAGCGCGCACCCCTGACCCTGGCGGCCGTGACCGCCGTGCTGGCCGCCGTCACCGGCGCCGCCGCCCTCACCGCCCCGGCCGCCGCCGGATCCGGCGGCGCGCAGCCGGCCGCCGCCCGGCAGCCCGTCGAACGGACCACCCTGGTCTGCCCGGCCCCGTCCTCCTCGGACGTCGCCGAAACCGTCTACACCTCGATCACCCCCGGCTCCCCGGGCACCGCCAAGCCCGCCCCCGGCGCCGAACCCGGAACCGCCCGACTGGCCGGCACCGCCAAGACCGGGAAGCCGCTGCTGGAGCCCAAGGAACCCGGCAAGCCCGTCGGCACCACCGCCTCCGGCGCCGAGGTCCCCGCCCTGACCGGCACCGCCGACGGCACCCTGGCCCCCGGCTGGACCGCCCAGCAGACCACCACCGTCCCGGCCGGCCGGGCCCGCGGCCTCCTCGGAGTCGCCTGCACCGCCCCCGGCACCGACTTCTGGTTCCCCGGCGCCTCCACCGCCAAGGGACGGCAGGACTACGTCCACCTCACCAACGCCGACGACACCCCGGCCGTGGTCGACATCGAACTCTTCGGACCCGAAGGACCGCTGAAGACCGAGCCGGGCGCCGGCGAGAACATCAAGATCGGCCCCAACGCCTCGGTACCGGTCCTGCTGAACACCCTGAGCGGCCCGCAGGGCACCGACGTCACCGTGCACGTCACCACCCGGGCGGGCCGCGTCGGAGCCTCCGTCCAGGCCCTGGAGGAAGGGGTCGGAGCCGACTGGCTGCCCGCCTCGGCCGGCCCGGCCACCTCCCTGGTGCTGCCCGGCATCCCCGCCGACGCCACCTCCGTACGGCTGGTCGCCCACGCACCCGGCGAGGAGGACGCCGACCTCCTGATCCGGCTCTCCGGACCCGGCGGCTCCCTCACCCCGGCCGGCAGCGAGGCCATCCACCTCAAGCCCGGGATGACCGGCACCCTGGACCTGAAGAACGTCACCCGGGGCGAACCCGGCGCCCTGCTCCTCACCCCCGCCGACCCGAAGAAGGCCGTCCCCGTGGTCGCATCCCTGCGGGTGGTCCGCGGCACCGGAGCCAAGCAGGAACTGGGCTTCCTCCCCGCCTCCGCCCCGGTCGGGGCCCGCGCCACCAACGCCGACAACCGCACCGGCGCCGGCGCCACCACCCTCTCCCTGACCGCCCCGGAGGGCGACGCCAAGGTCCGCGTCACCGCCTCGCCCGGCACCGAGGGCGGCGAACCGGCCGTCAAGGAGTACACCGTCAAGGCCGGCACCACCCTGGCCGTGTCCCCGCCCCCGGCCCCCGGCGGCACCGCCAAGGGCGGCTACGCGCTGACCGTGGAAACCCTCTCCGGCGGCCCCGTCCACGCCACCCGGATGCTGTCCCTCCCCCAGGACGGCATCCCCTTCTTCACCGTCCAGCCGCTCTCCGACGACCGCAGCACGGTCCCGGTCCCCCGAGCCGTCCAGGACCTCCGGATCCTCTCCGACTGAGACGCGGCCGGCCGGGTCCGGCCGGCCGGGAGGGTCCTACTCCTGCCCGTACCGCGGATCCACCGTCTCCGGCGACAGCCCCAGCAGCTCCGCCACCTGCTCCACCACGACCTCGTGCACCAGCAGCGCCCGCTCGTCCCGGCTCTTCGTACGGATCTCCACCGGCCGCCGGTACACCAGGATCCGGGCCGGCCGCCCGTCCCCGGCCTCCGCCATCCCGCCCAGCGGCACGGCCTCGTCGTTCCAGCCGGTGTCGGCGCCGCCCGGCGCCCCCGGCACCTCGGCGACCACGAACTCCACCTCGGCCAGCTGCGGCCAGTGCCGCTCCAGCCGCTCCACCGAGTCCCGCACCAGGTCCCCGAACAGTTCCGCCCGGCTCGCCGACAGCGGCACCTGGGGCGGCGCCACCGGCCCCCGCATCCCCCGGCCGTGCCGGTCGCGGCGACGGGACCGTGGCTCCTGGGTACCGGAGGAACCGGAGGAACCGGGCGGACTGGGCGGGCCGGGCGGCGGCAGAGGGCTGTCCATCACCCACGCAGGGTAGCCCTCGACGGCCGTCTCGGCCGGGCCTCCACCACCCCCACGGGATGTCGCACCCCGAACGTTCCGCACCCGATCCCGCCCGAACCGGCCCGACCCTGACCGGGATCGGGCCACGACACGGGGGGTGAGCTGAGGGAGAGTCGTCGCGGCCCGGTCAAGAGTGCGGTACCGTCCAACGTCGTGAGCCTTGTACGTCGCTGTTCGCGCACCGCGTGCGGCCGCCCTGCCGTCGCCACACTGACGTACGTCTACGCCGACTCGACCGCAGTCCTCGGCCCGCTCGCCACCTACGCCGAACCCCACTGCTACGACCTGTGCGCCGAGCACTCGGAGCGCCTGACCGCCCCGCGCGGCTGGGACGTCGTACGCCTCTCCGACGGGTCCGCCCCCTCCCGCCCCAGCGGGGACGACCTCGAAGCCCTCGCGAACGCCGTCCGCGAGGCCGCCCGCCCGCAGGACCGCGACCGTGACCGAGACCCCGGCACCGGACCCAACGCCAACGAGACACGCCGGGGCCATCTCAGGGTGCTGCGCTCCCCGGACTCCTGACTCCTGACCGGCACCCGTTCCTGACGCATTCGCGCCGCTGAACCCCCACCCCGCGCACGGTAGGTTGGCACCACCGCACAGGGGACCTCAGGAGGGGCAGGCAGTGGCTGCTGATCTTTCGAACATCGTCAAGGCCTACGACGTGCGCGGGGTCGTCCCCGACGACTGGGACGAAGCCCTCGCCGAACTGTTCGGCGCGGCCTTCACCGAGGTCACCGACGCCACCGCCATCGTCATCGGCCACGACATGCGCCCCTCCTCACCCGGCCTGTCCGCCGCGTTCGCGCGCGGCGCCGCCGCCCGCGGAGTCGACGTCACCCTCATCGGACTCTGCTCCACCGACCAGCTGTACTACGCCTCCGGCGCCCTCGGCCTGCCCGGCGCCATGTTCACCGCCTCGCACAACCCGGCCCGCTACAACGGCATCAAGATGTGCCGGGCCGGCGCCGCCCCGGTCGGCCAGGACACCGGCCTCGCCGAGATCCGCGCCCTGGTCGAGAAGTGGTCCGCATCCGGCGCCCCCGAAGCACCGGCCGGCACCACCCCCGGCACCGTCACCGAACGCGACACCCTCGCCGACTACGCCGCCCACCTCCGGGGCCTGGTCGACCTCACCGGCATCCGCCCCCTCAAGGTGGTCGTGGACGCCGGCAACGGCATGGGCGGCCACACCGTCCCCACCGTCCTGGCCGACCTCCCGCTCACCGTCACCCCGATGTACTTCGAACTCGACGGCACCTTCCCCAACCACGAGGCCAACCCCCTCGACCCGGCCAACATCGTGGACCTCCAGGCCCGGGTGCTCGCCGAAGGCGCCGACCTCGGCATCGCCTTCGACGGGGACGCCGACCGCTGCTTCATCGTCGACGAGCGCGGCCGGGGCGTCTCCCCGTCCGCGATCACCGCCCTGGTCGCGGCCCGCGAACTGGCCCGCAACGGCGGCAGCGGCACCGTCATCCACAACCTGATCACCTCCTGGTCCGTCCCCGAGGTCGTCCGCGAACACGGCGGCACCCCGGTCCGCACCCGGGTCGGCCACTCCTTCATCAAGGAGGAGATGGCGAAGACCGGCGCCATCTTCGGCGGCGAGCACTCGGCGCACTACTACTTCAAGGACTTCTGGAACGCCGACACCGGCATGCTGGCCGCCCTCCACGTCCTGGCCGCCCTCGGCGCCCAGCCCGGCCCGCTCTCCGAACTCCTCTCCTCCTACGACCGCTACGCCGGCTCCGGCGAGATCAACTCCACCGTCGCCGACCAGCCGGCCCGCCTGGCCGCCATCCGCGAGGCCTACACCGGCCGCGAGGGCATCACCATCGACGACCTCGACGGCCTCACCGTCACCGCCGCCGACTGGTGGTTCAACGTCCGAGCCTCCAACACCGAACCCCTCCTCCGCCTCAACGTGGAAGCGAAGGACGAACCCACCCTCACCCGGATCCGCACCGAAGCCCTCGCCCTGATCCGCGCCTGACCACACCACGGCCCCGGGGGACCCGGGCCGCGCCTGCGCCGAGCGGCGCCGGGCCGGTCCGGCGGGTACGGCCCCGGGCCGCGACCGTCCGGTCCCGGAGGTACGTACCGGGCGCCGCAGGCGCCGGCTGCCCCGCGCCCGGCCCGGGCCTGCGGGTACGGGACCGGGGCAACGCGGACAGTGCCCGGCCCCGCACCAAACGGCTCGCGCCGCCGCCCCTGCACGGTCCGGGCGGCGCCCCGCCCCGCGGGTCCGGGGCCAAACACGGCCTCGGGCGGCCCGAGCGACGCGGGGACGGCCGCCCAGGGCCGGAGGCGCGGCCCGCGCCCGGCTCGCGGCTACGGGGCCTGAGGCCCGTCCCCTGACTCGGCGGCACGCGGCGAAGCCGCCGTACCGGGGGCACCCCGTACCGGGCCCGCACCTTGCGGGCACCTGGCTCGGGCCCGTCCCCTGACTCGGAGGCGCGGGGCGAAGCCGCCGTGCTGCGGCGCCAAGCCGCCACGGGGTGGCGCGTGCGCCCCTGGCCCCGGGCGGCCCGGGCCGTGCCCACCCCCATGGACACGGGGGCTCCGCCCCGAAGCCCGTGGCCCGAGCTGCGGGTACGGGGTCCGGGGCGGAGCCCCGGTTTCGGGAAGGGGCGGGTGGGGGAGACGGCCCCGCGCAGCGGATCGCCCCGGCCAGGCCGCACCCCCCGCCCCCCAGCGGTACGCTGACCTGGCCCAACCGCATACCCAAGCAACCCCCGAAGGGAACACCCATGCCGCTCGAAGCCGGCCTCCTGGAGATCCTCGCCTGCCCCGCCTGCCACGCTCCCCTCACGGACGAGACCAAGGCCGAGACGCCCGAGCTGATCTGCACCGGCACGGACTGCGGCCTGGCCTACCCGGTCCGTGACGGCATCCCGGTCCTCCTGGTGGACGAGGCCCGCCGCCCGTCCTGACCCCCACCGGGGACCCGGACCCAAAGCACCAGCCCACCCGAGCCCCCGGCCGCAAGCCAGGACCGAGCCCGGCCAAGCCCAGGCCCGACCCGCCCAGGACAGCCCGGTCCCAAGCCGCCAACCCACCCGGCAGCCCAAGCCGAAGCCCGGCCGCAAGGCCAGGCCAAAGCCCGGCCGCAAGGCCAGGCCGAAGTCCAACAGTCGGGCCCGGCCGCCATGCCAGCCCACCCGGCAGGCAGGCAAGCAAGGCCAAGCCAGGCCCGGCAGGCCAGCCCGGCCGCCAGGCCAAGGCCCGGTCGCCAGCCCCGGCCGGCCAGGCCGAGCCCAAGGTCAAGCCCCCGCCCGGCAGGGCGAAGGCACACCCCGACCCCCGGAGGCCCGCATGCTCGACGAGTCGCTCCTCGACGCACCCGAAGACCTCGCCCGCGCCGACCGCCGCGGCCTCCTGCGCGGCGCCGCCGAGGCCGGGGCCCGGGTCCGTACGGCCTCCCGGCACGCCACCGAGGCGGGACTGGCCGAGCTCCGCCCCGACGGCCGCCCCCGCGCGGTGCTGATCGCCGGCCCCGGCACCGCCGCGACCGGCGTCGCCGATCTGGTCGGCGCCCTCGTCGCCGCCTCCGCCCCCGTCACCCGGCTGCACCCCACCGGTGTGGCGCACGCCCCCGGTGCCCTCCGCTGGATCCTGCCGGGCTGGTCCGGCCCGGTGGACCTGCTGCTCCTGGCCACCAGCGACGGCTCCGAGCCGGGCCTCGCCCAGCTCGCCGGCGAGGCCTACCGCCGCGGCTGCACCGTCGTCGCCGTCGCCCCGCCCGCCTCCCCCCTCGCCGAGGCCGTCGCCGGCGTGCACGGCCTCCTGGTACCGATGGCCAAGGCCCCGTACCAGGAGTACGACGAGAGCGCCGCGGCCGGCCCCGGCGCCCTCTGGGCGCTGCTCACCCCACTGCTGCTGCTCCTCGACCGGGTCGGCCTGATCTCCGCCGCCCCGGCCACCCTGGAACTGGTCGCGGACCGCCTCGACCGCACCGCGGAACGCTGCGGCCCGAACATCGCCACCTACAGCAACCCGGCGAAGACCCTGGCCGCCGAACTCGCCGACTCGCTGCCGCTGATCTGGACCGAAGGCCATGGCGCGGGCCCGGCCGGCCGCCGCTTCGCCGCCACCCTCGCCGAGCTCGCCGGCCGCCCCGCGCTGGCCGCGGAACTCCCCGAGGCGCTGCCCCGGCACGGGGTGCTGCTCTCCGGGGCCTTCGCCGGCGGAGCTGACCCCGAGGACTTCTTCCGCGACCGGGTCGACGAGCAGCAGGCGCTGCGCGCCCGGGTCGTCCTGCTGCGCGACCGGCCGGCCGGCGGCCTCACCGCCGCCCCGGCCGCCCGCGAGCTCGCCCTCAGCCACGACACGGCGATCAGCGAACTCGAACCGGAGGAGGGCACCGAGCTGGAACAGCTCGCCGAAATCCTCGCCGTCACGGACTTCGCCACCGCCTATCTCGCGCTGGCGTCCGCGGGCCGCACCTGACGGCGTAGGCACCGCACCACCGTGCACCCGCCCGCACCGCCCACCACACCAGGAAGCACCAGGAGCACCACCGATGGACCGCCTGACGAACACCGTCCGCCCCTACGCCTGGGGATCCACCACCCTGATCCCCGGACTGCTGGGCACCGCGCCCACCGGCGAACCGCAGGCCGAGATGTGGATGGGCGCCCACCCCGGGGCCCCGTCCCGGCTGGACCGCGGCGCGGGTGAGACCGCGCTCTCGGAGGTGATCGCGGCCGACCCGGAGGGCGAGCTGGGCGCCGCCACCGTCGCCAAGTTCGGTCCCCGGCTGCCGTTCCTGCTGAAGGTCCTGGCGGCGGGCGCCCCGCTCTCCCTCCAGGTGCACCCCGATCTGGACCAGGCCCGCGAGGGCTACGCGGACGAGGAGGCCCGCGGCGTCCCGGTCGACGCGCCGCACCGCAACTACAAGGACGCCAACCACAAGCCCGAACTGATCTGCGCGCTCACCCCGTTCGACGGGCTGTGCGGGTTCCGGCCGCCGCTGGAGACCGCCGAGCTGCTGTCCGGTCTGGGCGTGGACTCCGTCAAGCCGTACGTGGACCTGCTGCGGGCCCACCCGGAGGAGGCGGCCCTGCGCGAGGTGCTGACCGCCGTGCTGACCGCGGACCGCGAGCTGATGGCGGACACCGTCGCCGAGGTCACGGCCGCCGCCGCACGCCTCGGCGGCCCCTACGCCCCGTACGCCGAACTCGCCGACCACTACCCCGGCGACCCCGGGGTGATCGCGGCGATGCTGCTCAACCATGTGCGACTGCAGCCCGGCGAGGCCATGTTCCTGGGCGCCGGCGTCCCGCACGCCTACCTCAGCGGCATGGGAGTGGAGTTGATGGCCAACTCGGACAACGTGCTGCGCTGCGGGCTCACCCCCAAGCACGTGGACGTCCCCGAACTCCTGCGGATCGTGCACTTCAAGCCCTCCGGCCCGGCACTGCTCCGTCCCGAGGGCGATGCCGAGGAGGTCTACGAGACCCCCATCGACGAGTTCCGGCTGTCCCGTTTCGACCTGGCTCCGGCCGGGGCCCCGGTGGCGGTGCCCTCGGCGACCCCGCAGATCCTGCTCTGCACGGCGGGCGCGCCGCGGGTCGGCGAACTGACTCTGGCTCCCGGCGAGTCGGTGTTCGTCCCGGCGGGTGAGCGGACCGAGCTGACGGGTAGCGGCACTGTCTTCCGGGCCACCGTGGTCGCCTGACGTACCGTCCCCACCGAAGGCTGCAACAATGTGCGGCCGTGCCCAGTGGCAGTCACTGGCCGTGCAAGGAAGGGACATCCGCATTCATGAGCGCGTCGGGCGGTACCAGGGCGATCGTTGCGGCACTCGCCGCGAACCTCGCCATCGCGGTGGCCAAGTTCGTGGCCTTCGTCTTCAGTGGGTCCTCCTCGATGCTCGCGGAAAGCGTCCACTCGCTGGCCGACTCGGGGAACCAGGGCCTGCTGCTGCTCGGCGGCAAGAAGGCCAAGCGTGAGGCGACCCCGCAACACCCCTTCGGATACGGGCGCGAGCGGTACATCTACGCCTTCCTGGTCTCCATCGTGCTCTTCTCCGTCGGTGGCATGTTCGCCATCTACGAGGGCTTCGAGAAGATCAAGGACCCGCACGAGATCGAGGCCTGGTACTGGCCGGTCGGCGTCCTCGTCTTCGCGATCATCGCCGAGTCCTTCTCCTTCCGTACGGCCATCAAGGAGTCCAACGAGATCCGCGGCGGGCTGACCTGGACCCAGTTCGTCCGGCGCGCCAAGGCGCCCGAGCTGCCGGTGGTGCTGCTGGAGGACCTGGGCGCGCTGGTCGGTCTGGTGCTCGCGCTGGGCGGTGTCGGTATCGCCCTGCTCACCGGGAACGGTGTCTGGGACGGCATCGGCACCCTCTGCATCGGTGTCCTGCTGATCGTCATCGCCATCGTGCTGGCCGCGGAGACCAAGTCCCTGCTGCTCGGTGAGGCGGCCGGCACCGAGGACATCGACAAGATCAAGACGGCTCTGGTCGACGGGGACTCCGTCACCCGCCTGATCCACATGCGGACCCTGCACCTCGGCCCGGAGGAACTCCTGGTCGCCGCCAAGATCGCGGTACGGACCGACGAGACGGCCACCCAGGTCGCGGAGGCCATCAACGCCGCCGAGTCCCGGATCCGCGAGGCGGTCCCGATCGCCCGGGTGATCTACCTGGAGCCGGACATCTACCAGGAGCGGCCGGCCGCCCCGGCCGCGCCCGCGGCCGAATAACGCCGGACACCTATGCCGAGGGCCTCCGGGAGCAACTGCTCCCGGAGGCCCTCGGCGTCTGTGCTCCCGTGACTACCGGATCTCGCTCAGCACGTCCAGGACGGCCGTCTCGTCGGGGGCGGACTGGAGCCGGTCCCGGAAGTCGGAGTCCATCAGCTTGCGGGACAGCAGCGCGAGGATGCGCAGGTGCTCGTCGCCGGCCGCGGCCTCCGGCACGGAGATCATGAACACCAGCCGGGCCTTGGTGCCGTCCAGCGAACCCCACTCGATACCGGCGTCGGACCGGGCGAAGCCCACCGTCGGGCGGCTGACCGCGTCGGTCTTGGCGTGCGGGATGGCGATGGACTCGCCGAGACCGGTGGTGCCCTGCGCCTCCCGGGCCAGGGCGACCCGGACCAGCTCGTCCACGTCACGGACGTTGCCGGTGCCGGCGAGCATCTCCGCCATCTCGCGGATGGCGGCCTCCTTCTCGGTGGAGGCGAGCTCGGTCTTGACCGTCCGGGCGGTCAGATAGCCGGAGAGCACCTCGGGCCCGGCTCCGGGCGCCGCCGGAGCGGTACCGGTGGTCCGGGCGGCCGCACCGGCACCCATGGGCACGGCCGGGGCCGGGGCCGCGGCCGAGGCACCGGCCGCACCGGCCATCGCCGGTTCGGGTGACAGCGCACCGGCACCGGCCGGGACGGCCGTCCGTCCGCCCTTGCGCTCCTTGAGCTCGATCAGCGCGTTGGTGGTGACCGCGGTCACCACGGTGCCCGCGGCGATGGCGATCAGGAACCAGACCACACCGTCGATGGCGCCCAGCGCGGCGACGATCGGACCGCCGTGCGGGACGTGGTCGCCCACTCCGGCCACACCGGCGATCGCACCGGCCACCGCACCACCCAGCATGTTGGACGGGATGACGATCGCGGGCCGGGCGGCCGCGAAGGGGATCGCACCCTCCGAGATGCCGAACATGCCCATGAACAGGGCCGCCATTCCGGTCTCCCGCTCCGGATCGGTGTACAGCTTCCGGCGCAGCAGCGTGGCCAGGCCCTGGCCGAGCGGCATCACCGGGATGGCCGCCGCGCACATGCCCATGACGGCGTAGTTGCCGGAGGCGATGAGCCCGGTACCGAAGAGGAAGGCGGTCTTGTTGACCGGTCCGCCCATGTCGAAGGCGATCATCAGGCCGAGGATCGCGCCGAGCAGGATCGCACTGGTGCCGGTCATCCCGGAGAGCCAGTTGGTGAGGCTCTCGAAGACCCAGGAGATGGGTTTCCCGATGACGTAGATGAAGAACAGTCCGAGTGCCGTCGTCGCCACGATCGGGATCACGATGATCGGCATGATCGGCTGGACGACCTTGGGGACCTTGACCTTCTTGATCCACAGGACCAGATAGCCGGCCAGGAAGCCGGTCACGATCGCGCCGATGAATCCCGCCCCGGACTTGGAGTCGTAGAGGGCGCCGGTGTTCGCGATGAAGCCGCCGATCATGCCGGGCACCAGGGCGGGCCGGTCACCGATGGCGTAGGCGATGTATCCGGACAGGATCGGGATCATCAGGGTGAAACCGATGACACCGATCTGGAAGAGGTGGTCCCAGAAGGTGCCAGGGGTGACCACGTACCCCTTGTCCGTGGCGTGACCGCCCAGCGCCAGCGCGATGGCGATCAGCAGACCGCCCACCACCACGAAGGGGATCATGTACGAGACGCCGTTCATCAGCGCCTTGTACGCCAGGCTCCGCTCCTTGCCGCCGGCCGCACCGCCGCCGCCCGAAGCGGCCGCACCCTCCTGTACGGGGGCGTCGGTGACCTGCCGGATCAGCTCCTCGGGCCGGTGGATGCCGTCGGCCACGCCGGTGGAGAGCACCCGCTTGCCGGCGAACCGCTCCCGGTCCACTTCCTTGTCGGCCGCGATGATCACACCGTCGGCCTCTCTGACATCGTTGTCAGAGAGCACGTTCTCGGCCCCGATCGAGCCCTGCGTCTCCACCTTGATGGTGACGCCGAGCTTCGCGGCCGCCTGCTGGAGCTTCTCCGCGGCCATATAGGTGTGCGCGATCCCCGTGGGGCACGCCGTCACCGCGACGAGCTTCAGGTTCTGCTGCCCGCTTGCGCCCCCGCTTCCAGGGGGCCCGGCCGGACTGGTCACTGAAATCTCCTCACGTGATGGGTGCTGAGCCCTGCTCGGATCGCGCGAATACTCGATCCAACGGCATCGTGCCCCATGTAAGCGCGTGATCAAAAGTCCAAAAGACCCGAAAACGGCCCGCCGGAGGACCCGGAGCCGCGACCTGACAAGTTCCCCGGCCGACTGGGGATGGCTGGGCCGATCGGTGTAGATTCGATGACAGTGTCAGACGTCGCTTGCTGATGGCGGTCGGGCGGTCCAGCGGACCGGCCGAGAGGAGAGAGGGCCTCCGACGGACTGTGCTCGGTGCGCCCACCCCGGGAACCCTCCGGAAGCGGTGCACGGCTCAGCCGTACCCACCCCTCTCTCACCATGAGGAGCAGCACGCATGGACTTCAAGGTCGCCGATCTCTCCCTCGCCGCGTTCGGCCGCAAGGAGATCACCCTGGCCGAGCACGAGATGCCCGGCCTGATGTCGATCCGCCGCGAGTACGCCGAGGCCCAGCCGCTCGCCGGCGCCCGGATCACCGGCTCCCTGCACATGACGATCCAGACCGCGGTCCTGATCGAGACCCTGGTCGCCCTCGGCGCCGACGTCCGCTGGGCCTCCTGCAACATCTTCTCCACTCAGGACCACGCGGCCGCCGCCATCGCCGTCGGCCCGAACGGCACTCCGGAGAACCCCCAGGGCGTCCCCGTCTTCGCCTGGAAGGGCGAGACGCTGGAGGAGTACTGGTGGTGCACGGAGCAGGCGCTGACCTGGCCGAACACCCCCACCGGCGGCCCGAACATGATCCTCGACGACGGTGGCGACGCCACCCTCCTCGTCCACAAGGGCGTCGAGTTCGAGAAGGCCGGCGCGGCCCCGGACCCCTCCACCGCGGACTCCGAGGAGTACGCCCACATCCTCACCCTGCTCAACCGCACCCTCGGTGAGGCCCCGCAGAAGTGGACCCAGCTCGCCTCGGAGATCCGCGGCGTCACCGAGGAGACCACCACCGGCGTCCACCGCCTCTACGAGATGATGGCCGAAGGCACCCTGCTCTTCCCCGCCATCAACGTGAACGACGCCGTCACCAAGTCGAAGTTCGACAACAAGTACGGCTGCCGCCACTCCCTCATCGACGGCATCAACCGCGCCACCGACGTCCTCATCGGCGGCAAGACCGCCGTGGTCTTCGGCTACGGCGACGTCGGCAAGGGCTGCGCCGAGTCCCTCCGCGGCCAGGGCGCCCGCGTCATCGTCACCGAGATCGACCCCATCTGCGCCCTCCAGGCCGCGATGGACGGCTACCAGGTCGCCACCCTCGACGACGTCGTGGAGACCGCCGACATCTTCATCACCACCACCGGCAACAAGGACATCATCATGGCCGCCGACATGGCCAAGATGAAGCACCAGGCCATCGTGGGCAACATCGGCCACTTCGACAACGAGATCGACATGGCCGGCCTGGCGAAGGTCGACGGCATCGTCAAGGACGAGGTCAAGCCGCAGGTCCACACCTGGACCTTCCCCGACGGCAAGGTCCTGATCCTCCTCTCCGAGGGCCGTCTGCTGAACCTCGGCAACGCGACCGGACACCCCTCCTTCGTGATGTCGAACTCCTTCGCGGACCAGACCCTGGCCCAGATCGAACTCTTCACCAAGCCGGAGGAGTACCCGACCGAGGTCTACGTGCTCCCCAAGCACCTCGACGAGAAGGTCGCCCGCCTCCACCTCGACGCCCTCGGCGTCAAGCTCACCACCCTCCGCCCCGAGCAGGCCGCCTACATCGGCGTCAAGGTCGAGGGCCCGTACAAGCCGGACCACTACCGCTACTGATCCCCGGCGATCGGCAGCACCAGCGCTCCAGGCAGGCCCCCGGCACCCCAGCCGGGGGCCTGCCCCGTGCCAAGACGCCCCCTCCTAGAAACGTGCGCCCCATGCCCCGCGGCCGCTACTCGCTCCACGACACGCACGACCACACCCCGCTCGGCGAGGAGCACTTCCACTGTGCCCCCGGCCCCTCCGGCTGGCGCTACGTCTCCCAACGCACCACCCCCGACGGCGAACACGCCGGCTCCGTCGATCTCGCCATCGACCAGCTCGGCCGCCCCATCCGCCTCGAACTCAACGCCGCGAGCTGGCAGGTCCGGGGCGCCGCCATCGACGGGGTCACCTGGGTCCGCACCGACCCCACCGGCACCGAGGCCACCGAGGGCAATGTCCGCGCCCCCGCCTTCACCGGCACCTCCCCGGCCTTCCTGGTCGCCACCGCCCGGCTGCTCCGCCTCACCCCGGGAGCACCCGCCACCCGAGTCCGCCTGGTGCACCTCACCGACCCGGTCCTCGCCCCCCGCACCGTCGACCAGGCCTGGGCCCTGCTGGGCACCCAGAACCACGACACCGACAGCGGCCCGCTGACCGTGGACGAATACCAGGTGTCCGCCCTGGACACCGGCGAGGTCCACACCGTCCACATCGCGGGAGACGTGGTCCTCTCGGCCCCCGGCATCGAACTCGAACACCTGGAGACCCCACCCTCGGTCTTCACGGACGACCACGGGGACGAGTCCCCCGAAGCCGACTTCTAGCGAAGCCGACCTCTAGGCAGGCGGCGCGAACCCGCCCCCTTGCGCCGGCGGCGCGGCCGGCGCGGACTGCCCAGGTGAAGCGGAAGGCGCGGGCGATGCGGACGGCGCGGGCGACGCAGGCGCGACGGGTATCGCGGACGGCACGGGCCGCACGGCAACCGGGCCGACCCCAACGGCGGGTATCGCCCCCGAAGGCGGCTGTATCGGATACCCAGGAACCGGATACCCCTGACCCGGCTGCGCCTGACCCGGCTGCGCCTGACCCGGATACCCCTGACCCGGATACCCCTGACCCGGATACCCCTGGCCGGGCTGCCCCTGGCCCGGCCACGCTCCGAAGGCCCGCGCCGCATCCCGGGACTGCCGCTCGTGCACCACGGCCGCCAGGAAGGCCGCAGCCGGAATCCCGGCCGGCGGCTGCGCACCCGTACGCGCCACCACATCGTCCGCCAGCCGCACCGCCATCTGCTCGCTCACCCGCGGATCCAGCTGTCCCATCCGGGTCAGATACTGGCGGATGGCCAGCCACAGCCCGTCCGGCACACCCGACAGGTCCAGAGCACCGAACCGCCCGGCCAGCCAGGGCGGCGGAGGCGGCACCGGCAGCACCCGGGACCCGGGAACCCGCTCCCGCACCACCAGGGTCCCGGCGAACACGTCACCGAGCCGCCGACCGCGCTCCGAGGCGAGCGACGCGATCGTCGCCACCACACCGAAGGTCCCGATCAGCTCGATCGCTCCCATGGCACCCCGCACCAGCGCGTGCCGGAACCGGATCGGCCCTCCGTCGTCCCGCACCACCCGCAGCCCACAGGCCAGCTTTCCCAGCGACCTGCCGTGCGACAGCGTCTCCACGGCTATCGGCACACCGACCAGGATCAACACGAAACTCGCCACCGCGATGGCCGCCTGGGCCGCTTCGTCCAGCGACGCCGTCCCCATCGCCAGCCCGATCGCCAGCACCAGATACCCGGCCACGTAGACGACCAGGTCAAGGAAGATCGCCAGAGCCCGGCTCGGCAGCCTGGCGGGCTGCAACCCCAGGACGACCGCGTCCCCCGTCACCAGATCGCTCACCGGTACCCCACCCTTCTCCCACACTCCCGGCCGCCGACATCACGACCGATCTGACCTGCCCGTTGTCCATCAAGTCTGCCAAGCTGGCGGCGGACGAAGTAGGGCCTGTGGAAAACCACCCGGGGCAGGGGAGCGGCAAGCGGATGGATCTCGACGTCTTCGTGAGCGCGCACCGTGCGGAATGGGACCGCCTGGAGCAGCTGCTCCGCCGCGGTCGCAGACTGACCGGTGCGGAGGCGGACGAGCTCGTCACCCTCTATCAGCGCACTGCCACCCACCTCTCGCTGATCCAGTCCAGCGCCCCCGACCCGATGCTCACCGGCCGGCTCACCCAGCTGGTCGCCCGGGCCCGGGCCGCCGTGACCGGGGCCCGCCGCTCCTCCTGGCGCGACGCCGCCCGCTTCTTCACCGCCGGTTTCCCGGCCGCGGTCTACCGCAGCCGCCGCTGGTGGATACCCACCGCCCTGCTGTCCGTGGCCCTGGGTGTGCTGATCGGCTGGTGGATCTCCGCACACCCCGAGGTCCAGGCCTCGATCGCGGCCCCCGAGGCGCTGAAGGCGATGACCGAGCCGGGAGGGGAGTACGAGACCTACTACTCCAGCCATCCGGCCGCCTCCTTCGCCGCCCAGGTCTGGACGAACAACGCCCAGGCGGCCGCCCTGTGCCTGATCCTCGGAGCCTTCCTGGGAATCCCGGTGCTGTGGATCCTGTTCCTGAACATGGCGAACCTCGGAGTCGGTCTCGGCCTGATGGCCTCCGCCGGCCGCCTCGACGTGTTCCTCGGCCTGGTCCTCCCGCACGGCCTGCTCGAACTGACCGCAGTGTTCGTGGCCGCCGGCACCGGGCTCCGGCTCGGCTGGACCGTCATCGACCCCGGCCCCCGCACCCGCCGCGAAGCCCTCGCCGAACAAGGCCGGGCGGCCCTCGGCATGGCCGTGGGACTGGCCCTCGTCCTGTTCGTCTCCGGACTGATCGAAGGCTTCGTCACCCCCTCCGGTTTGCCCACCTGGGCCCGCATCGGCATCGGGATCGCCGCCGAGGCCGCCTTCCTGCTCTACGTCTACGCACTGGGCGGCAGGGCGGCCAGGGCAGGCGAGACCGGTGATGTCGAAGCCGCCGACCGGAGCGCCCGGCTGCCCACGGCGGCCTGATGTGCGTCGCACCCCGTTCAGCTGCTAGTCTCCTCGTCGGCCCACAAAGACTGTTGACACAGTCCGAGTGGGGAGGTAGATTCGAACGGTTGCCTCGGACTGGACAGTCCGACTGCAGCGGTCTAGCATCTCTCTCGCTCCCGAGTTGGAATTGAATTCCACCGGTGGAGCACATCCTCCGAATCAAGTCGGATATCGAAGCCGGGAAAACCGGGTGAGATTCTCTGATAGAGTCGGAATCGCCGGAAAGGGAAACGCGAAAGCGAGAACCTGGAAAGCACCGAGGAAATCGGGTCCGAAAGGATCTGATAGAGTCGGAAACGCAAGAACGAAGGAAGCGCCCGGAGGAAAGCCCGCGAGGGTCGGTACAAAGGAAGCGTCCGCACCTTGAGAACTCAACAGCGTGCCAAAAATCAACGCCAGAAGTTGATACCCCGTCCACCTCGGTGGATGAGGTTCC
>NZ_JBVIRI010000004.1:0-596753 GCF_055576225.1 Streptomyces sp. NPDC033845 | reverse complement strand
GAGTTCTCAAGGTGCGGACGCTTCCTTTGTACTGACCCTCGCGGGCTTTCCTCCGGGCGCTTCCTTCGTTCTTGCGTTTCCGACTCTATCAGATCCTTTCGGGCCTGATTCCCAGTCGGCGGGATCTCGTCTTCGGGGCTGTTGGGCCCTTCCGACTCCCGAACTCTAGCGGATTTCCCGGGCGGCTCATAATCGAGCTGGGGAATTGAATTCGGGTACGCCGAATTCATCCCCGGTGGGAGATCGTGCTGAGTTGGGTGCCGCTGTGAGGCGGCGGGATGTGCTGTCGCCGGATCACTGGGGACCGGCGGCAACTCGAAGTACTTTACCAGTGGACGGCCGCCGGGTCGACCTGGGCTGGTCACGGCGCGTCCGGTGTGGTCGTCCGGCGTGGTCCGGTCAGCCGCCGGGGCCGCGCCAGATGTTGTCGAAGGCCGCCTCGTCGATGGCGCGCCGCTGCCGTTCCGTGCCGAGCTCCACCACGGCCTCGTTGACGGCGGCGAGGACCGCCGCCACCGAGTCGTCCTCCGGGTCCGGTGCGTCCCCGGTCCGCTCCCCCGTCACCCCGGCGGCCTCCGCGAGGGCGGTCAGCACGGGATCGGCGGCGGCCAGGCGGTCCGCGGCCCGGTGCCGGGCCGGTGATTCGGCGAGCACCGGCTCACCGGCCCGGAAGGCGAGGCCCCGGCGGGGCCGGCGGACCAGCTCACCGTCCGACTCCAGGGCCGCCCGGTAGACGGCGGCCAGACCGCGGCCCCGGCGCCACAGCCAGTCGGCGACCGGTTCGTGCGGCTGGTCCCGGAGCAGCTCCGCGGCCGCCCCGGCCAGTACCTTGTCCTCCGGTGCGGGGCCCTCGGCGGGCACGATCCGGTCGGCGTCCAGCCGGACGGTGCCGGCCGCGAGCAGATCGACGAGCTCCGCTCCGGCGAGGGCGAGCGACAGGTCGCCGTCCTCCGTGCGGGCACCGTCCTCCCGGTCCATGGAGACGATCAACAAGTCCCGTGGCGTGGTCATGATGGGCCCACCGTCCGATGCGTCCGCAGTATGTACGTCCCTGAGCGCCCTGCCGCACTCCCCGGCGAGCTTACGGGCCGGCCCGTCCGTGCGGGGTCAGCTCAGCGAGCGGAGGGCGGCGGCATCGAAGGGCTCCAGTTCCCCGAGGCGGTCGCCCAGCACCTTGGCCGCCCACAGGGGGTCCTGGAGCAGCGCCCGGCCGACGGCGACCATGTCGAACTCCTCCCGTTCCAGCCGGTCCAGCAGGTTGTCGATCCCCTTGAGGGGCGCGCCCTCCCCCATGAACCCGCGGATGAAGTCCCCGTCCAGGCCGACCGAGCCCACGGTGATGGCGGGCAGGCCGGTGAGCTTCCTGGTCCAGCCGGCCAGGTTGAGGTCCGACTCCTCGAACTCGGGCAGCCAGTAGCGGCGGGTGGAGGCGTGGAAGGCGTCGGCCCCGGCCTCGGCGAGCGGGGCGAGGACGGCCTCCAGTTCGGCGGGGGTCTCGGCGAGGCGCGCCTGGTAGGCGTCCTGCTTCCACTGCGAGTACCGGAAGATCACCGGGAAGCCGGGGGAGACGGCCGCGCGGACCGCGGCCACCACCTCGGCGGCGAATCTGGTGCGGGCCGCGGCGTCACCGCCGTAGCCGTCGGTGCGGCGGTTGGTCGCCGACCACAGGAACTGGTCGAGCAGATAGCCGTGGGCCCCGTGGAGCTCCACCCCGTCGAAGCCGATGCGTTCGGCGGCGGCCGCCGCCTCGGCGAAGGAGCCGATCACCGCGTCCAGGTCGGTGCGGGTCATGGCCTTCCCGGTGCCCTCGGTGCCGTCCGTCCGGATGCCCGAGGGGCCGATGGCGGGGGCGTCGGCGTACGGGGGCTCGCCCTGCTTGCGGACCATGCCGATGTGCCACAGCTGCGGGACGATCCTGCCGCCCGCCGCGTGCACGGCCTCGGCGACCTTCGCCCAGCCGGCCAGCTGCTCCTCGCCGTGGAACCTCGGCACCCGGTCGCTCTGGCCGGCCGACTCGTGCCCGACGTAGGTGCCCTCGGTGACGATCAGGCCCACCCCGGCGGCGGCCCGGCGGGCGTAGTAGGAGCTCACGTCCTCGCCGGGCACCCCGCCCGGGGAGAACATCCGGGTCATGGGGGCCATGGCGATGCGGTTGGGGACGGTGAGGCCCCCGAGGGTGACGGGCCGGGAGAGGAGCGCGGCGGCTCGGGAGGCGGTGGCGGACTCGGTGACGGTCACGGAAGGTTCCTCCTGGCAAGGGGGCGGTGGGGTGACGCGGATGCGGATGCGTGCCGGTATCAGCGGTGGCGCGGCGCCGGGCATTCCGGCCGGGGCGGGCCGGCCGTGTGATCCGTCCCACGGGCGGGGCGGTTCCGCCCGGGAGTCCGCTCACGGGGCGGTGCGCGCGGGCCGGGGCTAGCATGCGGGAAAGGGGGGTGCCGAGCGGTTGGAGGCACCGCCGTGCGCCGATCCAGGACTGTGACCCTCGTCTGTCTGTCCCTGCTCCTCGGTGGTTCGCTTGCCGGGGCGCCGGCGGTCGCCGGGACCCGGGTGGCCGGCGCCGACTGCGCGGCCGGGCAGTCCTCGCTGCGCGGGACCTGTGTGCCGTCCGACAGCGCGGAGTTCGTACGGGAGCGGGTCCGCGAGGCGCTGGGCGCGTACAAGCTGACGGCGGCGATGGCGGAGGTGTGGATCGACGGGGAGCGGGTGACCTCGGCGGCGGCCGGCCAGTCGATGACCGGGGTTCCGGCGAGGACCGACATGCGCTTCCGGATCGGCGCGGTCGCCATCCCCTATCTGACCACCGCGGTGCTGCAGCTGGTCGACGAGGGCGAGGCATCGCTCGACGACAGGCTCTCGCGCTGGCGTCCGGAGCTGCCGCACGCGGACCGGATCACCCTGGGGATGCTGGCGGCCACCACCTCCGGCTACTCCGACTACGTGCGGGACCCGAAGTTCGTGGCGGACCTCTACGCGGATCCGTTCCGTGCCTGGACGGCGCCGGAGCTGGTGCGGATCTCGGTGTCCAAGCCGCTGGTGCGGGAGCCGGGTTCGGGGTTCGCGTACTCGCACGCCAACTGGGTGCTGCTCGGGGACGTGATCTCGCGGATCACGGGGCGTCCGCTGGCCGAGGTGCTCCGGGAGGACGTGCTGGAGCCGATGGGGCTGGATTCCACGGCGGTGCCGGCCACGGCCGAGATCCCGCCGCCGGTCCTGCACGGGTTCGACAACGAGCGCGGGGTGTTCGAGGACTCCACGTACTGGAACCCCTCGTGGACCCTGGCGCCGGGTTCGGTGATGACGGGGACCCTGGCGGACATGGCCAAGTCGTTCACGGCGATCGGCGAGGGGGACCTGTTGTCCCCGGAGTCCCACCGGAAGCAGCTGGCGCCGGTCTCCCGGATCGACGCCAACACCTCCTATGCGCTGGGGCTGGCGGTGCAGAACGGCTGGATCGTCCAGAACCCCTCCTTCGCGGGCTACGCGGGGGCCGTCGCCTATCTGCCCGGGAAGCGGATCGCCGTGGCGACGGTGGCCACCCAGGGCCGGGGCAGCACGGTGCCGAACGCCGCGAGCGTGCTGCTGACGGAGATCGCCGGCCATCTCGCGCCGGACTCCGCCCTGAAACCGGAATGACCGGGCGGAGGGAGTCGTGTGTCCCGGCCGACGGGTTCCAAACGCCTCCCGGCAGGAGTGTCAGGGCTTTCACATCTGAATCTTGCGCGGCGCAAATACGTTACCGTCTCGTTATATTTCAAGGGGTGCGGGGAGAATATCCGGATAAGTCGGTACGGAGTGGTGGGGGTTCCGGAGGCGTGGGTCACTTCCAGGTGTCTGCCGGATAACACGGTCGGGGCGCGGACGGAACCCCTTCCGGGCATGTGATTTCGTCCTGCGCTCGGTAACTTCGGCCCGCATGACCACAGCAACTCCCGTCCCCACGACCCCGACCCCATCCGGAATCCACTTCGGGCGGCCCTCCGTCACGGACGGCCCCGCCCTGTGGCGCATCGCCCGTGACAGCAGGGCGCTGGACCTCAACTCCCCCTACGGCTACCTGCTGTGGTGCCGCGACTTCGCCGGGACCTCCGCGGTCGCCCGGGACACCACCGGGCGCCCGGTCGGCTTCGTCACCGGCTATCTGCGGCCCGAGGCCCCGGGCACCCTGCTGGTCTGGCAGATCGCCGTGGACGGCGCCCTGCGCGGCCGGGGGGTCGCCGGGGCCCTGCTCGACCACCTGGCCGACCGGGTCGCCGCCGAGCACCGGCTGGACGCTGTGGAGACCACGATCAGCCCCGGCAACACCGCCTCGGAGCGGCTGTTCGCCGCCTTCGCCGAACGCCGCGGCGCCCGCGTCACCCGGAAGGTCCTCTTCGCCGAGGAGTACTTCCCCGGCGACGCCGGACACCACGACGCGGAAGTGCTGCACCGCATCGCGCCCCTGGCCTGAACCCCACCGACCACGACCGGGAAGAGGAACACCTTGACCACGACCGCACCGGTACCCACCGTCTTCGACACCGTCGAATCGGAGGTGCGCAGCTACTGCCGCGCCTGGCCCGTCGTCTTCGACCGCGCCTCCGGCAGCCGGCTCCACGACGAGGACGGCCGGGCGTACCTGGACTTCTTCGCGGGCGCCGGCTCGCTCAACTACGGGCACAACAACCCCGTCCTCAAACGGGCGCTCCTCGACTACATCGGACGCGACGGCATCACCCACGGGCTGGACATGGCGACCACCGCCAAGCGGGCCTTCCTGGAGACCTTCCGGTCGGCGGTCCTCGAACCGCGCGGGCTGCCGTACAAGGTGATGTTCCCGGGGCCCACCGGCACCAACGCGGTGGAGGCCGCGCTGAAGCTGGCGCGCAAGGCCAAGGGGCGGGAGGCGGTGGTGTCGTTCACCAACGCCTTCCACGGCATGTCCCTGGGCTCGCTGGCGGTGACCGGCAACGCCTTCAAGCGGGCCGGGGCCGGCATCCCGCTGGTGCACACCACCCCGATGCCCTTCGACAACTACCTCGGCGGCCGGACCCCGGACTTCCTGTGGTTCGAGCGGCTCCTGGAGGACCAGGGGTCCGGTCTGAACAACCCGGCCGCGGTGATCGTCGAGACGGTGCAGGGCGAGGGCGGGGTGAACGTGGCGCGCGCCGAGTGGCTGCGGGCGCTGGCCGACCTGTGCCGCCGCCGGGACATGCTGCTGATCGTCGACGACGTGCAGATGGGCTGTGGGCGGACCGGCGAGTTCTTCTCCTTCGAGGAGGCCGGCATCACCCCGGACATCGTCACCGTGTCCAAGTCGATCAGCGGCTACGGGCTGCCGATGTCGCTCTGTCTGTTCCGGCCCGAGCTCGACATCTGGGAGCCCGGCGAGCACAACGGCACCTTCCGCGGCAACAACCCGGCGTTCGTCACCGCGACCGCGGCCCTGGAGACGTACTGGCGCGACGGCGTGCTGCGCGAGCGCACCCGGGTGCAGGGCGGCCGCATCGAGCAGGCCCTCACGGAGCTCTGTGCCGACCACGAACGCGACGGGGCGGTCTTCCGCGGCCGGGGCATGGTCTGGGGGCTGGAGTTCACCCGCAAGGACCGGGCCGCCGAGGTCTGCCGGCGCGCCTTCGAGCAGGGGCTGCTCATCGAGACCTCCGGCCCCGAGAGCGAGGTGGTCAAGCTGCTGCCGCCGCTGACCGTCTCCGCGGACGAACTCGACGAGGGTCTCGGCATCCTCGCCCGCGCCGTCCGCGAAACCGGCTGATCCGCCCCGAACGAAAGGCACCCCCACCGTGATCGTCCGATCCTTCCGTGATCTCGAAGGCACCGACCGGCACGTCAAGGCCGCGTCCGGGACCTGGGAGAGCAAGCGTCTGGTCCTGGCGAAGGAGCGCGTCGGCTTCTCCCTCCACGAGACCGTCCTCTACACCGGCACCGAGACCTCCATGTGGTACGCCAACCACATCGAGGCGGTGGTGTGCGTGGAGGGCGAGGCCGAGCTGACCGACGAGGAGACCGGGGAGAAGCACCTGATCACCCCCGGCACCGTCTACGTGCTCGACGGCCACGAGCGCCACACCCTGCGCGTCATACGGGAGTTCCGCTGTCTGTGCGTGTTCAACCCGCCCGTCACCGGACGGGAGGACCACGACGCGAACGGCGTCTACCCGCTGCTGACCGAACCGACCGAAACCGCCTGAGGAGGAACCCGTACATGACCACCGTCACCGACCGCACCCTCACCGACCTCTACCCCACGCGGGGCGCCGAGGAGGCCCTCACCGGGCGCAAGGACCCCGTCGTGTGGTCCGAGCCCGGCACTCCCGGACCGTTCTGGGCCCGGGAGCTGGAGGAGTTCGAACGCGACGGGTTCCTCACCGACGAGGAGCTGATCACCCCGGCGGAGGTCGCGGCGTACCGGGCCGAGATGGATCGGCTGGTCGCCGATCCGTCGGTGCGCGCGGACGAGCGCTCGATCGTGGAGCCGAGGACCGGTGAGGTCCGGTCCGTGTTCGAGGTGCACCGGGTCAGCGAGGTCTTCGCTCGGCTGGCCTCGGATCCGCGGGTCCTGGACCGGGCCCGGCAGATCCTCGGCTCCGAGGTGTACGTCCACCAGTCCCGGATCAACGCCAAGCCCGGGTTCGGGGCGAGCGGGTTCTACTGGCACTCGGACTTCGAGACCTGGCACGCCGAGGACGGCCTGCCCCGGATGCGGACCGTGTCGGTGTCCATCGCCCTGACCCCGAACCACGCCGTCAACGGCAGTCTCATGATCATGCCGGGTTCGCACCGGACCTTCCTCGGCTGTGCCGGGGAGACCCCGGAGGACAACTACAAGAGGTCGCTCCAGATGCAGGACGCGGGCACGCCCTCCCGGGAGGCGCTCGGCAGCTTCGCCGAGGCCTGCGGGATCCGGCAGTTCACGGGTCCGGCCGGATCGGCCACCTGGTTCGACTGCAACGCCATGCACGGCTCCGGGGACAACATCACCCCCTATCCGCGCAGCAATGTCTTCCTGGTGTTCAACAGTGTGGAGAACCTGCCCGCCGAGCCGTTCGCGGCGCCGGTGCGCAGGCCCTCCTTCATCGCCTCGCGGGACTTCACCCCGCTGGGCTGAGGCGCGGTGGTCCCGCACAGGGCCCGGCCCAGGTAGGCGCCGAGGGCGTCGTCGGCGGGGTGCGGCAGGATCTCGGTGCCGCTCTCGTCGAGCCGCTGGTACTTCATCAGGTTGAAGCCGAGGGCGAACTGGCGGGCTCCGTCGGGACTGGACAGGGCCCAGGTGCCGGCGCCCCAGACCCCGCCGTCGTGGCCCCAGGCCGGGCCGCAGGGCGTGTCCATGGAGTAGATGCCGAGGCCGTAGCGCATCAGCACCTCGCCCGTCTCCGGGTCCTTGACGTCCACGGTGGTGCGCATCTGGTCCAGTTGGCGGCGGGGCAGGAGCTCGCCCGCCAGCAGGGCGCGGTAGAAGGCGTTGAGGTCCTGGGTGGTGGAGACGAGGGCGCCCGCGGTGCCGGCCCAGGTCATGTTGTAGACGCTGTAGTCGCGCGGCGGGTCGATGAGTCCGTAGAGGTTCTCGTACATCCGGGCGTGCGGGCCGCGGATGCGGGGGTCGGTGCCGGGGAAGTAGGTGCCGCGCAGGCCGGCGCGCCGGATGACCTCGCGGGTGATCAGCCGCTCGGGGTCCTGGCCGGTGGCCCGGCGCAGCACCTCGCCCAGCAGCAGGTAGTTGGTGTTGGAGTAGGCCCAGTCGGTGCCGGGTTCGAAGAGCGGCGGTGCGGCCACCCCGTGGGCGATCAGCTCGGTGGGGGCGACGGTGCGGAACCGCTGGTCGTCGAGGTCGGCGGTGCTGCCCTCCTTGAGGGAGGGGAAGGCGTCCGCGACGTAGTCGGCGATGCCGCTCGTGTGGTTGAGCAGCATGCGGACGGTCACCCGGCGGCCGCGTTCGCCGGGGAGCAGTGCGGGGACGTAGTCGGCGACCGGGCGGTCCAGGCCGATCCTGCCCCTGGCCGCCTGCTGGAGCACGGCCACGGCGGTGAAGGTCTTGGTGACGCTTCCCACCCGGTGCTGGAAGTCGGGGCGGACCGGGCGTCCGGTGCCGATGTCGGCGCGTCCGGCGGCGCCGTCGAAGCGCTGCCGGCCGTCGCGGACCGAGGAGTACACCCCGTAGATGCCCGCCCGTTCGATCGCCGACAGTCCGGCCCGCAGGCCGTCCCGGTCGAGCGGGCGGGCGGGCCGGTGGTCCCGGCCGTGGTCGGGCGGGGTTCCGGCTGCGGTCGCGGCCGGGGCGGGACCGGCGAGCAGGGCGAGGGTCGCGGCGGCGGCCGCGACGGCCCGGGCGGAGACGGCGGGTCGGGCCGGGGTACGGGTGCGGGTCACGGCGGCTCCTCGGCGACGGCCCGTGGGGGCCTGTGGTCGGGACCCTTCAAGACTGGCGCCCGGCAGGGCCGTTGTTCCTCCTCCCTCAGGACGAAGCGGTCATCAGCCTACGGATGGAGCGGCACCCGGACACCCCATGACATCTGTCATGAGGGCCCGGGTGCGGCGACGGCCAGGGTGAAGGAGTGGCCGGCGGGGTCGCTGAAGAGCCGGGACCCGCCGGGGCCTTCGCCGGTGTCGGAGGCGATCGGCCGGGCGCCGAGGGAGACGGCCTCCCGTTCGGCCTCGTCGAGGTCCCCCTCGGCGACCAGGATCATCAGGTGCGCCTGCTGGGAGTCCTCCGGCCGGGGCCAGCTCGGCGGGGCGTGGCCGTGGTCCCGGCGGATCGCCAGGCGCACTCCGGGTCCGCCGGCCACCTCGACCAGGTCGGGCTCCGGGCCGGCGGCGACCTCGGCGCCCAGGAGTTCGGCGTAGAAGCGGGCCAGGGCCTCGGGTTCGGCGCAGTCCAGTACGAGAACGCTCGTCTTCCTCACAGTCATGGAGGACGTGTGCCCGCCCGGGACGGAGCCAGTCGCGGCGGCGGTCCCGGAGTCGTTCGCGGCGTCAGTCGGCGAGCCGGTCCAGGACCTTGCCGAGATCGACGAACTTGAAGCCGGTGGCGGTCCGTTCGCCGTCGTGCGGGGCGTCGTGGCCGTCCTGGACCACGAGCAGGCCGCGCGGGTACCCGGGGCCCAGCGGCAGGTTGAGGGCGGCGGCGCCGTCGCACTCCTCGGAGCCGTCGAGCTCGCGGGAGCGGGCCGTGATCCGCAGTCCGCCCCGGTAGGCGTTGCCCTCGGCGGTCTCCCGGTCGTAGAAGGCGAAGGTGTCGTCGCCCTGGCTGGAGGCCATCAGCAGGCCCTTGCCGCCGGGGCGGGAGATCAGGGTGAGGCCCTCGACGTCGGCGGTCAGCCGGCGGCCGCCGTGGCCGGGGTCGGTGCCCGGCACGCACTCCTCGGTCCGCTCGTCGTAGACGGCGGGGACGCCGTACTCCCGGACCTTGTCGACGAGGCGGGGGCGGCCGGTGAGGTCGGCGCGGACCCGCCAGATGCCGACGTCCTCCTGGCCCGCGTAGAGCGTGCCGTCGGCCGGGTCGACGACCATGCCTTCGACCTGGGGGCGTTCGCCCGGTTCGGCGCAGGGGGTCCAGGTGGTGCCGCCGGGCAGGGCGAAGGTGCCGGGCAGGTCCAGGCTGCGGACGTGCCGGTAGCCGACGGTGCCGGAGCGGCCGGGGAGGATCTCCAGCAGGGCGACGGTGGTCTCGTGCCGGCGGCTGACCACGGCGTAGGAGCGCCCGGTGGTCCGGTCGGTCCAGGTGGCGAGGCCGTAGGCGGTCCGCTGCTCGTTGATCTCGGCCTGGTCGGCGGAGAACACCGGGCGGACGGCCGGGTCGGTGACGTCGGTGAGCGGGCGGCCGGGGCGGGCCGGGTCGATCCGGTAGAAGCGGAGCCGGTCGTTGCCCCGGTCGGTGACCACCGCGAGGTCCGCGCGGCCGCGGCCCAGCCGCAGGCCGTGGAGGAGGTCCACGTTGTTGAACCGGCCGGGCGCGTCCTCGCCGGTCGGGCCGGCCGGTGCGGGCAGGGACTGGACCTGGACGGCGGACAGGTCGTAGACCCGCAGTCCGCCCTCCTTGGCGGTCGCGACGACCAGGCTGCGGGCCGGGTTCGCGGGATTGCGCCAGATCGCGGGGTCGTCGGCGTTGGCGTCGCCGCCCGCCTCGTCGTCGAAGAGCGGGAGGGTCTCGGCGACGGGGGTGACCGCGGGGAGCGTACGGGCCCGGGGCGCGGGCTGCGGGTGTGCGGCGTGGGCGGGGGCGCCCGCGGCGGGCGGGCTCACGGCGGAGGCGCTGACGGCGGAGGTGAGCAGCAGGGCGGCCGCGCTCAGGGAGAGGGCGGCCGGGCGGGTCCGGCGGGGCAGGGGCACGGGGCGGCTCCGGGTTCGGCGGCGATGCGGGGCTGGTCGCCGTAGAGCGTCGGCGGGCGGGATGGCCGGGCCCTGTTGCGCGGGCGGCCGTGCGGTGTGCGCCGGGTGAACTCGGTCACCTCGGGGGCTCTCCGGCGATCGGTGCGTTCGGGCCGCGCGATCGGGGGTAGGCGACGGCTCCGGCCGCCCGGAAACCGATCCCTCGAACCGATTCCCCGATCCGAGCTCGCGAAGTGGTGAGATCCGATGTCAGAGTGCAAGGTCCCCGACTACCGCACCGGCCGCCGCGGCCGGAACTGGACGCATGCGCTGCGGAGCGCGCAGCGGGCCGGGGCGGTGATCGTCACCGACGAGACCCTGGAGCCCGTCTCGTACGCGCAGGGGCGCACCGGGCCCGGTCGGTTCCGGCCCTGGATCGCCTCGGGCGGCACCCGGTACGACAGCCACGAGGTGCATCCCGAGTGGTAGCCCGGGCCCGGGTGCCGCTCAGGGGTGCCAGTGGTACTTGCCGCCGCCGACCCACCGCACCTCGTCCGGGTCGTCGAGGTCGTGGACGGTGATCCCGGCCGCCGCCGCGTACCGCACCACGTCGACCATGGACCTGGCGATCCCGACGAACTCTCCGTCGATCTCCACGATGCGGAAGGGCTGGTCGTCGAGGTGGACGCCGAGCACGGTGACCCGCGCCGGGGAGAGGTAGGGGATGGCGCTCTCGGTCATGCGAAGCTCCCTCCGGACACGGCACCCGGGAACGGCGTCTGCCCCGCGTTCCGACCCGCAAACCATTCGGGCGCCGTGAACCGGGTGGCCGAAACCCCTGTCTGAGCGGGGCCGCGGATGACACGCTCTACTCCTCGGAAACGTCGCCTTGGGGGGTCGCGCGTGAGGGAGCCGGGTACGGGCATGGGCCTGCGGGGCCGCAGCGGCATCCTGACGCTCGTCGACGGGTGCCTGAAGGAGGAGCCGACGGCGGAACGGCCCCTGACCATGCTGCTGGGGCCCGCGGGCAGCGGGGCCAGTGAGGCGCACAGCGCGCTGATGGAGCACTTCGGGCCCGACTACCCCTTCGCCTTCGTCAACTTCGGCGGGGCCCAGTCGCTGCTGCCCCGCTACGCCCTGGGCCTGCTGGCCCGCCAGTTGGAGCGCAAGCTGCCGCGCTACGGCCGCTCGCAGTTCCCGCTGCTCAGCCTGGGCCTGCTGGCCTCCGACCAGGAGCTGCGGATGCGCAGTCTGGAGGAGGGGCGCCGGGCTGTGCAGCGGCAGCTGGACCGGTTCCAGGAGGAGAACGAGGCCCGGCACGGGGACTATCTGGCCGCCTTCTTCGAGGTGGGCATGGGGGCCGTCGGGATGCCCGAGGGTGCCTCCACCGCCGCGCTCACCCTCTTCCAGGACGCCCTGCGGCGCGGCCGCCGGACGATGCCGGCCCTGCTCGGCGGCCGGTTCGGCAGCCGGCTGACCGCCGGGGCGCACTGGTACGGGCGGCATCCGATGACCCGGAGCGCGGACCCGATGGAAGCGCTGGTGGAGCTCAACCTGTGGCGGCACGAGGGGGACGGGGCGGAGCAGGAGCGGCTGGACCTGGTGCTGTTCTCGGCGTTCCTGGAGGACCTCAGACGCAACACCGCCCGCAGTTTCATGCCCCGCTCCTATCTGCTGCTGCTCGACAACGCGCACACCGACTACGGCCGCCGTTTCCTGGACCTGCTGCTGCGCTCCCGGCACGACGAGACGGTGGTGGCGGGGCGTACCAGCGACCCGCTGACCGTGGTCGCCAGCTCCAACCGCTGGCTGCCCCGCTGGGGCCCGGCCACCGGGGACTCCTGGCCCTGGCGGCTGCGCGGTCCCGACCGGGCCTCGCTGGCCGACTGGCACGCGCACCGGCCGACCCGGGACAGCGAGGACACCTGGTGGTACCCGTTGCGCCTGCGGGACCTCAACCTGGACGAGGTGCGGATCCGGATAGAGCTCCAGCTCGGCGGGAACAGCGACCTGGCGCCGCTGACGCGTCTCACCCCCTTCGTGCACCGGCTCACCGGCGGGCTGCCGCGCGCGGTCCACCAGGTGCTGGACGTGCTCCGGCAGGCCGGGCCGCCGCCCGACTCCGGCCCCCAGCAGGACCGTTGGCTGCGAAACCTGCCGGACCGGCCGCTGCGCACCGGGGAGCACTCGGCCCCGCTCGCCGACGTCGCCCTGGGGCATCTGCTGCGGGACTTCGACGGGGGCCAGCGGGCGGTGCTCGCGGAGTGCGCGGCCGCCCGGGACTTCTCCGTGGCCACCCGGCTGCTGAGCCCCGACGACTCGCTGTTCGGGGAGGTCCGCTCCCGCTGGCTGCTGACCGGCCCGGTGGCCGTGGTGCCGGTGCTCCATCCGTGGCTGCGCCGGCTGCTGCTGTGGCGGCTGGCGGCCCGGCCGGAGGGCTGGGAGGCCGTGCACGAGCTGCTGGCCGAGTACTACCGGGAGGAGGGCAGACCGGTGCAGGAGATGTACCACCGGCTGGCCCTGGGGCGGACCGAGGAGGTGTCCGCCCATCTGGCGCGGCGGTTCGCGCTGGTCCCGGCCGCACAGTGGATCTCCGAGTTCGACGCGGTCACCTCGGCGCCGAACCGGCTGCCGGCCGGCTGCGGGCCGCTGGAGCTGCTCGCCGGGCTGGTGCCGAGGCGGCCCGGGCGGGTGATGGACGCCGAGGCGGTGATCCACACGCTGGTGACCACCCGCTGGGTGTGGAGCGATCCGCTGGCCGATCCGGCGATGCGGCTGGGCGATCTGATCGCCGACGGCTACACCCAGCTGTCCCAACTACGGAGGAACGACATCGTGGCGCTGTTCAACGAGGCGGAGCGGTACCGGCACTGGCGCGATCCGCAGACGGCCGGCTGGGAGGGCTGAGCGGTGCCCAGACTCGAATGGCCCCTGCACGTGGTCCGCCGGGTGGCCCTGGCCACCGCGGCCGTCGTCGTCCTGGGCGCGGCGCTCTGGCTGGGTGCCGGCTGGTTACAGGAGCGCCAGGCCCGGTGCGGGGCCGGGGTGGTGGAGCTCGGTCCGGACGACGAGTGCGTGGGGGTGAGCGACGGTTCGTACGTCTTCGCCCCGCATCTGGAGGCGGTCAGCCGGAAGATCGAGGAGGAGAACCGGCGGGTGCTGGCGAACGCGGACCGGGAGCCGTACGTCAGCGTCGCCTACCTCACCTCCTTCACCACCACCGCCGACGACAGCAACTCCGCCGAGGGGGTGCGGCACGAGCTCCAGGGCGCCTATCTCGCCCAGTACCGGCACAACCAGGGCGATCTGGCGGCCACTCCCAAGATCCGGCTGCTGATCGCCAACCCGGGCAGCAAGTCGACCCGGTGGGAGCACACCGTGGACGAGCTGATCGCCCGCAAGGACTCCCCCGACCGGCTGGTGGCGGTGGCCGGGCTCGGGCCCAGTACCACGGAGAACCTGGCGGCGATAAGGCGGCTGTCGGAGCACGGGATCGCGATGGTGGGGGCCACGCTGACGGCGACGAACATCCAGGGCATCAACGGTTTCGTCCGGGTCGCCCCGACGAACGAGGACGAGGCCTACGCGGCGGCCGGGTACCTCAAGCGGCGCGGGGTGGCCACCGCCGTGGTCATCCAGGACGTGGCGGAGGGCAACCTCTACGCGGCCACCCTGGGCAACGCGTTCACCAAGGCCTTCCAGGACGGCGGGAAGCACCGGCTGGTCGCCGAGCGGATGACCTACGACTCCTCGGTCAGCAGCGCCTGGCAGAACGAACTGCGCTACATGCCGGGCCAGTTGTGCCAGCAGCGGCCCCAGCTGGTGTACTTCGCGGGGCGCGGCCGACAGCTGACCCACTTCCTGGACGCGCTCGCCAACCGCAGTTGCACCAAGCAGCAGTTCACCGTGTTCACCGGGGACGACACCTCCAACCTGAGCGCCGAGCAGCTCGCCCACGCCGCGGAGACCGGGGTGGAGGTGCTGTACACCGGGCTGTCCCATCCGGACATGTACCGGTCGGCCCCGCAGGCGGTGTCCGCGCCCTCGGCGAAGAACTTCCAGCCGGGCGGGCTGCTGGACCGGTGGTTCCCGCACGATCCGCGGGAGGACGGGGGTGCGCTGATGGGGCATGACGCGGTGCTGGCCGCGGCGCACGGGATCCAGATGGCGGCCCGCTGGCAGGGGCAGGTCACCGGGGAGGCGGTGGCCCGGATGTTCCACCAGATGGACGGCACCCAGCAGGTGGCCGGGGCGAGCGGGTTCATCTCCTTCCAGAACAACGGCAATCCGCGCAACAAGGCGGTGCCGGTCCTGCGCCTGGACGGCAAGGGCACGGTGGAGTTCGTCGAGGTGTCGGCCGCGGAGGGCAAACCGCCCCAGGGGCAGTGAGGTGCCGGTGGGCCCGCCCCGTCTTCCATCCCGAGACGGGGCTGTCCACCATGCGGCCGCGCCCTTGCCGGGACGGGCGCCACGGGCGAGTATTCCTATCAATCCGATGGGAAAGATGGGGATCGTGTCCCACCGCCGGCCGACGCCGCCCGACAACGCTCCGGAGTAGCCGACATGACCACCGCCATCGCCCATGGCACCGCGGGCCCCCGGTCCGCGGAGGAGCAGCGCCGAACGCTCCTGCGTACCGCCAGCGACGTGGCGGACGACCTCGCCGCGGACGCCATCGCCCGCGACCGGGCGGGCGATCCGCCGGCCGACGAGGCGGCCCGGCTCCGCGAGGCCGGGCTGCTGGCCGCCCTCACCCCGCCCGGTCCGGGCCGGGGCGCGGACTGGCGGACCGGCTGTTCGGCCATCCGGCGGATCGCCGCCGCGGACAGTGCCGTCGGCGAGCTGCTCGCCCGGCACTACGTCCACTCCTGGAGCGGACGCTTCTACGCGGGTCAACAGCGGGCGGAGGCCGTCGAGGAGGAGTCGGCGCGCGCCCAGTGGCTGTGGACCGGCGCGGTCCGCTCCCCCGCCGCCGGCGAGGACCCGGACGGCTCCGGCCTCAGCCTGCGGCCCCGGGACACCGGCCATCTGCTGGGCGGTTCCCGGTTCGTGGAGACGGCGGCCGCCGAGGCCGACCGGATCGTGGTCGACGCCGTCTGCTCCGTGACCGGGGAGGTCCTGGTCGTACGGATCCCCGCCGACGCCCCGGGCCTGCGCCGGGAGCCCGCCCCGGACCGCCTCGGCCAGCGGGTCGGCGGCGCGGGCCGGCTGGTCTTCGACCGGGTCGCCGTGGCACCCGGCCAGGTGCTGGGCCGCCGGCCGCAGGACGAGGAGACCACCGGGCCGTTCACCGAGCTCGCCGAACCGGCGCTCCGGCTCGCCCTGTCCCAGGTGGCGCTCGGCATCGTCGAGGGGGCCCTCACCGAGGCCCGCGACCTCAGCCGGGGCGGCCGCGCCTACCGGCTGCCCGGCGCCGACCCGGACCTCTTCCTCACCTACGGGGAACTCGCCTCCGCCGCGCAGACCGCCACCGCCGTGGTCGACCGGGCCACCGCGGTGATGGCCCGGGCCCTCGACCCGGACGCCCGGCTCGACGACGAGGAGCCCGCCGGTGTCGCCGCCCTGGTCGCCACCGCCGAGACGGTGACCGCCAAGGCCGCCCTGCACGTCACCGCGCGGGTGCTGGAACTCGCCGACGCCACCGGCCTGGACCGGTTCTGGCGCAACGCCCGGGTGCTGACCGCCCAGCACCCGGCCGCGCTCCGGCTGCGGTCCATCGGCGAGCACTACCTGAACGGCTCGCACGGCGCGGTGGCCGCCGCCTTCCACTGACGCCCGGGGTCGGGACGGACGGGACGTACGGGATAATGCCCGCATGCGGATCTCAGCCAGGGCGGACTATGCGGTGCGTGCCGCGCTGCAGCTCGCCGCCGCCCAGCGGACGGACGGCGGGCCGCTGAAGGCCGAGGCCATCGCGGAGGCCCAGGACATCCCGCACAAGTTCCTGGAAGGCATCCTGAACGACATGCGGCGCGGCGGTCTGGTACTCAGCCAGCGCGGCGGGAACGGCGGCTACCGGCTGGCCCGGCCGGCCGGGGCCATCAGCATCGCCGACGTCATCCGCGTGGTGGACGGCCCGCTGGTCTCGGTCCGCGGGGTGCGCCCGCCGGACCTCTCGTACAGCGGTCCCGCCGAGGCCCTGCTGCCGCTGTGGATCGCGCTGCGGGCCAATGTGCGGGAGATCCTCGACGGGGTGACGCTGGCCGACGTCGCCTCCTGCGAACTGCCGGCGGCCGTGTCGGCGCTGACCCGCCCCCCGGAGGCCTGGACCAACCCCTGACCGCGCCGATCGGATCGCTCCGGCGGGCTGACGCGGGACACGCGAGGTGCCACGATGATCCGTGCTCCGACAGTGGCTCCGACAGTGGAGGCCCCACCAACGGAAGGGCGGACACCATGCGCGTGACACCCCTCGGCACCTCCTTAGACAGCCCCTCGGGCGACTCCTCGGGCAGCGGCGGTGCGCCGGGCGCGGGCGGGGAGGACCCGGTCCGGCTCTACTACAGCCTCAAGACGCAGGAGATCCTCCAGAAGTACGGTCCGGGGCCCAGAGTCCACTTCCACGTGGGGATCTACCCGGAGGGCCCACCCGACAGCACGGTCGCCCAGGGCACCCTGCAACGGCGGCTGTGCGAGGCCCAGGAACGGATAGTCGAGCGGGCCGCCCGCTCCTGGGGGGCGTACGAGGCGCCCCCGCGCCGGGTGCTGGACATCGGCTGCGGGCTGGGCGGCTCCTCCCTCTACTGGGCGCAGGAACTGGGCGCCGCGGTCACCGGTCTCACGGTCGCGGCGGAACACCTGCCGATCGTCCGGCACTTCGCCCGGCGCGCCGGGGTCGGGGAGCTGGTGCGTCCGGTGCTCGCGGACGTGCACGACCTGGACGAGACCCGGGCCTACGACGCGGTCTACGCCAACGAGAGCAGCGGATACCTCGACCGGGCCCGGCTCTTCGAGGTGGTCGCCAGGGCGCTGGAACCCGGGGGCTGGTTCGGGATCCAGGAGCACTTCGTGGGCCGGGCCGGGCCGCGCGCCTTCATGGACGGCTACTACCGGACCCGGCTGGGCCGGCTCGGGGAGTACCTGACCGCGGCCGAGGAGGCCGGGTTCGAGCTGGTGCGGGACGAGGACGTCACGGACTCGGTGGCGGAGTTCTGGGTCCAGTCCATGGCGTGGAACACCGCCGAGCTCGACCGGATCCGGGCGGGCGGGGAGGACGCCGGGCCGGGCGCCTGGACGGAGGAACGGCTGGAGCAGTCGACGCTGGCGCACAGCAGGTTCTTCCGGCTCTGGCGGGACCACGCGGTGCAGACCCGGCTGCTGTGCTTCCGGTCCGGGGGCGGCCGATGACGGCGACCGCCCGCACCGCGCGCACGGCGCAGCCCGCGCACCCCGCGGATCCTGTTCCCGGTGTCCGCCCCTCCCGTCTCGGGGACCGGCTGCCGCCCTTCTACTGCCCGCTGGAACGCGAGCTCGTGCACCCCGGGGCGGAGCGGGTGCGGGCCCGGGCCGTGGAGTGGCTGGACTCCTTCGGGGTCTACCCCGATCCGGTGGAGCGGGCCTGGGGGCTGGCCACCCACAGCGCCGACTTCTCCTGCCGGATCGTCCCCGAGGGGGACGAGGAGGCCCTGCTGCTGTTCGCCCAGTGGAACTACTGGGCGAACGCCGTCGACGACTGGCAGGACTCGGGTGCCGAGGAGGTGGGCACCGGGGCCGTCGTCGAGCACGGCACCCGGCTGCTGCGGACCCTGGAGGATCCGGGGGCGTCGGTACTGCCCGACGGGCCCATGACGAGCTCCCTGCTCGACCTCGTCACCCGCACCCACGCCCTGCTCTCCCCCTACCAGCTGCGCCGGTTCACCGAGGGGACCCGGGACTGGCTGCTCGGGGCGGCCTGGCGGGCCGCGCGGGCCGAGACCCGGAGCATGCCGGGGCTGAACGAGTTCGTCGCCATGGGCCCGCTGGCGAACGGCACCCGCTTCTCGCTGACCTGGTCCGACGTGGCGCGCGGGATCCGACTGCCGGCGGAGGTGCTCTGCGCCCCCGCGCTGACCGCCCTGACGGACGCGGCCGGGTTCGTGGTCAGCGCCGACAACGACCTGTTCTCCTACGACAAGGACGACGGTCTGGACCCGCCGGAGGTGAACCTGGTCAATGTGCTGGCCCACCAGGAGGGGTGCTCCCCCGCCGAGGCGGTGCCCGCGGCGGTGGAGCTGCGGGACCGGGTGATGGTCCTCTTCCTCACCCTGCGGGCCCGGCTGGCGGAAGGAGCGGACGAGGAGCTGCGGCGCCATCTGGCGGCGCTGGGCCACTATGTGGCCGGCTCCATCAGCTGGCAGAGCCGGGCCCCGCGCTATGCCAGCCCGCGCAACCGCCATGAACTCCCGCTCCCCGGGGCGGAGTTCGATCTGAGATGGGCCGACGCCCCCAGCTTCGCCGAGGCCCCCTGGTTCACCGGCGGGCCCGGCGGTCCGGCCGCGCCGCCCGGGCTGCCGGCCCTGGCCTCCTGGTGGCGGTGGATCGGCGACTGAGCGGCGGGCGGACACCGCCGGGGCCCGGGCCTGCCGGGCCCCGGCGGTACGGGCGGCTCAGCGGCGGCCGAACAGCCGCCGCCACCAGCCCGGGCCCCGGCGCGGCGCGGCGACCGAGGGCGCCGCGGTCGGCTGCGGCGGGATCAGCGGATGCCCGGGGTGACCGGGGTGCCGGACGGCCTGCTCCGGCGCGGGCACGGGCTCGGGCGCGGGCAGCGGTACCGCGCGCGGGGCGAACCGTACCGGCAGGGACAGCAGATGGCGGGACATCAGGGTGCCGCGCCACTGGAGTTCGGTCGCGTCGATGGCCAGCTGGAGGTCCGGCAGCCGGTCCAGCAGCACCTCGATCCCGGTGTCGGCGATGGCCCGCCCGATGTCCTGGCCCGGGCACTCGTGCGGGCCGCTGCTGAAGGCCAGGTGGGAGCGGTTGCCGTGGACGGAGACGGAGGGGTCGGGCCGGATCTGCGGGTCGGCGTTGCCGGCGGCCAGACCCAGCAGGATCATGTCCCCGGCCTTCACCTGCTGTCCGCCGAGCAGGGTGTCGCCGGTGGCCCAGCGCCCGATGATCGTGTTGATCGGCGGGTCGTCCCACAGCACCTGCTCCAGCGCGTCGGGCAGGGTCATATGGCCTCCGGAGAGGCTGGCCCGGAACCGCGGGTCGGTCAGCACGGTCCGCAGGGTGTTGGCGATCAGGTTGGCGGTGGTCTCGTAGGCCGCGATCAGCACCACCCGCAGGTGCATCAGCACCTCGGTGTCGGTCAGGTTCGCCGGGTGCTCGATCAGCCAGGAGGCCAGGTCCCGGGCCGGTTTGGCCTTGCGCTCCACCACCAGGTTCTCCAGGGTGGCGGTCACGTACCGGTCGCTCTGGAGGGCCGTCTCGGTGCCCTGGAGCATGTCCCGCGCCGCGTTGACCAACAGCGGTCCGTGTTCGTCGGGGGCCCCGATCAGCTGGGTCATGACCAGCATGGGGAGCTGGTCGGAGAAGGCGGGCACCAGGTCGGCGTAGCCCTCGTCGGCGATCTGGTCGACGAGCTGGTTGGCGAAGCGGGTCACGTAGCGGCGGATGCCCCGCTTGTCGAACCGCCCCAGGGACTCCACCACGGCCCCGCGCAGCCGTTCGTGGACCGGCCCGTCGGTGAAGTTGCACACCGGCACCCAGGAGACCATCGGGCCGAGCGGGGTGTCGGGCGGGACCCGGCCCTCGCGCATGTCCCGCCAGCCGCGCGGGTCGCGGGTGAAGCGCGAGGAGGTGCGGCCCACGTCCAGGTTCTCCCGGTGGCCGAGGACCAGCCAGGCCGGAAGGTCCCCGCTCACCAGGACCGGGGCCACCGGGCCGTGTTCGGCCCGCAGTTTCTCGTACAGGGCGAAGGGGTCCGCCTGGGCCTCCGCTCCGTGCAGCCGGCGCAGCCCGCCGGCCGTGTCCGCCGTCCCCGCCGCGTGGGCGGGGCAGCCGGGGGGCGGGGTGGGGGTGGTGCTCACATGGCCTCCTGGGTGGCTGCCTGGGAGTGCAGGTAGCGCATGAGGGTCAGCAGGACGTCCCGGGACGATTCGCGCCGCCGGGCGTCGCAGACGAGGATGGGGACGGCGGGGGGCAGGTCGAGAGCCTGGCGCAGTTCTTCCAGCGGGTGGTCGGGGGCGCCGGGGAAGGAGTTGACGGCCACGACGAAGGGGACGCCCCGCTCCTCCAGCCGTCCGATCACGTCGAAGCTGATCTCCAGCCGCCGGGTGTCGAGCAGGACCACCGCGCCGAGGGCCCCCTCGAAGAGCCCGCGCCACAGGAACCAGAACCGCTCCTGCCCGGGCGTCCCGAACAGGTAGAGGACGAGTTCCTCGTTGATGCTGATCCGGCCGAAGTCCATGGCCACCGTGGTGGTCAGCTTGCGGTCCACGCCCCAGGTGTCGTCGACCCCGACCCCGGCCCGGGTCATGGTCTCCTCGGTGGTCAGCGGCTTGATCTCGCTGACCGCGCCGACCATGGTGGTCTTGCCCACGCCGAACCCGCCGACGACGACGACCTTGACGGCGGCCGCGGCCGTCTGCGGAAGTATGTCCGCGGCCGCCGGCCCGGCGGGCGGCTCAGAGCTTCTGAAGTCCATCGATCACTGCCTCGATCAGAGCAAGGTCGGGTAGCTGGGCGGCGGGGACGGGCGGGCGGATGTGCACGCACTTGTCGGCCACCAGGTCGCCGACCAGCACGGTGACCGCGCTCACGGGCAGTCCGGCGTACGCGGCGATCTCGGCCACCGAGAGCGGTGACCGGCACATCCGGAGGATGGCCGCCTGCTCGGGCTGCATCTCCGGCCGGGCCTGTCCTTTGGCCACGACCAGGGTCACCAGGTCCAGATGGGCGGCGGTGGAGGGCGCGCTGCGTCCGCCGGTGATGACGTAGAGCCGTTCGGGACTGCTGTCCTCCCAGCTTGGGGGCGGCTCATTCACGCGGGCTGCCCGTCGTGCCGGGGCGGGCTGCTCAGGTGTTCCCCCATTCGGGTCACCAGGTTGCGCATCTGTGCGCCCATCAGGCCCGCGTCCACCCCCTCGTCGGCGAGGACCGCGAGGTAGGAGCCGTCACCGGCGGCCATCAGGTAGAAGAACCCGCCGTCCATCTCGATCACGACCAGCCGCATCCTCCCCTCCGAGTTGGGGAGTTCCGCGGCCACCGCCCCGGCCAGGCTCTGCAGGCCCGCGCAGGCGGCGGCCAGCCGGTCGGCCGTGTCGGTCTCGGCCCCGTACTGGGCCACGCACAGCCCGTCCGCGGACAGCACGATGACGTGCCGGGTCTGCGGCACCCCCGCGGCCAGGTCCTTGAGCATCCAGTCCATGCTGCTTCGCTGAGTCATCACTGCTTACGCCCCTCTGGTCGCTGAACCCGACGCGTCCTGGGCGTCCTGGGTGTCCTGGCCGGGGGTACCGGACAGGCCGCTGTGGAACGCCTCCAGCCACATTCCGGGGCCGGCCTCGTCCGCCGGCTGCGGCCTGGCGGCCGGCCGGGCCTCGGTGGTGATGCGGTCCTTCCGGCGCCGCTGCGGCAGCCCGGTCGGGGTGAGCCCCGGCAGGCCGCTCACCGGTGCGGGTCCGGCCGCCGGGGCCGGTGCCGGCCGGGCCGCGGGCAGTCCGGCCGGGGGGCGCTCGAAGGGGTGCTCGCGCGGGGTGGCGGCGACCGCCCGGGGCCCGGAGGAGGAGCCGATGCCGTGGGCCAGGCCGGTGGCCGAGGAGGCGGTGGTGATCAGGTGCTGCGGCACGATGACCACGGCGCGCACACCACCGTAGGCGGAGGAGCGCAGGGACACCTGGAAGCCGTACGCCTGGGCCAGCCGGCCGACCACGGCCAGGCCCAGCCTCGGGGTCTCGCCCAGGTCGTTGAGGTCGATCCCGGACTGGGCCTGCGCGAGCATCTCCTCGGCGCGCCCGCGGGCCTCCTCGCTCATGCTGAGGCCGCCGTCCTCGATCTCCACGGCGATGCCCGACTGCACCTCGGCGGCGGTGAGGTGGACCCGGGTGTGCGGCGGGGAGTAGCGGGTGGCGTTGTCCAGGAGCTCGGCCAGGGTGTGGATCAGCGGTTCCACGACCGGACCGACGACGGCGACCTCGGAGACCGAGTGGAGTTCCACCCGCTGGTAGTCGATGATCCGCGACATCGCGCCGCGCATCACGCTGTACAGGGTGACGGCGCGGCTCCACTGGCGGCCGGGGCGGGCGCCGCCGAGGACCGAGATGGAGTCGGCGAGGCGGCCGATCAGGGCGTTGCCGTGGTCCAGCCGGAGCAGATCGCCGAACACGTCGGGGTTGGTGCCGTGCCGGTCCTCCATCTCGCGCATCTCGTGGGCCTGTTGGTGGACGATCGCCTGCATGCGGCGGGCGACGTTGACGAAGGCCCGCTGTGCGGAGTCGCGCAGGCTCTCCTCGTTGTCCACGGCGTCGATGACATGGGCCAGTACGGCCTGGAGGGCGGCGGTGAAGCGCGGGGTCAGGCCCGCGTCGGCGCCCCAGCGGTTGCTGCGGCCGGGGCGGCCGCCCAGGGAGGTCAGCACCTCTTCGGCGGGCTCCGAGCGGCGCAGCCGCTCGATGGCCTCGGGCAGCACCACCGAGGAGAGCTTCAGCGCCTCGGCCTCCTGCCGGGACAGGGTGTGCAGCAGGGCCTTGACCTGGGCGTCCCGGGTGGCGAGGAGGCGGCCTCGGCGCACCGTCTCGCCGAGGACGGCGGCGGCGCCGAGCAGGGCGACGGCGGTCAGGACCACGGCGACCGGTTCGGAGGAGGACACGAGCGCTCCGGCCAGGCAGGCGGCGACCAGGACCGCGATCGCGGGCAGCAGCCGGCTCACGCCCCCCTGTTGGGAGGTTTCTGGGGGAATGTCTCTTTGCTCCATCGGCGTCCTCGAACTATCGAAAAGGGTGACCTTCTGACCGGTCGGCGGGAGCATAACGACGCCCGCCCACCGGCACCCGTGGTTTCGTCGGAGTTCATCGGACCGGAGGAACCGATATGCGCCATCACCGGCGGTGGATTCGGTCGGCGAGGAGTGGCCGTCCCCGGCCGGCGGTCGCGTCGTACGAGGTCGCGGGCCCGCGGCCGGGCCCGGCGGGCCGGATCCGGCCCGCCCAGCTCGACCGGTACCGACCCCATCGGGGTGTTCGCGAGTGGTGCCGGGGACGGAAATGCGCTATGGGCGCGGGAGTTGCCGAAGGACGGGCAGCGCGCTCAGGGCGTGGAACCGGAAGGTGCTGGTCCAGGCGAGCTCCCCGGCGGGGACCGCGAGGCGGAGGGCCGGGAACCGGCGCAGCAGGGCGTCGAGGGCCAGGGTGATCTGGAGCCGGGCCAGCGGAGCGCCCAGGCAGTAGTGGAGCCCGTGCCCGAGGGCGAGGTGGCCCTGGTCGGTGCGGGAGATGTCGAACCGGTCGGGCTCGGTGTAGCGGGCGGGGTCGCGGTGGGCGGAGGCCAGCAGGAGGAGGACGGTGTCCCCGGCCGGTACGGTCACCCCGCCGATCACGGTCTCCCCGACGGCGAAGCGCCGGATGGCGGTCTGGTTGGGGTGGGCGTACCGGAGGATCTCCTCGACGGCCTGCGGCAGGGTCTCCGGGCGGGACCGCAGGGCGGCCAGCTGCCCGGGGTGGGTGAGCAGGGTGAACAGCCCGTTGGAGATGGTGTGCTGGACGTTCTCGCTGCCGGCCATGAGGATCAGGAAGGCCAGGGAGACGAGCTCGTCCTCGGTGAGCCGGTCCCCGGCGTCGCGGGCCGCGATCAGGCCGGAGAGGATGTCCTCTCCGGGAGCGGCACGGCGTCGGGCGACGAGGTCGAGGAGATGGCCGTGGATGTGCCCGATGGCGGCCCGGAGTTCCTCGTGGCCGGGCGGGGCCAGCATGGTGGCGACCCAGCCGGAGAACCGCTCCCGTTCGGCCGGGGGGACCACGAAGAGGTCCCCGATGACCTTGAGCGGCAGCGGTCGGGCGAACCGCTCGACCACATCGACCGGTTCGGCCGCGGACGGCTCCGCCATCCGGTCCAGGAGGGTGTCCACCGCCTCGGCGACGGCGGTCCGCAGCCCTTCGACGTGCCGGGGGGTGAACCCCTGGGACACCAGCCGGCGGAGCCGGAGGTGGTCCTCGCCGTCGAGGTTCAGGAGGTTGGCGTCGAGTGCCGGGGGGAGGGAGAACCCCTTGAAGCCGGTCCCGGAGTGGCGTTTGTCCACGGACAGCCGGGGGTCGGCGAGCCCGGCGCGGACCTCGGCCTCGCGGGTGACCAGCCAGACCGGGGAGCCGTCGGGGAGGGCGACCCGGTGGACGGGTCCGGTCGCGCGCAGCCGTGCGTACACGGAGTGCGGGTCGGTCCGGAAGTCCTGGCCGAAGGGCTGCGGGAGTCCGGTGGCCTCGGTGGTGCTCGTCATGCGTTTTCCTCGTACGTGCTGCGGGGTGCGGCGGAAGCCGCGGTGGGCGGGGCGGCGGCGGGGGCGGTGGCGGACATGGCGCGGGCCAGTCGGCACAGGAAGGCGACCTCGGCGGCGAGGTCGCCGGGGGCGGCGGACACCGGGCTGTCCAGGATCCGCTCCGGGGGCCGGCCGTGGCGCTTGGCCTCGATGGCCGCGCGCAGCTGGGCGGCCTCCACGGCGGCGGCCAGCTCCTCGCCGCGCAGGCCCGCCCGTTCGGCCTCGGCGCGGGCGGTCTCGGCCACCTCGGCGGCCATCCAGGTGCGCAGCGCCCACTGGGCGTCGCGGATCTCGATGACCAGGCGGTAGAGGCGGGTCCGCCGGTCCATGGCGGAGTGGACCGGGATCACCGGTTCGGGCACCTGCTCGGTGACGGTCCGGTGCAGCGGGGTGAGCAGGCGCTGGGCCCGGCGGTCCCTGAACCGGTCGCCGAGGGCGCTGAGATGGGGCCCCCAGTCGGGCAGGATCCATCCCACGGTCTGGACGACCACGGCGATGGCGACGCCGAGCTGGGCGGCCGGCTCCCAGGCGTGGCCGGAGCCGCCGAACTGGGCGGCGATGATGTCCGCCGCCCGCGCCGCCGTGTACACCAGGGCGAACGGCAGGGTCAGGGCCACCATGCGCAGGCCGCGGCGCAGCCACGGGGAGGGGGCGATCTTGGAGTAGCGCCAGCCCATCACCCCGATCTCGATCTGGTTGGCGGTGAAGGCGAGCAGGTAGACGGTGAGGTAGGCGGGGGTGTACTGGGCGCTGGTGACGGCGAAGTCGTTGGGCGACTCGCCGTGCGCGGAGGCCCCGAGGAACAGGACCGACATGGCGATCAGCACCGCCACCAGGGCGGCGACCCGGGGGACCGCCTTGCGGCGGGCGGTCTCGGGGCCGTGGGTGAGGTGCAGGAGGACCAGTTGCTGGCAGACGGTCATGGCGACCACGCAGCTCTGGGTGAGGAGCCCGGAGAAGTCGACGATTCCGACGAACTCGCTGGTCGCGGTCCAGACGGACGGGGTGGAGACGGTGAAGATGACGAAGAGGAGGGCGAAGTTGGCCATCAGGGCGAGCTGGGTGACGGACCGTTCGGTCCGCAGGGTGCGGGCCTTGAAGAGCAGGGCCAGCAGCGCCACCGTGGAACAGATCGGGTACAGCAGGCTATTCATGCTCCCTCCCCGGCCTGGGCGACTCCAGGGTGGCCAGCCGTTCGACGATCTCGCGGAGTTCCGGGGGGACCGCGAGGGTGCGGTCCACCGTCCAGACCCCGATGCTCTGTCCGATGAGCGAGCCCACCATCTCGGCTTCGATCTCCGCCTCGGAGTTGGTGTGTTCGCGGCCCATGACCCGGGCGATCAGGCCGGGGTCGAGGGAGGGCATGAGCAGGGAGGCGGATCCGGCGAGTGCGGGGGTGCTCTCGTGGTCGCAGACCACGTGTCCGATCTCGTGGAGGACCACCTGCTGCTGATGGACCGGCACCAGGCGTTCCTCGACGAAGATGTAGTCGTTGGCCTGGGTGGAGACCAGGAGGCCGTGCGGGCTGGCGGGCGGGAGGCTGAGCGGTACCACGCGCAGCGGCCGGTCCCGGAGTCCGCCGAGGTGGTCGCAGAGTTCCCCGACGGTCAACTGGCTGCGCAGGGGCAGCCCCAGGCCGCGTACGCGTTCCTCGAAACGCCGGTCGGGACGGGTGGGACGGCGGAATGCGGGACCCAGGCTCCAGCGCACCACGATCACGGAGCGGCGACGGTGGCGGACGTCCTGTCTTCGCTCATCACATCTCTCCGGTGATCATCATTCGGTCATTCCAGCACGGCCGTCACCCGGCGTACAGGCGGCTTTGAGCCACTCGGCAGGCGGACGGGCCGCCGGCGCCCGGATCCGTCATCCCGCGGGCCGTCTCGCAGCGGGGTCCGGAGCGGAGCCGGGGGCCGGGTCGGGGGCCGCGTCGGGCTCCGGGTCGGGGCCGGGCGAGGACAGTCCTTCGAGTTCCCGCACCCGCTCGATCACGTCGTTGATGGACCGCAGGCTGCGCTGCGAGAGGCCGGCGGTGCGCAGGGCGACCCGCTGGACCTGGGCGTCCCGCAGGGCCATCAGGAGCCCGAGTTCCGCGTTGACGGTGTCGGTGACCTGGTCGTCGAAGAAGTAGGCGGGCGGGACCCCGAAGAACCTGGCGAGGCCCTCCAGGTGTTTGAGCGTGGGGTTGTCCCGCTGGCCCTTGCGCAGCAGCCAGATGTAGCTGCCGGAGATGGGGACGCCGGCGGCGGTGATCTCGCGGGCGGCTTCCTCGTTGGTGTAGGGGCCACGGCCGGCCGGGACCATGGTGGTGAACAGGGTGTTCAGCTTGTGGGCCAGGCTGCCGGTGGTCCCGGGGTCTGGTTCTGTCACGGCCTCGCGCCTCCATTGTCGGATGTTCACTCTAACCGTTGTATGAGCCCGCTACCCGGCTCTTCGGCCGACAGTCGCACTGGTATTGAAGCAAAACAGTGTTGCTTCACACCTGAGTTGATGTGAAGCTGACCGACGGGCTCGCCTGTGCGCGCACGACGATCGACCCGCCCCACGGGGGTAGGGGCGGGCAGATCGGGTTCCCCGTCAAGGACGCGTAGGGAACGGGCCGGCCCGCGTATGGGTCCCGTCACGAGGCGTCCGACCCGGCACAGGGACGGGGATAGCTTCGGTCGCGGAACCCGGGCCGCCGACTCGCGCGGCCCGGGACCGCACCAGCCACCCGTGGTTCCCGAGGAGGGCCCCATGTGCCTTTTCCCGTACGAAGACTCCGACCCCGAACCCGAGGAACGGGGCCCGGCCGGGCCCCTGTACGTGCCCGCCCGGCCGGGAGGAGCGCACGTGGCCGTGCGGCTGTTCCGCACCCCGCTGGGGGACCGTACCGCCGTCGGTTTCACCAGCCCGGAACGGCTGGCCGCCACGCTCGGTCCGGACCAGCCCTGGATCCGGCTCTCCGGGGCGGCGCTCCGCGCCCTGGCCCGGCCGCTCGGCGCGTCCCTGCTGACCGTCGATCCGGCCCTCACCGCTCCCCCGGCCGGCGCGGCGGACCGCGCCCGCGCCGGGACCCCGCCGGAGCCGGCGGCCCGCACCGCCGCCCGGACCGGCCGTACGGTCTGAGGGGGCGGGACATGACCGTCGCCGTACTCCCGCAGGCTCCCGCCGGTGCCGGCGGCCCGTCCGTCTGGCCTGCCTCCGCGACCCCGCTGCCGCACGGCGGCCTGGCCGTGGCCGGAGTGCCCCTGACCGAGGTCGCCGACCGGTTCGGCACCCCCGTCTACGTCCTGGACGAGGGCGAGGTCCGCGACCGCTGCCGGACCTACCGCGCGGCCTTCCCGGACGCGGACGTGCTGTACGCCGCCAAGGCGTTCCTCTCCCGTGCCGTGGTCCGCTGGGTCCGGGAGGAGGGGCTCGGCCTGGACGTGTGCTCGGCCGGGGAGCTGGAACTCGCCGTCACGTCCGGGTTCCCTCCGGAGCGGATCGTGCTGCACGGCAACGCCAAGTCCCCGGAGGACCTGGCGTCCGCGCTGCGGCTCGGGGTGGGCCGGATCGTGATCGACAGCCCGTCCGAGATCGCCCGGATCGCCGCCGCCGTCGGGCCGGGCGGCCGTCAGAAGGTGCTGGTGCGGGTGGTCCCCGGCGTCTCGGCCGGCGGCCACGACAAGATCCGCACCGGCACCGAGGGCCAGAAGTTCGGGCTCTCCCTCGGTGACGGCGGCGCCCGGCACGCCGTCAGCCGGATCCTGGGACAGCCGCGGCTCGAACTGACCGGTCTGCACTGTCACATCGGATCCCAGATCACCGAGGTCAAGCCCTATCTGGTGGCGCTGCGCCGGATGGTCGGGCTGATGGCCAGGATCCGCGAGGCCCACGGGGTGGTGCTGCCCGAGCTGGACATGGGCGGCGGTCACGGGATCGCCTACCGGCCGGGCGAACCGTCCCTCGACCCCGCCGCGCTCGCCCGGCGGATGCGCGCCGAACTGGTCGCCGGCTGCGCCGCGGCCGGGCTGGCGGTGCCCCGGCTGGCCGTCGAGCCGGGGCGGGCCGTGGTGGGCCCGGCCGGGGTCGCGCTCTACCGGGTGCTCAGCGTCAAGCGGGGCGGCGGGAAGCTGTTCGTCGCCGTGGACGGCGGGATGGCCGACAACCCGCGGCCCGCGCTGTACGGGGCGCGCTACGCGCCCATGCTGCTGGGGCGGAGTTCGACGGCCGGGGCGGCCGTGGCCACGGTGGTCGGCCGGCACTGCGAGGCGGGTGATGTGCTCGCCGCGGACGTGGAGTTGCCGGGCGACGTCCGCCCGGGCGATCTGCTCGCCGTGCCGGTGGCGGGGGCCTACCAGCTGTCCATGGCCTCCGGCTACAACCTGGTCGGCCGGCCGGCGGTGGTCGCCGCCCATGCGGGCGAGGCCAGGCTGCTGGTCCGGCGCGAGACCCTGGAGGACTACCGGAGCCGGGACGTCGGCGCCTGATCCGGCCGCGGCCGCCGCCTGGTACGGGCCCCCGCCGGCCGGGGGTCCGGACCGGGCGTGGCGGGTCAGGCGCCCCAGCGGAGCGCGATGGTGTCGCCCACGTTGATCACCTTGTTGCGGGCGGCTCCGGCGAACGCGGAGCCGTCCACGCTGACCTTCCAGGTGTTCGAGCCGCTGTTGGCCTTGCCGTTGACGGCGGTGATGGTGCCGGTGCCGGAGGCCGGGGTCACGCTGGTGACGCAGCCGGCCGGAGCGGCGGCGCCGGTGGCGGCGGCGAGTACGTCCCCGAGGGTGCTGGTGGTGCCGGTCGGGGTGAGGGTGACCGAGCAGGCCTTGAGGCCGCCGGCCCCGTCGTCCACGGTCAGGGCCAGCCGGGTGGTCGTGCCGGCGGTGAACGTCGGCTGGGCGACCCACTTGGGGGCTCCGGGGGTGACCGGGGTCGGCGGGGCGGTGGTGAAGCCGCCGCCGGCGACCGCGCGGAGGGCGTCGATCGAGGCGTAGGCGGTGGGCGCGGTGTCGGCCGGCTTGTACTTGAAGCCGCCGGCCGGGTTGAACTGGTTGGCGATCAGGAAGTCGATCGGGGTCTTCCCGGAGGCGGTGAGGAAGTCCCCGGTCTGCGGGTTGATGCCGCAGGCGTTGAGCCCGGCGACGGCCCAGCCGTTGGAGCTGGTGTTGACCCCGTAAAGGGAGTTGAAGGCGCCGGTGGACGACACCAGGGTGGTCCTGAGGAAGTTCTTGGCCTGGACGAGGTCCGGGTCGCCGGCGGGTATCCCGGAGGCGCAGAGGGCGGCCATGGCGGCGCCGGTCATGTCGACGTCGCCGGGGGCGTTGAGGACGGTGGGGTTGCCCTCGCCCTTCTGGTAGGTCCAGCCGCCGTCCACGTGCTGGTTGGCGCGAATCCGGGAGACCAGCGCGTCGGTCAGCTTCTGGGGGACGCGGGCCGTGCCGCCCTGGGTCTTCGCCCCGCCGAGCGCGAGGGCGGCGAACACGGTGCCGTTGAAGTTCGAGGAGGGGCCGAAGTAGCCGGGTTCGGCGGTCTGCCAGTAGGAGTAGACGTGGGCGATCAGATTGCGGGAGGCGGAGACCCGGGCCGGGTCGATGCCGGCCGCGTACGCGTTGAGGGCGGCGCGCTCGTAGTCGGTGACCACCGGGGAGGCGGAGGGCCAGGCCGCCGTGGAGAGCAGGTTCCGGTAGACGGTGCGGGCGTTCTTCGTGGTGTCCCCGCCGGGGGTGACGTCCACCACGGCCGTACCGGCGGCGGCGAGGGCGCTGAACGCCCACTCGTTGGAGAGTCCTGAGCCGGCGTAGGCGCCGCTGGGCGCCTGGAGGGACCTGAGGTAGGCGACGCCGTTGGTCTTCGAGGTGGCGATCTGCGCCGGCGTCGAGGTCGCGGAGGCGGGCAGCACGGTGAGGGCGAACGCGCCGAGGGCGGCGGGTCCCGCGAGCGCGAGGCGGCGGGGGGTACGGGGACGGGACATGGCCTGCTCCTGGAATCGGCGGGCGCCGGCCGCTCCGGACGCGCCGAGGGCGTCCGTGCACGGGGCACGGCCGGGGGCGTGGCCGGAGAGCCGCCGCCCGGAACGCGTGGTACGGCTTCCTGTACTGCGTCGCCGGATGGGCATTCGGGCTCGGAGACGGCCCCCGCCGTCCCACACCGCTGCGCGTCAGCTCCGGATTCGCACCGGATTCCCCCATGTGGCAGCCCAGGACGCTACCCGAGCGGCGAAACGACCGCCAGCCGACCGGTCTTGACGGGCCGTACGGATCGGTGTTCCATTCCGCGTGACAACTGCTCAGTCCCAGGGGAAGCCGGTGCGATTCCGGCGCTGACCCGCAACCGTGGGCCCGGATCTCCCGGGCGAGCCGGATTGCCTGGGGCCGGGTCACAGTACGAAGAGCGCCGTCGTGGACTGCGGTGTGGTCGTCCCCGCCTCCCCATGGCGCAGCGAGCCGTGCGGGGGCCTTCCGCCACGCACCCGTCCGCCCGGCAGAGACGAGGGCCGCGGTGGGGACCGAACAGAGGGCGCCACGGCGCCCCGTGACGGGGCGGCGGCTGCTGTCCCTGCTGACCGCCTCCTTCCTGACGCTCGGGGCGGGCGCGGCCCTGCTCTCGGCCCCCACCCCGGCGAGCGCCGACCCCGTCGCGAAGTGCTCGCCGGTCAAGGGGGCCCTGGTCGCGGTGGACTTCCGGCCGTTCGGCGGCACGGTGGAGAAGGGCTGTGACACCACCCCCACCACCGGCTACGAACTGCTGCACACCGCCGGGTTCACCACCACGGGCACCGTCCACGACGGCCCCGGCTTCATCTGCCGGATCGGGCTCAAGTCCTTCCAGGGCGGCAGGCAGTACCCCACCCCGGCCAAGGAGCCCTGCGTGCTCACCCCGCAGGCCACCGCCTACTGGTCGTACTGGATCGCCTCGCCGGGGCAGCGGAAGTGGACCTACAGTCCGCTCGGGTCGATGGCCCGGAACCCGAAGGCCGGCGATGTGGAGGCCTGGGTGTTCGGCGGCACCGACGTCGGCGGCACCAAGGGGAAGCCCTCCTTCACCCCCGATGACGTCCGGGGGTTCAGCACCCCCGACCCGGCGGTCCCGACGGTCCCGCCCAAGGTGCCCGCGGGCTCGGTGGACGTGCCCGCCGCCCTCCGCTGGATCGGCGGCAGGGTGAAGGACGGGCGGGTGGTCGACGAGGGGTCCACCACCGTCAACCACCTCCTCACCACCGAGGCGGTGTTCGCCCTGGCGGCCTCCGACCGCAAGAGCCCGGCGGCCAGGAAGGCCGCGGAGTTCCTCGCGGACCCCGCGCAGACCGAGGCGTACGCCTATCCGAACGGCCGGGACGCGATACCCGACGCCACGGCCGCGGCACGGCTGGCGCTGGTGGCCGAGGCCACCGGGCTGGACCCGCGCGCGTTCGGCGGCCGCGATCTGCTCGGGGACCTGGTGAAGTACGCCTGCCCGCGGGACATCGGCGACGGGGACACCGTCGACGGCTGTCTGACCAAGGGGGACTTCCGCACCACCGGGCAGTCCGATGCCCAGGCCATGGCCGTGATCGCCCTGGTCAACGCGGGGGTGGCGCCCCCGGCGGGCTCGGTGGCCCGGCTGACCGGACTCCAGTGCGAGGACGGCGGGTTCACCTCCGTCCTGATCCGGTCCGGCGGCTGGTGCGACAGCGAGGCCGGCTCCACCGGGCTGATCACCCTGGCGCTGGCCCGGGCCGGCGGCCATGAGCCGGCCGTCCAGAAGGCCCGCGCCTTCCTGAAGAAGTCCCAGCTGAGGACGGGCGCCTGGCCCGCCCTGCACTACGAGACCACCGGCAACCCGGCCGCGACCGCCTGGGCGGCCCAGGCGCTGCGGGCCCTCGGCGACGAGGCCTTCGCGGACGCGGGCCTCTCCTGGCTCTCCGGGCGCCAGCTGGCCTCGGGCGGGTTCGGCTTCGGGGAGGAGGACACCGAGTCCCGGCTGTTCCCGACCGCCACGGCGGCCGTCGCCGGGGCCGGCAGCGATCTGGGCGCCCTGACCGCCAAGCCGGCCGTGCCGCCGACGGTCCCCCCGACGACCCCGCCCACCGGCCCCACCAAGCCCCCCACCACCCCGCCGACCGCTCCCCCGGCCGGTCCCGGTCCGGACCTGCGGAAGGGGGTCGGCTATCTGACCCACCCCTCCAGGCTGATCCAGGGCCGGTTCTACGAGACCCAGCCCGGCAAGCGCTTCGCCGACTACGGGCTGACCATCGACGGGGCCTACGCCCTCGCCGCCACCGGTGGGGACGACGCGGCGCTGCGCGACATCGTCGACTTCCTCGACCAGGGCGGCGAGGACGGCCACGGGCGCGGCCTGCACGACTGGACCCACATCGGCAGCAGCTACGCGAGCGGCGGGTCCCTCGGCAAGGCGGCCGTGCTCGCCCAGTCCGTGGGCCGGAACCCGCGGGACTTCGGCGGCCGGGACCTGATCGCCGCACTCGCGAAGATCACCTGCAAGGAGCGGACCCCGGTCCGGCAGCAGTGCGCGGGCAAGGGCAACTACACCTACGCGACCTCCGTGTTCTCCCAGTCCCTCGGCGTGATCGCACAGCTCCGGGCCGGTGAGAAGGCCGCCGCGGCCGCACCGGTCGGCTATCTGAAGGGCCTCCAGACCCCGTCGGGTGCCTGGCCCAGCCTGATCGGCGAGCCGAGCGGGCCGGAGGTCGACTCCACGGCGATGGCCGCGATGGCCGTCGACCTGCTGCCGGACGCCGCCTCGCAGGCCGCCGTGGACCGGGCCCTGCGCTGGCTGGCGGCCCGGCAGACCGCGGACGGCGGCTTCCCCGGCGCCTCGGGGAACTCGGTGAACTCGGCCGCGCTGGCGATTCAGGGGCTGTCGCTGGACGCCACCCGGTACCGCACCCAGATCGCCCGGGCCCGCGCCTTCCTGGCCACCCGGCAGAACCGGGACGGCGGGTTCACCATCACCAAGGGCGGCCAGCCGGGCTCCGACGTCCGCGCCTCCACCCAGGCCGTGGGCGGGGCCACCGGAGTCTCCTTCGGCACCCTGGCCCGCGACCTCTCGGGCACCACCCCGCAGCCCCTTCCCGGCATCTCCGCGTCCCCGACTCCGGGCCCCACGCCCACCGTCCCGGTGATCGTGACCCCCGAGGACGGCTCCGGCGGCCCGGGCTCGGGCGGCTCCGGCGGCAACCTCGCCTCCACCGGCGCCCGGGCCGGGGGTCTCGCCGCCGTCGCGCTGGCACTTGTCCTCGCCGGCTGGGGCGCCACCCGCCTCGCCCGGGGCCGCCGTGGCACCCCCGGGGGCCGGGCATGAGGCGCGGCGGGACGGCCGGCATCCCGGCCCGGACGGCCGCAGCCCTGACCCGGACAGCCGCCGCGCTCGGGCTGACGGTGGCGGCCCTGGCCGGCACCACCGCCCCGGCCGGGGCGGCACCCCAGCCGATGGGCCGGTGCACCACCTCCTCCGGGGTGGTCCTCGCCGTGGACTTCAGCCGCTGGGGCGGGCCGATCTACCGGTCCTGCGGCACCACCCCCACCACCGGCTACGAACTCCTCAACCAGGGCGGCTGGACCACCACCGGCACCGGGCACGACGGCCCCGCCTTCGTCTGCCGGATCGGCTACAGCGGCCACCGGGGCGGCAAGCAGTTCCCGACGCCCCGGGAGGACGACTGCGTGCTGACCCCGCCGGCCTCCGCCTACTGGTCGTACTGGCACGCCGATCCCGGCCGGAACACCTGGGAGTACAGCCAGCTGGGGGCCATGCTCTACAAGCCCAAGCCGGGCAGCGTGGACCTGTGGATCTTCGGCGCGACCGATGTCGAGGGCACTGAGGGCAAGCCCACGGTCACCCCGGACCAACTGCGTGCCAGGAACGCGCGGCCGACCGGCGGGCCCGCGCCCCGGGACACCCGCACCGCGGCCCCGCCGCCCCCGGACGCGGACACCGGGCCCGGGCCGGTCGCCCCGTCCCCGACCGAGCCGGCGCCCCCGGCGGGCACCGCCGCACCGGGTGCCTCGGCCTCCGCACCCGTACCCGTGCCCGTACTGACGGGCCCCTCCGTCTCCGCCACCCCCACGACCGGCGCCCCGCCCACCCCTTCCGCACCACCGGCCTCCGGTGTCCCACCGGTGGCGGCCCCTCCGGCCGGGACCCAGGTGGTGGACGCGGCACCGGCGTCCGACCCGGAGCACGAGGCCGGCTCCTATCTGCCCGCCGTCGCCACCGGGGCCCTCGTCCTGCTGATCGGTGCTGCGGCCGTCCGCTCGGCCAGGCGCCGGCGCCGTCCGGAGTAGCCGCGTGCCACCCACCGCCACCACCGGGGCCGCGGCCCCGCTCCCCCTCTCCGGCCCCGCGCCGGAGACGGGAGGCCGCCGACTGCCCCGCACCCTGCACCCGGTCGCCTGGTGGATCTGGGCCCTGGCCCTCGCCACCGCGGTCAGCCGCACCAACAACCCGCTGCTGCTGTTCCTCGTCCTGGCGGTCCTCGGATACGTGGTCACCGTGCGCCGCACCGAGGCGCCCTGGGCCCGCGGCTTCCAGTACTACCTGTACCTGGCGCTGACCGTGGTCGCGATCAGAGTGGTGTTCCGGGCGGTCTTCGCCACCGGCACCACCCCCCGCGACCACATCCTGTTCTCCCTGCCGCACCTCCCCACCCCCGATTGGTACGCCGGCATCCGGCTCGGCGGCCCGGTCTCCCTGGAGGCCCTGCTGTCGGCCGCGACCGACGGTCTGCGGCTGGCCTGCATGCTCTGCTGCGTCGGCGCCGCCAACACCCTCGCCAACCCCAAACGCGCCCTGCGGATCCTGCCCGGCGCCCTCTACGAACTCGGCGTCGCCGTCACGGTGTCCATCAGCGTCGCCCCGCAGCTGGTGCAGAGCGTCCAGCGGGTGCACCGGGCCAGAAGGCTGCGGGCCGGCCGGGCCTCCTCCCCCGCCAAGGGCCCGCGCGCCCTGCGCGGCACCGTGGTCCCGGTCCTGGAGGACGCCCTGGAGCGTTCGCTGCGGCTGGCGGCCGCCATGGACTCCCGCGGCTACGGCCGGTCCGGGACCGCCACCCGCCGGTCCCGCCGGCTGACCGGCGCGCTGATGCTGCTGGGCATGTGCGGGCTGTGCGCCGGGGCGTACGGGCTCCTCGACGCCACCGCCCCCCGGCTGCTCGGCCTGCCCGCCATGGGTGCGGGCGCCCTGCTGTGCTTCGCCGGACTGCGCCTGGGCGGGCGCCGGATCACCCGGACCAGCTACCGGCCGGACCCCTGGCGGTCCGCCGAATGGGCCGTGGCCGGCTGCGGGCTGCTGTCGGCGGTGCTGCTCTTCGCCAACACGGGATTCGACGCGGCCGAGTTGAACCCCTCCTTCCATCCGCTCAGCTGGCCCGCCCTGCCGCTGGTCCCGGCCGCGGCGATACTCCTCGCCGGCGCGGCCGGCTTCCTGGCCCCGCCCCCGGAGGAACCCAAGTGATCACCTTCGACCAGGTCTCCGTCCGCTACGAGGACACGGCCGCACCGGTCCTGCGGGACGTGGACCTCACCGTGGAGGAGGGGGAGCTGTGCCTGGTCGTGGGCCACACCGGGTCCGGCAAGTCCACCCTGCTCGGCGCCGTCAACGGCCTCGTCCCGCACTTCACCGGCGGCACCCTGCACGGCCGGGTCCTGGTCGACGGCCGGGACACCGCCCACCATCCGCCCCGGGAACTCGCCGATGTGGTGGGCGTGGTGGGACAGGACCCGCTGGACGGATTCGTCACCGACACCGTCGAGGAGGAACTCGCCTACGCCATGGAGCAGTTGGCGGTCCCGCCGGCCACCATGCGCAAACGGGTCGAGGAGACCCTGGACCTGCTCGGTCTGGCCGATCTACGCCACCGGGCGCTGCACGAGCTCTCCGGCGGACAGCAGCAGCGGGTGGCCATCGGATCCGTCCTGACCCCGCACCCGCGGGTGCTGGTCCTGGACGAGCCGACCTCCGCCCTGGACCCCGCCGCCGCGGAGGAGGTGCTGGCCGCCGTCACCCGGCTGGTCCACGACCTGGGCGTCACCGTGCTGCTCGCCGAGCACCGGCTGGAGCGGGTGGTGCAGTACGCCGACCGCGTGATCCACCTCCCGGGCGACGGCCGGGTGGTGTCCGGGGCGCCCGCCGAGGTCTTCCGGACCTCCTCGATCGCGCCGCCCCTGGTGGAGCTGGGCCGGGCCGCCGGCTGGTCCCCGCTGCCGCTCTCGGTCCGGGACGCCCGGCGCGCGGCCGCCCCGCTGCGCGCCCGGCTGGCCGGGACCGTCCCGCCCCCCGTACGCCCCGCCCACACCCACACCCACGCCTCCGGCGACGGCGACGGCGACGGCGACGGCGGCGCCGGTGGCCGGGAGCTGCTGACCGCCCGCGGGGTGACCGTGGCGTACCGCGGGGTCCCGGCGGTCCGGGAGGTCGACCTCGCGCTCCGCGGCGGTGAGATCACGGCCCTGATGGGCCGCAACGGCTCCGGGAAGTCCTCGCTGCTCTGGGCGCTCCAGGGCTCGGGCCCCCGCAAGGCCGGCTCGGTGGCCGTCGGCGCCCCCGGCGGTCCGGTGGCCCGGGATCCGCGCAGGCTCCCGGCGGCCGAGGCGCGCCGACTGGTGGGGCTGGTCCCGCAGACCCCGACCGATCTGCTCTATCTGGAGTCCGTCGGACAGGAACTGGCCCAGGCCGACGCCGAGTCGGGGACCGGGACCGGCCCGGGCCGGGTGACGGCCAGGTCCCTGCTGGACCGGCTGGCCCCGGGCATCCCCGACGGCACCCACCCCCGCGACCTCTCGGAGGGGCAGAGGCTGGCCCTGGTCCTCGCGATCCAGCTGTGCGCGGCCCCCCGGGTGCTGCTGCTGGACGAGCCGACCCGTGGGCTGGACTACGGCGCCAAGGACGCGCTCATCCGGATCGTGGACGGGCTGGCCGCCGAGGGCCGGGCGGTGGTGGTGTCCACCCATGACGTGGAGTTCGTGGCACGTGCCGCCGACCGCGTGCTGGTGATGGCGGAGGGCGACATCGTGGCCGACGGTCCCACCACCGAGGTGATCGTCGCCTCCCCGGTGTTCGCCCCGCAGACCGCGAAGGTGCTGTCCCCGCTGCCCTTCCTCACCGTGGGCCAGCTGACCGCCGTGCTCGCCGGGGGAACGGACCCGGACGCATGAGGGCCGCCCGCTCCGCCGGCACCCCCGCGGCCGGCACCCCCGCAGCCATCCGGATCCGCGCCCGGGCCGGGCTGGTCATCACGATGGCCGCCTTCCTCGGGGTGGTCGCCTTCTTCTGGCCGTTCCTCGTCGCCCCGGGGAAGTTCGGCTCGAACTACGCCCCGCCGCTGGTCTTCGGCGTGCTGTTGGTGGTGGTGCTCTGCGTGGTGGTCTCCGAGATCGCCGAGGGCGGCATCAACTCCAAGGCCCTGGCGATGCTGGGCGTCCTCTCGGCGGTGAACGCCGCCATCCGCCCGCTGGGCGCGGGCACCGCCGGCATCGAGACGGTGTTCTTCATCCTGGTCCTGGCCGGGCGGGTCTACGGGCCGGGCTTCGGCTTCACCCTGGGCTGCACCTCCCTCTTCGCCTCGGCGCTGATCACCGGCGGGGTGGGGCCCTGGATGCCGTACCAGATGTTCGGCTGCGCCTTCGTGGGAATGCTGGCCGGATGTCTGCCGAAGGCCGGGGGCCGGGCGGAGATCGCCCTGCTCGCGGTCTACGGCTCGGTCTCCGGCTATCTCTTCGGATTCCTGCTGAACCTCTCCTTCTGGCCGTTCTCCCTCGACCCGGGCAGTTCCATCGCCTATCTCCCCGGGCTGCCCTTCACCGAGCAGTTCCAGCGCTATCTGGCCTTCGACCTGGCCACCTCGCTGGGCTGGGACACCGGCCGGGCGGTCACCAACTTTCTGTGCGTGTGCCTGGCCGGCCCGGCGGTCCTGACGGTCTTCCGACGGGCCGCCCGCAAGGCCCGGTTCGAGGCCCCGGTCCGCTTCGAGGGGCCGTCGCTTGACCGATGACCTGGGGCAACGTAACTTCGTCGGCACCAACTCGTGAGCCACTGGAAGGAGGCGACCCGGCATGCGGACGATATCCGAGCACATCCGGTCCCCCCACCAGATCGCCTGGGCTCCGGGCCGGGTAGCGCACGGCTGCTGAGCAGCCCTCCCCCGGCTCCACTTCCCCCCTTCTTCTCGTTCTTCGCTCGTCATCCCCTTTTCCTCGCTCGTGGTGCGCCGACGCGCACCCTGCGCCGCGCCACCATTCCCGCTGCCGCACACGGCCGGGTCCGCGCCGCGCCAGTGAAAGAGAAAGCTCCTGAACATGGCAACAGGGATAGCCCGACCGGCTCGGATCACGGTCAACGGGACGGAAACGCCCATCGCACCCGCCGCACCCCACACCACGGTCCTCGACTTCCTCCGCGACCGCGGCCTCACCGGCACCAAGGAGGGCTGCGCCGAAGGCGAATGCGGCGCCTGCTCCGTGCTGGTGGCCCGGCCCGGGCTGCACAAGCCCACCGACTGGGTGGCGGTCAACGCCTGCCTGGTCCCGGTCGCCTCCCTCGACGGCCAGGAGGTCGTCACCTCCGAGGGCCTGGCCACCCCCGGCGAGCCGGGCGGACCGGACGTACTGCACCCCGTACAGGAGGAGATGGCCCTCCGCGGCGGCTCCCAGTGCGGCTACTGCACCCCGGGGTTCGTGTGCAGCATGGCCTCCGAGTACTACCGGCCCGACCGCTGCGCCCACCCGGCCCCGGAGGCCGGCACGGCCCCGGAGGAGGACGGGCCCGCGGACCCCGAGCACGGCCCGAACGGCTTCGACCTGCACGCGCTCAGCGGGAACCTGTGCCGCTGCACCGGATACCGCCCGATCCGCGACGCCGCCTTCGCCGTCGGCACGCCCGGGCCCGCGGACCCGCTGGCCCTGCGCCGCGAACAGCCGCCGAACGAGCCGGCCGTCACCGCGTACGCCCGGGAGGACGCCGAGTTCCTGCGGCCCGCCGACCTGGCCGGGGCCCTGCGGCTGCTCCGCGAACGGCCCGGGGCGGTGGTCCTGGCCGGCAGCACCGACTGGGGTGTGGAGGTCAACATCCGCTCCCGGCGCGCCCCTTGCGTGGTCGCCGTCGACCGGCTGCCCGAACTCCGCGCGCTGCACGTCGGATCCGACCACATCGAGATCGGCGCGGCCCGGACCCTCACCGAGATCGAGCGCCGGCTCGACGGCGAAGTCCCGCTGCTGGCCGAGCTGTTCCCGCAATTCGCGTCCCGGCTCATCCGCAACAGCGCCACCCTCGGCGGCAACCTGGGCACCGGATCCCCCATCGGCGACAGCCCCCCGGTACTGCTCGCCCTGGAGGCCACCCTGCTGCTGGCCGACGCCGACGGGGAGCGCGAGGTGCCGCTGTCCGACTACTTCACCGGCTATCGGCAGAGCGTGCGCCGTCCCGGCGAGCTGATCCGCGCGGTCCGGATCCCGCTTCCGCTGTCCCCGGTCACGGCCTTCCACAAGATCGCCAAGCGGCGGTTCGACGACATCTCCAGCGTGGCGGTCGCCTTCGCCCTCGACATCGAGGACGGGATCGTCCGCAAGGCGCGCATCGGCCTGGGCGGCGTGGCCGCCACCCCGATCCGCGCCCTGGCCACCGAGGCCGCCCTGGAGGGCAGGCCCTGGACCGCGGAGACCGCCGAGACCGCGGCCCGCACCCTGCGGACCGAGGGCACCCCCATGGACGACCACCGCGCCAGCGCCGGCTACCGCTCCGCGATGCTCGGCCAGAGCCTGCTCAAGCTGTACGCACGGACCACCGAGGCGGTGTCGTCATGAGTCAACTGTCCCAGCGCCCCGAGAAGGCCGCGGTCGGCGTCCCCCTGCCGCACGAGAGCGCCGCCCTGCACGTCACCGGTGCCGCCCTCTACACCGACGACCTGGTGCACCGCACCAAGGACGTGCTGCACGCCCACCCGGTGCAGGTGATGAAGGCCCACGGCCGGATCACCGCACTGCGCACCGACGCGGCCCTCGCCGTGCCCGGCGTGGTCCGGGTGCTGACCGGCGCCGACGTCCCCGGGGTCAACGACGCCGGCATGAAGCACGACGAACCGCTGTTCCCCGACGAGGTCATGTTCCACGGCCACGCGGTCGCCTGGGTGCTCGCCGAGGACCTGGAGTCGGCCCGGCTGGGCGCCGCGGCCGTCGAGGTGGAACTCGACGAGAGGCCCTCGGTGATCACCCTGGCGGAGGCGATCGCGGCCGACAGCTTCCACGGCGCACGCCCCGTGATGACCACCGGCGACGTGGACGCCGGCTTCGCGGACTCCGCACACGTGTTCTCCGGCAGCTTCACCTTCTCCGACCAGGAGCACTTCTACCTGGAGACGCACGCCGCACTGGCCCTGGTCGACGAGAACGGCCAGATGTTCGTCCAGAGCAGCACCCAGCACCCCTCGGAGACCCAGGAGATCGTCGCCCACGTCCTCGGCCTGAACAGCCACGAGGTGACCGTGCAGTGCCTGCGGATGGGCGGCGGCTTCGGCGGCAAGGAGATGCAGCCGCACGGGTTCGCGGCCGTCGCCGCCCTCGGCGCCCGGCTGACCGGCCGCCCGGTCCGGGTCCGGCTCAACCGCACCCAGGACCTCACCATGTCCGGCAAGCGCCACGGCTTCCACGCCGACTGGCGGATCGGATTCGACGCCGAGGGCCGCATCCAGGCCCTGGAGGCCACCCTGACCGCCGACGGCGGCTGGAGCCTGGACCTGTCCGAACCGGTCGTCGCCCGCGCCCTCTGCCACATCGACAACACCTACTGGATCCCGAACGCCCGCGTCACCGGCCGCATCGCCCGGACCAACAAGGTCTCCAACACCGCCTTCCGCGGCTTCGGCGGCCCCCAGGGCATGCTGGTGATCGAGGACATCATGGGCCGCTGCGCACCGCTGCTCGGCCTGGACCCGACGGAACTGCGGGAACGCAACTTCTACCGGGAGGGCCACACCACCCCGTACGGGCAGCCGGTCACCCACCCCGAACGGATCTCCGTCGTCTGGCGGCAGGTCCAGGAGGACGCCGGCATCGTCCACCGCCGGCGCGAGATCGCCGCCTTCAACTCCGCCCACCCGCACACCAAGCGGGCCCTGGCGGTCACCGGCATCAAGTTCGGGATCTCCTTCAACCTCACCGCCTTCAACCAGGCCGGCGCCCTGGTGCTGGTCTACAAGGACGGCTCGGTCCTGATCAACCACGGCGGCACCGAGATGGGCCAGGGCCTGCACACCAAGATGCTCCAGGTGGCCGCGACCGCGCTGGGCGTCCCGCTGCACAAGGTGCGGCTGGCGCCCACCCGCACCGACAAGGTGCCCAACACCTCGGCCACCGCGGCCAGCGCCGGGGCCGACCTCAACGGCGCGGCGGTGAAGAACGCCTGCGAGCAGATCCGCGAGCGGCTGCTCCGGGTCGCCGGCACCCAGCTGGGGGTGAACGCCTCCGACGTACGGATCTCCGAGGGCGTCGCCCGGGCCCTCGGCAGCGACCGGGAACTGCCCTGGGACGACCTGGTGCGCACCGCCTACTTCCAGCGGGTCCAGCTGTCGGCGGCCGGCTTCTACCGCACCGAGGGACTGCACTGGGACCCCAAGGCCTTCCACGGCTCCCCGTTCAAGTACTTCTCGTACGGGGCGGCGGCCACCGAGGTGGAGGTGGACGGGTTCACCGGCGCCTACCGGATCCGCCGGGTGGACATCGTGCACGACGTCGGCGACAGCCTCTCGCCGATGATCGACATCGGCCAGGTCGAGGGCGGGTTCGTCCAGGGCGCGGGCTGGCTGACCCTCGAAGACCTGCGCTGGGACTCCGGCGACGGCCCGCACCGCGGCCGGCTGCTCACCCAGGCCGCCAGCACCTACAAGCTGCCGAGCTTCTCGGAGATGCCCGAGGAGTTCCACGTCAGACTGCTGGAGAACGCCACCGAGGAGGGCGCCGTCTACGGCTCCAAGGCGGTCGGCGAACCCCCGCTGATGCTGGCCTTCTCGGTACGGGAGGCCCTGCGCCAGGCGGCCGCGGAGTTCGGGCCCGCCGGGGCCAGTGTGGAGCTCGCCTCGCCCGCGACACCGGAGGCGGTGTACTGGGCGATCGAGTCGGTCCGCGTCCCGGCGGGCACGCCGAGCCATGTCTGACACCACCTGGGTGGCCGCGGTCGCGCGGTTGCGGGAACGCCGGGAACCCGGCGTGCTCGTGACCGTCGCGACCGTGCGCGGCCACGCCCCCCGCCGGCCCGGCGCCAAACTGCTGGTGGCCCGGGGCGAGACCTGGGGGTCGATCGGCGGCGGCAACATCGAGGCCGTGGCCATCGACCGGGCGCGCGAACTGAACGCCGCGCCCGATCCGGAGCCGGAGCTGATGGAGTTCGCCCTGAACGAACGGGTCACCGGCCGGCACGGGGTGCAGTGCTGCGGCGGTGCCGTCACCGTGCTCCTCGAACCGCTGCCGGTGGTGGAGGCGGTGGCGGTGTTCGGCGTCGGACACGTCGGACTGGAGCTGGCCCGCATCCTGTCCCGGCAGGACCTCGACCTGCATCTGATCGACACCCGGCCCGAGATGCTCGCCGAGGACCGGCTGGGGGTGCTCGCGGACGCGGTGGCCCGGGTCCGCGCCCACCACACCCCGCTGCTGCCCGAGGAGGTCCTGGCGGGGCTGCCGCCCGGCACCCATGTGCTGATCATGACCCATGACCACGCCGAGGACGCCGCGCTCTGCGACGCCGCCCTGCGGACCCCCGGTCTCGGCTCGATCGGTCTGATCGGCTCGGCCGCCAAATGGGCCCGGTTCCGGCAGCGGCTGGCCGACGAGGGCGGTCACGACAGTGCCGCCATCGACCGGATCAAGACCCCGATCGGGATCCCCGGGATCGCCGGGAAGGAGCCCGCCACCATCGCGCTGAGCGTGGCGGCGGACCTGCTCCGCACCTTCGAGCGGACCCGGCTGCCCCGGCCCGCGGCACAGCCCGTGGCGCAGCCGGTGGCCGAAGAGGCTCCGGCGGCCGTTCCGGTCCCGGTGGCGGTCCCGGTCAGTCGATGACCGCCACCGCCTCGATCTCGACGAGCAGCCCGGGGGCGGCCAGGGCGGCGACCCCGATCCCGGTGAGCGGCGGGGCCGGCAGCGGCCCGAGCCGCTCGGCCGCCCGGGCCACTCCTTCGAGGAACAGGGGCATCCGGTCGGGGGTCCAGTCCACCAGGTAGACGGTCAGCCGGGCGACCTGGTCGAAGGTGGCGCCGGCCCCGGCGAGGGCGGTGGCGACGTTGAGGTAGCACTGCTCGACCTGGGCCGCGAAGTCCCCCTCGCCGACCAGGCGGCCTTCGGCGTCCCAGGCGACCTGGCCGGCGACGAACACCGTCCTCGACCCGGTCGCCACCGCCGTCTGCCGGTAGAGGTCCACCTTCACCAGCCCGGCCGGATCCTTCAGCTCGATGGCCATGTCCGCTCCCGTTCCACGGTCCGTACTCACTTGTGGTTACCCGGTAACCGTAGGAGAGTGGCCGCTGACGTGGAAGAACGCACTTTTCGGTAACGGGGTAACCAGATGGTGACCAAGCAGTTCGAGGGCATGCCCGAGGACGCGGACCTGAGGCGCGCGGACTCGCTGGCCCGGGAGGTCTTCTCGGACATCGCCAACAAGTGGGCGCTTCTGATCATCGAGACCCTGGGCGACCGCACCCTGCGGTTCACCGAGCTGCGCAACGAGGTCGAGGGCATCAGCCACAAGATGCTCGCCCAGAACCTGCGCATGCTGGAACGGAACGGGCTCCTGCTGCGGCACGTCCATCCCACCGTGCCGCCCCGGGTCGACTACCGGCTGACCGAGCCGGGCACGGCCCTGCGGAAGACCGTGGACGTGATGTGCGACTGGACCCACCGCTACTTCACCCAGATCGAGGCCTCCCGCCACCGCTTCGACGCCTGACCGCGCCGAGCCGGGGTGGTCAGGCGGGGGTGGCCCATTGGAGGTGGAGGACGGCGACGTCGTCGGCCAGGCCGCCCCAGTCCGCGGCCAGGTCCTGGGCCCGCCGGATCAGGGTGTCGACGAAGGAGTCCGCGGGCAGCCCCGCGTGCCGGCGGGCGATGTCCAGCAGTCCCGCCTCCTCCAGGCGGGCGGGCCCCGGACCGACGCGTCCCTCGATCAGCCCGTCGGTGAAGAGCACCACGGCGTCGCCGGCGGCCATCGGGAGCTCGGTGACCGGCCAGCCCCTGCCCGCCCCGGGCAGGATGCCCAGGGCGGGGCCGCCCGGGACCTCGTGCAGCTCGATGCCCGCGGCGGATCGGAGCAGCAGACCGGGATGGCCCGCCCGCTGCACGGCGACGGCACCGCCGCCGGGCGGTCGGGTGACGGTCGTCAGGGTGGCGAAGATCTCCGGCCCGGAACGCTCCGCGAGCAGGATGGCCTCCAGCAGGGTGAGGAGCTCGGTGCCCCGGACCCCGGCCATCACGAAGGCCCGCCACGCCACCCGCAGGCACACCCCGAGCGCGGCCTCGCCGGGCCCGTGTCCGGAGACGTCGCCCACCACGGCGTGGGTGGCTCCGTCGGCGGTCTGGACCACGTCGTAGAAGTCCCCGCCCAGCAGTGACTGGGCGCGGCCCGGCTGGTACCGGGCGCAGACGGTGACCGAGTCGTCGAGGAGCAGCGGTGTGGGCAGCAGTCCGCGTTCCAGCCGGGCGTTCTCCTCGGCGCGCAGCTTCCCGGCCTGGAGGGCGACGGCGGCGAGCTCGGTCCGCTTGCGCTGCACGGCGTAGCGGATGGCCCGCATGAACACGTCGGCTTCCAGGCGGCCCTTGACCAGGTAGTCCTGGGCGCCGGCCGCCACGGCGGTCAGGCCGGCCTGTTCCTCGGAGAGTCCGGTGAGGACGACCACGGCGGTCTCGGCGCACACGGCGAGCACCCGGTCGAGGGCGCCGATGCCGTCGGCGTCGGGCAGGTGCAGATCGAGCAGGACGCACTCGGGCGGTTCGGAGTCGATCAGCCCCAGGGCCTCGGAGAGGGAGCGGGCGCGGCCGAGCCGGACGTCGATGCCGCTGTCCTCGACCAGTTCCTCGACCAGCAGGGCGTCACCCTCGTCGTCCTCGATCAGCAGGACGTACGGCGGCAGTCCGCTCCACAGGGCCAGCGAGCGGTCCGGGGTGGCGGCCCGGCGGGGCGGGCCGAGGACCCGGGGCGGGGTGGGGCCGCCCCGGTGGCCGGAGCCCAGATCGAGAGCGCTCTCCATGGTGTCGTAGGTCCCCCTCTCACCAAGGATCGCGGATGCCCGGCGGACGCCGGGTCGCGCCGGGGTCACCCTAGATCGAAGGCTCGCCCGCAGACAACATCGCCCTCGGTCAACACCCGGGCGGACGCGGGCCGGTGGGGTTTCAGGCCTCCTGGCCGGTGGCGGCGAGGACGATCTCGCGGACGGTGACGTGCCGGGGCCGGCCGTAGGCGTAGGCGATGGCGGCGGCCACCTCGTCGGGGTCGAGGGCGCCGCCCGCCGACTCCTTCCAGGCCTGGTAGTCGCTCTTGATCCGCTCGTCGCTGGTGTGGGACAGCAGTTCCGTCTCCACCGCGCCCGGGGCGACCGTCACCACCCGGACCCCGGTGGCGGCCACCTCCTCGCGGAGGTTCTCCGACATGGAGTGGACGGCGAACTTGGTTCCCACGTAGGCCGCGTGGTTCGGGAAGGTCTTGCGGCCGGCCACCGAACCGATGTTGACGATGGTGCCCGCGCCCCGCTCCAGCATGCCGGGCAGGACCGCGCGGGTCGCGTACAGCAGGCCCTTCACGTTGATGTCGAGCATCCGCTCCCACTCCTCGACCGGCTGGTCGGCGATCCGGCCCAGCAGCATCGCGCCCGCGTTGTTGACCAGCAGGTCCACCGGCCCGTACCGCTCCTCGGCCTCCCGTACGGCGGCCTGCACGGCCGTCCGGTCGGTGACGTCCACCTTGCGGCACAGGGTGTCGGGCAGTCCCAGGGCCTCCAGCCGGTCCAGCCGGCGGGCCAGCAGGAGCAGCGGATGCCCCTGGGAGGACAGCAGCCGGGCGGTGGCGGCGCCGATACCGGAACTGGCACCGGTGATCACGATCAGGGGCTTGGGCATACGGTCGGGGACCTTTCCATCCGGGCACGGGGAACGGCGGGAGCCCGCACGGCTCCCACCGCCGGCTCCCGCACCAGGCAATCAGGAATCCGACCGGAAGGCCCCGTGGACGCGCAGGTCTCCGTTGATCGCCACCTTCCCGTCGTTCGTGTGCACGATCCACTCCCCGGCGTTGCGGACCGACAGGTGCGCCCCGGCGTTCACCTTGCCCTGGAGGCGCGACTCGCCCTGGACGCGGAGCATGCCGAGGGTGGTGAGGTCCCCGCCGACGGTGAGCCCGCCGTCGAGGGTCAGCTGCTCCTTGATCCGGGCACGGTGGGTGTCCAGGTCGTTCAGGTCCGCCCGGCCGGCGGCGACGGTGCCCCACTGGCGGTTCCCGGCGCCCTCGAAGACGTTCATCCCGGAGGCCGGGAACTCGATCCATCCGTCGGCGGCCGTGCGCCCCTGCACCCATTTGGTGTTGATGCCGTTGAGGTCCGCCAGGTCGGCGGCGACGGTCCCCCACGCCTGTGTTCCGTCCTTGCGGACGTTGACCCCCGACTGCGGGAACTCGACCCAGCCCTTGCCCTCGTCCCGGTCCCCCACCCACCGGGTGTTGACTCCGTCCGCGCTGATCCGGTCGGCGGTGACGGTCTCGGCCTCGGCGCGGGCGGCGGAGAGGGTGCCGGGGGCGTCGTCCGCGTCGCGGATCCGGGCGCCCTGGGCGGTGAAGACGATCCGGCCCCGGTCGGTGGTGCCCTCGGCCCATGGGGCGCGGAGTCCGGCCGTGGCGGTGACCCCCTCGAACTCGGGGCTGCGCAGGTGGACGGTGGTGGTGAGGAAGTAGCCGGGCTGCTGTCCGCCCGGGGAGGTGGCGATCAGGGTGTACGTGGCGTCCCGCTTCGGCTCCCGGCCCGGCGCCGGCGACCACTGCCAGCCGGTGCCGACCGGTACGGGCACCACCGTCTCCGGCGGGCCGTCCGGGCCCTGCACCTGGTAGACCAGGCTGTCGGGGCCGTCCCAGCGCAGCAGGACGTCCTGGCCGCCGGCCACCAGGGAGCGCTCCGGGCGGAAGTTCCGGGGGACCCTGGGCAGCTGCTTGACCAGGCTCAGGGTCACCGGGGTCTTCCGGACGAAGGCTCCGTTCGCGGCCCGCTCGGTCACCTTCAGCAGCACCAGTCCGGGCCGGTCGGAGACCGGGAAGCCGTCCAGGACCAGGACCAGGGAGCCGGCCTCCCGGAACAGTGCGCCCGGCCGGGCGGTCACGGTGAGGACTCCGGTGGTGTCGTCCCAGACGAGGGTGGGCTCCTCCCCCGTCCTGGTCGCCGTGTCGCGTTCGATCCGGGCGGTGACCGTCTTCGGGTCGGCGGTCAGATCGCCGTCCGCGGGCCCGCAGGGCACCCGTAGCTCGATCGAGTACCAGATCACCTCGTCCATGGTCGGGTTGGAGACGACGACGTAGACCGACCCCTGGCGTTCCTCGCCCGCGGCCGGCACCTGGAGCGGAGCGGGATCGGTGAGTATGTCGTAGTGCAGAGAAGCCATCGCTGAAGACCCCCTGTGCGGTCCGACGCCCGCCCCGGCGGGGGCGGCCCCTCCAGCTCAGCACCCGCCGGAGGGCCCGATCCCCTTATCCGCCCCAACCGGCTCGAAACCGTCGTCCGCTGACCGAATCGGGAATCTCCTACCTGGGTGCGGGATTTCGGGGTGGATCTCAGGGGGCGGTCCCCGGGCGGGGTCTCAGGGGGCGGTCTTGAACTCGGGTGGCTGGAGTTCCTTCAGGCAGCCGGTCTTCGGGGCGGCGGGGTCGTCGAGGAAGGAGACGGCGATCTCCTGGGCGCACCGGGAGCTGGCGATGACCACGTGCGGCTCGTAGGGGACGGTGACCACCGTGGCCTGGCCGAGGGTGCGGGCCGCGTACGGGCCGTTGTCGGCGCCCGTCTGGGCGTCGAAGGCCCCGGACAGGGCGAGGGTGGGGATGTCGCCGGTGGTGGCGTCCCGGACGGAGCGCGGGGCCGGCGGGACGTCCCAGGCCTCGCAGTCCGGGTGGAGGAAGGTGAGCAGCGGGGCCTGGGCCTGCACCGAGCGGGGGAAGGAGGGGTACTGCTCGCGTCCGCCGCGCAGGGCCGCGTCGGCGCTCTCGTACGGGGTCCACTGGCTGCAGAAGACCCCGTAGGCGAGGCCGTGCGAGACCACTCCGATGCCCTGGGGGTTGGTCCGCCAGCCGGCCCACTGGGTGGCGATCCGGCGCGGGTCGCCGTGGGCGAGCTCATCGAGGGAGAGCGGGACCTCCTCGGCGGTGTGGGTGGCGGAGGTGAGCCAGTTGACCAGGGTGCCGCCGTCCAGGACCACCTTCACCGGCTTGTCGGAGCCGGGCACGGTGACGGTGGTGGTGACCGGTTTCGCTTCGAGGTCGCGGACGAGCTTCTCGAAGACGGCGGGCAGGTCCGGGTAGCGCTCGGCGCAGGCGGGCTGGTCGGCGCAGGCCTTGAAGAGGCCGTCGACGCCCTGCCGGAAGCTGCTCCAGGTCGCGGCCGAACCGGCCCGGGACGGGGGCAGGATGCCGTCGATGCCGACCGCGCGGAGGCCTTCGGGGTGCAGCCGCATGTACTCCAGTGCCAGATGGGTGCCGTAGGAGATGCCGTACAGGTTCCACCGGTCGATGCCGAGCGCGCCGCGCAGGTCCTCGTAGTCGGCGGCGCTCTCGATGTCGTTGTAGGCGCCGAGGTCGGTCCCGCGGGCGGTCAGCTTGTCGCGGCAGGCCCGGGTGGCCCGCACGTGCTGGCGTTCGGTGGAGGGGGCGTCGTAGACCAGACCGACCACGCGGGCGTTGAACTCGTCGATGTTCGGGCAGAGCAGCGCCGGGTCGGCGGAGCGGGTGCCGCGCTGGGACATGAGGACGAGGTCGCGGTCCCGGTTCAGTCCGCCGTCCACGGCCAGCTTCGCCTCTCCGACGGCGTCGTCCCCGGGGCCGCCGGCCAGCCAGACGACGGGGTCGGGTCTCGGTACGGCGGCCAGCGCGGGCACGACCGCGACGGCGAGCCGGATGGTCCGGCCCGACGGCCGGGCGCGGTTCTCGGGCACGGTGAGGGTGCCGCAGCGGGCCCCTTCCAGCGCCTCGTCCGGTTCGGTGGTCCCGGGGCAGGGGCCCGGAGCGTAGGAGGCGTCGCCCACGGTCCGGGCGACCGTGCCGATCGGCGGGCCGGTGCCCTCGTCCGCGCCGGAGAGTGCCCGGGCGGGGGCGGTGAGCAGGCCGCTGACGAGGAGGCCGGCGACCATGCCGGCCGAGGCCGCGGACAGTCTTCGCGGGGGCAGCCCTCGCGGGGGCAGCCTTCGCGGGGGCAGCCCTCGCGGGTGGGCGGCCCGGTGGGCGGCTCGGTGGAGGGGCATCTGGACTCCCGGCTATCTCGGGACGATCGTGAACGGCGGCGGCTCCAGGTCGTCCACGCAGCGCGTGTCCGGCGCGGTCGGGCGGGCGAGGAACGAGGCGAGCACGCGCTGCGCGCACGGGGACTGCGGGACGACCCAGTGGCCGATCCCGGGGACCAGCACGGAGGTCGACCGGCTCAGGTCGCGGGCCACGCCCTTGGCCCAACTCGCCCCGGTCTTCACGTCGAAGGTGCCGGAGACGATCAGGGCCGGGACCGCGCTGCGGGTGGGCACCCGCTGGACGGCGGCCCGGTCCGGGACGTCCCAGACCCCGCACACCGGGTACTGGAAGGGCAGTTGCGGGGGCTGGGCGAGGACGCTGTCGGGCCATCCGGGATACGCCTTCCGGCCGGCCGCCAGCACATCGGCCTCGGTATGGCCGGGGGCCCATTCGGCGCAGGCGATCGAGTTCGTCAGCCCGTGCGCGAACTCTCCGGTCCTCTGTACGGATCCGGCGGCGCGGGCCTGCGCGAACCGCTCCGGGTTGCCGCGGGCGAGCTCGTCGAGTGCGGCGGGAAGGTCCTTGGGGCGGGGGGTGAAGGCCACGATCAGGTTCAGCAGCGCGCCCCCGTCGAGCACGGTCCGGATCCTCTCCGCGTCCTTCCCGGTGTCCGGGAGGGCGGCGTCCAGTGTCAGGGGTTTCTCCTCCAGCCTGCGGATCTGTTCGGTCAGCAGGCGGGGCAGGTCCGGGTAGCGCTCCTTGCAGGCCGGCTGCGCGGCGCAGGCCGCGAAGATGTTGCGGATGCCCTCGGCGGTGCTGCCCCAGGTCCACGGCAGGGTCACGAACTCGCCTGGTGCGACCGAGTCCAGGGCCACCGCACGGATCCCCTCGGGGTGCAGCCGCAGATAGGTGAGGGCCAGATTGGTGCCGTAGGAGTAGCCGTAGACGTTCCACCGCGGGATCTTGAGCGCGGTGCGCAGATCGGCGAAGTCCGCGGCGTTCTCGGTGGTGTTGTAGGCGCCGAGGTCGACCCCGTCGGCGACGAGCCGGGCCCGGCAGTCCGTCACCGCCTTCAGCATCAGCTGCCGCGCCTGCGGCGAGTCGTAACCGAGGCCCACGGAACGCCCGTTGAACGCGTCGACCTCCGGGCAGGCGAGGTTCGGACGGTCGTGGAGGTTGCCGCGCTGGGCCATGACGATCAGTTCGCGGTCCTTGTTCAGGCCCGATGCGACGAGGAAGGGGATGTCGTCGAAGGTGTCGGACCCGGGGCCGCCCGCCATGAACACCACGGGGTCCGGGGCCGGCCGGTCGGAGACGGCCGGAATCCGTGCCACGGCCAGCCCGATGGTCCGGCCACCGTCCTCGGACCGGCTCTCGGGCACCTCCAGCACCCCGCACCGGGCGTCGGCGAGCGCCTCGACCGGCTCGGCCGGGTCGGTGGGCTCGGGACAGGGACCCGGTACGAACCGGGGAGCGGGAGTCGGGGCGGGCGCGGCAGTCGGGCCGGCCGGGCCGGCCGGTCCGGCGGCGGTGCCGGCCGGTGCGGGAGCCAGGGCCGCCAGGCACACCAGCGCGGTCGCCGCGCCGACGGCGGCGGCGTGCGTGCGGTGGTGGCGGCGGTGCTTTGGCATGCGATCCCGTCCCTCTGCCGATCCCGTCCCTCTGCCGACAGCGGCACCCGTCTTCCACGCTACTCGGCGGCGTCCCGGCCCGCGCGCGGAGCCGAAACCCGCTCCGACCTGCCCTTTTCCACTACGCCGCAGCCTCCCCCCTCGCCTTCCGGCGGGTCCGGCGGCGATACTTCGCGCATGCCGGCGAGGGGTGTCACCAAGTGAAGTACGACCTGTCCGGACGTCTGGTGGTCGGGATCGCCTCCAGCGCGCTCTTCGACCTCTCCGACTCCGCCGCGGTGTTCCGGGAGGGGGGCGAGGACGCCTACCGCAGGCACCAGGAAGCCCATGTGGACGATGTGCTGGCCAAGGGGGTCGCCTTCCCGTTCGTCCGGCGGCTGCTGTCGCTGAACGATCTCGCGGATCCGTCCGACCCCCTGGTCGAGGTCATCATCCTGTCCCGCAACGACCCGGACACCGGGCTGCGGGTGATGCGCTCGATACAGGCGCACGGACTGCCGATCAGCCGCGCCGTCTTCCGGCAGGGCCGCTCGTCCCACTCCTTCATGCCCGCGCTGAACATGTCGCTGTTCCTGTCGGCCGACGGTCCCGACGTACGCGAGGCGGTGGCGCAGGGCAGACCGGCGGGCCATGTGCTCCAGACGGCCCGGGTGGACGACGAGTCGGACCCGGAGCTCCGTATCGCCTTCGACTTCGACGGGGTGCTGGCGGGGGACTCGGCCGAGCGGATCTACCAGAGCGGCGGCCTGGACGAGTTCCGCGCGCACGAGGTGCGCAACGCGACCACCCCGCACGATCCGGGGCCGCTGCGCGAGTTCCTCGCCGGCATCAACCGGATCCAGCGCCGCGAGGAGGAGCAGCGCCGCGAGGTCCCCGGCTACCAGCCCCGGCTGCGGGTGTCCCTGGTGACCGCCCGGGACGCCCCGGCGCACGAGCGGGCCGTGCTGAGCCTCAAACGGTGGGGGCTCCGGGTGAACGACGCCTTCTTCCTCGGCGGGGTGGACAAGGCGCCCGTGATCAGTGCCCTGGACCCGCACATCTTCTTCGACGACCAGGTCTCCCACCTGAACGGCACGGCCCCGGCCACCCCCAGCGTCCACATCCCGTTCGGCATCGTGAACACACCCGGTCCCGTCCACCCCTGAACCGCCGCGCCCGCAGCCCGGGGGCGCCGGCCCGTACCGGCGGCGGAGCGGGGCGCCGGGCGGTGGGAGAATGCGCAGGGTGACCACGAGAACGACTGACATCGAGACGGCGGTCGGCGTGCTGCGCGCCGGCGGGCTGGTGGGCCTGCCCACCGAGACCGTCTACGGCCTCGCCGCCAACGCCGAGGACGCCGCAGCGGTGAGCCGCACCTTCCAGGTCAAGGGGCGGCCGCCCGGCCACCCGCTGATCCTGCACATCGGTGGCGCCGAGCAGCTGGACCGGTGGGTGGCGGAGGTCCCCGACACCGCGCGCGTCCTGGCCGAACACTTCTGGCCCGGGCCGCTGACCCTGGTGCTGCGGCGCGGCGAGCGGGTGCCCCTGGAGGCGACCGGCGGGCTGGAGACGGTGGCCGTACGGGTGCCCGACCACCCCGTCGCGCTCGCGCTGCTGTCCGCCCTCGGCGGCGGGGTCACCGCCCCGTCGGCCAACCGTTTCGGCTCGGTCAGCCCCACCCTGGCGGAGCACGTCCGCACCGAGCTCGGCGATGCCGTGGACTTCGTCCTCGACGGCGGCGCCTGCCAGGTCGGCGTGGAGTCCACCATCGTCGACCTGACCGGTGACGCCCCGGCGGTCCTGCGGCCCGGCGGGGTGACGCGCGAGGAGCTCGAAGCGGTCCTGGGCTCCCCCGTCTCCGTGCCCTGGACCAGCGACGTCAAGGTGCCCGGTCAGCACCCCTCGCACTACGCGCCGCGCGCGCGGGTGGTCCTGGTGGATCCCGAGAAGGCCGTCGAGGAGGCGGAGCTCGCCCAGGACTCGGGACAGCGGGTCGGCCTCATGCTGCCTCCCGCCTTCGCGGGCACCCCGGTGAAGGCGCACGCCGTGCTGGAGGTCCCCGCCTCCCCGGCCGCCTACGCACGGGAGCTGTACGGCTTCCTGCGGGAACTCGACGAGCGGGGATGCGACCTGGTCATCGCCTCCCTGCCCGCCGAGGAAGGGATGGGGCTGGCGATCGCCAATCGGCTCCGCCGCGCCGCCGGCCCCCGGCCCGCCTGAGCGGCGGCCCACCGGGTCCCGGCTCCGTTCACCGCGGCGGGGCCGGGGCGGCGTACCAGTCGGCGGGGGTGGCCGGGAATCCCGAGGTTCCTTCGCGGGTGGGCCGGACGGCGAGGATCTGGTCCACGCCCATGCGGCCTTCGGAGAAGGCCAGGGAGGCCCCGGCGAGATAGAGGCGCCACACCCGGCCGGTGGTCTCCCCGACGAGATCGGTGATCTCGGTCCAGCGGCTCTCCAGGGTGGCCCGCCAGGCGTCGATGGTGGCCGCGTAGTGCTCGCGGAGGGCTTCGGTGGAACGGACCTCCAGACCGGCGTCCTCCAGCAGGTCCACGGTCCGGCCGACGGGCCGCATGTGCATGTCGGGGGCGATGTAGGTCTCGATGAAGGCGCCGCCGCCGGGCGCGTGGGCGCCCCGGGACATCTGCTGGACCAGCAGCCGGCCCTCCGGGCGCAGCACCTCGCGCAGTTTCGCGGCGAAGGCCGGGTACTCGGCGTCACCGACGTGCTCGCCCATCTCCACGGCGGCGACCGCGTCGAAACCTCCGCCGTCGATGTGCCGCCAGTGCCGCAGCCGGACGTCTACCAGGTCGTCCACTCCCTCCCGTACGGCGCGCTCGGCGACGTACTCGCACTGGGCGCGGGAGAGGGTGACGGCGGTGACGCGCACCTGGTGCGCGCGGGCGGCGTGCACGGTGAGGGAGCCCCAGCCGCAGCCGACGTCCAGGAGCCGGTCGCCGGGGCGCAGCCCGAGTTTGCGGCAGATCAGTTCCAGTTTGTCGTGCTGGGCGTCGGCCGGACCGTAGCCGGGGTCCTCGGGGCGGGTCCAGTAGCCGCAGGAGTAGGCCATGGAGTCGTCCAGCAGCAGCGCGTAGAAGGCGTTGGACAGGTCGTAGTGGTGGCTGATCGCGGCCCGGTCCCGGGAGGCGCTGTGCAGCGGGCCGGTCAGCCGTGCCCGCCCGTCCGGGCGCCGGGGCGGCGGCCCGACGGCACCGAGGCGTACGGCGAGGGCGGCGGCCGCGGCCATGCCGGCCGGGCCGGGGCGGACCGGCGGCTGGTCGCGGACGCGCCGGCCGAGCTGGGAGAGGGCCTCGGCGAGGTCGCCCTCGACATCGAGGTCCCCGGAGACGTACGCCTCGGCGAGACCGAGCTCGCCCGGCTGCCACAGCAGACGGCGCAGCGCGTCGGGCGAGCGGAGCACCACCGGCGGGGCGCCCGCCGGACCGGCCTGGCTCCCGTCCCAGGCGCGGACGCGCACCGGGAGGGGGCCGGGGAGGAAGTGCCCGAGGAGCTCGGCGAGTCGGTCGGCGGCGGTGGTCACGGACGGTTCCCTTCGCTGAGGAGGGGCCGGCGCCATCAGGACACGGCAGCCCCACCCGGCCTCCGGCCGGAGCCACCGCGACGCGAGCCCACCCGTTCTTCGCGACGGCCGGACGGCCGGATTGGCGATGCGGGGCCCGGGCAGGGACCGGCCACGACGCGCGCGGAAGGCGGCCCGTCCCGCCGCCCCCGGGAGCGGCCCTGCCGCGCTGCCGCCCGACGGGCGCGGCCCGGCCGCCTGCCGGAATGCCGCACTGCCGTACGTGGGTGCCGTGCTGCCGCCCGCCGAGTGCGGCCCGGCTGCCCGCGGCCCCGTACCCCGGGGTGCGGCCCGGCCCGCCGGCCGGGGTGCGGCCCGGCCCGCCGGCCCCAGCGGGGACCAATCCGGTGGGCGGGTGCCGTCGAATGCCGGGAGTGAGCAAACTCCGCAGCACCCTCTCCCGTACCGCGCTCTCCCGCGCCGTGCTCGGCGCGGTCTCCGGACTGCTGGCCGCCTTCACGGCGCTCGGCGTGGCCGAGCTGGTGGCCGGGCTGGTGCGGCCGGCCGCGGGTCCGGTGACCGTGGTGGGCGGGGCCGTGATCGACCGCACCCCGGCCGGGGTGAAGGACTTCGCGATCCGCACCTTCGGGGAGGACGACAAGGCCGTCCTGCAGCTCGGGATCGTCCTCGTCCTCGCCCTGATCGCGATGGGCCTGGGCGTGCTCGCCGTGCACCGGCGCCGCACCGGCGCCGCGGGCGTGCTGTTGTTCGGGGCGGTCGGGGCCCTCGCGGCCCTGAGCCGGCCGGACTCCCGCGGCCTCGGGGACGTACTCCCCTCGCTGGCCGGAGCGGTCGCGGGCGCGTTCGCCCTGCACTTCCTGTCCTCGCGGGCCGCCGCACCCGCGAACGGCCCCGCCACCGGGGCCGGTTGGAGCAGGCGGCGGTTCCTGACCGCCGCCGCCGGAACGGCCGGCGCGGCCACCTCGGCCGCCGTGCTCGGCCGTGTCCTCGTCGGCCGGCAGGGCCGCGGGGCGGTCGCCTCCCGCGCGGAGCTCGTCCTGCCGGCACCGGCCTCCCCCGCCGCCCCGATCCCGGCCGGGGCCCAGCTGAAGGTCCCCGGCATCACTCCGTTCACCACGCCGAACGGCGACTTCTACCGCGTGGACACCGCCCTGGTCGTGCCCCGGGTGGACGCCGGGACCTGGCGGCTGCGGATCCACGGCAAGGGCGTCGCGCGCCCCCGTACGTACACCCTCGCCGAGCTGCTCGCCCGACCCCTGATCGAGCGGAACATCACCCTGACCTGCGTGTCGAACGAGGTCGGCGGCCCGTACGCGGGAAGCGCCCGCTGGCTCGGCGTCCCCCTCGCCGAACTCCTCCGGGAGTCCGGTGTCACCCCGCCGTCCCGGGGCGGCGGCGCCGACCAGCTGGTGGCCCGGTCCGTGGACGGCATGACCCTCGGCTCCCCGGTGGAGGAGGTCATGGACGGGCGCGACGCGATGCTCGCCGTCGGCATGAACGGCGAACCCCTCCCCTTCGAGCACGGCTTCCCGGTCCGCATGCTCGTCCCGGGGCTGTACGGATACGTGTCCGCCTGCAAGTGGATCGAGGACATCGAACTCACCACCTTCGACGCCTACGACCCGTACTGGGTGAAGCGCAAGTGGGCCCGCCGGGCGCCGATCAAGACCCAGGCCCGCATCGACACCCCCAAGCCCTTCGCCCGCCCCGCCGCCGGCCGGCTCACCGTCGCCGGGGTCGCCTGGGCGCAGCACCGGGGGATCAGCCGGGTCGAGGTCCGTATCGACGACGGGCCCTGGCGGGACGCCGACCTCGCCGCGCAGGCCACCAACGACACCTGGCGCCAGTGGTCCCTCCCGTGGGACGCGACCCCCGGCGGCCACACCATCACCGTCCGCGCCACCGACGGCACGGGCGCGGTGCAGACGGAACAGCGCGCTCGGACCATCCCCGATGGCGCGACCGGCCACCACAGCGTCTTCGTCACCGTCCCGTAGGCGTAGCCGTAGCCGTAGCGGACCCGGAACAGCTGAGCCGCTGCGCCGCGGCCGTCGCGGGCTTGCGCCCGGAGCCGCACGGACTCACGGGCTCCGCACGGCTCCGGGCGCAGACCGTCGGCTCAGGAGGAACCCCGCACGACGAGTTCGGTCGGCAGGACCCGGCGCGACTCCTCGATCCGTACGGAACCGGCTTCGGACTCGGCCGCGACCATCTGCAGGAGCAGTCGGGTCATGGTGCGGCCCATCTCCTCGATGGGCTGCCGCACGCTGGTCAGCGGGGGATCCATCAGCCGGGCCACCGCCGAGTCGTCGACCCCCACGAGCGCCACGTCCTCGGGGACCCGCCGCCCGGCCTCGCGCAGCACACCGCGGGCGCCGGCCGCCATCACGTCGGAGGCCGCGAACACCGCGTCCAGGTCCGGGCGGCGCTCCAGGAGCTCCAGCATGGCCCGGCGCCCGCCCTCCTCGGTGAAGTCGCCGGTCGCCACCAGCGACTCGTCGAGCACGAGTCCGGCGTCGGCCAGACCCGTGCGGTAACCGTCCAGACGGGCGCGCGCCACATACATGTCCAGAGGTCCGGTGATGGTCGCGATCCGGGCCCGGCCGCGGGCGGCGAGGTGCGCGACCGCCACCCGTGCGGCTCCGGTGTTGTCCGAGTCCACGTAGTCGGTGGGCTCGCTTTCGGACCGCCGCCCGTTCATGACCACCGGCAATCCCAGCGCCCGGATCCGGTCGGGCAGCGGGTCGTCCCCGTGGACGGAGGCCAGCAGCACGCCGTCGACCCGCCGGGCCGCCGCGTACTGCTCGAACCGCTGCCTCTCCTGCTCGGTGCGGACCAGGGTCAGCAGCAGCTGCTTGTCCGCGTCGGCGAGCTCGGCGCTCACCCCGCGGATGAGGTCCAGGAAGTACGGCTCCGAGAACAGCCGGGCCTCGGTCTCCGTGATGACCAGGGCGATCGCGTCGGTCCGGCTGCCGGCCAGCATCCTCGCCGCCTGGTTGGGCACGAACCCCAGCTCGGCGATGGCACGGGTGACGGCCTCCCTGGCGCGGTCGCTCACCCGGGGCGAGTCGTTGATCACCCTGGACACCGTGCCCCGCCCCACGCCGGCCAGGGCCGCTACCTCTTCCAGGGTGGGCCTGCCGTTGTGCCGTCCGCTCACGCTCTCGAACTCCCCTCGGTCGGTCTTCATTCTTCCGCGCCCGCCCGGTCGGGGCGACCAGGGGTGGGCGACCGGTTGCGCCGGATGCCTCGGCCGGCCCGGCCCGCCTCGGCCCGCCTCGGCCCGCTGCGGGGCACGCTACGCCGAAAACCGATGGAAGCGCTCCCATAGGCACACTGTGCACCTCGCACCCCTGTCCCGCCGGCATCCTCCCCGCCTCCGTCGCCGCCGTAACGAATCCCGCCCGATCCCTTGACACTCACACCCGGAAGGAAGCAACCTTCGGCGACGAGATGGGAGCGCTCCCATGCGGAGCGGCCGCCCTCGCACCGGGTTCTCGTGGCCCGGTCATCGCCGGGCCACGAGAACCCGATGACGCACGACGATCACCACCTTTCGACGAGGAGAGTTCCATGCGCACTTCCACCAGCGGCCAGGGACGACGCAGAGTCATCGCGGCGGCGGTCGTCCTCGCGACGGGCACGGCCCTGCTCACCGGCTGCGGCGACGACGGGGACAGCGGCAAGGGAGACGGTGCGGCCGGCGGCGAGCAGATCACGCTGCGGATCGGGACCTTCGGCTCCTTCGGCTACGACGACACGACGGGGGCCAAGCTCTACGCCGAATACACGAAGGCCCACCCGAACATCAGGATCGAGGAGTCGAACGTCGCCGACGGCCAGAAGTACTGGGACACCCTCAAGCTGCGCCTCAGCCGCAACAGCGGTCTCGCGGACATCCAGGCCGTGGAGGTGGGCTACGTCGCGGAGGCGACCGGGCCGGCCATGGCGGACAAGTGGGCCGACCTCGGCAAGACGGGCGGCGCGGACCTCGGCGCGTTCCTCGACTGGAAGATCAAGCAGGCGACCACCGCCGACGGCAAGGTCATGGGCCTCGGTACGGACATCGGCCCGATGGCCATCTGCTACAACAAGGACCTCTTCGCCAAGGCCGGCCTGCCGACCGATCGCGCCGAGGTCGGGAAGCTGTGGGCGGGCGACTGGGCGAAGTTCATCGCCGCCGGCGAGACGTACAAGAAGAGCGCCCCGGCGGGAACCTCCTTCCACGACTCCGCGAGCGGCCTGTTCAACGCGGTCGTGTCCAGCGAGCCGGTGCAGTACGCGAACACCGAGGGCGAGCTGGACTACGAGAACAGCCCCGGCGTGAAGAAGGCCTGGGACACCGCCGTGGCCGCCTCGAAGGGCGGACTGACCGCAAAACTGCGCCAGTTCGACGAGAAGGGCACCTGGAACGCTGCCTTCAAGAACGCGAAGTTCGCCACCGTCGCCTGCCCCAGCTGGATGACCGGCATCATCAAGGAGCAGGCGGGCCCGGAGAACCAGGGCAAGTGGGACATCGCCGCACCGCCCGTGGCGGGCAACTGGGGCGGCTCGTTCCTCGCCGTGCCGAAGTCCGGCAAGCACGTCAAGGAGGCCGCCGAGCTCGTCGCCTGGCTGACCGCCCCGGCGCAGCACGCGAAGGTGTTCGCCGTGAACGGCAACATCCCCTCCACCAAGGACACGCTCACCTCGGCGGCCGTCCAGGACGCCAAGCTGCCGTACTTCGGTGACACCCCGGTGGGCAGGATCTACTCGGAGGCCGCGGCCGGCATCACGCCCGCGCCGATCAGCCGCTGGGACGGCCAGGTGAAGACCTTCCTCACGGACAACGGCATCCTCGACATCGAGCAGCGCGGCACGGATCCGGTCAAGGCCTGGGAGAACGTCGGGAAGCTGGTCGCCGACAAGATCGAGAAGTAGCCGGGAGGCGTCCCGCCCAGCGCCCCCTCGGGGCGGCGGGCCGCCCCGCCCGCACCCGCACCGCACACACCCAGCTCTGGAAGGACGCCCCCGTGGCCACCTCCCTACGGGCGACCGATGACGGCTCCGTGCCGTCCGCCACATCGCCCACCGCTCCCGGCCCCCGCCCGCACCCGCCCTCCGACCGGGGCGGCGGCCGGCGCAGCGCGCTCTACCGCCTGGACCTGAAGGCGGTCCCGTACGTCTTCGTCGCCCCCTTCTTCCTCACCTTCGCGGCCTTCGGACTCTTCCCCCTGATCTACACCGGCTGGCTCTCCCTCCACCGGGTCGAGCTCGGCGGCGACGCCCGGTGGAAGGGACTGGAGAACTACAGCTCCCTGGCGACCAGCGAGTTCTTCTGGAACGCGCTGGCCAACACCTTCACCATCGGCGTGATCTCCACCGTTCCCCAACTGCTGATGGCCCTCGGCCTGGCCCATCTGCTCAACTACAAGCTGCGCGGCCGCGGCTTCTTCCGCGTCGCGGTCCTGGCCCCGTACGCCACCTCGATCGCGGCCGCGACGCTCGTCTTCGCGCAGCTGTTCAACACCGACTACGGCCTGATCAACACGGTCCTGGGCTGGGCCGGCTTCGACCCCGTGTCCTGGGAGTCCTCCAAGTGGCCCGCACAGATCGCCATTTCGACGATCGTGACATGGCGCTGGACGGGCTACAACGCCCTGATCTATCTGGCGGCGATGCAGGCCGTGCCGCAGGACCTCTACGAGGCGGCCGCCCTGGACGGGGCCTCACGCTGGCGCCAGTTCATCAGCGTCACCATCCCCTCCATCCGGCCGACCATCCTCTTCACCGTCATCGTCTCCACCATCGGCGCCACCCAGCTCTTCGGCGAACCGATGCTCTTCGGCGGCAGCGTCGGCATCAGCGGCGGCAGCGGCAACCAGTTCCAGACGCTCAGCCTGCTCATGTACGAGAAGGGCTGGGTGACCGGCTCACTGGGCCAGGCCTCCGCCATCGCCTGGGTGATGCTCCTGCTCCTCCTGCTCATCGGCGCCGTCCAGGCACTCGTCTCCCGCTCGAACCGCAACCGCAACCGCACTCGCACGAAGGCGGGGAGCTGAAACCATGGCCCGCACGCTCGAAACAACTGCGCGCCAGACGCCGCGCGCCCGACGATTCGGCCCCGCCGCCGGCCGTCAGCACCACGCGGGACCCCTCGCATACGTCCTTCTCGGGATCGCCGCGCTGTTCTCCCTCTTCCCCCTCTACTGGAACCTCGTCGCGGCCTCGCACACCGGCGAGCGCGTGGTCGAGGCACCGGCCCCGCTGCTGCCCGGCCCCCGGCTCCTCGACAACCTCACCTTCGCCTGGAACCAGGTGGACATGGGCGAGGCACTGGTCAACACGACCGTCGTGGCCGGTCTCGTCACCCTGTCCACGGTCCTGTTCTCCACCCTGGCCGGCTTCGCCTTCGCCAAACTGCCCTTCCGGGGCCGGGGCGCCCTCCTCGCCCTCGTGGTGGCGACCATGACGGTGCCGCCGCAGCTCAGCGTCATCCCGCTCTACCAGATCATCACCGACCTCGGCTGGGTCGATCAGCTCCAGTCCGTCGTCCTGCCCTCCCTGGTCGCCGCCTTCGGGGTGTTCTTCATGCGCCAGTACCTCATCGAGGCGCTCCCGGTGGAGCTGATCGAGGCGGCCAGAATGGACGGGGCGCACAGCCTGCGCATCGTCTGGCACGTGGTCTTCCCGGTGGCCCGGCCGGCGATGGCGGTCCTCGGGATGCTCGTCTTCGTCCAGGCCTGGAACGACTTCTTCTGGCCCTTCATCGCACTGACCCCCGACGGGAACCCGACCCTCCAGGTCGCCCTGGCCGGTCTCGGCTCGGGAAACCACACGGTCGACCAGGCCGTCGTGCTGACCGGCGCGCTCATCTCCACGCTGCCGCTGCTGCTGGTCTTCGCCGTGCTCGGCAAGCACGTGGTCGGCGGCATCACCGCCGGCGCCGTAAAGAACTGACCTGTCCGCATCCCCCTCCAGCCTCCAACCTCCAACCTCCAACCTCCAACGATTGGGAGCGCTCCCAAATGACTGCGTCCGAGACCGGTCCCCTGACCGCCGTCCGCACCTTCCCGCCCGGCTTCCTGTGGGGCACGGCCACCGCCGCGTACCAGATCGAGGGCGCCGTCCGCGAGAACGGCCGGACCCCTTCCATCTGGGACACCTTCTCGCACACACCGGGCAAGGTCTTCGAGGGCCACACCGGCGACGTGGCGGTGGACCACTACCACCGCTTCCCCGAGGACGTCCGGCTGATGTCCGAACTCGGCCTGGGCGCCTACCGGTTCTCCGTCTCCTGGTCGCGCGTCCAGCCGACCGGCCGGGGTCCCGCCGTCCAGCAGGGCCTGGACTTCTACCGCCGGCTCGTCGACGAGCTCCTCGCCGCGGGCATCACCCCCGCCCTGACCCTCTACCACTGGGACCTGCCACAGGAGTTGGAGGACGCGGGAGGCTGGCCCGAGCGCGCGACCGCCGAGCGGTTCGCCGAGTACGCGGGAATCGTCGCGGACGCCCTCGGGGACCGCGTCAAGCACTGGATCACCCTCAACGAGCCCTGGTGCAGCGCGTTCCTGGGCTACGGATCCGGCGTCCACGCCCCGGGCCGCACCCACCCCGTCGCGGCCCTGCGCGCCGCCCACCACCTCAACCTCGCCCACGGCCTCGCCGTCCGCACCCTGCGCTCCACACTGCCCGGAGACGCCCAACTGGCCGTCTCCCTGAACCTCCACGCGATCCGCCCCCTCACCCCCTCCCCGGCGGACGCGGACGCGGCCCGGCGGATCGACGCCGTCGGCAACCGGATCTGGCTGGGCCCGATGCTGGAGGGCGCCTACCCCCAGGACCTGCTCGCGGACACGGCGCACCTGACCGACTGGTCCTTCGTACGGGACGGCGACACCGCCGCGATCCACCAGCCCCTGGACCTGCTGGCGGTCAACTACTACACCCCGACGGTCGTTTCACACATGCCCACGGACTCGGAGCGGCCACAGGACGACGGCCACGGCAACAGCGAGCACTCGCCGTGGCCCGGCGCGGACGAGGTCGCCTTCCACCAGGCTCCGGGCGCGCGCACCGCGATGGGCTGGTCGATCGACGCCGGCGCGCTCCACGACCTGTTGACCCGCACCGCGGCCCGCTACCCCGGCCTCCCGTTCGTCATCAGCGAGAACGGCGCCGCCTACGAGGACGAGGTCGCCCCGGACGGCACCGTCCACGACCCGGAACGCGCCGCCTACGTCCACGCCCACCTGGACGCCGTACACCGTGCGATCACCGACGGGGTGGACGTCCGCGGCTACTTCCTCTGGTCACTCCTCGACAACTTCGAGTGGGCGTACGGCTACGCCAAACGCTTCGGCGCCGTCCACGTCGACTACGAAACCCTGCAGCGCACCCCCAAGTCCAGCGCCCACTGGTACTCCCACATCGCCCGGACCGGAGAACTGCACGCCCCTCCCCACACCCCGTAACCAGCCTCCGGGCCCCGGGCCCCGGGCCCCGGGTCAGCGGACGCGGCCTCGGGGCTTCAGGTGGGTCGGGGGCAGTTCCGGGGAGGGGATCGGAGGGCCGTCGTAGCCCTTGACCTCGCCGAATCGGGTGCCGTTCATCCAGTCTTCGCGGGCCTGGGCGATCTCCTCGTGGGAGCGGCCGATCCAGTTCCAGAACATCTCACGGCGCAGCATCGTTTTCGCAGGTCAAGTGGACCTCGGATCGCTGACGGTCAGCAAACCGTCAGCATCGGCATCCGAGGAGTCCAGGCACATGGCAACCAAGGCACTCGCCCGGGGAATGGGCACCTTCTTCAAGGACTGCGAGCACGCACCGTCCCGCTGGTCGAGCTGCCCCCACCTCTACAAGGTCCGCTACAGAGGCCCCGGCGGGAAGCAAGTCGAAGAGTCGGGGTTCCTGGACCAGGACAAAGCCATCGCGCGACTGACCAGTGTCTACAACGCGAAGAAGGCCGCCCCAACGAACCAGGCGAAGAGCGAGCGCATCGAAAAGTACGGTCAGATGCTGTTCCGGGAGTACACCGACGAGTGGAGGGCCGGCCAACGTCACCTCGCTCCGGCATCACTGAGCCACCTCGACTCCCTCCTCCAGCACCACATCTACCCGGCCCTCGCGACCCGCCGGATGACCACGTTCGACCACAAGGTGGTGGACGGGTTCATCAGGACGATGGAGCGCAACGGCGTCGGCCTGGCTGCGCAGTCCAATGCGTACGACAAGTTGAAGTCGATACTCCTCGACGCGCACCGCCTGGGCCTCTTCGACGACAACCCCCTCCTGGGCGTCAAGCCGCCTCAGTACGACCCGAAGCGCGCCGTCATCCCCTCCCCCGCACAGCTCCACGGCCTGCGCGGGGCCGGGGACGATGTGTTTCGGCTCATCGTCGAGCTCATGAGCGGCTGCGGCCTACGCAATGGAGAAGCTGCCGCAGTCAACATCAACAACATCGTGGCCGACGACGTCTACCGTGTCACCGAGCAGGTGAACCAATCGACCAAGATGTACGACCGCCTCAAGCACCGAAAGCTCGGCGAATACCGTGACGTCCCCCTTCCCCGACGCACCAAGGCCGCGATCGAGTGGTACGCCGAAAAATACGGGACCACGAACGGCTATCTGCTCCATCATCCACAGGACGCCCTCCGGCCGTTCCAGCCGTACCTTCTGCAGAACCAATGGCAGCGCCTCAAACGGCGCGGGAATCTCGACATTCCCGACGGCATGGAAGGATCTCTCCCGTACGGGCGGGCCGCTCGTGTTCGACAGTCCCGACCGAACCGTACGCATCGGCTACGACCCCCAGGTGATCCCTGGCGGCTGGACCGTCTCCGGCAAGCCCGTCGGGCAGCCGGCCTGGCACGCCACCTTCACCACGGCCGTGCCCGTCGAGATCGTCGCAGGGTTCACGGACGCCCTCACCATGCCTCGTTCGGCTCACGCACCCAATGTGTGGGCACCGCTGGAGGAACACGGCTGGGACACGTCCCGAGTCGAGGATTCCGCCCTGGACAGTTCCCGGGCGCAGGAACACTTCACGGCGGTCTCCCCGGATCGGAACACCTGGCTGCAGTTCCACCAAGGCGGTCCGGACCAGGCCCACTGGTGGGCCGCGGCCCGTACTGAGCACGGCCGAACCTGGGACGCCGTCTTCACCCCCACGACGCCGATGCACCTGATCCAGGGGTTCTCGGCAGCGCTGTCCGATCCGACGCCCGCAATGCGCCAGCGCGGCCACGTCCCGGCTACGAAGTGGATCCGCACCACTTCGGTGTCCGTCCGTCCCTCCGAGCTGGGCGGCTGGCAGCAGGCCCGGATCACCGCCGCCCGCGCCGCGACCTGGGCCCGCAATTCCTGGGCCGCCACCCGCCCCCGCCAGTACGGCCCCACCAGCCCCCGCCTGGTAGCCGACACACCTGCCCGATCGATCCGATAGGCGCCAGTTGCGAAGTTCACCGACCCCGAAGGACCCGTGACCGAGCCCGACTTCAACTCCAGGCACCAGCACCTCCGGCACCAGCTCGCCCTCTACCTCCGCGAGGCTGAGCAGATCCTCTCTGCCTGGGACACCTACTCCGACGAACACACCGGCCCCGAGGGCTGGCCGCACGACGAGGAGGCCTACGGCTTTCGACAGGCCGAACGCGACGCCGACACCTGGCGGTCGTTCAACCGGATCCGCTCCGGTGCCGACCTCCTGGTCGCCACCGCCGAAGCCCAGCTGCAGAGACTTCCGGGGCGAAGCCGCCACCCTCACTGGCCATGGCAGATCCGCACTCTGCTCACCGCCCACGAGCGGATCGGTGCCCTGCAGCACGAGTGGCTCGCACTGCTCGCCACCCCGCCCCCTTCGGCACGGCCGGGCAACGAGGAGTACGACGGGCCACTCGCCGGACGGAACGCCGAAGCCTGGCACTACCTGAACGAGTGGTCCGTCCACGGCCAAGCCGTCCTCGATATCCACAGCGCTCTGCGCCGCGCCCATCCCCAGTCGGCCACCGCCCCCATAGCCGACCCGCCCCACCGGGACTCCAACCCGGCGGCGCCCCGCCGATAGCCGCCCTCTCCCGCCGAGCCCCCTGGAACCGCCCCCCTTGTCCAACCGCTCCCCGAGCAACTCCGACGGCTACGACATAGCCTTCAAGGCGCTCCTCGGCGCCCTCGCCATCGCCCTTCCCCTGTCCACCCTGGCCTGGCTGGGCGGCAACGCCACTGCCTGGATCACTGGCAGTGACCCCTGGGCCCCCTACCAACCGGCCAACGCCCTTCTCCACCCCGAGGCCCTCTGGCCCGCAGCAGGAGAATCGTCCCTGCTGATCGGGACGCGCATCCTGCCAGCCGCGACTCTCCTCGCTCTCAGCGCGTGCGGCTATCTGTGGTGGTCCCGGCACAAGGGCACGCTCAGCCGGACGAAACGTATCGCCGGGATGGCCCGCGAGAAGGACATCAGGCCACTGCTCGCCAAGGCTGTCACGGAGAAGAGCCGTTCCCTGAGGCCCAGCCTCCGGGGGTCCAAATTATGTGAACCCCCGTGACACCGGGGTGCTCCTCGGCAACCTGCAGGGTAGCAGGACCGAGGTCCGGATGGGGTTCGAGGACGTCGCCGTCGCGATCATGGCCCCGCGTTCGGGCAAGACAACCTGCCTGGCCATTCCCGCGATCCTGGCCGCCCCCTGGCCGGTGCTCCTCACCTCGAACAAGGCCGCCGGAGACGCCTACACCGCCACGCTCGATGCCCGCGCCGCGGACTGCCAGACGTGGAGCATGGATCCACAGCAGATCGCCCATGCAGCGCGCGAAATGTGGTGGAACCCCCTCGCCTCCGCCAAGTCCCTTGATGGCGCGAACAGGTTGGCCAGCCACTTCCTCTCCGCGAGCGTGGACGCCGCCTCCCAAGGCGATTTCTGGTCCAAGGCAGGCTCCAACGTCCTCAGCCAGCTCCTCCTGGCCGCCGCTCTCGACGAGCGGCCCATCACCGACATCATGCAATGGCTGGCCTTCCCGGCCGACCGCCGGCCCCTCGACATCCTGCGTGATCACGGGTTCTCGGCCGTCGCCGCCCAGCTCAGGGGCACCGTCGAAGGTCCTCCAGAGACTCGTGACGGCATCTACGAGACCGCACGCCAGTACGCCTCCGCCCTTCTCAACTCAGAGATCGCCGCGTGGGTCACCCCGCAGAAGGGCATCCGCGAGTTCATCCCCGCCGAGTTCGTCACCAGCCGGGACACCTTGTACCTCCTGTCGAAGGACGGCGGCGGCGGCGCCTCGGCGTTGATCGCGGCTTGCGCGGACGCCGTGATGCGGGCCGCCACCGCCCAGGCGGAGCGGGCTGGCGGACGCCTGGACCCGCCGATGCTGGCGATCCTCGACGAGGCCGCCAACGTGTGCAAGATCAGCGACCTCCCCGACCTGTACTCCCACCTCGGGTCCCGCGGAATCATCCCGATCACCATCCTGCAGTCCTACCGCCAAGGCCAGAAGGTGTGGAGCGACGCGGGGATGGACGCCATGTGGTCCGCGAGCACCGTGAAGGTGATCGGCTCCGGTATCGACGACCCGGACTTCGCCGACAAGCTCAGCAGGCTGATCGGCGACCACGACGTCGAGACGCGGTCCACCTCCATCTCCGACTCGGGGAAGTCGACATCGATCAGCATGCGGCAGGAGCGGATCCTCCCCGCCGATGCCATCCGCGCCCTCCCCAAGGGCACCGCGCTCTGCTTCGCCACCGGCCTGCGGGCCGCCATGCTCGACCTTCGCCCCTGGTACCTGGAGCCCGGCGCCGGCAACCTCTCGGCCGCTTCCGCCGCCGCCTCCAAGGGGATCACCGACCGCGCCGTCGCCAAGCACGCATCCCGGCAGGACGACTACGGCCCCGCCGCGTAGTGCAACTGCCACACCCACCCGCTGCCCCCTCCCGTCAGGATCCCCGAATTGCTGGAGCATCCCTGAGCACCGACCAGCACGCGAAGCCCCCGGCCACCACCGGGGCGCCCACGCCCTTCGACATCGCACGTGCCCTGGCCACCCACATCTCGACTACACCGCCGCCACCGCCGCACTTCGTCACCTACAGCTTCGGCCTCCTGCGTACCGCCGCGCCCCGCTTCGGATACCGAAGCAGCGGCGGCTCCGTTCTCACTCTCGCTAACTCCCTTCACGCTCAGCTGTTCGGGCTCCCCATCGAACGCACGGAGCTACCTGGGGCACTGGACGAGCTGCTCCAGGTCTTCAACGACGACCAGGCCCGGGTCCTCGCACAGGTCGCCACGCAGATGGAGGCCGCCACCGCACTGATCGAGCGGACCCGACACAGCAACGGCAGGTGGCTGCCCGACCATGTCGTGACCCGGCTCCGCATGGTCGAGGACCTCGCACGACACGTGGCGGTCGAACTGTCCGAGTTGGCCCCGACCGTCAAGCCCCCGACGACACCGTGCACCCCGGTGGTGACCGCGCCCGCACTCGGATCCGGCACCGGGCGCACGAGGTAGGGCCCTCTGCCACGCCAGAGCCTTCACTGCACTGACCCGACCATGCAGCCAGGCTGCGGCCCGACTCCCCGCCGGGATCAGGTCCCCGCCCCTGAAGGGTCCATCCGCTCATGTCCGACGACGCCCTCTTCCCCATCCCCGAACTGACCCCATCGTCCGCGCCGCCCAGCCCGCCACGGCGCCAAGCCCCGCTCGCCGCAGTCACCGCTCCGCCCCCACCTCCTGCCCTTGTCCGCCAACAGCCTTCTCCCGTAGTCTGTTTGCTCGCCCTAGCCGACCAGATCACTCAACACAACGACACCCTGGCCCGCCTGCTGCCCACCTATGGAGCGGCCCACGGGCACGCTTCCGCCAACGCCTTGGTCACTGCCTGCAGCGAGGCGGTGAAGGCTATCGAGGACCAGTCGCTGCCTGACACCACCGCGGTGACCGAGGCCGTGATCAGAATCCGGCAGCTGGGCTTCCTGACCGCGGGGGCAGCCCGTCAGCTCGGCGAGGCCACCGGCATCCTCGCCGCCTCCGCTCCGGGCGGCGACGGGCCGAACGACGGCCAGGACATCGACCGACTTGTGGGAGGGGCGGCGGAGTTGACTGCGCTGGGCCCCGCTGCGGCACTGGAGTCGGCGACAGCCATCGCCCTGGAAATGCGGCGCCTCGCCGACCCCGGACCCGCAGTCGCGGCCCGTCTCACTCCGACTCAACGGGCCGCGCTCTGTGCCACCGCCCGCGGGCACGTCACGATCGGCCGGATCGATGGATGGCAACGCGTCCACAGCCGATCCCGCGCGGTGCGCATCGAGACCGCACTTGCCTTGGAGCAGCAGGGCCTGGTCGCACGCGACCTCTCCTCCGCTCCGCCGACCACGGACGGCGGCCCCGCCCAAGACCGGATCCGCCTCACCTTCTATGGCGCTACCGCTCTGGCCGCCGAGCTCGGCCGTGACCTCTTCGCCTCCACGTCTGACACGGCGGTTCCCGCCAACCGTCTCTCCCCGGCACCAGCACCAGCACCAGCACCAGCACCAGCCCGATGACACTCGCCCCTCCCTCCAATCCCGCACGCCATCAACCACCAGAACGTGACCAGCACCAACAAGGACCCCCCATCCCCACCACCTCCTCCCGCACCCCGTCCACCTCCACGGTGCCCCCGACCGGCACCGCCGCGCCCACCCGCCGCATCCTGTCCCTGGGCGCCGGCGTCCAGAGCTCCACCCTTCTCTGCCTGTCCGCAGATGGGATCCTGCCCCGCATCGATGTCGCGGTCTTCGCCGATACCGGGTGGGAGCCGAAAAAGGTGTACGAGCACCTCGACCGCCTCGAACGGGAAATCGCCGCTCCCGCCGGGATACCCATCCTCCGCGTCTCGTCAGGAAATATCCGCGACGACGCCCTGGACCCGAACCACCGATTCGCCTCCATGCCGCTCTTCATCCTGAACAAGGACGGAAATAAGGGAATGACCCGACGGCAATGCTCAGTTATCTGCACCAACCTCCCTCGTTGACCAGCGTGCTGGACGAGCTGATCGACGAGGAGGGCATGTGGAACTGCGATATGAGCTCATGGAGGGCCGGGCCGAGCTCCCACGGGTAGGGGCTGTGTTCCCCGCCCGGGGAGTTCACCCGCCGTACGTCGTCGTGAACGCGTACGACGATGAGGTCGAGCCTGTCACGGCCTACCTGCGGGACCTGGCGCTGAACGACTGCAGCGACCTGACCGTGCGGAGTTACGGGTACGGGCTGCTGCGGTGGTTCCGGCTGCTGTGGCTGCTCGGTGTGTCCTGGGAGAAGGCCACCGAGGCCGAGGTCGCCGTGCTGGCGGGGTGGCTGCGGACCTCTGCGAATCCGCAGCGGCGCCGGTCCGTGCCCGGAGGCGGGGCGCCGGGGGCGGTCAACCTTCGAACAGGCAAACAGAGCCTGCGGACCGGATACGCGCCCAGGACGATCAACCACGCCTTGTCGGTGGTCAGCGGGTTCTACGAGTTCCACGCGCACCAGGGCGCCGGGCCGGTGGTCAATCCGGTTCCGATGTCGCCGCAGCGCCACCGGGCGCTTGCGCACCGCAGCCCGCTGGAACCGTATCCGGTGGTCGGTCGTGCCCGGTTGCGTCAGAAGGTCGCTGACCGGCCACCGAGGTCGGTTCCCGACCGGCTCTGGGACGAGCTGTTCGAGCAGATGGGCTGCGAGCGGGACCGAGCCCTGCTGGAGTTCTACGTCTCCAGCGGCGCCCGCGCCGTGGAACTGCTCGACGTCGGCGTGGACGACGTGGACTGGGCCGGACAAAGGATCTACGTCATCTCGAAGGGCACCCGGGAGCGCGAAGCGGTCCCCGCGTCGCCGCAGGCATTCGTGCGGCTGGCCCGCTACCTCGACGAGGTCGGCACGCCACCGAGAGGCGAGCCGCTGTGGCGTACACGGCGGGGAGCGAGCCGGCCGCTGTCCTACTGGGCGATGCGCCGGGTCCTGCAGCGGGCCAACGAGGTGCTGGGCACGAACTGGACGCTGCACGATCTCCGGCACACGGCGGCGTCGCGCATGGCCAACGGCGGCACGCTGACACCGGTCGAGGTCCAGGCGATCATGCGGCACGCCAACATCCAGACCACCAGCCGCTACCTGACGGCGCGGGTCGAGGAGATCTTCGACAAGCTGACCGAGCACTACGCGGCGCCGAGGCCCCAGACCACGTATCCGACGGGCTACGCCGCCGAGGACATCAAGGCGGTGTTCGGTGGCTGAGGCGCAGGTCAGCCGCACAACAGGGGTCAGCCGCAGGCATGGTCCGGTCGCAGAAGGGATGACCTTCCCCAGCCGGTTCGTCGGTGGACCCATGGAACCGGAGCCGGCGCGGGCATCCACGCCGCCCAGGCCCTTCGGGGACCTGTCGACCGCCCCAGCGGCAGACATCGCACGGCTGGCCGCGGGGGTGAGGGGCGACGCGGCCGAGGTCACCCGCTACCAGCGCGGCCAGGCCACCCGCATGGTGCTGGACTACCTGAGCGGATTCGTCGGGAACACCTGGCAGCAGCGCTGGGACTCCAGCTTCGTCGGCCAGGGTCTGGTCCAGGCGAGCTCGATCGGCTCGCGCCGGTCAACCGGCCTCGCCGTGACGCCCGGTATCCGGGCCTTGTACTGCCTTCGAGTGATCCAGCCGTCCCAGCTGGTCTTCCGCCTCAACACGCTGCAGGGCTTCTCGGCGATGTTCGTCGAGGCCCAGGGCGATCGGCTGCTGGACCGGTACGTCGACCACGTGGCCGCTCTGCCACTGCGTCACGTCCATCAGCGCGATGCCGTCTTGGACCTGTGCAATCTGCTGGCCGTGCAAGGGGTCGTCCTGGCCGATGTCACGCCGGCCTCGGTGTTGTTCTTCGCGCAGGAGAACCGGCGGGCCCGATGCCGTCTCCAGCCGGGGAACACCGTGTCCAACCGGCTGATCGGGCACAGCATGTGGAATGCCCTGCACACCATGGGCCACTTCCCAGCGGACACTCCGGCCACGATGCGGGCTGCCCTGCTGCGCGGGCAGCGGACCATCGAGGAACTCGTCGACCGATACCCGATCCGCAACGCGGCCGTCCGCGGTCTACTGATCGACTACCTCCAGCGGCGCCGGGCCGACAGCGACTACTCGACCATCAAGGCCCTGGTCCTCGCTCTGGTGCATCACTTCTGGGAGGGCATCGAGCGGCTCAATCCCGGCCAGGCTGACCTGCGGATCAGCCCCGACCTCTACTCTGCCTGGCGCCAGACGATCAAGTTCAAGGACAACGGGCAGCCCCGGGCCGGTCAGGACGGCATCGTCATCACCGTCCGCAGCTTCTACTACGACCTGCACACTTGGGCCGCCGAGGAACCTGAGCGCTGGGCGGCATGGGTCGCGCCCTGTCCCGTGCCGCCCGGAGAACTCCACGGCCTGGGCACCCGCCGGCGCCGGATTAACGAGCGGACCGCCGACCGCACCCGCCAGCGCCAGCCCCTTCTCCCCCTGCTGGTCGCACACGTCGAAGAACGCTACGACCAGGCCCGAAGCCTGCTCGAACGCGCCGACAAGGCCGCGGACGGAGAAGTCTTCACCCACCACGGGACCACCTACCGCCGCGTGATCACCGAGCCCGACTACAAGCTGTTGCGGCACGGTGACCCGGTCCCCACCCGGGTCCGCAACGAAGACAGCGGCCGGCTCATCCACATCGGCACGGACGAGGAAGCGGCGTTCTGGGACTGGTCCAGCGTGGAGGCACTACGGCACTCCGGCGTCCGCATCGAGGAACTGTGCGAGCTGACCCACCTCAGCATCCGCCAGTACCAGCGCGCGAACGGCGAGGTCATCGCCCTGCTCGTGGTGGCACCGTCCAAGACCGACCGGGAACGCGTCATCCCGATGTCCGCGGAGCTCTTCCACGTCATCGCGTCCATCATCCGTCGGCACACCCGCCACGGACGGACAATCCCGCTGGTCAGCCGCTACGACAACCACGACAAGGTCTGGAGCGCGCCGATGCCCTTCCTCTTCCAGAGGCAGAACGGCGCCACCCCCGTGGTCTTCAGCACCGCGGCCATCCAGCGGATGATCAGCCGCCGCTGCGAGAGCCTCGCCGAGACCAACCCGGCCTTCCGCGACGTGAAGTTCACCCCTCACGACTTCCGCCGGATCTTCGCCACCGAACTCGTCAACAGCGGGCTGCCTATCCACATCGGCGCGGCGCTGCTCGGCCACCTGAACATCCAGACCACGCGCGGCTACGTCGCCGTCTTCGACGCAGACGTCGTCCGCCACTACCAGGCCCACCTGCACCACCGCCGCCAGGTCCGACCAACCGGCGAGTACCGCGACACGACCCCGCAGGAGTGGAGCGAGTTCGAGGAGCACTTCGACCGCCGCAAGGTCGAACTCGGGACCTGCGGGCGCCCCTACGGCACCCCCTGCCAGCACGAACACGCCTGCGTCCGCTGCCCGATGCTCCACGTCAACCCCAAGATGATCCCCCGCCTCATGGAGCTGGAAGAGGACCTGCTCGCCCGACGAGCGCGAGCCGAGTTCGAAGGCTGGATCGGCGAGATCGAAGGCATCGACCTCACCCTCACCTTCCTCCGCACCAAACGCGAGGAATCCCAACGCCGAGCCCAGCGACCTGCGGTCGACCTCGGCATCCCCAAGCCCCGCACATCCCCCACACCACCGGAGGTCCACTGACAAGCTACATACCGACCCCCACCCAATCGGGTGAAGCGCAGAGCAGCACCGCAACCCTGAAGCGCGACAAGATCGCCCCGCTGTTCAAACAGATCATCGACGCCCTCGGCGAGCAGGCCCTGATCCTCTCCGCCCATGGAATCCGGGCCGCCGGATCCGACGATCCACGGACTCTCGTGGGAGGAACGGCTGCCGTTCTACGATCGGATCGTGAACACGGAACGGGCCTCTGCCCTGCTGCTCGTAGCGATGTACCAGCGACTCAACGGTGTTGCAGGCACCGAGGTCGAGGTGAACGAGCTGCCCGGGTGGGAGGACCTGGGAGACGAACGGCTACTTACGTTGACGGCCCACCTCGAGCGGGCAGGCATGGCCGCTTCGGGGCCCAAGGCGTCAGGGATGTCGTGGTGCCTCTCCCCCGCTGGCGTGGTGAGGGCAGAGAACCTGCTTGAGCAGCGGAATCGTCCGGTCATCCGGTACGACACGGCGCTCAACGGGCTGATCACCGCGGCAACGGACAAGTTCCCGAAGCACAGGCTCGAGGTCCAGGACTTCCTGTCGTCTGAGCATGCGCAGATCCTCGACGACGTGTTGACACTTGACGAGATCTTCAGCGCGATCGAGTACCTCGAGAATGAACAGCTAGTCAGAGTTGAACGCGACGCCAGCCGCCCAACGGCGATCACACTCACTCCCCTCGGCCGGAAATGTGGGTGGAACAGCAACGTAGACGTTCAGGGATTCTTGGCTGGCCAGCAGCCTGTGGGCATTCAGAATTCCTGGTCCGTCGAGGTCTACGGTGGCGCCAACCAGATCGGCCCGGGCAACGTCCAAAATAACAACTTTGGCCTCGACGCTGAGCAGGTCATGAAGCTTGTGCGCGAGGTCAAGGGTTTGGTTCCGTCCATGGACGTGCCGGAGCCTGTCCGTGAGCGGATCACCGAAGACGTTGAAGCCCTTGAGCGTGAGGCGGAGCGTGAAGAGCCGCAGTCTGCCCGGATGCGCCGCCTCATCGAAGGACTCCGAGAGAGCCTCGACCCCTCGAAGGCGACCACCGTGGGGGCCGCCGCAACCCTCGCACAGAGCATCATGTCGATCTTGGCGTGAGCGGACCAAGATCCGAAATGACACAACGCAGCCACATGGAGGAAGCCTTGAGCGATCAGCAGCACAACAACACCTGGAACGTCACGGTGAACGGCGGGGCACCTCAGATGGGCACCGGCAACGTTCAGCACAACACCTTCGGCTACGACCCGCAGCAGCTGGCTACCTTCACCCGAGAAGTCCTGGAGGCCGCTCGCAGGGGAGATCTGCCGGCCGAGGTCGAGGCCGACGCAGAGGCACTCCAGGCTGAGCTTGCCACGACTGAGCCTGACGAAGGGCGCGTGCGTCAGCTGACGCGAAAGGTCTGGGAAGGCACCAAGAAGTACGCACCGCCCGTGCTTGCGACGGGCGCCGCGCAGGCTGCGGCAGGCTTCCTCGGGATTCCCATCGGGTTCTGACGTTCCTGCTGTGGTCCGCGCGGTACTGGTCTGGCCGACACCATGCGCGCCCTGGTGTCCCTTCGCGGCGGCGTCACCTGCGTACGCGGCGCCGCTGCTGACCGCCTATGCCCGGGCCCAGCTCGTCTCTCCGGCTGTCCCCGTCCCGCTCCCAGCCAGCCCGGACGCTTGGCCGCTGGCGGGGCCTCGGTCTCGGGCCCATGCCGTTCTTCAGCGACCCACTGGCCAAGCCCCATGCCTAAGGGCTGTCCCGTAAGTGATCTTCAGGAAGCGGCGCTCGGTTCAGGCTCGTCGGACGCTCTGCCTGCCAGCTGCGCTGCCTCACGCCCAGGCGGGGAAGTCAGGATGGTCCGTGTAGGGCGAGGCAAGGTCACGCAAGTCGTGGCACGGCCAGGGATCGCGGGCGTGACGTGCCAGGATGCGCCGCTTGGCTTCGACCTCACGCAGAACGCGGGCCGGGTCGTGAAGAGCCACATGCAGAGCAATCGTGGGGTGGAACCCGGGGAGGTCAACCTGGCAGAAGTCGACCGTGTGCCCTTGGGCAGACCACTCTCCGCACCCATCACCGTCGCAGCGCCGGGCCAAGTCGGCCTCCTCATCCAGCCGTGCCTCAAGGAACCTCACCAGTTCTTCAGTCATACGCGCATTCTCGGCCTTGTGCCGGACGTCATGAAATGATCATGCGGTGGCTGGTGTGATCACGGCGTTGGAGCCGTCATGGATAGCCCCGTTCACCGGGCTGAGCCCGCGGCAGTTCGGGAAGCTGGTGACGGTTCTGCGACGCGGGGGTGCAGACGCGGTCCGCAAAGGCCGGCCGTGGAGCCTCCCGCTGGAGGATCGAGCCTTGCTGGTCGCGACCTACTGGCGGACGAACCTCACGATGCGCCAGCTAGCCCCGCTGTTCGGGGTATCGAAGTCAGCAGCAGACCGGATCATCGACCACCTCGGGCCGATGCTCGCGCTCCAGCCCCGCAGGCGGTTCGCCAAGGACACCGTGCTCATCGTGGACGGCACCCTGGTGCCCACTCGCGACCACGCCATCGCGGAGCGCTCGAAGAACTACCGGTACTCCACCAACCACCAGGTCGTTGTCGACGCCGACACCCGTCGGGTTGTCGTGATCGGCCGGCCTCTCGCCGGAAACCGCAACGACTGCAAGGCATGGGAGGAATCCGGCGCCAAGGCCGCCATCGGCAAGACCCTCACGATCGCCGACGGCGGCTATTCGGGCACCGGACTCGTCATCCCGCACCGCCGGCGGCGCGGCCAGCCCGAACTACCGGACTGGAAGGAGGATCACAACCAGTCCCACAAGCAGGTCCGAGCCCGCGTTGAGCACGTCTTCGCCCGCATGAAGACCTGGAAGATCCTCCGCGACTGCCGTCTGAAGGGCGCCGGCGTCCACCACGCCATGCTCGGCATCGCCCGGATGCACAACCTCGCCCTCGCCGGATAGATCAGCGGGCCGCACCGCAGCCAACCGCACCCGAGGCCACCCGAAGATCATTTACGGGACAACCCTTAGGAACCCATCCGGGCCGCAAGCCCAACACATACGATCGGCTCGTGACGTTTGAGACCGAAGCGGACCTGCTCCTGCTCTGGATACGCGAAAAGACCGCAGGCATGGACAGCCGCATTTCTGTCGACCCTCACGGTCGTGCGACTGGTCCGAGGCCGCGAAGGGGGAAGTGTTCAGACTGGTCTCGTGGCTTGCCGAGCGCGGCCTCGTCAACCACGACGGACAGCACTACGGGCAGCGGAACGCCGGGTGCAACAGCTTCACGACCAGGTGCACTTTGACACCCAAGGGGGTCCGCGAGGCGGAGCGTCTCCTCCAGCTGCGAGGCAACAAGCTGTACCGGTTCGACACCGCAGCGAACGGCCTGATCGTCGCTGCAATGGACGATGTCCCCGACTATCACATTTTGGTGCAGGACTTCGCTGCATCCGACCGTGCTGTCCTCCTCGGTCAGCGAATCGACGCGGAAACGATCGAGAAGGCCGCGGCCTTCCTGGTGGACAACAAGCTGGCCACCGTGTACTCCCGATCGGTCGCCATTCGTCCCCGAGAGGCTTTCGACCCGTCGTACGCACTCGCCCTGACCCCGTCTGGAATCCAGTGCGGGGACCAACACAGCAACGTGAGGAAATTCGTGGCCAACCAGCAGGACGCCCGCCCGGTCACCACCAACATCTACGGCGGCAACAACCAGATCGGGGACCACAACACCCAGAACAACAACATCGGGTTCCCCCCAGACGACCTCGCCCAGTTCGCCCAGCAGGTCCTCGCCGCCGCCGTCACCATGGACGTCCCTGAGCCGATCCGTGAGCGGATCGCGGAGGACGCTGAGGCGCTGCAGCGCGAAGCGGAGAGAGAGGAACCCCAACCCAGCCGCATGCGACGAGCCCTCGAGGGCATGAGGGAGAGCCTGCTCCAGGCGGGCCAGGACCAAGCCGCGCAGAAGCTCATCGAGATGGCCGGGAACTTCCTCATGACGGCCAGCGGCGGCTGACCAGCGGCATGCGACGCAAGCGCGCCCAGTCGTTCATGGTCCCGTCCTCGCCCGCGCCTTCCTCGTGGTCGCGCCATACGGCCAGGCGCGCGGGCAGGACGGAGATCTTGCCATGGCCCGACGCCGTACCGGCCCGACCGACACCGTGCGCGCTCTGGTGCACTCCCTCGATGAAGGTGCCTGCGTGCGCTACGCCACGGCCCTCGACCTGACGACCCACCACCGGGTGAACCGCGGGATGGACGGCGTTAGGGAGGAGTGGATCAACCAGGCGCACAACCTGGTGCAGGTCTGCACGGTCTGTAACGGCTGGTCCGAGGACAACCGCGGCTGTCGTACGAGGCCGGGTGGAAGGTCCGCCGGCCGGAGCTGCCCAGCGAGGTGCCGGTGAAGTACGCCGACGGCAGGGATTACCGGCTGACCCCGGATGGTGTTCGCTCTACCGTGATGGCGGTGACCCGATGAGACGCCGGATCTCGACGACTGGCTCCGTACGACGTCTGCGCGGACTGAGGCTCGGACCGATCGTGCTGTGGTGTACGCCGATCCCGCAGACGCCAGCTCTCGGCTTCGGCCGAATCGCCGTCACGGACACCCCGCGCAACCCAGCTCCCGACCAGCAGGCCGTGCGCGATGGGAACGCACCCGAGCGAACCAACCGAAGGCAAGTTCGCGCGCCGAACTGGCCGCCCGAGTCCAGGACCAATGCCTGGAAGCGACCAGTCGTCACCGAAGGATGACGTTCACGCCCCGTTCCTCGAAGATCTCCAGGAGCAGGTCGAACAGCGCAACCTCACGGTCGCCGACCGGGAGGCTCTCTACCAACCGTGCCCGAGCCTCGGCCGAGGACTCCCAGTGCAAAGTGAATGGAGCAGTGGCGCCCCAGCCTCCGCAAAGGCAGTCATCCAGGGCGTCCAGGTTCCAGCCGAAGTATCCGCCGGGTCCGTTGACGGCCTCACCGATCGCGCAGTAGAAGCTGTCTTCGTCGACGATGTGCTGGCCGTCCAAGGTGAACACCTGGTCGACTGGGGCATCGGGCTTTCCCTGGCGTTGGTACGCGCGGGACCACAGCGCCACCGACAGCCACGCGTGTCTCTGCTCGGGTGTGAGTTCGTGCCACATTCCGGTGCGGTTCAGTTGACCCGTGCGGACCAGGTCCCACGCTCGTTCCGCTCCGGGCAGGGCGTTCTCGCACCACAGCGTCACCGTGATGTCGACGAGGCCGGCTCCACGGGCGGAAGGTTTGACGTCGACGACGGTGACCTCGTTGACGAAGTAGGACCCCATGGTGGCACCGTCGCCGTCGAGAAGGGCGAGCCAGGCGTTTCCCGCCATGGCGCGACGGCTACCGACATGATCGAGGCTCTTCAGTAGGCCACCCTGCGGGAGGCACCCTTCGAGGTGCACTCGGCGTGCGCCCTCCTCATCCGGCAGAGGTGCGAAGAGCCCCTTGGCCTCGTGAGCGAAGCCCCAGAAGTCGCTGTCGTCCTCGTCCGACGTCAGCGCGTACTTTCGCCCCTCGCCGCCCTGCTCTGATGTTCGCATAGCCCCCCATGAGAGCGCTGATCTTACCGACGCCCGACAACTCGCCGGCAGTCGTCGGCGCTGCCCCACCCCTGACCCCATCCCATCCATCTCGGAGGCCCATTGACGAGCCACATAGCCCTGTTCACCCATGAGAGTGAAGTGCAGAGAAGCACAGGCGAATATAAGATCAAGCCAATCAAGAAGACCGTTCGAGAGATCCTCGGCTACCCCCACCCCGCACCGGTCCCGAGGGGCGTATTCGTTGAGCAGTGGGTCGGCATCAGTACGGACGAGTTCCACCGGGCCAAGGATTCCGGCGTCCAGTACATGCGCAACGCCCACCCGCTCATCGACATGGACTGGTCCCGCGCGGACTGCGTCGGCTACCTGACCAGAATCGGCCTGGCCGACACGCCCAAATCGAGTTGCCTGGGCTGCCTTATGTGGAATCGACCGGGGCTAGCTTGGAGCCATGGTCGACGTCCCGTGGGGCAAGTTCCCTACCCTGGCAGCGGATCAAGAAGCCCGCAGGTGGTTGCAGTTCATGGCGAACATCGGGCGGGCGCCGAACACGATCGACGCGTACGGCCGCGCGGTGGAGGACCATCTGCGGTTCTGCGCTGCGGAGGGTACGGAACCGCTGTACGCGAAGGCGGACACGGTGGCGGCGTGGATCGGGGAGATGTTGGAGCGCCCGCCTGGCCGGCCGCGGGGGAAGGGCGCGAGTCGGGCGGGTCCGGGGCTGGCAAACGGGACGGTGCAGCAGCGGCTCGTGGCAGTCCGATCTTTCTACGAGTTCCTGGTGGAGGACGGGCTGCGGGAGCGGAACCCGGTTCGGCGCGGGCAGGCGGGCAGACGAGGGCGCCGGCCCAAGCGGGGTCTGGTGCGGCGTATCGAGCAAGCGCCGTGGATACCGACGGAGGCCGATTGGCAGCGGATCCTGGAGGCGGCTCGTGCCGAGCCGCTGCGGAACCGTCTGATGATCTCTCTCGCCTATGACGGCGCCCTACGCCGCGAGGAACTCGTCCAGCTGTCCGGCGATGACTTCGATCCTGCCTACAGCCTGATCCGGCTGAGGGCGGAGACGACGAAGTCCAAGCGGTCGCGGGAAGTCACCTACGGGGAGGCGACGGGGCAGCTGTTCATGGCCTACCTGGCCGAGCGACGCAGTTCGGTCGGCAGGGTCGGCGGACCGCTGTTGCGGTCGACGTCGAACCGGAACCCAGGTGGTCCGCTCGGAGCGTCGAGCTGGTCGAAGATCGTCGAACGTCTCAGCAGCACGTCCGGTGTCAGCCGCCTTTCCACGCACACGTTCCGGCACCTACGGCTGACGGACCTGGCCCGGGCCGACTGGACCATCGACCAGATCGCCCAGTACGCCGGCCATCGCGACCTGGCCACGACCATGCGCTACATCCACCTGTCCGGCCGTGAGCTCGCAGCACGTTTCCACCGGGCGAACACCACCCTCCACGCCGACCGCGAGCGGCTCCTCGCCCGTCTTCTGGAGACACCGTGAACCGCAACCCCGGCCACCGGCTGACCATGCACCTGCTGCCCGACCTCATACCGAAGGAGGTGACCGCACTGGAGCACATCGCCCCGCTGAATGCGATGCACGCCCGGGCAGCGGCGGATCTGGCACGCCTGATCATCCCGATTGATGAGGTCACCTCCGCCTGGGATCCGGGCAAGGCACGCTCGGCGCGGTTTCGCTTGCTGAAGGAGGTCCACCGGCAGCAGAGGCCGTACTGGACCTGGGACGAGGAAGCCTGGGCAGAGGCCGCATCGGAGGCCGGGGCATTTCGGTTTCATGTGGCGGCTCTGGGCCACCAGCTCGGTGGACACCACCGCCTGCACGGCACCGCCGGCATCACCAGTCTGGCCCGGCTCGCGGACCTCGTCTTCGGCCCGCAGGCCATCCAGCCCGCGGTCGATGCCATCGCGGAGACCCTGACGGCCTGGCGCAACTCCACTCACCTGTTGCCCTGGCAGGTTCGCAACGCGACCATCGACGTGCTCCTGAGCAACAACAGCCCTCACCTGGAGGACCTGCGCGAACCCCTCTTGGAAGACCTGATGGAGCACTACTGAGCTGTACTGAGATTTGTGGAGTCCCTGATGCCAGGGTTACGGTCCTGGTGAAGGAGATCCATCAGCACCATGGCAGCACCCCGTAAATATCCGGACGAACTGCGCGAGCGCGCGATTCGCGAGGTCCGCACCACCGGCCGCCCCATCTCCCACGTCGCGAAGGACCTGGGCATCCACAAGGAGGCCCTGCGCGGCTGGGTCCGCCAGGCCGAGGCCGACCGCGGCGAGCGGGACGACCGGCTCACCACCGCCGAGCTGGACGAGCTCAAGCAACTCCGTAAAGAAGTAGCTGAGTTGCGGCGGGCGAACGAGATCCTGAAAGCCGCCTCGGTGTTTTTTGCCCAGGAGATCGACCGTCCCCGGACGAGGCCGAGCAGGTGATCGACCACCTGCGTGAGAGGGGCCTTGGGGTCGATCCCGTCTGCCGGGTGCTTCAGCTGTCGCCGTCGACGTACTTCGCCCGCAAGAAGCGGCCGAAGTCGGCCCGCCGGCTCCGGGACGAACAGCTCATGCCGCTGATCGAAGAGGTCCACGCCGAGTCGGGCGGCACCTATGGCGCCCGCCGGATCACCCGCGCGCTTCGGCGCAGGGGCCACGGGGTGGCCCGCTGCACCGTCGAGCGGCTGATGGCCGAGCTGGGCCTGGAGGGCGTCATCCGTGGCCGGCGGCGTCGGACCACGACTCCGGAGCCGTCGGCGCCGCGTCCGCCGGACCTGGTCGACCGCGACTTCACCGCCTCCCGGCCCGATCGGCTGTGGGTGGCGGACATGACGTATGTCCGCACCTGGTCGGGGTGGGCTTATGTGGCGTTCGTCCTGGACATGTACTCGCGGATGATCGTCGGGTGGCAGGTCGCGGACCACATGCGGACCGAACTCCCGCTGGATGCCCTGGAGATGGCGCTCTGGCGGCGTCGGATCACGAAGGGCTCCGGACTGATACATCACAGCGATCGCGGGTCGCAATACGTGTCAATTCGGTATACCGACCGGCTCGCCGACATCGGCGCCTCCGCCTCCGTCGGCTCCGTCGCGGACTCGTACGACAACGCGATGGCCGAGGCGCTGAACGGGACCTTCAAGGCCGAGCTGATCGAGATGCAGGGTCCCTGGAAGGACGTCGACCAGGTCGAGCGGGCGATCTTCCAGTGGATCACCTGGTACAACGAAGAACGCCTTCACTCCGCGATCGACTACGTGCCGCCCGCCGAGTACGAGGAAGCCTTCTGGCGCAGCCAGGAGCAAACCCCGCAGTCCGCCTGAACCAATCAAGATCGGACTCTACGAAACTCGGGGCAGCTCACTACCGCTCCACCGGCGCGACGAGCCGCCGCCGCGGCTTGTTCAAGATCTCCCGCGTCCTGGCCGACAAGGGCATCATCTCCTCGCCTCTACGCACCAACCAGGACAAGGCTGGGCCGGAAACCGCGGCCCTGGCCACGGTCCCGTCCCCGTGGCGGGATGCGGCCCTGCGGTGGATGCGGCTGGTCACCCACGAACCCGGGACAAAGCGTTCGATGCTCTCGGCCATCCTGGTCGCCGGCCGCTGGGCAGCCGAGAAGCACCCTGAGGCGGTCGCTCCCGAGCACTGGACGCGTGACATCGCGGCCGAGTACATAGCCGACACGATGACCGCCAACGTCGGGCAGTGGGCCGGGCACAGCCGCAACCGCTCCCGCTTCGGCCAGCCACTGAGCCCCGCTGGGAAGGCCAACCGGATCGACAGCATCCGAGGCTTCTTCAACGACCTCATCGAATGGGAATGGATCAAGCCGCGGTTCGACCCGCGGCAGGTGCTGAGCATGCCGCTGTCGCTCCGTGCACTCATGGGACCCAACCCGCGGATCATCGACGACGCGACCTGGGCCAAGCTCATGGCCGCCGGGCTGACGCTCAACAGCGAGGACCTCAAGCCCTACGGCACCCCGCGGGCCCGCTCCGCAGGCTGGCAGGCCACCTACTACCCCATCGAGATGGTCCGGGCCATGGTCGGCGTCTGGCTGTTCGCCGGCTGCCGCATGGACGAACTGCGCCGCCTCGACCTGGACTGCATCACCTGGGACGAAGGAACCGACGAACGGACCGGCGAAACCTACCCCATCTGCCTGCTGCACATCCCGCAGAACAAGACCAGCCGGCCCTTCGCCAAGCCCGTCGACCCCCTCGTCGGAGAACTCATCGACGCATGGAAACTCGTCCGCTCGCCCCAGCCCGACCTCGCGGACCGCAAGACCGGCCTCCCCCGCCAGCACCTCTTCTGCCACCGCGGCCAACTGGTGGGCAACGCCTACCTCAACGACAACATCATCCCGGCCCTCTGCCAGAAAGCCGGCATCCCTGCCGAAGACTCCCGCGGCGCCCTCACCAGCCACCGTGCCCGCAGCACCATCGCCACGCAACTCCTCAACGCCCGCGACCCCCTCACCCTCGGCGACCTGCAGCAATGGCTCGGCCACAAGCACCCCGCCAGCACCCGCTACTACGCCAAGATCCTCCAACGAACCCTGACTGCCGCCTACCGGAAAGCCGACTACTTCGCCCGCAACATCCGCACCATCGAGGTCCTCATCGACCGCGACAGCATCCTCACCGGCGCCGCCACCGGCGGCGAACAGCCCTGGAAGTACTACGACCTCGGCGACGGCTACTGCAGCTACGACTTCTTCGCCAAGTGCCCCCACCGCATGGCCTGCGCCCGCTGCCCCTTCTACGTCCCCAAGGAGTCGACCAAGGGCCAGCTCCTCGCGGTCAAGGACGGCATCAACAGGATGCTCGAACAGGTCGACCTCACCGACGACGAGCGCGAAGCACTCGAAGGTGACCGCGACGCCGTCACCGCGCTGGTCGAGAGGCTGGCCGACATCCCCACACCTGCGGGGCCCACACCCAAAGAACTGGGCACCGAGGCCGCCTTCATCCCCCTCACCCAGCTCACCGGCACCATCTCCCGAGAGAGAGACAGCTGAGCAAGACTGGCCGCCTTCACCAGACCGCGATCGTCTGCGGACGGTTTCCACTCAGGGTTGGGCATCCACGTCTGCGATGAGCTCCGCCGCGGTGACGCCCGGCTGGACTCGAACATCAAAGTTGTAACCCTGATCGCAGAACACCAGCTCGACGGAATCCGGCATCAGCCGGCGAAGCAAGCAAGCGACCTGCGCCGAGTCTGCCAGGGCCGCGTCCAAGTACAGGCCCGTCCCATCCTCCGGCAGAAGCACCTCGCCCGGGCCCTCATCCGTGCAGAAGCTCCAGCTGAAGGCACATACCTCACTGCGTTGCGTCGGATCGGCTTCGACCTCGGCCCAGAGTTCCGTGATCCCGGAAGTCACGGCGGCTGAACTGACCCGCCAGGTGGTGGTCGAACCATCGAAGAACGCCATGAACGCAGCCATGCCGCGTGTCTACCACGCCCGCTCACGCACCCCACAACCGCCCCGGGAGGGCGCTCCCTCCCCCAGACGAAAGGTCACGAACCTGTCTCGATTCTCAATAACTTGCCCATTCCATGGAAATGCCCAGTGGCGCAACATCAGGGATGAATCGCCGACTGAATGGGCCGATGTTGTTTCATTCGATGCGGCCATCCGTCAGGGAAATGCGCGCGCGAACGCGAACGGCAACCCTCTGCTCGGCCAGGCGTTTCTCCACCGTTCCCGGGTGCCGCTGTCCGAGGCGCCAATCGACCACGTCACGGCAGCCGAGTGGGCGGCCCTGCAGTCGGATCCGACCACACCGGACGCCGACGAGCTCGACGCCGGGGTGGTCAACGGCTGCTCACCGTGGGCGTGCCGCGGCGAGCAGTACGTCCGCGACGACTTCGGCCTGGCCACATGAACGCCTTCGCTCCGACCGATCGTGTTCTCGTGTCTCCGCGGTACCTGGCCGGACCAGGTACCGACAAGATCGCCGACGTTGTCGGGCCTCTCGCCCGGCTCTTCGGCTGGCAGGCAGCCCAGGACCACCAGCGACTACGCCTGACCAGTCCCCAGGCCAAAACCATGGTGGAGTTCACCCCCGAGAGCCCGGACGGTCTGTGGTGGACGATCACGAACCTCGATCCCCCCTGGCAGATCCAGGTCAGCCGCCAAACCCCAACCGAGGCCGTGTCGGCCGTCGCTCAGAGCCTGCCGCAGCTCCTCGGCGATCACCGCCACGCCGAGCGCATCCCCCTCAGCCCTCTCTCGCTCCGCGAAGTCGCCGTCGTCAACCAGTGGGTACGCGCATCCGACAACAGCGCCTACACCTCTCTGGACGGCCACTGCTCGGTCCACCACCGCCCCCGTACCGGTGTCGGCTGGTCCGTCGAACACTCGGTCTACGACGGGTTCGACACGCACTGGAGCGCCACGTTCACCGACGCCGTGCCCATCCAGCTCGTCGTCCAGTTCCTCTCCCACCTCGCCACCAGCGAGCCCGTCGTCCGCGAGTACCGCGAGATCCCCGTCCTCGCCCGCGCCCTCGACGCCGCGGTGATCACGCCGCTCGAAGCCGCTGGGCTCGGCGGGCACGTTCACCACGCACTCGCCCAGATCCCCCGGGCGGACACACCGGCAGCTCCGTCTCGCCGGCCCTGATCGGCCGCCCGCCGTCCCGGCCGACCTCAGCCTCCGGTCCCGCGCGACGCTGAACCCACGCGGGCCCCCCTGCCGGAAGCCCGGTCGAAACCGGCCCCCTCTTCTCCCCGCACACCCTCCCAGCAGTACGTGCGCCACCCGCAAGGACACCCCCCATCCCGACCAACTCCACGACCCTCCGATCCCCGTCCACCACCAGCTCGCCGACCTTCCCTTCCCCGTCCGCCACCAAGCGCATCCTGGATCTGTTCGCTGGGGCGGGGGGCTGGGGGCACGCTCTGCATGTCCTGGGCGTGCGCGACGTCGGCCTGGAGTGGGACGAATGGGCCTGCAGAACCCGGGCCGCGTCCGGGCAGACCACCATCCGCACCGACGTAGCCCTCTACCCGGTCCACCCGCTCGTCGGCAGGATCCGCGGTCTGATAGCGAGCCCTCCGTGCCAGGCATGGAGCATGGCCGGCCGGCGCCTCGGCCTGATCGACCAGCCCCTCGTCCACCAGGCTGTCGCGGACCTGGCCGCCGGCCGGGACACCCGCGAACGGCTGCTCGCCGCCTGCCAGGACCCCCGGTCCCTGCTGGCCGCCGAGCCCATGCGCTACCTCTACGCCCTCGCCCAGGCCGGCGAGCCGGACTGGGTGCTCATGGAGGAGGTCCCCGACGTCGCCCCCCTCTGGCGGCAGTACGCGGCCATCCTCCGCTCCTGGGGGTTCTCCACCTGGACCGGCATCCTCAACGCCGCGGACTACGGGGTACCGCAGACCAGGAAGCGGGCGATCCTGATCGCCTCCCGCACCCGTACCGCCGCCCCGCCCGAGCCGACCCATGCCAGGGCCGCCGAGCCGGAGAGCTTCTTCGGCCCCGGCCGCCAGAGTTGGGTTTCCATGGCCGACGCCCTCGGGTGGGGGCGTACCGACGGGCCTGTGCCCACCGTGTGCGCCGGCGGCGGTCCCGGCGGCGGTCCGGAGCCCTTCCCGTCCGGCTCCCGCAAGACGCTCGCCGACGCCCGCGACCGGGGCGCCTGGCAGGAACCCCGGCTCCGTGCCCAGGGCCCGGGTGCTGGGAGCCGGTGCGGGTGCGCGGAGCAGTCGCCGCGGTGCGGGGGCGGAGAGGGCTGGGTCCTGCGCAGCAACAGCCAGGCCCACGCCTCCGTCCGGCCGGTGACCGGACCGGCCGGCACCTTGTTCTTCGGGAACCGCGCCAACGAGTGCGTCTGGACCACCGCGGGCCGGGCCGAAGCAGCTCCGCCGCCGATCCGGATCACCGCCGAGGAGGCCGGGATCCTACAGTCCTTTCCCCCGGACTACCCCTGGCAGGGCAACAAGGGCCAGCGCTTCGCCCAGATCGGGAATGCGATTCCTCCGCTGCTCGCCGCCCACTTGATAGCACCGCACGTCGAACGCACCTTCACCCGCGACGACTTCGCCCTGACGGCGTGATGTCCGACGCCATCCCCGCTGCCGACGAGGACCTCCTGCCGTTTCCGGCGCCGCCGCCGGTGGTCCACTACGCCGAGCAGGCCCTGCTCGGGGCCCTGCTCCTGGAGCCCTCCCGCCTGAAGGCCATCGGTCCGCTCGCGCCTGAGGACTTCGCCAGCCCCGCCCACGGCGCCGTGTTCGCGGCGATGGCCACGGTGTCCCCGCCGACGCCCGAGGTCCACCGCACCAGCCCGGTGTGGCTGACCCAGCTCCTGGACGCCGCCCGGCCCCAGGCCCGCTCCCTGTCCGCCTCCTACCTCCACACCCTCATCAGCGTCTGCCCCACGGACGCCCACGCCCCCGCCTACGCCCACATGGTCCGTGCCGGGCGCGCCCGCCGCGTTCTGCGCCGGCATGCAGGACTCCTCGCGCAGGCCGCCCGCGCGCCGGGGCCTGATCCGGCCCAGACGGTCCTGACCCGGGCCGATCAGCTCGCCGCCCACCTTGGCGAGATGGCGAACGCCTTCCCCTCCCACCCCGGCTCACTCCCCCGGACCCCGGCCCCGCCCCCGGCGGCGGCCACCCACACGGCCGAGGCGAGAGAGGAGGAGCGGATGCTGCTGGCCGCGGCCACCGCCCACCCCGAGGACCTGGCGACGATGCGGTGGCTGCAGGAAGCCGACTTCACCACCCCCGATCACGCCGCTCTCTTCGCCTGCCTCACCGGCCTCACCCGCCGGGGTGCGCCCGTGGACCCGATCACCGTGCTCTGGGAAGCACAGCAGCGCGGACTCCTGCACGCCCGGTTCGGCCCCACCGACCTCCTCGACGCCCTCTCCGACCCCACAGCGGCAGCAGAGCACTGGGGGCAGAAGATCGTCCTCCGCGCCCTCCTGCACCAGGCCAAGGAGGTCGCCGAACGGATCGAGGCCCTCACCGCGGACGAGGCCACCACCGTCCACCAACTGACCACCGGCAGCCGGCGGGCCCTCGCCGCCCTGTCCTCGGTCCGGGCCCGCTGGCACCAGGCCGTCACGGCCACGACTTCGACGGCACCCACCGGCGCCCGCACGGCGGCCAGAACCGCCAAGCCCCGGCCATCGGCCGCCCGGGCCGGCCCCGTGCTGCGCCTTCCCGCACGGCCCGCCCGCTGAATGCTCCCGCTCCCGCAGACCACCTGCTGCGTCCCACTCGACGAGGAAGGCCCCCATGGCGTACGCGCCCGCTGACGCCCACGTCAGCTTCACCCTGCACCCCGACCACCACCCCGGCGTGCTCGCCACGACCTCCGGGCCGGCCAGCGACGCCACCCGCTCCCACCTCCACGACCTCGGCTTCCGCAGCACGGGGCCCGACACGTCGGTCTTGGCCCGGATCGACCGGGAGGAGCCCTACTACACAGGCCGGGCCGCGGCCGAGCTGAAGCGGTACGGCTTCACCACGGATATCTCCCCCGACCTCCAGGAGGAGATCGACACCGAGTGGACCTGGGCCGACTACCCAATGCCCTGGTGCACCCGCGAGGAGATACGGCAGGTCAGCGCCGAGGCCCAGCGCATCCACGACGACATCGCCTCAGGCCAGCTCACCATCCACGTCCACGCCCACGACGGCCACACCACCGTCGCGGTGGGCACCTACGCGCAGGGCATCCGCCGCCATGTCCACCTTCACTGAGAGAACCATCTCCGCCAGGAGACCATGACCTTCCAGGGCAAACCCTTCCCCAGCCCAGCCCAGCCCAGCCCCACCCCGCCGCCAGCCCCGCAACCGTTCTCGCTCTCGACACTCGCACCGCCGAACAGCTCGCCCTGCTGGCCGCCGTTTGGGGCACGAGCCCCGCCGACGCTGTTCGTCGTCTGCTAGTGACATGATCGTCACCAGCACATCGACCTCACCGGGGGTGCGTGGGTCAAAAGCAAGCTCATCTACAAAGGCCCTACTTCCGCCGGCGCAGCAGCACGCAACCCGGGACAGCTAGACGACGCCGAACCCTCTTGGAACCCGCTAGGCCTCGGAGCCCTACGTGCTGGCTGGGGCCAAGCTGGTGACCAGTTGCCCGGCCTCAAGGTAGTGGGTGAGGTCGAGGCCGCTGTCGATCATGGTCAGGACGGCATGGTGCCGGGTCGCAGGGATCGCGGCAATCTGGTTGCCGTTGCGGTTGACGTTGATGGGCGCAGGCTTCTTGCCTGGGTGGCGCAGCGTGACCGGCCCGTCTCCGGGGCCGGGACCAGCCCAGACAAGGGGGATCGTCACGGAGCGTCCCTTCAACAGTCTGTCGAGCGGATTGGCTGGCTGGCTCACGTAGTCGAGGAGGTCCTCAACCTCGTAAGCGTTGGCCTTGTACGCGTTGACCCATCCGTCGATCTGCTGATCGGCGACCCAGGCACGGAGTTCGCCGGAGTCGATGCCGGCCTCCACCGCGGCCCGGCCGATCTGATGGGCCAGGCGACGGGATGTGATGCCGGAGGTCAACAGCATGATGGCCTGCTCCGTGTCGACGCCGTGCCGGATGTGCCAGGCCGTCTGCGCGAAAAGGCGAGGTGTCGTGGGTGTCAGCAGGGGGTGGGTGTTGACGAGGTTGATCAGGGCGCCAGCTGTCCAACTGATCGCGTGCTCGAATGCCTGCTTGATGCTCTGGACGGTGAGTTCCAGCATTCGGGGGTGGGCCGGCATACCGTCCGGCACCCAGGCACGGGCCAGCTCCGGGATGGAAGCGCCGGAGATCCAGTCCCGAACCGCGTCGTCCACAAGTACGTCGCCGCGGAAGCTGGGGGTCTTCCGGGTGGTGAGCTTCCAGCTCCCGATGGTCTCGGCCGTTTCTAGGAGGGCTGCGAAGGCGTCCTGCTCGGCAAGGAAGTCCAAGGTCCGCCCCAGCGGCCACTCGGGGGGTCCGAAGAAGACGCTCATCTCGTCTGAGGCGTCCTCGGGAATTGCGTAGGCGACAAGTTGCTCCGCGAGGCGTCCAGCGACCTGGTCGAGGAAGCGGGCGGATCTGATGCTGGTTCCGGTGCTGGCCCACCGGCGGGTTGAGACGGGGTCGGTGGCGTCGTAGACCGCGGTGACCTGCTCCGCGAGCGCCATCCATCGGGCCGGGACCGAAGGGTCGTCGGCCTGTTCCATCGCGAGCAGCGACCGTACCGGGTCCAACCGGTCGCCGGGTGTTTGGAGGGTCTCGGCATGGGTTTGAAGGACGAGCCACACAAATGTGGCGAAGTCAGCCGCGACGGTCCCCGCCACATCGAACAGGCCGTCGAGCGAATTCTGTAGCTGCAGCTCGGCTTGGGCCAGTGATCGCAGGGCTTCTTCGCTGAGCAGTTCGGAGGTGACGGTGAGCCGCTCGCTGTCGGGGGTGAGCGTCTCGAACTCCGCGGCCTGAGCCTGGTAGGGGCGGGTGAGGATGACCCACCCCTCGCTCTCGCGCCCGGCCCGGCCGACTCGGCCGATGGCGTTGAGCAGTTTCGCGGGACTGAGGCCGTGCTGGTTCCCATATGTGGAATCACCCTCGACCGTGTGGTTGATGATGACGGTGCGCACCGGGAGGTTGACGCCGTCGGTGAGGGTGGTGGTGCTGGCGATGGCCAGCAGGTCTCCATCACGGAGTCCTTGTTCGATGGCGTGGAGGACGTCGTCGGGGAGGTCGGCGTGGTGGAAGGCGACGCCGTGGCGGGTGCAGTCCACTAGGGGATGGTGCTCGCCGAGGGTTTCGCCCAGGAACTCGGTGAGCGTCGCGGCCTCGGGGCGGGCATCCAAGTGCTCGGCCATGGCCAGCGCGGCGTTCCTGGCCGTGACCTTGTTGGCGACGACCATGAGGACGCTGCCGGCTCGGGTCAAGGCGGCGGCGCCTGCGGCGAACACCTGGTAGTCCCGGATGCCACCGCCGAGCCTCGTGGAGCTGTTCCACTGCCAGGCTGCAGGGGAGGCGTACGCCCTGGTGCCGACGTCACGGATGGTCAGGCCGAAGGTGTCGCTGGTTGCGGTCGGCCGGACATCGAGCCGGGAGGCCACCGGCACGTTGGCTCGAACGGTTGAGGGGTGCTTCGGGCTCGGCCTGCGCTGGGTGCGCTGAGCCTGGTCCTTAAGCAGCTGTGGGTACATGAGGCCATGCAGGCGCCTCGGCCCGCGCCAGTCGTCAGTGAAGTACACCTCCTCCGCCGGCCGCGTCGGGTCTAGCCACGACGCCAGGGCGCCCCGGTTGCCCACAGCGGCGGAAAGCAGTACCAGCCTGATGTCGGAGCGGGGCCTCAGAAGGGCGAGGAGGCTCTCCAGTACGAAGCCACGCCGGCCCTGTGCGAGGTGGTGGGCCTCGTCGACGACGATGAGGCTGACTTCGTCCAGCGCTGTGCCCGGGGCGTTGCGGATCATGTGCATGAGCCGCTCTGGGGTCACGATGTCCACGTCCCCGACGAGGGAGCCGCTGCCGTCGGCGAGCGGGAAGTCCGGCTGCTCGGCGATCAGCTTGCGCTCCAGCTGCCGTAGTCGGCCTCGTAGCGCGGCCCGCATCTCGCGGCCCAGGCTGCGCATCGGCGACACGTAGACCACGCGGCCGGGCCTCTGTGCCAGGTGGGAACAGATCACTAGCTGGGCCATCAGCGTCTTGCCCGCGCTGGTGGGTACGCTGATCAGGCTCCGGGCGGTATCGGGGTTGACCGGGTTGCCCCGCTCGAGGTTCAGCAACTGGCGCTGCGGACGCCACAGGGTCATCACCGGCGGATCGGACAGTGCGAAGGTCCGGGCCACGGCATCCGGAGTTCCCGGCGGGAGCAGCGTGTACAAGCTACTGGCGGCCATCTCCCCGCTCAGGTCGAGGAGGTGGGCCGCGACCCACCGGGCCGACGGGTCACTGCGGCCGGCCCGGCCGTCGAGGATGCGGGCCAGCAGGTCCTGTGCGGCTCGCCGATCGTCCGGATAGCCGAGCGAGAGGAACCGGCGCAGGTGGTGGACCGCTTCGACGACGGCTTCGGCAGGTCCATACATCGTGCCCGCGAGGGGATCGCCGTCCATCAGCTCACGCAGCTCCGCGAACTGCCGGCGCCACGCGGACAGGGCCCGGTTCAGATCGGGCCGGTCGAATGCCAGGAACACGACCCCGGCCTCCAGGGCCAAGGTGTCGATGTGCGCCGGGAGTGAGGAAGTGAAGTTCACCAAGTTTTTGACCTGGCGGTACACGGCGGTGGCGTTGGGCTCTTGCTCGCACCGACGGTATCCGGCCTGCGCGGCAAAGGCGATCCTCAGCCGCTCGGTCGGGGAGTGCCGCTCGTCGGCCAGTGCCAGGTCCATGACGTGCGCGCTGACCGCGAGGGCCTGCCGGGTCCGTATCGGGTCGAACCCAGGAGCCTCAGGCTCGACCGCGGCCAGCCCGTGCAGGAGCCACGCCGTCGCCAGCACATCGTCCGGAATCTCCCGGTCCCTGCCGAAGGCGGCGATCTCCAGGTGGGTGATGGCTGCCAGCAGTTCCTGCGCCGAGGGCAATACCCCGCCGGGGCGGTGTTCGCCGAGGGCCGTCGCGAGTACGGCCGGATCTAGAGTGCGGTCCACACGTACTTCCTCACCTGATGGGCGAAGCCCTCCAGATCGTCGATCGCCACCACCAGGCCCTGTAGGGCGCCAGGGCGCTTGTGCGTGGTGAAGTGCTCGTGCGCGAGGTGGAATGCCTTCTTGGGGATCGCCGTGGCGTTCAGTGCCACGCTGACGCCGGCGCCGACGGACTCCTCCTCATCGACCCATTGCTCGGCCAGGCTGCCCACGAACTCCCGAGTGTCGTCCGCGAGTAGCTTGTCGCCCCAGGAGAGCATCCCCAGGTAGGTCGCCCCCTTCGTGCTGAGCTGTGTCCAGCCCTTGTGGATCGCCCCGTCCGGCCGGTTCTTCTTCCCCGTGTACTTCTTCATCTCCCACAGACGGAAGGAGAAGCCCCGGGCCGATCCGTCTTCTCGGTAGACGATGAGTCCGTCGCCCCCGCCGTCGTTGACGGCCGCCTTCGGTGGTCCGAGGATTTCCACAGCGCGCGCTGGATCTTCCGGAAGGTCGCGGGTTAGGAGGTACCAGAGCCACTCACCCACGTACCCGGCCAGCCCATGGTTCCCCGTCCTCATCGCGGCTGCCGCTTCGAAGACGGGCTTCGCGAAGGTCGCCACCAGGACGTGATCCCTACCGGTCAGCGTCACCTCGTTCAAGGTGGCCTCGTGCCACTTTCCGTAGCTCCGGGGGCGTCCGCCGGTACGTTCCCGCATGATCTCGTCCGCGATGATCCACGCGGCGGCAGCCCGGTCTTCTGGGCTCCCGCTGAGAGTGACAACGAGCTCCCAGCGGCACTGCTGGTCGTCTCCGCGGGGCTCTCGTCGTACCAGGTCGGCCATCCGTCCACCGGCGGCCGTTGCTCGGGCCTGCGCTTGCGCGGGCGAAAAGTCCGCCACCCAAACCCCCTGCTCGTCCCCAGTCACCCGCACCGTACCGGCTGGGCGCGGGGGCCGAGGCGGCCCTCGGTGAGGTCACCCTATCGAGCGGTCCGCGTCGGCACTCGCCTTCGGGGGATTGGGCCCGGCCGCACGAACGACTACGTTGTGCGCATGTTCGAGTGCGCATTCTGTGGCGTTCCGGTCGAGAATCGGCGTGAACACGTTCGGCCGAGGTGGCTCTTGGAGCGCTACAAGGGCCAGGAGCCGTACACCATCTACCAGGCCGGTGAACCCATCCCGTACCGCAGCGGGAAGACCGAGCGAGAACAGCTGTCCAGGGTGATGGCTCCCGTGTGTGACCAGTACACCGAGGGGGGACGCAACTGCAACGGCTGGCTCGACGACAGCTTCGAGAAGCCTGCCAAGGGCCACGTGCGGGCCCTCTTGGACGGCAGGCCGATCGTCGATTCGGCCGTCGACGCCGTGGCCCGTTGGGCGATCAAGACCCTGCTCCTCGAACAGCACCCCGACGCCCACGATTCCGAACTGCCCAACCACGTACACGACTCATGGCCAAACCTTGATCATCTGCTCTTCGCCATGCGGGCGACGGGCCAGATGCCGGCCGACCTCTCGCTGTGGTGCGCGGTCACCAGCCAAGAGGAGACCGGGCCTGACACCCCCGACGAGGTGATCATCCTCCCGACGCTCCTCGTTGCCGGGAACGCGGTCGCCTTCGAGTTCTCCGCATTCGGCTACGGCATGGCTGACGGACGGCAGCTCTCGCTGCAGCTCCTGCACCACCCGCACGTCGAGGTCGAGCACCCCTTCGAGGCGGCGGGCCTCGCCGCACGCCTCTGGCCGGAGCCTCCCTCCCGGCTCGACCCTGCCTTGATGCCGACCCTCGCCGCCGAGGGCACACGCAACTGGAACCGGACCTTCTGCAAGGGCGGGGGGCTCACGGACTTGGGCCTCCTGTGGCTGCCGAACTCCATCAGGTTGCGCGGCCTCACCAGCCCCCGGATCCGCGCTCGCGACTCCACTCCGAACGGAGTCGCCTTCTGACGCTTCGTACAGCCAGATCTCAGGACAGCTCCAACAGTTCGGCGCTGATTCGGTCCCATGCCGGTCGGGGGCCTTCGACCGGGCGAACGGCTGTGAGCAGACGGCCGTCGAGGAACGTGTCGAGCCGATCCCCGGTCAGGCTGGCCAGCCGCTCGCGCTGGGCACGGCGATCCAGCTCGACGCGCTCACCCAGGACTCCGAGCAGCACCTCGTGCCGTGCCTCGCCCAGGGCGTCGCCGCGGATCCATCGTCCCCGGACGGGCACGCCGGCGAGCGTGCCGAGCTGGTTCTCCTCCCGCTCGAAGGCCCGGTCCATCGCTTCTTCGGCCGCAGGGCCCACCCGGCGAATCGCCTCTCTGATGGATGCCTCACCACTGACCTCGGGGAGCGCTACCACCAGTGGAGACGGCACTGCAGAGTCCTGGTCTGGGACTGGATCCACTACGCGGCGGCGGCCAGGGGGCGGCACGCGGAACTGCCACGGGTTGAGCGGGTTGCCGGGTTCCTCGATCCATCCGGTCTTGAGGCCCTTCAGGGCGGCGGAGTGGTCGGGGAGGAAGATGTCGACGTAGACGCCGCCCGGGCCGAGCCAGACCCAGCTCATGAAGTAGGCGTGATCGCCATGGTCGACGGACCACTGCGCGAGCTTCTCCAGGCGCTTCCTCTGCTCCGGGGTGCCCTTGCCCGCCGGGAACATCTGCTTGGCCCGCCGTCGTCGCCCCCGTGCTTCGCCCGCGACCGGTCCGGCAGCCAGGTCGTACAGAAGATCCGGCCGCACGCCGGTCTTCGCGTAGACCCTGCGGAGCTTTCCCGGCAGCCGGTCGAAGCTGTTGAGGCCGCCGGTCGTGTGGCTCCAGTCGAAGAGGACCTCACTGGCGGCGCTCATCACGCCGAGCCCGGTGCACTCGCTGACGAAGCGCTGGATGTGGCCGGCGCTGGAGTCGAGAGCGGAACACTCGACTCCGAGTGGTCCCTTGCCCTGGTCGCCAAGGATGTAGCTGAGGAGCAGGCTGATCTCGTGATCGCGCACGCGCTGGTCGACCGTCTTGCGAAGGTCGCACGCGAGGGCGTTGACGTTGACCAGGGAGGCCAGGGAGACCGGCAGTGGGCCCTGCCCGATCTCCACGGCCTGGACCGCTTCAGCGCCGGCCTTCCCCTGCTCGATCGTGAAGCGCCACACACGGGCGCGCACCGTACTCATAGGAGAACCCTACGATCCGCCTTTCGCGCCGCTTCTCGCCCTACCGGTCAGGTCTGGGGCCGGGGTCCAGGTCGTGGTCCAGGAGGGCCTGGACGATCCTCTCGGTGCGCGCGTGCGCTTCGGTTCCGTGGCCGGCGAGGTTGTGGTCGAGCGTCTTCCATGGCATGTCGAGCACCTGCTTCATCTCGTCGATGAGGCCGGACCATGGCGCGAGGGAATCGGTCAGCTCCTGGAGCTTGTCGGACCAGCCGGCTCGGTGGGCTCCCAGAGCGAAGCCGACCATAAGGACGGCGAAGAGCGGTTCGCTGTCGAGAGCTGTGCAGGCGCCAAGGCCAGCAGGGTTCTCCTTGCCGGTCTGGGCTGCGAGCGCCCGGGTGACAAGGGGGAGCTGGAGGAAGAGCGCTGCGGCCACCGAGCGGGCTTCCTCCCATTCGGCATCGGAGGCTTCGGCGAACGCTTCGGTCATCCGCGGCAGGGAGACGAAGTCGGCAGCATCGACGATGAGGTTCGCCGGGCCGGTCAACCACGGCTCAGCGCCTTCCACCCTCTGCCGTCTACCCGGCGAGACGCCGAGGACCGCCTCGATGGTCCTCGCCTCGGCTTCCGTCACGGCCGGCTGCGTGCCGAGGACGAAGATCTGCAACAGGTGCGCGACAGCGGTTGCCCGGTCGCCGGCGGGGACCCGGATCGGGCGGGGCAGAGCGTCCTTGCCACGCTTCGCGGCCATGGTCGCGGCGACAGCACCCACGACCGCGTCCTGATCGCCGGCGGGGTCGCGGCCCTGGCGGGATGCCTCGGCCCGAAGTGCGTGCTCCACCTCGCGTGCCAGGCCGTTCAGCAGGACGGCCGCGGAGGCACGGACTGCACCCAGGGCAACGGGGAAGCCCTCGACCCACAGCACGACGCGCAGCACGTCCATGTCCACGGTGCGCTCGCGCCAGCGCAGAAGTCGGACCATCTGGCGGTCGCTGCCTGGCGGATAGATCCAGACCGGGCGGCGGCCGTCGTTCGCGATCCGTACAGGGCGGGGCATCAGGCCGCTGCTGCGGAGGTCCTCCAGCTTCCTCTCGGTCATCGTGCTGAAGCCGGCGGTCGTGGCGGCGCGAAGGAGGTCGTCGCGCTGCAGGACCTGAGGTTCAACTTCCATGCCGAGCAGCGTAGGGGCCCGCGGCGCGCTGGGCGAGCCGAGTACTCCCGTCCCGAGCCGCTCTAACTTGCAAACGGGTCTACCCCCGTTGTCACCAGCGGGTTTGCGCTGCTTCTGTGAGGACGCGGCGCCAACTGGGGTGCTGCACCTCCCCCTCGGAAGGGCTTGACCATGTCCAAGAATCAGGTAGCGGCCATGACCGGATTGATCGTTCGCGTCCTGGCGAAGCGGTGGGCCGAAGCGCACGGCCTCAGCAGGGAGCAGCGCTTCCTCCTCGCGTGGGCGGCGGGTGCTCTCGCCTCGATGGCGATCATGCGCATGTGATGCCGTCGAGGAGCCCGCAGACATCCGGTCGGTCCAGCGGCGGTCCCGGCGGGAGGCCGGCCATGATGCGGGCCGTTCCCGCGGCCCCGCGTCCCGCCCAAAGCCGAACGCGTGACTGTCCGCGGTGCTCGAAGGGGAGTTGACCAAGGACCCGGTCGCTCACGGCCGGCCGGACCAGCGGTGGATGCTCGCCCGTATCAAGACGCTGATCAGCCAGCGGTCCACAAGTCCAGAACGTTAGGAGTCAATCGGCGCGCCGCAGGCCCGGGCCTGGAATCAGCCCCAGTACAGCCGGCGGCGAGCACGCCGCCCCCGCCGGCCAACACCGGACCTGCACGGACCAGCCGCTCAAAGGCTAGAGATGGCGGCAAAGGTCGGCGGCGAATCACCGGTCAGCCAAACTGGGGAACCACCGGATCATTGAATATCCACCGCCACCCATGCCCAAGTCGTCGATAGGTACCCCCACGAACCTACTGATCAGTCCCCTCCAGGTTCCCGCCACACGGGCCGCGGGGCTCCGACGCTTGCTTCACGCCAGCGCATAGCTCTGCCGGAAGTAGTCGGCCGCGCGCTCCAGGTCACGTTCGGACTGGAGCGTCAACTCCAGGTCGCCAGTTCCGTGGTGGCCTAGCCCAGTCACGTCCCGCGCGAAACCGTGCACGAGGTCGACCGTCGCAGGATCGGCCTTCAGGTAGACCAGCAGTTTGGCCTTCTTCGGCGGAACCAGACAGGCATAGTTTTGCATGCGTCTGTAAGCGGTGTAGGTCCGGTTCGTGACCTTGGTGAGGTCTTCGCCGAGCCCAAGGAGCGCCTCGTCGACCGCCGCAGCCAACTCCACCATGGCCCCTGCCGGCGTGACGGTTCGCTGCGCCAGAGCAGTACCTCGACTCCGCCTCCCAACCTTCGGCGACGCCGCATGACCAGGGAAGGAAGCAACCGTCTCAAGGCCGACGTGCTCGCTGCCGAAGTACCTGTAGCGGACCAGGTCGATGGCGTGCCGGTGCTCGCGGACGGCGTGCATGTCGTAGCGCGTGAAGTCGCCAGCCACGCAGATCAGCCTCGGTGCGCTCCAAAGCACCTCGTCCGCAGCGTGAACCCCGAGCCGGTCGTGGACTAGGTGCCGGAAGCTTTCCCGGTGGTCGAGCAGCCAGGCCATGTAGAACAGGCCCTGATTGATCACACCTGCATCGGTGCCGCGCTTGTACTCGACGATCACCGGTGCGCCATTCTCGTCGATGCCCAACGAGTCGATCCGGCCACCGTGAACCGGTCCGGTGCTGTATTCGCTCGCCAGGAATCGGACGCCGAGCATCGTCTGCATGTGCGCCTCGACGAGGTCCTGCACATCAGCCTCGATCTCGGCTAGGCGCGGCATGACCTCGGTCACGCCGCTTTTCGTTTTGAACAGCTTCAGGCCTGACACCCCCTCTGTATCGATTGGCCTCCAACACACAGCCAGCCAGATCTATTTCCGACACGCAAAGGGCCCTCCAATCCCGGCCGCGATCCTCACCGTGCGTAGCCGGACCCAAATCCGTCGACCCGGGCCGGGTTGGCTCCTCGGCGAACCACACGGACGTCGTGAACAACCTCTCGGACGCTGCCCCCGCGTGGCCCAGGACGTCAAGGATTCCTTGGCCTCGGCCCGCAACCGAGCATAGGGGCCCACGGCGCTCGCGGAGTCGGCCGGTGCCACGCCGGTGGCCCCTCAGCCCTCGGCTGTTCATCCCTGACCGTGCGGAACGGCGCTCACTCGCCTTCGTCCTCGACCGGGGCGGCCCGGCGGTCTCCCGCACCTGATCCCGAAGCAGTCCGAACAGGCGCAACCGGAGTCGGCGGGGTGTCTCGGGGCCCAGCCGGCAGCCCTCGACAACAAGTTCAGGGGGTGCGGCGGGGCACCTTACAGGCCCCCACTGACAGTTTCCCGAATCAGGTATGACGGGCTTGCACCGCCAAATCCCAACCTGCTTACATCCTTCTCACCGCACCTGAGATGACATCAACTCAGCTAGACAGAAGAGCATTTGTTCGAAAGTAACAGGGGGAATGCGCCTTGCAGGATTTATTCACCACTACCGATCATCCGTGGATCCCGGTCATTGTCCGCGCCTCCCTGAATCCCGATCAGCACGCCGAACTGACCCGCTTGATGCCCGGTGCGAGGCTTGGCCGCCGGCACACCGTGAGCCTGTACCAGTTCTTGGCCGGCGCCCATCTCTTAGCGGACTTCGATCTGGCCCATCCTCCGGTCGAGGCCGTCCTGCGCCGCCTACTTGCCGCCATGGTCGCCCGCGTCACCGGTCTCGATGCCGGCACCGGCGACGACTGGCTCGACACCCGCGATGCCCTCCTCACCGCCGGCCGCCTCGACCCCGATCGCGTCCGCGCCTACCTCGACGAGCATGCCGACCGGCTCGCCCTCCACGGAACGGCGCGTCCTTTCCTCCAAGACCCGCGCCTCGCCGACGAATGCAACACGCCCGCGGCTCCTGGCCGCCTCTCGATGGAGCGCCCGTCCGGGAACAACGCGCTGTGGAGCGTTCACACACCGCAGGACGTCCCGCTCTCCCCCGCTGAGGCAACTGCCTGGATCCTCGCCTGGCACGGCTTCGGCCCCTCAGGCACCGCCGCGATCCGCAAGCACGACGACCGCACCACGAAGATCACCAAGGCCGGTCCCTACCGCTCCCTCATCTCCTACTTCCCGCACGCCTCCGGCGACCTCTTCGTCACCCTCATCACCTCCGTACCCCACCCCGCTGCCTGGCCCACCAACCCCGGAGACGACCTCGCGCCCTGGGAGACCGACACGCTCCCCGACCCCCTCAACCCCGCTCCGCCGACCGGGCCCGTCTCCCTCCTCACAGCCCGCACCGCCCATGCCTGCCTCGTCCAACCCGACGCCCACGGGCAGATCACCGGCGTCCGGGTCGCCTGGGGCACCAGTACGGACCTCCCCGCCGCCGTCGACCCCTACGTCGTCGAACGAGAGAAGGGCGGCCCCCTGCGCGCCGATCGCAACCGTGCCGTCTTCCGTGATCTCGACGCACTCCTTCTCAAGCACCGCCCTGGCAGCAAGGTCACCGTCCGCCGCCCCCTGATCTTCGACTCGATCTCCGAGCTCCCTCCCGAAGTCCTCTCCTCCCTCGGTGTCCGGGCCGTCGGCTGGCACCAGGAGAAGCAGGACAAGAACACCGGCTGGTACACAGCCACCACCCCACCTGTCCTCCGCTTCCTGGAGGAACGCGACCCCGACGGCGCCGCCGCGGTATCCACGCTGCGCGCCCGCACCGAAGCCACGGCCGGCGACCTCGCAAGAGCCCTCGCCTCGGCCTGGTACTCCGTGAACACCGGCCGCAAGCCCGACGAACGCGCCGCACTCGTCGGACCCGCCGTGACGGAGTTCTACGTCCGCGCCGAGAGCGAGTTCTGGCGCTCCGTCGAGGACACCTCCCGCCGACCCGCGCTCAGACAGGTCGCACTCACCGTGTTCGACGCGGCGACCACCGCCATGAACACCACCGTGCGCGGCATGGAGGCTGTCGCGAAGGCCCGGGCCAAGCTCACCGAACGGACCGCGACGCCGCGCGCGAAAGCAGCGAAATAGCCTTCGCCCCTCGCCGCGTGCACCCACCGCCCTGGACCCACCCCGCTCCGGTGTGACGGCACACCCACGCCCGGGGGACCAGACATCACCGAAAGGAGGCTTCGTGGCCGGCACCACCCACGACGCGGAGACCCCACCACCCGGCCCGCCCGAATGGCTCCGGTACTCGATCCGCTTCATGGACCGCGTAGCCAAGGTCTGCCGGACCCCCGGCGGACGATCCGACCTTCGCACGGGCAGAACTCCGTCCGGACTCGCCGAACCGTGGCGGATGATGCCGCACTTGATCGGCTTCGTCCCACGCCAGAACGCCCGAACCGAGACCGCCTACCTCTCGGTCGCGGCGATGTACGCAGCTCAGGCCGACAACCCGCGCCTGAAGAAGGGCGGGAGCCCTGCCAGTACCTACGACCCGGGCCTCCACAACTTCGGCGCCAGCCTCGCCGAGGCCGTCCGTCGCGGCATCCTCAACGACGCCACCGCCAGCGACCGCCTTCAGCTCCTCGCCCGGCAGAACACCCTCCAAGGCCTCCTGCGCTACCTGCGCCCCCTCGTCGACCGGCTCGCCTCCGAAGGCATCGCCGTGTCCTGGCCGCACCTGGTCAACGACGTCGACCGCTGGACCCTCTACCGCAACGACATCGCCCGTGCCTGGATGCGCACCTACTACAGCCCCACCCACAACGCCGAAACCGAGGAGTCCCAGCCGTGACCGTCTTCGTGTGCGCCCATGTCCTGCACTCCCACCCGATGTCCAACCTGAACCGCGACGACCTCAACAGCCCCAAGTCCACAGTCTTCGGAGGCACTGAACGCTCCCGCATCTCCTCCCAGTGCAGCAAGCGCGGTGTCCGCCACAGCGTCGAGGAGATCCTCGGCGACCGGGCCCTGCGCACACGCCGCGTCCCCGCCCAGGTAGCCGCCGCTCTCAGGGAACGGGGGTGGGACCCAGGCGAGGCCGAAAAGGCCGGCCAGGCGGTCGCCTTGGCCGCCGGAGTCAAGGGTCTCACCATCGCCGACGACGGCATGACGAGCATCATGCTGCTCCTGCCCGCCTCAGGTATCACCGCACTGGCCGACCTCGTGGAACAGGACAGGGCGCTCATCGCCCGCGTCGCCGCCCACCAGGAAGCCGTAGCCGCCGCCGACAAGCCCGGCAGCAAGACCAAGGCCCCCAAACTCGCACCGGAGACCGCCAAGGAGTTCAAGGCCGTCCAAGCCGAGGTCCGTAAGGTATTGGCCGACCGCAACGCCTCGATCGCCGCGTTCGGCCGGATGCTCGCCAATACCCCCGAAGTCACGGTCTTCGGTGCCGTCTCCGTCGCCCACGCCCTAACCACTCACACAAATGCGGAACAAACGGACTTCTTCACTGCGGTCGATGACGTCCCCGGCGGGGACAACGGCTCCGCCCACATGGGCAACTTCGCCCACACCAGCGGCACGTTCTACAAATACGCCTCGATCAACCTCACCGAGCTGCTCCGCAACCTCGACGAGGACCTCGAAGCCGCCCGAACGCTGGTCCCAGCCTTCCTCCAGCAGTTCGCAGTGAACGTCCCCCAGGCCAAGAAGAACTCCACCGCGCCGTTCACCGCACCCGCGCTCGTCTACTACACCGTCCGCACCGACCAGCCCGTCTCCCTGGCCGACGCCTTCGAGGCCCCGATCGCGGAATCGGACGGCTCCGGCTATACGGCCCCCAGCATCGCCGCACTCGACGCCCACGCCACAGCCATCAACACCTTCCTCGGCACCACCCATCTCAAGGCCACCGGCCATGCCGGAACCGGCACGAAGGGCGGTAGCCTCTCCGGTCTCGGCCCCCGCATCCCCGCCCTGGCCGAGCTCGTCACCACCGTCGCCGACGCCGCATTCGCCGCCCTGGAGACCCAGTGACCGCCGGCGTCGTCCTGCACCTGACCGGACCGCTCCACTTCTACGGCAGCCATCAAGGCGGACGCGTCCGTGGAACCCTCCCCCACCCCACCCGCTCCGCCCTCATCGGCATTGTCGCCGCCGCCCAGGGACGACCCCGCCAGGCAGACACCACGGACCTTGACGCTCTCGGCTTCACCATCCGCGTCGACCGGCCGGGCAAATTAATCCGCGACTGGCACACGGTCGGCGGAGGCTACCCCAAGCACCGCACTGTCCTGACCGCAGACGGCTCCCGACGAGGCGAGGCCCTCCTCTTCGAGGACTACTACCTCGCCGATGCCGCGTTCACCGTCTCCGTCACCGGACCCCCCTGCCTCGTCCAAGCCGTGAGCACAGCGCTCGCCCGCCCCGTCTTCCCGCCCTACCTCGGCCGCCGATCCTGCCCGCCCAGCATCCCCATCCTCCTGGGACGGGCAGACGACCCCGTCGCCGAACTCGACCGCATCCCCCTCCACCGGCCCGCCCCACGCACCGACGACACCGTCGACATCCAGTTCCTCTCCGAACAAGCACCCACCGGCGACCCCGACCGCCCTCCGACCCGCCACATCCAGGACGTCCCCCTCCCCGGCCCCACCCGCCACTTCACCAGCAGACCCGTCTGGGAGACCCTCCGCACCCTCCCCAGCGACCTGTGCGCCGGCTACGGAACCCGCTACCTCACCGCCCTCACCCAGCAGCGGCCCATCGCCGCCTGAACCTCAACCCAGGCCCGCACTCGCGGGCGCTCCCGCAGGAGACCAGCCATGACGACCACACTCACCGCCCACCTCACCCGCATCCAACTCGCACCGCGCAGCCACGACGTCGCCCGCGACCTGCGCAACGTCCAGTCCCTCCACTCCCGGATCCTCGCCCTGGTCCCCGACCGACTCGGATCCGCGAAGACCCGATCCGCCGCCGGCATCCTCTACCGCCTCGAACGCACCGCCCGCGGCCACACCCTCCTCATCCAGTCCACCAACCCCCTCGACCTCGACGCGCTCCCCGTCGGCTACGCCTCAGCCACCGACGAACGCGACCTCACCCGCCTCCTCGACTGGCTCTCCCCCGGCCGGCGCGTCCGCTACCGCCTCGACGCCCACCCGACCCGCTCCATCCCCAGCCCCACCGACAACCTGGACGACAACGGCCGCCGCCGACGCGGCACCCGCATCCCGGTCTTCGGCGAGGACGCCATCACCTGGTGGACCCGCAAGGCCACCACCGCCGGGCTGTCCATCAACCCCACCCAACTCGCAGCCGGCCAACTCACCACCGTCCAAGGCCACAAGACCGACCCCAACCACCCCGACCGCCGACTCCGCATCAACGCCAAACCCACCCGCTTCGAAGGCAACGCCACCATCACCGACCCGGACCACCTCCGCACAGCAATCCTCACCGGACTAGGCCGAGACCGCGCCTACGGCGCCGGCCTCCTCTCCATCGCGCCCCTCACCGGAGCCTGAACCCCCGGCCGAGCCCCCCTGGCGTCACTCTCCCGAAATCCTCACCACGGCACCTTGATAAAGAAACAGCAAAGCCCACACAACGCCGCACGTCACAAAGGGTCCGGCCTGCACGCGCGGGAGTCGACCGTCATCAACGGATCGCAGGCCTGCGAGATGTTCGTCCGGCCTGCACGCGCGGGAGTCGACCGACGTACGCCTACTACCTCGCCCCCGGCCACCTGTCCGGCCTGCACGCGCGGGAGTCGACCGACCGACAACCGGACGGGGGTGCGGCCGCAGTCGTCCGGCCTGCACGCGCGGGAGTCGACCGTACTCGGCGCCCGTGTTGTGGTCGACGGTCGGGTCCGGCCTGCAAGCGCGGGAGTCGACCGGTCCTCACCCTGGACTGCGAGAACGGGGCCCCGTCCGGCCTGCACGCGCGGGAGTCGACCGTGAGAGCCGGCCGCGTGGATCGGCAGACCCTCGTCCGGCCTGCACGCGCGGGAGTCGACCGCTGACCACGGGCCTGGCCGGCGTCGCGCTGTGGTCCGGCCTGCACGCGCGGGAGTCGACCGGACGACAAGAAGAGCCTGCTCGGCGGACTCCTGTCCGACCTGTAGGCGCGGGGGTCGACCGTCCTGGCGGGAGGGCCACCGCCCGCTCAAACGGCCCTACCTGCACGCGCGGGAGTCGACCGCTCGCACCGGCCATCGGGGCACTCGTGGGCTGGGCCGACCTGCACGCGCGGGAGTCGACCGACCGACGCCGCCGCGGCGTCGGCACGGGACGGGTCCGACCTGCACACGCGGGAGTCAACTGGCCAAGGAGCCCCGCTACCAGCAGGGCGGCGCGTCCGACCTGCACGCGCGGGAGTCGACCGGATGACGGGCGGCTCCTGCTCGTCTGCCGCACGTACGACCTACACCTGTGCGGGAGTCCGTCGGGCGCCGGGTTCTGGAAGGTCTACGGCAGTGGAACCGACCCGCAAACGCGGGAGTCTCGACATCTCCACGACTGGTCTGGCGATGTCACCCTCTGTGTAACAGCCAAACCCACCCCGCTTCTAGGGCAACGCCATCATCGCGGACCCGGACCACCTCCGCACAGCAATCCTCACCGGACTAGGCCGAGACCGCGCCTACGGCGCCGGCCTCCTCTCCATCGCACCCCTCACCGGAGCCTGAACCCCCGGCCGAGACCCCACCCCGAGCCACCACTCTCCCGAAACCCCACCACCGCACCCTGACAAAGAAACAGCAAAGCCCATACAATGCCGCACTTCACAAAGGGTCCGGCCTGCACGCGCGGGAGTCGACCGGGCTCCGCCGATCGCCCGGGGTGCCGGGGGACGTCCGGCCTGCACGCGCGGGAGTCGACCGTAGCTGGTGTAGCCGGCCATGATGATCCGCTTGTCCGGCCTGCACGCGCGGGAGTCGACCATCCGAGGCCCAGGGCGACCCAAACCGCCCTTGGTCCGGCCTGCACGCGCGGGAGTCGACCGCCCTGCACTTCGGGGACTACGGACACATAGCCGTCCGGCCTGCACGCGCGGGAGTCGACCGATCACGGTGGCGGCCGCCGGAAGCGCGGAGGGGTCCGGCCTGCACGCGCGGGAGTCGACCGCCGATGGCCAGGACGACGAGTCGGCGGATACTGTCCGGCCTGCATGCGCGGGAGTCGACCGCCGCTCAGCGGCAGGATGACGGCGGCCGCGGTGTCCGGCCTGCACGCGCGGGAGTCCACCGTCGGGTGAGATCGAGATGGGTCCGGTTGCTGCGTTCGACTTGCAAGCACGGACGTCCACCGCTGGGCGCCCTCCACATCGTGATCGCCTGTATCGTCCGACCTGCATATGCGGGAGTCGACCGCTTGCAAGCCACTGGCCAGTGTTGGGATGCGGGTCCGGCCTGCACGCGCGGGAGTCAACCGAGCCAGGAGAAGGAAGTCCGCGGCCTGACCTCGCCCGACCTGCACGCTCGGGAGTCAACCCTGCCGACCGCCCCATGACCGCCGACACCGACCGTCCAGCCCGCACGCGCGGGAGTCGACCCGGCTCGCACATCGCCTGTGCCTCGTTGGCGCCGTCCAGCCCGCACGTGCGGGAGTCGACCGATGGGCACCGGCACGAACATTCACGACAGGGCGTCCAGCCCGCAACTGCGCCCGGATGGAGCCACCGTGGGGTCCGAACTGCACGCGCAGGAGTCGACCGCCGGAGCCCGGAGGCGGAGTTTTCAACCGCCTGTCCGACCTGCACGCGCTGGAGTCCACCGGCGAGGGCGGGTCGATGGCCACGCTCTACGCCGTCTGACCTGCACACGCGGGAAACGATCGGTCCAGGTAGCGCGCTCGCCGAAGTCGCCAGAGTGGACCGACGCTCTGGGCATCACCCCTGCGGTGGCATCGAGTCCGGCCTGCACGCGGGGGAGTCGACCGTCCGTCGGCAGTGAGGCCGATGTCGGCGGACCGTCCGACCTGCACGCGCGGGAGTCGATCCGGCGAGCTGACATGAACGTCACCCTCGACCGGGGTCCGACCTGCACGCGCGGGAGTCGACCGATGAGCAGGTCGGTGACCACGTCGGTGCCGGCGTCCGACCTGCACACGTGGGAGTCGACCGTCGACGTCCTCGAACCGGGTCGTGGGGTGCTCGTCCGACCTGCACGCGCGGGAGTCGACCGGAGATCAGCGCGAGCTTCGCAGAGATCTTCACATCCGACCTGCGCGCGCGGGAGTCGACCCCGGAACGTCGGCCCGATGACCTTCTCCCACAGGTCCGACCTGCACGCGCGGGAGTCGACCCGGGTGCGAAACGGCTGGCCGGACCGTCCGAAGTCCGACCTGCATGCGCAGGAGTCGACCGTGCGAGGTCTACCCAATCACCTGCGGGGAGCCGTCCGACCTGCACGCGCGGGAGTCGACCGGCATTCCAGACCTTCGGACATCGCCGTGACCGGTCCGACCTGCACGCGCGGGAGTCGACCGATCGCCGCCGCGGTGGAGCTCCGTAAAGAGGTGTCCGACCTGCACGCGCGGGAGTCAACCGTCGCCGTACGTCGGGGCCGACCCCGACCACCCGTCCGACCTGCACGCGCGGGAGTCGACCGACATCGGCTGCCAGGCCCCTTTCGCCCTTGGGGTCCAACCTGCACGCGCGGGAGTCGACCGCCGCGCATCCGCAGCTCGGTCGCGGTCAGGGCGTCCGACCTGCACGCGCGGGAGTCGACCGCCGTTCGTCCCGCCGTGAGCCGTAGCCGGGTTGTCCGACCTGCACGCGCGGGAGTCGACCGGTGAGCGACGACGAGCCCGGGCCGACGGCGGAGTCCGACCTGCACGCGCGGGAGTCGACCGAGGGGCTGTAACGCCCGTGGACTGCCACACCTGTCCGACCTGCACGCGCGGGAGTCGACCGTGGTTGACGCCGACCTGGCCGGGGCCGAGCCAGTCCGACCTGCACACGCGGGAGTCGACCGGCTTGCCCCATGTCTTGCGCGTTCGTCGCCGAGTCCGTCTTGCACGCCCAGGAGTCCGCCCACGGTGATCGTCCGGTGCGTGGTAGCCGTTCTCTCCGACCCGCAGGTGCGGGAGTCTGTCGGGAGCCGGGTTCTGGAAGGTCTACGGCAGTGGAACCGACCCGCAAACGCAGGAGTCTCATCATTCCATCCACTGGTCTGCCGACCGTCGCCCCCTGTGTGAGAGCCTGCGCTCGCGGGGGCCGGCCTGCACGCGTGGGAGTCCACCGCCGCCGGATTCCGGCAGGTCCAACCTGCACGTGCGGGAGTCGACCGACGACGGAGGGCTGTTCGCCGCGCCAGCGAACGCCCGACTTGCACGCGCGGGAGTCCATCGCCGCTGAGGGCCGCGGCAATCCCGGCGGCGTCCAACCTCTGCACGCGCGGGAGTCCACCGAACCAGACACGCCCGGGCTCGTCGTCGCCTCCGTCCGACCTGCACGCGCGGGCATCAACCGCGCGGCGACGGCGCTGGGCCCAAGGTGTTCACGTCCGGCCTGCACGCGCGGGAGCCCACCGAACGCGGCCACGCGGCCACGCGGCCACGTGCAGGATGCCGATCATCCAGTCCGATCTGCACACGCGCGGGAGTCCACCGGCGGGCGACTTGCTGGACACGATGAATGAGTAGCCCGACCTGCACGCGCGGAAGTCCACCGGTCCTCGCGGTCACCATTCCGGGCCAGGTCGAGTCCCACCTGCACGCGCGGGAGTCCACCGTAGCCCTTCGGCCGGCGAGCCTCAATCAGCCGTCCGACCTGCACGCGCAGGAGTCGACCGCCGGGCAGCATGACCTTCTGGATGCGGTCGCCGTCCGACCTGCACGCGCGGGAGTCGACCGCTGGGCAAGCGCAAAGTCACCGAGCAACTGGCGTCCGACCTGCACGCGTGGGAGTCCGTCGCCGATCAAGAAGGGTCGGCATCACCCCGGCGCCCCTGACCTGCACGCGCGGGAGTTGACCGGCGTCCGCGCTGCTGACCGCCCTCGGCATCCCGTCCACCCTGCACACGCGGGAGTCTGCAGCTAGCCCATCTGCCAGTTCCGGTTGCGGCCCGCCTACACATACAGGCGCAATCGAGCACGCTGAGAATGAGGACCTACTGATGCCTGAATGGATCGATTCACGGGTGTGGGGCAAGGCGCATGGGTTGCCTTGGCCATATCCGCTGGCCTGTCACCTGCTCGACACAGCCGCGATGGCCGGCGCGTTGTGGGACGCATTCGTCAGCGCCGGGCAGAAGGAGCAGGTGGCCGAAGGATTCGGCGTCACCGTTGGCCAGATGCGCGACTTGCTCAGCTTTTGGGCTGGGCTTCATGACATCGGGAAGTGTTCGCCATCCTTCGCCGGCCTGCCGGCCGGGCCCTGCCCCAGTCTCCTCGACGAGGCCGAATTCGCCGCGCCACATGGATGGATGTACGAGGACGCCATCAGGCACGAAAGAGTCTCTCACCTCGTCGTCCCCCAACTGCTGGCGCCATACGGGTACGACGCGACATCACGGCCGGCGCGGTCCGTCGCCCATCAGGTCGCGCAGATCCTCGGCGGCCACCACGGTGTATACGGGCCCGCGCTGGACCGGGCCACCATGACCAACCCTGGTCGGACCGAGCCGAGAATCGGGACCGCACCAGGATGGCCGGTTCAACGGCAAGCACTCGTCGCACTCCTGCACCAGGCATGCGGCCACCCGATCGCCCCCTCCCGCGTCGCTCCACCCGGTACCGCCGTTCTCGCGACCGGACTCATCGTCCTGGCGGACTGGCTCGCCTCCCAGAAGAAGTGGGTCCTCCCCCGCGGGAGGGAGTGGTTCGCGGCCGGCGACGAGAACTGGCTGGACCACCACGCCCGCGCCATGAAGCACGCCCCTAACGCGATCATCCGGGCGCAGCTCGGCGTAGCGGCTTGGAAGCCTGCGAAGACCTTCTCCGACGTGTTCCCGGGGATCACCCGACCGCACCCCCTGCAGGCAGACCTCGCCGACCGGCTCCCGGGGCTGGTGGCCGGCTCCGGTCTACTTCTGGTGACTGCGCCGACCGGCGATGGCAAGACCGAGTCGGCGTTGTTCGGGGCACGGATCATGGGCGCTGCCGCGGGCCGGACCGGTGTCGGACTGCTGCTACCGACGATGGCCACCACGAATGCCATGTGGGAGCGCGTTCGGGATTACACCTCCGCGCAGACCCTGGCCGACACCCCGGTCACGCTCGTGCACTCGATGGCCTGGTTGAACCCTGACTACAACGACGGTGGAGAGGTCTTGGGCGACGGGTGCACGTCCACGTTCGCGGGCGACTGGATCCGCGGGCGCCATCGGCCCCTCTTCGCCCCTGTCGCCGTCGTCACCTGGGACCAGGGCGCGCTCGCCGCCTTGCCCGTCCGGTACAACGCGATGCGCTGGCTCGCCCTGTCGGGCAAGACGATCGTCATCGACGAAGCCCACGCCTACGACGCGTACGGGCACGCCCTTACCGTGCGGTTGCTGGAGTGGCTGGGCCATCTCGGTGCTCCGGTGATCCTCCTGTCCGCGACCCTCTCCGGCTCCTTGGCCCGTCGCCTCGTCGACGCCTACCGCTCCGGCGCCGGTCATACGGACCCCACCACCGTCACGCCCGCCTACCCAGGCTGGGCGTACGCGGATGCCACCACCGGCACGGTGACCGCATCCGCGATCTTGCCGACCACCCGCGCCCGAAAGCTCACCGTCACCCTCATCCACGGCAACCACAGCCACAACACCGCTCACACCAACGCACGGGCCGCGAACCTCAACTCCCTTCTCGACCCCTGCTACGACCAGGAAGCCGATGCCGGCACAGTACTGGTCGTCTGCAACACCGTGCCCGACGCCCAGGCCACCTACCAGCAGCTCATCGCCCGCGCGGGAAGCCGCCGCCCCCGCGTTCTACTCCTTCACGCCCGCATGCCCGTCTGGCAGCGCGAGCAGATCACCCGCGAACTCCTGGACACCCTCGGCAAGAAGGCCCTGCGCCCGACAACTCCGATCATCGTCGTCGCCACTCAGCTCGCCGAGCAGTCCCTCGACATCGACGCCGATCTCGTCATCACCGACCTGGCCCCACTCGCCCAGCTGCTCCAGCGTGCCGGCCGCGGGCACCGCCACGAACTCGGTAACCGTGGTTCACGTCCGTCCTGGGCCCCCACTCCCCACCTCGCTGTGCTCACCCCCAAGGGACAGCTACCGCCTCCCCAGTGGGGCACTGTCTACGACGCCTCCCTGCTACGCCGCACCCGCGATCTCCTCAGCAGCCACCACGGCCCCGTCGCCGTCCCCGAGGACGTCGCTGCCATGATCGAGACCGTCTACGTCGACCTGAACGAGCTCGCAGACCAGGCCCTCGCCGACGATCGGCACCGTGCCGCCCGGGAAGCCGCCGACACCGCCTCCGGCCACGCCCGCAGCATCCCCAGCCCTCACGCGGTCACCGACCTGTATCCGCTCACCACCTACGACGGCGACGAAGACGACCTCGTCACGCGCCTAGGAGCCGACAGCCTCCGCGTCCTGCCGATCTACGTCACCCCCGACGGCCGCAGATACACCGACCCCGCGTGCACCACCGCTGTCCCGATCCCCAAGCCGGGCCGGGCCGAGCTCGACCGTGACACCGTCGCAGCGCTCGTCCGACTCACCGTCGCCTGCCCCGGCGCCTACCTCCCCTCCGACGACCCCCAAACCCAGACACCCGTCGAATGGGAGAGCACCCCCATCGCCCGCGACCTCCGACTCCTCCCCCACCCCACCCAGAACGGCACCCCCCGGCCCTACCAGGCCGGCCGACACCGCCTTCACCTCGACCCGGAACTCGGCCTCGTCCATCTCTGAACAACCACGTCCACTCCGGCGAGGTCCACGCCACTCAAGCTGTCGGGGAACGGTCCGCGCAGGTGGTCTTCCCACAGCCGAACGACTGCGCCTTCGTGGTGCGCTCCGCCCGCGCCAGCAGCTATAGCTTCCGCGCCGACCGGTGGGCGAAGGAGCAAGAGATGGCAACGTCGACACACCTCTTGTGGGCTGTCCACAAACTGACGCGCGGGTCGCACTGACCGATCGACGGCGGGTCGGGGGACCGGAACCGAGCCCTCGGCGGGTCGCTCCCGCACCCCGAAGTAACCACCGGCAAACCTCTCGACGTGAGGTTCGCGTACCAAGCAGTGCGCCAGGATTCCGCTGCAATAAATCTGACTACTCGTCAGTAAAGTCAGCAAAGGGTCAGCATTCATCCGACTAGACCCGACCACACCCTGTCGCACATGAGACTCGACAGCAAGATCAGAAACCGCCTCCGCCCACTGAATCCCACACCACGCGCCACAAAGAAGCGGAAGGGGGTTCGCGCCCGCCGCGTGAACCCCTCGCCACCAGATATACCCAGTTCAGCGCACTCTTCCCCGGGGCTTCAGGTGAGTTGGCGGCAGTTCGGGAGACGGAATCGGAGGACCGTCGTAGCCCTTGACCTCACCGAAGCGGGAGCCGTTCATCCAGTCTTCTCGGGCCTGCGCGATATCATCGTGGGACCGTCCGATCCAGTTCCAGAACATGACGATCTCCTCCTCGAAGGGCTCGCCGCCCAGGAGCATCAGGCCGGCGTCGGAGGCGGCGCGGAGGGGGAGTTCGGTGCGGCCGCAGCCGAGGTAGAGCATGGAGCCGGGGAGGACCGGGACGCCGTCCACGTGGGCTTCGCCCGACATGGACAGGACCGCGTACTCGAAGTCGGGGTCCAGGGGGAGGCGGGTCTCGGTGCCGGCGGCGAGGGTGAGGTCGGCGCCGACGATGGGGGTGTACGCGGTTCCGGGCGAGGTGGCCGTGTCCAGGGTGCCCAGGATCACCGTGGCCGTCAGGCCGGGGGCGGTGACCTGCGGGAGGTCCGCGTGGTGCTGGAAGTGGGGGTCGACGTTCCGGTGGGCGTCCGGGAGGGCCACCCACAGCTGGGCGCCGTGCAGGAAGCGGGCGTGCGGCCGGGGACTCTCCTCGGAGTGGCTGATGCCGCGCCCGGAGGTCATCAGGCCGAGCTCGCGCGGGCGGACCGTCTGCAGGCTGCCGACGCTGTCGCGGTGCAGCACCTCGCCCTGGTGCAGCCAGCTGACCGTCTGCAGTCCGGCGTGCGGGTGCGGGGCCACCTGCATACCGGGCTCGTCGGCGATGTCGTCGGGCCCGTAGTGGTCGACGAAGCACCAGGCGCCCACCATCCGGCGGCCCAGGTTCGGGAGCAGCCGGCGGACCTCGGTGGCCTCGCCGAGCTTGACCGTGCGGGGGCTGAGGAGTTCGCGGACGGGCTCGGCGACGACGAAGCCGCGGCCGCCGCAGGCGGAGAGAGCGGGCTGGCGATCGAGATTGCTCATGCGGACAACGTAGCCCGGGTCCGGCGGTACGTACCCGGAATGTTCCGGGCAGGGCACGTGTTGCAGGGGCCATGAACGCTTCGACGACCTATTACGACCACGGAACGGCCGCCGAGCGCTGGGACCGCGCACAGCTCTTCTTCGGTGCGCGGGAGTACGCGACGGCCGCGAGGATCCTGGCGCCGCTGACCGTGGAGGCCCCCGAGCAGCTCGCACCGCGGCTGCTGCTGGCCCGCTCCTACTACCACTCGGCCCAGCTGGTACGGGCCGAGACCGAGCTGCGCGGGATCCTGGAGCGCTGGCCGGTGGAGGAGTACGCCCAGCTGATGATGGGGCGCACCCTGGAGCGGCAGGGGCGGGACGCGGAGGCCCGGCCGTTTCTGCGGATCGCCGCGGCCATGGCCGGGGACTTCCCGGAGGACGGCCGCTGAGCACTGGGGGCGCGCGGGTGTGCGGGTGCGCCCGGAGGCTTCGGCTCGGTTAGCCTGGGGCCAATATGAATCGTCTGACCACGCCCTTCGGCTCCTACGAGCTCACCCGCTTCCCCCAGGACCCGCGCGACCAGCTGCGCGCCTGGGACGCCGCCGACGAGTACCTGTTGCGCCATCTGGCCTCGGGTACCGGGGACCGCGGGCCGGTGGACCTGGCCGGTGCCGGGCAGATCACCGTGCTCGGGGACCGCTGGGGGGCGCTGGTGACGGCGCTGGCCGCGTACCGGCCGGCCCAGATCACCGACTCCGCGCTCACCCACAAGGCCACCGAGGCCAATCTGGACCGTTCGGGCACGCCGGCCGCCCGGCTGCGGCTGCTGACCACGCAGGATCCGCCGCCGGAGCGGATCGACGTGCTGCTGGTCCGGGTGCCGAAGAGCCTGGCGCTGCTGGAGGACCAGCTGTACCGGGTGGCCCCGCACCTGCACAAGGACACCGTCGTGGTGGGCACCGGCATGGTCAAGGAGATCCACACCTCCACCCTGCGCACCTTCGAGAAGATCATCGGGCCGACCCGGACCTCGCTGGCCGACAAGAAGGCCCGGCTGATCTTCTGCACCCCGGACAAGGCGATCGCCCCCACGCGGGCCGTGGACCCCTGGCCGGTCACCTACACGGTGGACGAGGACGGCGGCTCCGGTGCCGGTCTGACCGTGGTCAACCATGCCGGGATCTTCTGCGCGGACCGGCTGGACATCGGCACCCGCTTCTTCCTGCAGAGCATCCCGACCAACACCGACGGCGCACGGGTCCTGGACCTGGGCTGCGGCAACGGTGTGGTGGGCACGGCGGTCGCGGTCGCCGACCCGGACGCCGAGGTGGTGTTCACCGACGAGTCGTACCAGGCCGTCGCCTCCGCCAGGGCCACCTTCGAGGCCAATGTGCCCCGGGGCCGGGAGCGCGCCGAGTTCCTGGTGGGCGACGGGGTGGCGGGCCTGCCGCCGGCCTCGGTGGACCTCGTACTGAACAACCCGCCGTTCCACTCGCACCAGGCGACCACGGACGCCACCGCGCTGCGGATGTTCGCGCAGAGCCGGAAGGTGCTGCGGAACGGCGGCGAGCTGTGGGTGGTCGCCAACCGGCACATGGGCTACCACACCCATCTGCGGCGGCTGTTCGGCAACAGCGAAGTGGTGGCCAGCGAGCCCAAGTTCGTGGTGCTGCGCGCGGTCAAGCGTGAGCAGCGGGAGCAGCGGGCGGGCCGGTAGGCCCCTCCCCCGCTCCTACCCGTCGGCCGGATTCGCGCACGCCCTATGTGACCAGCGGGTACGTCCTACACTCGGCCGCGTGAACAGCGAGGCGACGGTGGACGGCGGTGGCGCCGGGGCGCGCTACCGGCGGGAGGAAGTGGCCCGGGCGGCCGGGGTGAAGGTGCGCAACCTGCGCTACTACCAGGAGCGCGGACTGCTGCCGCCGCCCCGCCGGGAGGGCCGGATCGCCTGGTACTCCGACGATCATCTGGTGCGGCTCCGGCTGATCGACGACCTGCTGGGCCGTGGCTACACCGTGCAGGGCATCGGCGAGCTGCTGGACGCCTGGGAGCAGGGCGGGGGAATCGCCCAACTGCTCGGGCTGGAGCGGGAGATGACTCGGGACTGGGTCCAGGAGGAGCCGGTCACCATCACCCTGGACGAGCTGCGGGAGCTGTTCGGTCCGGCCGCTACCGCCCAGGACACCCGGCGGGCGGCCGCGCTGGAGTACGTACGGGTCGAGGGGGACGCGGTGACCTTCCCCAACCGGCGGCTGCTGGAGGCGACGCTGACCCTGGTGCGGCAGGGGGTGCCGCTGGCGGAGATCCTGGACGCCGGGGAGTTCGTGCAGAGCCAGGCGGCGGCGCTGGCGGACCGGTTCGTGGGGCTCTTCCGGCGGCACGTGGTCGGACCGGAGGGGCTGGGTCGGCTTTCGGCCGCCCAGCTGGAGCACATCACCGGGGCGGTGGCGGCGCTGCGTCCGGTCGCCGGCGAGGTGGTGACCGCCGAGTTCGCCCGCGCGATGGCCCGTCGGGTGGACGCGGAGGTCGCCTCACTACTGCGCACTGAACCCCGTACGCAACAGTAGTAGTTGGCCGGAAGGTGGCGGTCGAGCAACCTTGCCAACCGCCATTGGCACTCTTACATTCAACGGCACACCCATACCGGTCAGTAACGATCACAAGGGGATGTGCCATGCAGCATGAGTTATCCGAGGAAGGTCAGGACGGGCAGAACGGGCCGGGCAGCGACACGGACGGGCGGGTGCGCTGGCGCCGGTTCGCCGTCCTGACCGTCCCGGCCATCGCCGTCACCGCAGGCCTGGGCATCGCCCTCGCCCAGGGCGCGCTCGCCGCCTCCTTCGCCGTGTCGGGGCAGCAGTTCAAGGTGTCCGCGAAGAGCCTGACCGGCGAGGGATTCGCCCAGTACGGCAGCGTGGACATCAACGCCCGCGAGGAACTGATCCCGGTCGCCGTCACCGCCATCCGGGAGGCGAAGCTCCACAGCCTCTGCCAGTCGGTGATCACCACGCTCCCGATGATCGGTGACATCTCGCTCAACCTGACGGCCGGCCAGAAGGAACCGGTGGAGGCGACGAACCTGTTCGTGGACGCCACCCAGCTCTCCGGCAACGCCACCTTCACCAACATCGAGATCGGGCGCGACGCCTCCACCCTGGACAAGGGACCCACCGAAGCCCGGGGCATGCAGGACCTGTTCGCCCAGCAGGCCGACACCGTCAGCATCACCGACCTGAAGCAGACGGCCTGGGCGACCAACGCCGGCACCTTCAAACTCTCCGGCCTCAACCTGAAGATCAGCAAGGGCAAGAAGGAATGCTTCTGAGATTCCGGCGGTGGCGCCGCAGCAGGCCGTTCTGGGGCGGGCTCCTCGCCGCCCTCGCCGGGGCCTGGATCTGCTCCCTCCCGCTGGCGCCCCTGAAGATCATGCTCAGCCAGGGGGTGGCGGGCATCCCCTCGGTCCTGATGGGCCTGCTGATGGTGGTGCTGGGCCTGTCGGTGTGGTTCGCCCCGCACTACCGCTCCCTCGCCGGAGTGGTCACCACCCTCATCGCCACCGCCGCGCTCGTCCTCTCCAACCTGGGCGGGTTCCTGATCGGAACCCTGCTCGGGATCCTCGGCGGCGGCCTGATGTTCGCCTGGCAGCCGCGCACCGCCCCGCAAGGCCCCTCCCCGGAGGCCTCTCCTCCCCCCACCCCGCTCTCCGATCCCCAAGGAGCACCGTCATGAGCCGCGAACAGCACACCCACCGCACGCGCACCACCCTCGCCCTCGGGCTGGCCGCCGCCGGCGCGCTGACCCTCGGCGCCGCCACCGCCACCGCCGCGCCGTTACCGCTGGCCGGCCCGACCACCGTCACCCCGGCCGGTCACAACTTCAAGGCCACCCTCAGCGGTACGGCCACCTTCACCGCCGGCTCGGTCACCGTGACCTGTTCGGTGTCCGTCTCCACCGGCACCGTCCCGGCCGCCCCCGGCAACAGCAACCCGGCCGGCCCGGTGGTCTCCCCGATCACCCCGCCCACGTACAGCTCGTGCACCGCCAGCCTGCCGGGGGTCACCCCGACCGTCACCACCAGCGGCGCCTGGAAGGTGTCCATGCAGCACGGCTCCCCGATCACCGCCACCATGGTCCTGCCGCCGGGCGGACTGGTGGTGAAGACCACCGGGCTGGCCAACTGCCTGGTCACCGCCACGCCGAACGCCGCGTTCAACGTGCCCGGCACCTGGGTCAACGGCACCCCGCCCTCGCTGACCTTCAGCCGGGTCCAGGTGCCCGCCAAGGTGACCGGCGGATTCGGCTGCCCGACCAGCGCCACCTCGTCCACCTTCAGCGCCGTCTACAAGGTCGCCAACACCACCGACCCGGCGCAGCAGATCACCGTCACCTCCTGACGGTCGCCGGTCACGGCAGATAGACGATGCTGGGCGCGCCCGTCGTCGGATGGACCCCGATCCGGGTCCGTACGCCGTACACCTCGCCCAGCATCGCCTCGGTCAGAACCTCGGCCGGGGTGCCGGCGGCCACCGTCCGTCCCTGGTGCAGCACATACAGCCGGTCGCAGAAGGACGCGGCCAGATTGAGGTCGTGCAGCACCAGCAGGCCGGTGGCCGGCAGGCCGCGCACCAGCGCCAGGATCTCCAGCTGGAAGCGGATGTCCAGGTGGTTGGTCGGTTCGTCGAGGGCCAGCAGGCCCGGGTCCTGGACCAGGGCCCGGGCCACCAGCGCGCGCTGCCGCTCGCCGCCGGACAGCTCCTCGAACGGCCGGTCGGCCAGCTCGGCCGCGCCGACCGTGCGCAGGGCCTCCCGGGTGCGCCGTTCGTCCTCCGGGCCGTCCTGCTCCCAGAACCGCTTGTGCGGGCTGCGGCCCATGGCCACCACCTCGCGGACGGTCAGCCCGAAGGTGCCGGTGGCGTCCTGCGGGACCACCGCCACCCGGCGGGCCCGCTCCTTGACGCCGAGCGACCCGGCGTCACGGCCGCCGAGCAGCACCCGGCCGGCGGTGGCGCGCAGTCCCCCGTACACACAGCGCAGCAGGGTGGTCTTGCCGCTGCCGTTGGGGCCGACCACGCCGACGGTCTCCCCGGGGCCGGCGGTCAGCTCGACGCCGTGCAGCAGGACCCGCCCCCCGGGGGTCTCGTACCGCAGTCCTTCGACATGGAGCCCGGCCGGTCCGCCCGGGAGTTCCGGTGCTGCCCGGGCCCTCATCCGAGCACTCCTTCGGCCCGCCCGGAGCGGCGCAGCAGCCAGAGGAAGAAGGGGCCGCCGACCAGCGCGGTGACCACGCCGACCGGGATCTCCTCGGGTGCCGCGGCGGTACGAGCCACCAGGTCGGCCAGCAGCAGGAACACCGCCCCGCCGAGCGCGGACACCGGCAGCAGGGCCCGGTGGCCGGCGCCGACGACCATCCGGGCGGCGTGCGGGACCATCAGTCCGACGAATCCGATCGCCCCGCTGTAGGCCACCAGGACCCCGACGACCAGCGAGGTCAGGACGAACACGACGGCCCGGAAGCGGCCGGTGTCCAGTCCGAGGGTCCTGGCCCCCTCCTCGCCGGCGAGGAGCAGGTCCAGCGGCCGGGCGAGCGCGAGCAGCACCCCGGTGCCGAGGAGCAGGGCGGTGGCGGGCACCGCCAGTTCGTCCCAGCGGGCCCCGCCGAGGCCGCCCAGGGTCCAGAACAGCACCAGACGGACCTGGTCGGCCTCGGCGGCCAGGACCAGGATCAGACTGGTGAGGGCGGACAGGACGTACTGCACGGCGACCCCGGCCAGGATCAGCCGGCCGGTGGTCATGGTGCCGCCGCGCCGGGCCATCGCGTAGACGGCGAGCAGCGCGCCCAGGGAGCCGGCGAAGGCCGCGGCGGGCAGGCTGACGGTGGTGGCGAGGCCCGCGCCCGCCCCGAGGACCAGTACGCAGACGGCCCCGGCCGAGGCCCCGGAGGAGGCGCCGAGCAGGAAGGGGTCGGCGAGGCGGTTGCGGACCAGGGCCTGGAGCACGGTGCCGCTGACCGCGAGCCCCGCCCCGACCACCGCCCCGAGCAGCACCCGCGGCATCCGTACGTCCCAGACGATGGCCGCGAAGGCGCCGGTGCGCTGCCCGCCGAGCACGATGTCGAGCACCTGGCCCGGGGCGATCCGCACCGGCCCGAGCGCGAGCCCGGCGACGGCGGCGGCGAACAGGGCCACGGTGAGCAGCGCGAGGACGGCGGGAGTGCGTCGACGGACGGGACCGACGGGGCCGACAGGGCCGACGGGAGGGGTGGGGCGGGTTCGGGGGCTGCGGCGGAGGCGGGGGACGGCGGGGATCACGCCGGGTCGGGGTGCAGCTGGCCGGCCAGGGACTCCACCGCGTCGCCGACCCGGACGCCGAGCACGGCGGAGGACAGCGGCAGCACCACGAACCGCTTGTTCTTCACGGCCGGGACCTGCGCGAGGGCGGGGTCCTTCAGCAGGCGCTGCTTCTTGGCCTCGACGGGGGTGCCGCCGTAGTCGTAGATGAGGATGACCTCGGGCTTGCGCTGGATGACCTGCTCCCAGGACACCTCGCCGAAACCGTCCTTGAGGTCGGCGAACACATTGGTGCCGCCGGCCCGGGTGATGATGTCGTTGCCGATGCCCTGGCCGCCGGAGGTGGAGGCGGCGCTGTCGCCGCCGTCGTAGGCGAACACGGCGGGCCTGGGCTTGCCGGTGAGCCGCGCGGCCACCGCGTCGATGCGGCGCTGCTGGTCGGCGACGAGGGCCTCGCCGCGGCCGGGGACGCCGAAGGTGCGGGCGATCTCGGTGATCTCGGTCTTCAACTGGGCGAGTCCGACCGGGCCTTCGGTGCAGTACTCCACGTTGAGGCGGGTGTTGATGCCCGCCTTCTGCAGGCCGGGCCGGTCGCGTCCGGCGGCCTTGTCGAAGGCGCTCGCATAGCCGCCGTAGACGAAGTCCGGGTTGACGGAGAGGAGTTGCTCCTTGGAGGGGTACTCCTTGGCCAGCACCTTGATCTTGTCGTAGGCCGGGCGGTAGGCCGGCAGGATCGCGTCGTCCAGATAGGCGGTGCCCACCATCCGGTTTTGGAGGCCGAGGGCGAGGAGGATCTCGGTGGTGTGCTGGGTGAGCGTGACGGCCCGCTCGGGCGGCGCCTGGTAGGTGGTGCTCACCCCGCAGTTGACGGTGGTGTACGGGAAACCGGGCGCGGCCGCCCCGGACCCCTTGCCGCCGGAACCGCCCGGACCGCCCGCGGAACCGGAATCCGATCCGGAGCAGGCCGCCAGGGGTATCAACAGGGCGAGGGCGGCGAGGGCGCGCAGGCCTACGGCGGTGCGCGGGTGTGACAGGTCCACGTGAGGCCTCTCCGGGGGATCCGCGTCCCCTGGTCGAAGTGGGAGGTACGGGGCGGCACGGCCGTGTCTGACTCCCGGCTCCCCCGCCGAGGCGGAGTTGGCCGGTCACAGTGGCGGGACCGCACCGGAATCGCACCGGTTTCCTGATCCGCGCCGCCCTGGGGTTGACCTGCCACAGTCTGCCAGACCGCCCGGGCGGCGTAGGCTGGCGATCATGGTGGAGTGGGGGATCCGACCGGCCCGGGCGGCCGATGTCGAGGCGGTGGCCGGACTGCGGGCCGTCGCGCTGCGGGCCGATCTGGAACGGCTCGGCCGGTACGACGAGCGGCGGGTGCGCCAGCGGTTGCGGGACGGCTTCGCCCCCGAGCACACCCGGGTCATCGAGGTGGACGGGCAGTTCGCCGGCTGTGTGGCCCTGCGCCCGGCCGGGGACGTCCACTGGCTGGAGCACTTCTACCTGGCCCCGCACGCCCAGGGCGGCGGCATCGGCTCGGCCGTGCTGCGCGGACTCCTGGACCGCTGCGACCGCGAAACCCTGCGGGTCCGGTTGAACGTGCTGCGGGGCAGCGCGGCCCAACGCCTTTACGAGCGGCACGGGTTCACCCTGGACAGCAGCTGCCCGACGGATCCGGTGGATGTGTTCATGGTCCGCGAGCCGGTCCGCCCGATCATGGAATCATCGATGGATGAACGCATCCTCTGAGTCCGCGTCCACCGCCGCGCCCGCGCCCGAATGGCGCGCCGTCTTCGATATCGACGTCACCTTCTCCAACGGCGGCGGGCTCCGCTCCGAGGGCTTCCGGGTGGACGTCCCGACGGAGCGGGTGGACGCCGAGGCCGTCGCCCGGATCTTCGTGCGCCAGCTGGCCCTGACGATGGTCGGCAGCGCCGAGGTCAGCAATCTGCGGGTGATCCGGGAGCCGCACAAGAACCCGGCACCGCCCGCCCCGACCGGCGGCGGGGACGGCAGCGGGGCCGGTGCCGGCGCCCGTACCGGCGGACGGCGGATGGTCGAGCTCAGCGGTCCCGTCCGCGACGGGCTGCCCGCCCGCCCCGGGGTTCCCGCGCCCGGCACCCGGCTGAACGCCCCGGCCCACCTGCACCCCGACGGCGCCGACCTCGCCGGGCTCGGTCTGGACCGGCTGGCCGGGCTGCCCGGGGTGCTCGTACGGGTCACCGGCAGCGCCTCGCGCACGATCGACGCGGCGCTGTTCGCGCCCTTCGACCTCGCGGGCAAGGCGGTGCTCGTCGAAACCGGCTGGTCGGAGCGTTCCGGCGGCGAGAACGAGGCCCACGCCACCGGCCACCCCCACCTCACCGAGACGGCCGCCGACCTGCTGGCGGAGCGGGGCGCCGCCCTCGTCGGCATCGACTGCCCGGCCGTCGACGACACCTCCGGTCCGGCCCGCCCCGCCCTCACCGCACTGCTCGCCGCCGGGATCCCCGTCGTCGAGCAGCTCCGCCATCTGGACCGGCTGCCGGTGGACGGCTTCCACTTCACCGCCGCACCACCGCCGATCGAGGGCACGGCCGCTTCCCCGGTGCGGGCCTTCGCAACCCTCCCGGACGGTCGGCCCGCCCGGGTTCAGAAGTTGCCGTAGTTGACCTGCCAGGTGGGCAGGCCCATCCGGCGCCAGAGGGCGACGACCCGGTCACGGTCGTCCAGCGACACCCGGACCGCGAACCGGTCGCGGACATGCGCGTCGAACAGCTCGGCCTTGACGATGTCATCGGCCCGGCCGTCGCCCGAGGCCCTCATCCACAGTTCGTCGTACGGGACTTCGTGGCGGGCGAGCCACCGCTCGGTGATCGCCCGGTGGTCCTCGCTGCGCCCGGACAGCAGCACCACCGTGTCCTCCCCGGCGGCGCGGAAGGCCCGCAGGGCCTGCCGGACCGGGGGGTTGAGCAGGTCCTCGTCGCAGCGGGTGAAGTCGTACGGGCCGCGGTCCCCGCGCAGCGCCAGGGTGCCGTCGATATCGCACAGCACCGCGGCGGGCAGCGCCGGATCGGGCTCGTACGGCCGGCCGGCGGGCTTGCCGTCGGCCTTGCCGGCCAGCCATTCGGCGGTGAGCCGCCAGCCGCCCCGGGTCGCCTTGGCGTGCTTGTCGGCGAGGATCCGGATGATCTCCTCGCCGACCGCGCGGTCCCGGGCGGCGTCGCGGCGTACGCACTCCTCCACCGGCACATCGGTGAAGTCGTGCACCACGAAGGTGACGTCGAAGCCGACCAGGGCCGCCTTCAGCCGCTTGGGGATGTGCGGGGTGAGGTGGGTGTTGTCGATCACCACGTCGAAGCCGCCCTCGACGGCGGCGCGTACGGCCGCGTCCTGGATGTCGAGGACGGTCTGCTCGTGGGCGTGGCTGCGGCCCCGCTCGGGGTCCGGGACGTCGAGCATGGAACGCAGGTCGTCCAGGTTGACCCGGCGCATCCGGCCCTCGGACTCCTGCTGGAGCCGGCGGGCGGCGGTGGTCTTCCCCGATGCGGGAAGTCCGGTCATGACGTGTACGGCGGGCACGGGTCAGTTCTCCTCGTCGGTGCTGAACGGGTCGGCCGTCTCCGGCCGGATCGCGCGCCAGACCATCAGCTCGGTCGGGCGCCCGTCGAGTCGCTGGAACATCGCCGCCCGGATTCCGGGATCGACGGACAGCGTCCGGACGGCGCGGGCGAACGCACCCCGGTCGTCGGCGAGGTGCGCGACACCACGGTAGGCCTCGTCGATGGCCTGCTGACGGCCGGCCGCGGTCTCCTCCAGCCGTGCGATCACCTCGCGCACCCAGTGGTCGAACTCGTCGGGCACCTGCTCCAGCAGGGCGTCCAGCGGGCGGGCCCCGGTCTCCCGGATCGTACCGAGCTCGGCGAGGGAGCAGCCGAGGGCCCCGGCCAGCGCCTTCACGGGCGTATCGGCGAACCGCTGGATGCCGTGGTCGCGCCAGATGTCCCGTTCGGTGACCCCGGTGAGCACCTTGTGCAGCCGTACGTACTCGGCGATCTTCGCCTTGGCGCGGACGCCGGAGGCGAAGCGCAGGACGAAGCCCTCGGCGTCGGTGCCGGTGGCGGCCCCGCCGCCGGGCAGGGTGCTGGACTCGGTGAGTTTCAACAGCTCGTCGAGGGGCATGGCGGGCCAGGTGCGGACCACGGAGCCGACACCGTCCCAGTGCGCGGCGGCCTCGCCGAGCGGGAGTTCGGTGCCGTCGTTGCGGTAGGCGGCGAGGAGGACCAGGTCGCGGCGGTCGCCGTAGTCGACGACGATCCGGTTCTCCGGGTAGAGGATCTCGGCGAGGTAGGTCACCCCGGGGGTGAGCGCGGAGGTGTCCGTGCCGGGTGCGTCCAGGCGGCGCTGGGCCCAGGTGGCCTGGACGCTGGTGAAGGAGCCGCGGGAGGCGGCCCGCCAGCGGCCCGCGTAGTGGAAGACCACGGCCAGGCTGCCGTCGACCTTGTCGTACACCTCGAACGGCTCGTCCGGGAGGGCGGGCGCGTAGGGCTGCCCGGACTCGTGCTCGCCGACGTTGAAGAACTTCGGCAGCGGCAGGGCCACGATCTCGCCGGTGACGTCGTCGGCGACGAGTCCGCGGCAACGGGTGGTGACCCGGTTCCACACCCGCTCGTACTGGCAGACGCGGGTGTACGAGTAGAGGGACAGCGGCAGTTCGGGGTGGGTGCGGCGGCTGACGTGTCCGGCCTCGACGGCGGCCGCGAGCTCGGCCGCGGGTATCAGGTCGTGCAGAGTCAGGTTCACCTGGCTCATCGGTTTCCTCCTGGTGGGTGAGGCGCCATCCTCTCCCGCCGGAGGGGCCGCCGACCAGGGATTTAGCGGCGGCCCGGCCGGTGCGGCCGCCGCTACTCGCTCTGGTCCCGGTAGGTCTCCAGCAGTCGCAGCCAGACCTCGCTGACCGTCGGGAAGGAGGGGACGGCGTGCCAGAGGCGGTCGATCGGGACCTCCCCGACGACGGCGACGGTGGCGGAGTGCAGGAGTTCGGCGGCGCCGGAGCCGACGAAGGTGGCGCCGATCAGGACCTCCCGGTCCAGGTCGACGAGGATCCGGGCCTGTCCGCGGTAGCCGTCGGCGTAGAGTCCGGCGCCGGATACCTTGCCCAGGTCGTAGTCCACGGCGCGGACCCGGCGGCCGGCCCGTTCCGCCTCGGCGAGGGTGGGGCCGACGGCCGCCGCCTCCGGATCGGTGAACACCACCTGCGGGACCGCCTCGGTGTCGGCGGTGGCGGCGTACGGCCCCCAGGCCCGGCCGCCTTCCCCGTCCGGGTCCGGGCCGCCGCCGTCCGCGCGGGCGGCGATGGCCGCGCCCGCGATCCGTGCCTGGTACTTGCCCTGATGGGTCAGCAGCACCCGGCGGTTGACGTCCCCGACCGCGTACAGCCAGTCGTGGGCGGTGGACCGCAGACTGTCGTCGACCTCGATCCAGTCGCCCGGGGTCAGCCCGACCGTGTCCAGTCCGATGTCCTCGGTGCGCGGCGCCCGCCCGGTCGCCACCAGCAGCTCGTCCCCCTCCAGGGTCTCCCCGCCGGCCAGCACCACGGTCACCGGTCCGGTGGACCCGTCCCGTACGACGGCCTCGACCTCCACGCCCGTGCGCACCACGGCCCCGGCCTCCCGCAGCGCCTCCGCGACCAGGTCCCCGGCGAACGGCTCCATCCGCGGCAGCAGCCGCTCACCGCGCACCAGCACGGTCACCTGCGAGCCGAGGGCCTGCCAGGCGGTGGCCATCTCGGCGGCCACCACGGACCCGCCGACGACCAGCAGCCGGCCGGGCACCGCGCGGGCCGAGGTCGCCTCCCGGCTGGTCCAGGGGCGGGCCCCGGCGATCCCGGGGAGCTCGGGGACCACGGCCCGGGTGCCGGTGGCGACGACCACCGCGTGCCGGGCGGCCAGTACGTGGTGCTCCCCCTCGGGCGAGGTGACGGCGACCTTGCGGATCCCGTAGAGCCGACCGTGGCCGCGGTAGACGTGCGCCCCGACGGACTCCAGCCACTCCACCTGCCCGGCGTCGCTCCAGTCCCCGGTCCAGTAGTCCCGGTGCGCGAACACCGCCTCGGCGTCCAGCGGCCCGCGCACGGCGTCGGCCAGCCCGGGCACCTTCCGCGCGTCGGCCCGCGCGAGCGCGGGCCGCAGCAGCGCCTTGCTGGGCACACAGGCCCAGTAGGAGCACTCCCCGCCGATCAGCTCGCCCTCGACCACGGCGGCGGTCAGCCCGGCGGCCCGCACCCGGTCGACGACGTTCTCCCCGGCCGGCCCCGCCCCGAGCACCACGACGTCGTACTCCACCGCTTCCGACATGCGCACACCTTCCCGAGCTTCCACAGGCCCGCCGGGCCCTGTGCGGAATCCCGGTCAGGGGCTCATACGTACACGGTGCACCATACGCCGAAGGGCCCTTCCCGGATCACATCCCGGAAGGGCCCCTCGACGAGCCGGTCATTCCCTCACATGCGCGCGGCCGTCAATCCGGTCACGGCCTGCCCAACAGGTCGGAAACGGTCTCGTGCACCTCGGTGGCGATATCGGTGAGCTGCCTGCGCTCGTCCTCGTCCCGAGTAGCCCGCTCCATCTGCCATTCGATGAACATGGGCGCGAACCAGATGAGCTCCACCAGCCGGGATTCCACCGTCTCGCCGAGCGGCGGGATCTGCTTCAGCAGCTCCACGTACGCCTCTCCGGCCTCAGGGTCGAAGTCACCGGACCGGAGCTTCCCGAGGAAGCCGGAATCCACGTCCCAGGCTTCGTCCAGTTGTTCCAGGAGTTCACTCATCATCATGTCGCTTTCGCAGGTGACTTTCCGGGCCAGTGCCCGACGATTGCCTCAGCCGGGATGTGCTGCCAGATCAGGACTTCACTGTCCTTCCTGGCATAGGCCCGGTGCCTCGGGCTGGTGATACCGCCGCCGTCGGAAATGTCCGCATAGCCGAGGGGAACGAGGTTGAGATCGATCGCCACCACCCCGAGCGCGTTCCGGACATTGTACTTGTCGAACGCGATGTCGGGATCCCAGCTCGCGGAGATCCAGGGGGTGGCCTTCTTGCCCGCCACGTGCGACAGATACGACACGCCTTCGTTGTCGGGATCCCTCGCGTTCAACCCCTGCGCCGGATCGTCGCCGTACTCCAGCGCACGATAGACGATGTTGCGTTCGGGGTCGGGGCCGTCAGGACGCTTGCCACAGTTGTGGACGAGGACCGGGGCGACACCCGCCAGCACGTAGTACGTGTGCTTGTCGGAGACGGTCAGGTTGAAGACCGGCGCGTCCGCGGCGGTCCACCTGGCCACGGCCTTGATCTGGACCAGGACGCCCGCGCTCGTACGGAGCATCTGCCCCGGCGTGAGGTCCTTCGCGTTCACCCACTTGCGGAGTTCCGGCACCCAGAAGGGGTGTCCGTCCGTCGCCGTGATGTCCGAGGTCGCCGAGCCGGCCTTTCCGCCCTTGCCCGCGTCCACGGTGATCGTGACGAGGTTCTTGAGGCCCTTGCCCTTGATCTCGGCGGTCACGGTCTCCGTGCGGGTCGCGCCGGACTCCTCGTCCGTCGCGACGACCTGGTCGCCGACCCGCACGTCCTCGATGGACTTGGCAGAGCCGTCGGCCATCAGGACCTTCGTACCGGGTACGAAGCTGTTGCACCGGTCCGGCTTGCCCGCGCCACCGGATCCACTGGATCCGCTGTTGCCGCGCGAGCTGGCACCGGACTTTCCACCGGTCCCCGCGTTGGACGCCTTCGGCTTACCGCCGGCTACGGAACGTACCGAGGACGCCTTCGGGTTGGCTTTGGCCTGCGCCTGCTTGTGGTTGCTGTTTCCGGTCTTCTTCGTCCTGGCGAGGGCGGCCTGGCTCGTTCTCTTCTTGGCCTCCTCGTCGGCCTTCTTCTTGGCCAGTTGGGCGGCCTTCTTCTTGGCGTCCTCAATGGCCTTCTTCTTCATCTCCAAGGCGCGTTTCTCAGCCGCCTTGGCGATGGACAACACTCTCTCGGCCGCCTTCTTGGCGGACTTCCAGGCCTCGATCGCCTTGAACGTCTTGCGGACTCCGTCGAGGACCTTGCCCAGCTTGTAGATCTTCTTGAGCGGGATCAGGTCGGAGAAGACATCCAGACAGGCCCACAGGTCCCTGCCGAAGCACCGCATGGCCGCGCCGAGACCCGTGAACTCGGAGAGGATTCCCCACGCCGCACCGAGGATCACATCGGTGAGGCTCTTGTTCATGTCGGACTGCGCTTGCGCGACGTCGGCCGCGCTCAGTCCGACACCCGCGAGTGCCGCGGCGAGCTCCGACGGGGTCAGTGACACCGACAGGCCCGAAGGGTCCGACAGGGTGACGGGGTTGTTGTGCGCGTAGGTGTACCCGTTGACCGCCATCTGGTCGGTCACGTCCAGGACCGGGTCCGCGGAGAGGAACCGTCCCACCGTGGGGTCGTACATCCGGGCGCCGAGGATCTCGTACCCGGAGGCCTCGTCCTGGGGCGAGCCGAGGTAGCCCTTGGCGGTCTGGATGTTCCCGCCGCCGGTGTCGGCCCCGCGCTCGTTGCCGAACGGATCCTGCTTGCGGATCCGGACCTGCATACCGCCGTTGAGGACGACCTCCGCGTGCGGGCTGCCCTGATGGTCGCCCGTGAGGGCCACCATCTGCTCCGCACCGTTGCCGTAGCTGTAGCGCATGACCGCGCCACCGGGAACGGTGTAGGTGCGCTGGGTGTTGACCAGGACGCCGCCCTTTTGCAGGGTGACCTGGGTTTCGCCCAGATACAGGGTGGCCTGCTTGCCCTGGATCGTCAGCAGACGGCCGTTGGGGCCGTAGATGTGGCGGGTGTCGTTCTGCGGCTCCCACAGCTGCGCGGCCGAGGAGGCCGAGCAGGTCGCGAGGACCAGCGCGGTGGAATCGGTGGTCGCACCACCGCTCGTTGCCAGACACAGGCTCGATGCCACGTGCGTCAGCTGGCCGGCGGAGTTCCGCTTGAGCTGCTGGGCCGCGGAGCCGTCGCACTTCTGGACCTGGAACGCGGAGCCGGCGGTGTTGCCGGTCGGCTGTACGCACCAGGTGTCGAACACGGACAGGGTGCCGAGGTTGGCGTCCGGCTGCTTGGGGACCGGGGTGAACTTCCAGCGCTGGGGGCCGGTGCCGTTGCATCCGTAGAGCTGGACCGGCTGGTTCGCCACGGCCTGGCCCTGACGCAGGTCGATGCACTTCTGTGCCGGACCGACGTACTGTGTCTTGCCGTTCTGTCCGGACCCGGTGATGCGCTCGATCTGGCCGTCGAAGGTCCAGGTGAGCGCCTGCTTGTCGCCGTTCTCGGTGGAGGTGACGGACTTGGTCTCGCCGGTCAGCTCGTAGAGGCGCTCGGCCTCCGTGGTGACCTGCGCGCCGGCCGGGGTCGTGTACTTCTTGGTGACCTTGGTCAGCGTGTGCGGCTGGGCCTTGTCGGCGCCCTTGCCGTACGCGTACTCGGTGGTGGTGTCCTTGGCGGTGTCGCCCGCCAGGTTGCGCTCGGTCAGCTTGGTGCGGTTGCCGAGCAGGTCGTACTCGTACTCCTGCCAGTAGCCGGCCTTGTCCTTGCCCTCCGCGACGGTGGGCTTGCCGTCCGGGCCCTTCGGGCCGGCCAGGCAGGACGCCTGGTCACCCGAGGTCCAGGCGGACTTCAGCTGGCCGAGCGGGTCGTAGGTGAAGCACTGGCGCTCCTCGATGCCGAGCGAACGCTCGCGGATCGAGGTGACGTTGCCCGCGCCGTCGTACCAGTACGAGCGGTGCGAGACCAGGTTCCCGCTGACGACGGAGGTGTCACCGGTCTGCTCACGGAAGACCTGCTGGTCGGTGAGCTCACCGCTGGCCTCGTCGTAGGAGGACTGGGACCAGACCCGGTAGGGCTGGGCTCCGAGGGTGGAGCGGAGGATCTGGCCGTGCGGCGAGTAGACGGTCTCCGCGCCGTACCAGTCCTTGCCGGAGATGGATTCGGCCTGGCCGTCCTCGTTGTAGCGGATGACCATGCGCTCGGCGGCCATCTTCGCCACGGCGGGCATGGTCGCCTCGTCCAGGAGGCCGGTGTCCGTGTACTTGTACTCGTAGGTGTAGGACGGCTGCAGACCCCAGGTGTCCGCCATGGACTGGGGCAGGGTCAGAGTCGTGGACGTCGGCTGGTAGTCGTCGGTGTAACCGTTGACCTTCTGGGTGTACGCCAGTCCGTCGGTGTAGCGGGTCGCCGAGGCCGGCATGCCCTTGGCGCCGGGGACGGTGTCGTAAGCGAAGTCGGCGAGCAGTGTGCCGGTGGGACCGTCCTGGCGGAGTTGCTTGGGCCGCGACAGCTCGTCGTAGCCGGTCCAGGTGGTGATGCCGCGGGCGTTGGTGCTCGTGACCCGCCGGTCGAGCCGGTCGTAGGTGGCGCTTCCCGTGCCCGCGTCGGGGTCGGTGGACGCCACCATGCGGCCGCGCATGTCGAACGTCCACGTCCACGGGTGGGTCGGGTCCTCCGAGTGGAAGGCCTTCACCATGTCACCGCGCGCGTCGTATTCGTAGCGCATCGAGGTGTACGACTGACGGCCCGCGTCGGTGAACGTGTCGACCCGTGTGGAGCGGCCGAGCGCGTCGGAGTAGATCCGGTAGGACGGGGAACCGGCAGGGTTGATCACCGTGGAGTGATCGGTGCCGTACTCGTAGCGGGTGGCCCGCAGGGGCTTGTCCACGCCCTTCAGGACGGGCATCTCCTGGAGGACACGGCCCGCGCTGTCGTACGTGTACCGGGTGACGTTCGGAATGGCCGTGTCGGCGAGCGGGGTGAACAGCTCGCCCCGGGGCCGGCCTTCGGTGTAGTAGGCGTTGTTGGTCTGCCAGATCTCGCCGGAGCTGTTGTACAGCGTGTCGGTGATCAGCCGGCCGCCGCCCGGCGCCTGTTCCTGGGACTGCCTTTCCCGGCCGAGGCCGTCGTACAGGGTGACGTCTGTGTCGATCTTGTTCTGGTGGCCACGGGTGTACGTGGTGACGTAGGGGGGCTTGCCCTCCTGCAGGGCGTATTCCGCACGGAAGTCGGGCACCGCGCCGCCACCCGGGGCCCGTCCCGCGGACCAGGCCTCGGCCAGCCGGCCGAGCGGGTCGAAGGTGGCCAGGCTGACCCGGCCGTTGGTGTCGGTGGTGCGCAGGGCGACGCCGCGACCCGGTTCGACCTCCTGCGTCTCCTCGTGTCCGAGCGGGTTCTTCTCGATGACCTTGAAGGCCTGGCCGGTGGCCGGCTGGAAGGTGATCGTGGAAGCACGCTGTTCGGGATCGGTGGTCCGGATCACGCGGCCGATGGCGTCGAAGGAGGCGGTGCTCGTCGACTCGAAACCGGTGCCGTCGGCCTTCAGCGTCCAGTGCTCGGTCGCCTGGGCACGGGTGTCGGCGCCCAGGTCGACGCCCCAGGCCTTGCCGTCGTAGGCGGACCGCTGGCTGGAGGTGAGCGTCTTGAGGTTGGCGAAGTGAGCCGCCTGGCACGACGTCGGGCTGGTGGAAACCTGCTTGGTCAGACCGATGATGTTGCGCTGGACCTGGTGCTGGTACTCGGACCGGGTGCACGCCTCGTCGCCGGTCCTGCCGGTGTCGCCGAGGACGTCGACCTGGGTGGGGAGGCCGTAGACCGGGTCGTAGGCGGTGCGGGTCTCGACCACGCGTTCGGTGCGCTTGTCGTCGCCGGTGCCGGAGGACTTGGTGTACGCGCGCTCGACCGGCTCCTGGACGCGCCAGGCCTTGAGGTCGGTGAGGCCGTCGCCGCGGACCCGCTTGGCGAGTTCGACGGCTTCCAGGGTGGTGGTGCTGCGGGAGACCCAGTCGGCCGGGGCGGCGTCGGGGTCGGTGTACGTGAGCTGTTCGGCGACCCGGCCGGCGAAGGGCTCGCGGTCCTTGCCGATCTCGGTGCCGGTGACGTCCTTGACGGAGACGTCGTCGCCGAGACCGCGGTAGTAGCGGGTGACGGCCTTGGTGCGCTTGCTGCCGGTGAGGGGGTTCTCCTGGCCGGCCTCCTCCGAGCCCTTCACCCCGGTGGTGACCGTGGTCGTCTCGAAGCCGGCGAACTGGGAGTAGGTGCGGGTGGCCGGCTTGGTGAACTCGGACTGCGCGAGCTTCCAGCCGGGGTTCGTGTACTCGTAGCCCGTCGCGTTGGCGTAGGCGCCGTCGACGTTGGGGAGTTCCTCGATCTTCTCGACCACGTACTTGTGGAACCAGGAGATCGTGTCCTCCTTCTCCGGGTCCGGGTGCCAGAAGGTCGGGTAGCACAGGCGCGCGTTGTTCTTCAGCGCTTCCTTGTCGGCCGCCGTGGGCAGGCCGGTGCCGGTGGCGCACTCGTCCTTCGGGGCGCGGTAGGTGACCACCGTCTCGCCGCCGTGCTCGTTGATGACGCGGCCGATGCGCAGACGGGAGAAGCCCGGGGTGAAGTCCTGCTCCCCCTGCCGCACGCGGTTCGGCATGTCGTCGACGTTGTGCTCGAAGCGGACCGCCGGGAGGGTCACCTTGGCGTCGGTGGTGCCCTTGCGGTCGTAGCCGGTGCGGGTGATGGACTCCAGCCAGAGGGCGGTGTTCGCGCCGGTCTTCAGCACCGGGAACGACTGCTTGAGCTGGTACTCGTCCACGACCTGGCGGGCGCTGGTGGTCTCCAGGCGCTGGGCGGAGGTGACGATGGAGTCGAGGCGCTTGCGGGAGAAGAAGGACGGGCCGGCGTTCCAGCACTTGACCTTCGGGACGGCGGGGCCGCAGCGCAGGTCGGCCGGGGTGTCGTACCAGATGCGGAACTTGCCCGGGTCCTTCGCCTCGAAGTTGGCGTCGGTGCAGGTGACCGTGCCCTCGTCGAAGCAGCGTTCGGCGGTCTTGAACTGGATCCGGCCGATGGCCTCGGCGGAGAACAGGGTGTCCTTGCGCTGGCCGTAGTCGATGCGGGTCAGGTAGCCGCCGCGGTCGTAGACGACCGGCGCCTTGAAGTCGAAGTTCTTCGCGTAGTGGTTGGTCTCCTTCTGCCACCACAGGGACATGGCGTTGCCGTTGACGTCCTCGACGTAGTCGAGGTTCCAGCGCCAGCCCTGGACACAGCCGGAGTTCTTCCAGTCGCCCGCCTTGTAGCAGGGCTCACCGGGGTGGTTGCCGTAGACGGGGACGTTCAGGACCGAGTTGGTGGTGGGGTCGTCGTCCAGGACGCTGGAGGTGCCCTTGTCCGACCAGTTCGGGAGCTTGTTCAGACCGAAGTGGTAGCGGGTGCCGTCCTTGGTGGTGACCACCCAGTACTCGCCGTCGGCGTCGCCGTTCTTCAGGTCCGTGTTCTTCAGCAGTTCGACGCGCGAGTTGTCGCCGTTGCCGGTGGTCCAGGTGCCCTTGTCCGCGTCCCACACCAGTTCGGTGGTGGAGCCGCCGAGGGAGAGGGTGGCGTTCTGCGAACCCCAGCACAGGTCGGCGGTCTTGTGGGTCTTGTTGTTGGAGCCGGCCTTCTGGGAGTCCTGGCGGCAGCTGGTGTACGTGCGGGTGATGGAGCCCGCGTTGTAGTCCCAGCCGTCGCCGATCCAGGAGGCCTGGTTGTTGGAGGCGGAGGTGCGGCCGTCGGCGGACTGCGAGGAGTAGCCGAGGCCGACCTTGGGGGTCAGACCGCCGGGGGCCTCGGGGACCTGCACCTGGTACGAGTAGGTGAAGGCGCCGTTGGAGGATCCCGCGGCCCAGGAGCCGGAGGACAGCAGCGGGGTGGCGGTGAAGTCGCCGGAGGAGGAGGCGCCGGTGTCCATGGCGCCGACGACCTGGCCGGTGCCGGTCTCGGGGCCGGCGGTCAGCGCGGCGGTGCGGCCCTCGGCGACACCGTCCGCGGTGTCGACGGGGTCCCCGCCGGTACTCCGGGGCTCGTCGCCCTCCGCACCGCCCTCGGCCTCGCCGACGGGCCTGCGCGAGACCTGGTCGCCGAAGAGGGAGGCGACCGGGACGGAACCGGTCAGGACGCGGCCGGTGGCGGAGTCCTTGGCGGAGGCCCCGCGGGCCTTCTTCGAGGCGGCGTTCGGGATGGCCTTGACCTCGCTGGCCAGCCGCTCGAACTGCGGGCCGCCGGTCGGCTCCTCGCCCAGCATCGGGGTGGTGCCGCCCCCGTCGGCGGGAGCGCACTCACCGCTGTCGGGGGAGGTCAGTACGCACTCGGGGAGCAGGGTGAGGCCGAACCGGTCGGCGGCCTGCGGGCCGTAGAGGTCGGCGAACGGCTTGGTGTCCACCGACATGGCGACGGAGGCGGCCGGGTCGGCGGTGGCGGGCGGGGTGACGCGCATGATCAGACCCGCGACGCCGACCTCCTGGGAGGTCTCCGGCGAGGCCACCGAGACCTGCCACTGGCCGTCCAGCGCGGCCGGGTCGGTGCCCGCGGGCACGCCCAGCGACACGGGCAGGTCGGCGACCTTGACGGACTGGCCGGGGGCCACGTCGGTCAGGTCGACGGTGCCGACGTCCTGCTGCCAGGGCGTCACGTTCGTCGGGGTGTAGGGGACGACCGGCACCTTGTCGGCCGTGGTCAGGTCCTTCTCCGCGTTCTTGTTCGCCTCGACCGGATCCTGCTCGGGCAGGTCGGGCAGCTTCAGCTCGCGCGTGAGGCTGTCACCCGGAATCGCGTAGGACTGCGCGGTGAGCGTGGTCACGGTCAGCACCGTGGACAACGCGAGGACGACGCCGGTGCGGCTCAGCCGCCGGCGTCGTCGTATGGACTCCGTCATGGCTGGGCGTCCACGGCCCCGCCATGACAGTGGACTTGCGGCACGCATGCGCGGCTACCCCCACCAGGACTTCAAACGGAATGTTAAAGAGCACGGGTTTGCCCACGGCTATGGGGCCGCGAGCGCGCGCGGTCGCTCCGGCGCGCGCCGGAGAACTGTCGAACAGTCACGTGGGATTGACAATCACACGGAGAGTCACGTGGATTTCGGTTCCGTGAGTTGGGTCACGCCACCGAATGCCCCAGGCGGCGACCAATCGTCAATGTCGGGAATGTGGTGCCATACACCCATGCCGTCGTACGGAATGGGTAAATTCCGGCTCATAGCTGTCAGCTATCTAGTCAAGATCCTTGGTTGCAGAGGTAACCCTCGGGAACCGTCAAGGCTTCGTAACGAAGCCGCAAAGATTATTCGAGTGGACGCACCGTCAGCCACGTGTGATCGTGTGCGCGCCTCTGCCCCACGGTCTGCCGTCCGGGGCTGTTTGTGCTGTCCCCATTCCGCTTGTCCCTCACGGGAGTAGACCGCAGTGAATCTGACCCGCCTGGTCGGCCCCTTCGTGCGCACGCGCGCCCGGCTGACCACCACCCTGGGGTTGCTCGTGGCCGCCCTGGCCGCAGCCCTTCTGACCTGGTCTCCGACCGAATCGCCGCCCGAGGTCGTCGCGGAGGGATCGGCCGACGCCCGGCAGGCGGCCGTCGGCCCCCGGGACGCCAAGACCGCCGCGGCGGAGGCCCGTCGGACCGGCAAGGACGTTCCGGTCGAGACCGAGACGGATGCCACGACCCTGACCTGGGCCCGGCCCGACGGAAAGACCCGCAGCCTGATATCCGCGCTGCCGCAGCGCGCGAAGACCGCCGACGGCCGGTGGGCGCCGATCGACACCAAGCTGGTCGTCGATGCCAAGGCAAACGGGGCGAACAAGGCCGGCGGCCTGACGGTCCGTCCGCGCAACGCCGTGGTGCCGGTGCGCTTCTCCGGCGGCAACAAGCGGGCCGGGAACGGCTCGGCCCCCGAGCCCCAGACCGGCGGCTCCATCCCGATCGCCGCCTCGGGTCAGCTCGCGGCCCCGCAGGCCGTCCGGCCGGTGTCCCCGCCGGTACCGGCACAGGTCAGCGTGCTGGCCGAAGCGGAACTCGGCGGGCACACCGTGGCCTTCACCTGGCCCGGTGACCTCCCCGAGCCCGTCCTCGACGGTCCGCGGGCCCTCTACCCGGAGGTGCTGCCGGGCGTGGACCTGCTGCTGGTCGCCAAGCGGGAGGGCGGCTTCGGGCAGCTCCTCATCGTCAAGACCAAGGAAGCCGCGGCCCAGCCCGGGCTGAAGGGCCTCTCCTACGGCCTGAAGTCGGCCACCGCCGTCTTCCGGCACGACGCCGCCTCGCAGCGGATCGCCGTCCTGGACGCGAAGACCAAGGAAGAGGTCGGCTCGGTCCCGACCCCGTTCGCCTGGGACTCCGCGGGCAAGGACCCCGAGAACCCGGACGCCCCCGTCCGCACCGCCGTCGGCGGCCCCGCCGAGGTCCTGAGGCTCACCGGCCTGGCCGGCATGGAGCCGGGGGCCGCGCAGGCCCCGCTGCCCCTCGCCCTCCAGGGCGACGGCGGCTCCGACGCCACGCTCCGCCTGGACCTCGGCGCCACCGGTCTGCTGACCGCCGCCGAGACGGTGTTCCCGCTGTTCGTCGACCCGACGATGAAGACCGGCGAGACCGCCTGGACCACCGCCTACAAGCCGTACCCGAACAGCTCCTTCTTCAACGGCACCAACTACAACGACGGCACCGCCGAGGCCCGCGTCGGCCACGAGGACAGCACCAACGGCACCGCCCGCGCGTTCTGGCGGATGCGCTTCGACCCGAGCCTGAAGGGCGCCCAGCTCACCTCGGCCACCTTCCGGGTCCTGAACAACCACTCCTGGTCCTGCACCAAGCGCACCTACCGCCTGGAGCACACCGGGGCGATCTCCTCCGGCACCACCTGGAACAAGCAGCCCTCCTGGATCGCCCTCCAGGCCACCAACAGCTTCGCCTTCGGCTACAAGACGGGCTGTGCCGACGCCTACGTGGGCTTCGACGTGATGAAGGCGGCCCAGCCGGCCGCGACCGCCGGAGCCGGTGACCTCACCCTCGGCCTGCGCGCCCAGCCCACGGAGGAGAACGACACCTTCACCTGGCGCAAGTTCAAGGCCGACACCGCCGAGCTGGAGGTCGTCTACAACCGGCCGCCCGCCACCCCGGGCAGCGTGACCTCCAACCCGGGCGGCGCCTGCGTGCAGGCCCCGGCCGGGACCGTCGTCGCCAAGGCCAACCTGGTGCTCGCCGCCCAGTCCCGTGACGACGACGGCAACCTCTCCAAGATCCGTTTCCGGTTCTGGAAGGACGGCACCACCCGTCCGGCCACCGGGATCGAGGCCACCACCCTGGCCGACGGCCGCGCCTCCACCACCATCCCGACCACCTCCCTGGTCGACAAGGGCGTCTACAACTGGGACGTGCAGGCCGTCGACTCGGTCAACGTCACCTCCGCCGTCTATCCGAGCGGCCAGCCCTGCCGGGTGACGGTGGACGCCAGCGGCCCGCCCGCGCCCGAGGTCACCAGCGAGATCTTCAAGCCCGCCACCCCCGACGGCGCCACCTGGGCCACGGTCCGGTTCGGCCAGACCGGCCCGGTGAAGTTCAAGGCCGAGGGCGCCGTCAAGTTCCGCTACTCCTTCGCCGGTCTGAACGTCAAGGAGGTGGCCGCGGTCAACGGCGAGGTCAGCATCCCCGACCTCAAGCCCACCCACTCCGGCCCGGTGGCCCTGCTGGTCCACGCCCTCGACGCCGTCGGCAACGTCAGCCAGCGCACCGACTACGTCTTCTACCTGCCGCCCCGGCAGGAGGCCGACGGTCCCGGCGACGTCGGCGGCGACGGCCGCCCCGACCTGCTGGCCATCGACGCCAAGGGCGACCTGGTCACCATCCCCGGTGACGAGCGGGGCGAGATGTTCAGCTCGCTGGCCGCCTCCTACACCACGGACGGCACCCTCAACCCCAAGGGCCACTGGTTCGACCCGGCCACCGGCAAGACCGCGCTGATCAGCCACCGCAGCGACGTCTACCCCGGCGACGGCACCACCGACCTGTTCGCCCGCACGCCCGACGGCGGCCTCTGGATCTACCCGGGCGACGGCTACGGCAGCTTCAACGTGGACAAGCGGATCCGCGTCAAGGTCCCCGCCGAGGTCCCGGACCCGTCCCAGTGGACGCAGATCCTGGCGGTCGGCGACCTCACCGGGGACAAGCGCCCCGAGCTGTTCCTCCGCACCGGCACCGCCTTCTGGGCCCTGGAGGGCTACACCGGTGGCGCCTTCGGCAAGGCCACCCTGATGAACCCCGACGTCTGGGGTGCCGACCGCGAGCTGCTGACCGTCGCCGACGTGGACCTCGACGGGGTCACGGACCTCATCTGGCGCAGCCCGGTGGCGGGCAACCTCTGGCTCCGCCACGGCAAGCCCGGTGCGGTCGCGGGCAGCACCGACGTGATGTCCCTCTCCACGGCGGCCGCCTCGCGCGACGCGACGGACGTGATCTACGGGGTCAAGTGGACCAAGACCGACCTCCCGCTGGTCATGAGCACCCCGGACGTCAACGGGGACCGCATCCCCGACATCTGGGCCATGATCGGCGGCCAGGTCTGGGTCTACCACCCGACCAAGACCGACACCCGGCCCGGAGTCCAGGCCGTGCTCGGCACCGAGTGGGCGGGGCTCAAGGCCTTCGGGTAACCCCCCTCCACCCGTACGCGCCGACGCCCGGCCGGAAGCGATTCCGGCCGGGCGTCGGCGCATGTTCAGGGCGTGGCGGGCGGCGGGCGGCGGTCAGCCCTTCGACTGCTCCTCGGCGATCTTGGCCTTGATCTCGGTCATGTCCAGACCGCGGGCCTGGCCGATCAGGTCCGCGAGGGCCGCCTCGGGGAGGGCGCCGGGCTGGGCGAAGACCGCGACCTGGTCACGGATGATCATCAGGGTGGGGATGGAGCTGATGTCGAAGGCGGCCGCGAGCTCGGGCTGGGCCTCGGTGTCCACCTTGGCGAACACGAGGTCCGGGTTGTCCCCGGAGACCTTCTCGTAGACCGGGGCGAACTGCCGGCACGGACCGCACCAGGCCGCCCAGAAGTCGATCAGGACGAACTCGTTCTCGCTGACCGTCCGGTCGAAGTTCTCTTTCGTGAGCTCGACTGTAGCCACTGTGTCCTGACCTCCGTGTGTGGTGTTACTGCTTCTGCAACGAGCGGGCCCCCGGATCCATTCCGCGGATGCCGGGCGGCACTCAGAACGGCCAGGTCGGCGGGGTGCGGCGGGCCGTGGTCCAGCGGAGTTCGGTGAAGGCCTCCAGATTCGCCTCGCCACCGAACCGGGCGCCGTTCCCGGAGGCCCCGACCCCGCCGAAGGGCGCCACCGCCTCGTCGTTCACCGTCTGGTCGTTGATGTGCGCGATCCCGGTGGGGATCCGGTCCGCCAGCTCCAGGCCCCGCCCGAGGTCGGCGGTGACGATCCCGAGGGCGAGCCCGTACGGACCGGCGGCGGCCAGTGCCACCGCCTCGTCCTCGGTGGTGAAGGAGCGCACCGGGGCGACCGGACCGAACACCTCCTCGGTCCAGGCCGGGGTGTCGTCGTCGGCGCCGGCGAGGACGGTGGGCCGGTAGAAGAGGTCCCGGTGGGTGCCGCCGGCCACCAGTTTGGCGCCGGCCTCGGTGCTGGCCCCGACCAGGGCGTGGATCCGGTCGCGCTGCGCCCGGTCGATCAGCGGTCCGAGGTGCACCTGCTCCCGGTACGGGTCGCCGACCGCGAGGGACTCGGCCTTGGCGGCGAGCCGCTCCACGTACTCGTCGTAGAGGGAGGAGTGCACCAGGTGCCGTCCGGCGGTCATGCAGATCTGGCCCTGGTGGAAGAAGGTGCCCCAGCAGGCCTGGCCGACGGCCGCCTCCAGATCGGCGTCGGCCAGCACCAGCAGGGCCGAGTTCCCACCCAACTCCAGGTGGGTCCGCTTGAGGTGACGGCCCGCCAGTTCTCCGACGGCCCGTCCGGTGGCGGTGGAGCCGGTGAAGGAGATCACCCGGACGCCGGGCTCGGTGAGCAGCGCCCGGCCGGTGTCCGCGCCCCCGGGCAGCACGTGCAGCAGGCCGTCCGGCAGTCCGGCCGCGGCGAAGACGGCGGCCAGGGCCAGCCCGCCGCAGACCGCGGTCCGCGGGTCCGGCTTGAGCAGGACCGCGTTGCCGAGGGCGAGGGCCGGGGCCACCGAGCGGATGGACAGGATCAGCGGGGCGTTGAACGGGGCGATCACCCCGACCAGCCCGGCCGGCACCCGCCGGGTGTACGAGAGCCGGGGCGCCTCGCTCGGCAGCACCTGCCCGGCCGGGCGGGAGGCCAGGGCGGCGGCCTCGTAGCACTCCTGGGCGGCCACGTGCAGTTCGAACTCGGCCTTGCCGGGGACCGAGCCGGACTCCCGCACCAGCCAGTCCCGTATTTCCCCGGCGTGGGCGGCGAACAGGTCGCCGGCCCGGCGGAGCACCGCCGCCCGCTCCGGGTGCGGGGTGTGCGCCCAGGCGGTCTGGGCGTCGCGGCCGCGGACGGCGGCCTCGGTGACATCGGCCGGGGCGGCGAGGGAGAGGGTGGCGAGGGTGCGCCCGGTCGCCGGCTCGACCACCGGTGCCGTGCCGCCGGTCAGTACCGGTCCGTCCTGCCAGATGGTCGGGTCGAGAAGGGGCATGGCTGTGCCTCCGGGGCGGCGCGATGACGGGGGGCGCGGGGGGTGGGCAGGGGTCATCGTAGCCAGCCGGAGTTGCCAAAACCGTTGCGTTATCGGGCAGTTGGGGGCCGGCCGTGACCGGAAACGATCGTCCGCGCGGTGTCCCGGCGGAGAACGCGGAGACCTCCCGGAGCCGCCCGGCTCAGCGCTCCAGGACCGCTCAGCGCTCCAGGACCAGGGCGATGCCCTGGCCGACCCCGATGCACAGGGCGGCCAGGCCGGTGCCGGAGCCCGCGGCCGCCAGCTGGTGGGCCACCGAGCCGGCCAGCCGGGCCCCGGAGGCTCCCAGCGGGTGCCCGAGGGCGATGGCCCCGCCGCGCGGGTTGACCACCGCCGGGTCCAGCTCCGGCCAGGCCGCCAGACAGCCCAGCGCCTGCGCGGCGAAGGCCTCGTTGAGTTCGAGGGCGGTCAGGTCGGTCAGCTCCCGGCCGGCCTTGGCCAGGGCCCGGGAGACCGCCTCGACCGGCCCCAGCCCGAACAGCTGCGGTTCGATCCCGGTGACGGCGGAGGACCGGATCCGGGCCAGCGGCTCCCGGCCGACGGCGGCCAGCCCGGCCTCGTCGGTCAGCAGCAGCGCGGCCGCCCCGTCGTTCAGCGGGGAGGCGTTCCCGGCGGTCACCGTGCCGCTGCCGACCGGCCGGAAGGCGGGCTTGAGCCGGGCCAGCGCCTCCAGGGTGGAGCCCTCCCGGACGCATTCGTCGCGGAGCAGGTCCACCCCCGGGTACGGGACGACCTCACCGTCGTAGCGGCCGTCCGCCCAGGCGGCGGCGGCCTTGCGGTGGCTGTCCAGGGCGAAGGCGTCCTGCGCCTCCCGGGTGATGCCGTACTTGTCGGCGACCAGCTCCGCGCCCTCGCCGAGCGCGACCGTCCACTCCTCGGGCATCCTCGGGTTGGTCATCCGCCAGCCCAGGGTGGTGGACCACATCTGCTGCGGCCCCGCCTGGTAGGCCCGCTCGGGCTTCTGCACCACCCAGGGGGCCCGGCTCATGGACTCCACCCCGCCCGCGATCGCCACCGAGGCGTCGCCGAGGGCGATGGCCCGGGCCGCCTGGACCACGGCCTCCAGACCGGAGCCGCAGAGCCGGTTCACGGTGACCCCGGGGACCGTCACGGGCAGCCCGGCGAGCAGCACCGCCATCCGGGCCACGTCGCGGTTGTCCTCGCCCGCCCCGTTGGCGTCGCCGAAGACCACGTCGTCGATCCGGGAGGGGTCCAGCGCGGGGCTGCGGTCCACCAGCGCGCGGACCACGTGCCCCGCGAGATCGTCGGGCCGGACCCCGGCCAGCGCTCCGCCGAACTTTCCGATCGGGGTGCGGACGGCGTCGACGACGTACACGTCGCGGATGGACGGCATGGCTGTCTCCTGAGTCGGGGGTGCGCCGTGCGGGGCGCGCCGTCCGCAGTCTCCGCCGGGCGATCACCGCATGTCAACGGGGTCCCGGTGGGGGCGGCCGCCCTCAGCTGGACTCGCGGGGGACGGCCCGGGCGGACATCAGGTCGTGCTGCTCCCGGGTCTGGGAGGGCTCCCGGACCACCCGGTCCACCAGCTCGGCGAGCAGGTCCCCGCCGGGCATCTCGATGCGTACGGTGCTGAGCCTGGGCCGCAGCAGCCGTCCGAGGAGCAGGTCGTCGGCGCCGATCACCGCCACGTCCTCGGGGATCCGCAGTCCCTGGTCCTGGAGGGCCCGCATCAGCAGCATCGCGTACTCGTCGTTGTAGGCGTAGACCGCGTCCAGGTCCAGCTCCCGCCAGCGGGCCGCCAGGGCCCCGGCCGACTCCTCGGTGTAGCGCATCGGGACGGCCCGTACGGTCGCCGGGCCGGCGGCGGCGCGGGCGCCGGCCAGTCTCGGGGCGGAGAACAGCTCCAGACCGTCCTCCTCCGGGACGATCACCCCGATCCGGCGGTGGCCGCGCTCCACCAGGTGCGCGGCGGCGCGGGCGCCGACCTCCTGCTGGTCCATCAGCAGGGCGTGCGCCCCCGGCACCCGGTCCGGGCCCAGGGTGATGACCGCCCGGGCGCCGGCCCGCTTCAGGGTGGCCACGTTGCGGGCGCTCAGCCCGATCTCACCGAGCGAGATCACCGCGACCGGGCGCAGCTCGGCCCAGGCGCGGGCGGCCTGGTCCCCGGTGAGGCCGACGCTGCCGTACTGGACCACGGTGTAGTCCAGACGGCGCAGCGCCCACTGGAGTTCGTTGAGGAAGGTGCTGTACAGCGGGCCCACCGGCACGTGGGAGGTGGGCAGCAGCACGATCCGGGTGTGGCCGGCCCGCAGGCTCCGGGCGGCGGCGTGCGGCACGTAGCCGAGTTCCTCGGCGGCCTCGCGGACCCGTCTGCGGGTGGGTTCGCTGATCCGGACGGCCTCGGCGTTGTTCAGCACGTACGACACGGTGGCGCGCGAGACACCCGCGAGACGGGCCACATCGGCGCTGGTGGGGACGGCGGCCGGCGGCGCGGCCGGCTCGGGCGACTTCGGTGTCTGAGACTTCATTGCCCTGGAATCTTTCCAGACCCGTCGGTCCCGGGGTCTAGCGGATGGCCGGAAACGGATGCTACACAGTGGTTACACGAGTCATTGACACGTGTAACCAGAGCGACACACCCCGGAAACCGGATGGTGCCGCTCCACGTGTCCCGCCGTGCCGTCGCCCTGTCGTGTTCCGTCGCACCCCCGCCGTCACGACAGGGCGGCGCGCACCCCCTCCACCCCTCATCCGCTCGTTCCAGAAACCGCCCTGGAGGGCACCGTGGCCCTTTCCTCCCCCGGCCCCAACGGCACCGCCGCCCCCACCGGCCCGGACGCGTCCGGCCCCACCGCCTCCCCCGCCCCTCCCTCCCCGACCACCCCCGGACGCGGCCTGCTCCCCCTGCTGCTCATCGGCAACACCGCCATGTACTCCCTCTACATCGGAGTGGCCGGGGTGCTGCTCGCGCTCCAGGTCGAAGATGTCGACCCGGCCGAGAAGGTCGCCAACTTCGGCCTGATCGCGGGGGTCTCGGCGATCTTCGCCACGGTCTTCAACCCGGTGGCCGGCGCCCTGTCCGACCGCAGCGGACGGCGCAACCCCTGGATCCTGGGCGGCGGCCTGGCCGCCATCCCGGCCATGGTGCTGCTCGGCTACGCCGACACCATCCTGCTGATCATGATCGCCTGGTGCCTCGGCCAGGCCGTGATGAACGTCTACCAGGCCGCCATCACCTCGGTGGTCCCCGACCGGGTCCCGCTGGGCGCACGCGGCAAGGCCTCCGCCGCGGTCGGCCTCGGCCTCCCCTTCGGCTCCACCCTCGGGGCACTGCTCGGCGCCGCGTACGCGGAGGACTACCGCACCGGATACCTGGTGTTCGGCGCGATCATCGCGGCCGCCGCCGTGCTGTTCACCGCCTGCACCCGCGAGGAGCGGCGCCCGGCCCGCGCCCCCATGCCCGTCCGGGAGCAGCTGGCCGCCTTCGCCGGGGCCCTGCGGGACCACGACTTCCGCTGGGCCTTCATCGGGCGCGCCCTGCTGGTGCTCGGCTACTTCGCGGTGAGCGGCTACCAGCTGTACATCCTCCAGGACCACACGGCGCTGCCGGAGGGCATGAAGCCCGAGGAGGCGGTGGCCGTGCTGATGCCGCTGACCAGTGTGGCCATGGTGGTCTCCACGGTGCTGGGCGGCTGGCTCTCCGACAGGTACGACCGCCGGAAGCTGTTCGTCGGCGCCTCGGCCCTGCTGTCGGCCCTGGCCCTGCTGATCCCCGCGGTGTCGACCAGCTGGACCTCGATGCTGGTGTTCGCCGTGGTCAACGGCCTGGGCTTCGGCTGCTACATGGCGGTGGACACCGCCCTGGTGACCATGGTGCTGCCGAAGGCCGAGGACGCGGCCCGGGACATGGGCGTACTGAACATCGCCAACGCCGGACCGCAGATCGTCGCCCCGTTCATCGCCTCGCTGGTGGTGTCGGCGAGCAGCGGCTACACCGCCCTCTTCGTGCTGGCCGCGGTCCTGTCGGTGGCGGGCGCGCTGGCGGTCAAGCCGATCCGCTCCGTGCGCTGATCCGCCCGGCACCCTACCCCCTCCTGCCGCATCTCCCACCGAACCGACCGAACCGAAAGAGGTACGACGTGCGACTGCACACCCACACCTGGGGAGAGGGCGACCGGGTCGCCCTGCTGATCCACGGCATCATGGCCGACCACCGCACCTGGCGCCGGGTCGGTCCGGCCCTCGCCGAGCGCGGCTACCGCGCGATCGCCGTGGACCTGCGCGGCCACGGTGCCAGCGGGCGGGGCGAGTACAGCCCGCAGATCTTCGCGGACGACGTGGTCGAGACCCTGCCCGCGGGCGCGGAGCTCGCCATCGGGCATTCGCTGGGCGGTCTGACCCTGGCGCTGGCCGTGGAGCGGCTGAAGCCGCGGCGCGCGGTGTTCTCCGATCCGGCCTGGCATCTGGCGAGCTCCGAGGAGGGTTTCGGGCCCGAGGTGTTCGCCCGGTTCAAGTCGGCGCCCCGGGAGCAGGTCCGGGCGATGAACCCGCGCTGGGAGGACGCCGACGTGGACATCGAGCTGGAGACCCTGGCCGCCTGGGACGAGGGGACCGCGCTCGGTCTGGGGCCGCTGTTCGGCACGGACTTCATGCCGGTCGCGCCGGTGGTGCCCTCGCTGGTGCAGCTGGCCGGCCCCAGCTTCCTGATCTCCGAGGAGCGGGCCGTGATCCTCAAGGACCGCGGTTTCGAGGTCCGTTCGGTGCCGGGGGCCGGTCACACCATCCACCGGGACGACTTCGAGGGATTCATGAGTTCTCTGGAAGGCTGGCTGTGATCAGGCTCTAGCAGACGCCGAGTCCTCCCCGATACCGTCGTCTTACCGACGAGTAACGGGGAGGGTTCCGTGTCCGCAGGCCCGATGCCGACGAGCACCACGAGCACCACGCGCCCGGCCGGCGCGCCGCCCGCCTCCGAGGGGCTGGTGGTCACGGCCCGGCGGCTCGCCGAAGGGGAGGTTTCCGCACGGCGGTTGGCGGAGGAGACGCTGCACCGCGTACTGGAGGCACAGCCCCGGCTGAACGCCTTCCGGGTGGTCCGGGCCGAGGCTGCGCTCGCCGAGGCCGAGGAGGCCGACCGGCGGCTGGCCGCCGGGGAGCGGCTGCCGCTGCTGGGCGTGCCGGTGGCCGTCAAGGACGACATGGACGTGGCCGGAGAGCCGACCGCGTTCGGCTGCGCCGGGGACTTCCCGCCCAAGCGGACCGACAGCGAGGCGGTCCGGCGGCTGCGGGCGGCCGGTGCGGTCATCGTCGGGAAGACCACCAGTCCGGAGCTGGGGCAGTGGCCCGTCACCGAGGGGCCCGCCTTCGGAAGTACCCGCAATCCGTGGAACACCGGCCGGACGCCCGGGGGTTCCTCGGGGGGTTCGGCCGCTGCGGTGGCCGCCGGGCTGGTGCCGGCCGCGCTCGGTTCCGACGGGGCGGGCTCGGTCCGTATCCCGGCCGCCTGGACCCATCTGGTGGGGATCAAACCCCAGCGCGGGCGGATCTCCACCTGGCCCGACCCGGAGTCCTTCCGCGGCCTGACCGTGAACGGGGTGCTGGCCCGGACGGTCGCGGACGCCGCGCTCCTGCTGGACTCGGCGAGCGGCCAACACCCCGGGGACCTGCACCGGCCGGCCCCGGTCTCGGCGGTACGGGCGGCGGCCGAGGGGCCGCCCCGGCGGCTGCGGATCGCGCTGTCCTTCCGCATGCCGTTCACGGCCACCCCCAAGACCCTGGATCCGGTGGTGCGTTCGGCGGTGGAGCGGCTGGCGGAACGGCTGGCCGGGCTGGGCCACGAGGTGATCGAGGAGGATCCGCGGTACGGGCAGATCGGGCTGGCCTTCGTGCCCCGGGCGCTGAGCGGGGTCCGCGAGTGGGCGTCCCGGGTGCCGGATCCGGCGCTGCTGGATCCGCGGACGCACGGATCGGCGCGCAACGGCCGGCTGCTGGGCGGGGTCGCCCTGCGGGCCGCCCGGCGGGCGGAGCCGATGCTGCGGCACCGGATCGGCGAGCTGTTCGGCCGCTACGACGTGCTCCTCACCCCGACCACGGCCACCGGTCCGCTCCCGATCGGCTCCCTGACCGGCCTGGGTTCGCTGGCCACGGACCGGACGATGATCGCCGCCTGCCCGTACGCCTGGACCTGGAACGTCCTGGGCTGGCCGGGGGTCAACGTGCCCGCGGGCTTCACCCCGGACGGGCTGCCGCTGGGCGCCCAGCTGCTGGGCGCCGGCGACTCCGAGCCCCTGCTGGTCTCCCTGGCCGCCCAGCTGGAGGCGGAGCTGGGATGGGCCGACCGATGGCCCTCGGGCTGGCGGACCGCCACCCCTTCCGCCACCCCGTCCGGCGCAGCTGCCTGAGAACGGCCCGGCCCCGTATACGGGGCCGGCGCCGCCCGGGTCAGCGCAGCGGGCCGAAGACCGCCCCGGCGAGGGTCGCGCCCAGGGCTGCGCCGGCGAGGGCCTGGGCCGGGGTGTGGTCGCGGAGGACGACCCGGGACCAGCCGACCAGGGCGACCAGGGGTCCGGCGGCCAGCGCCCACGGTCCGCAGGTGAGGGCGAGCATCGCGGTGGCCCCGGCGGACACGGCCGTGTGCACGCTGATCTTCCACACCGTGGTGATGGCGAGGATCGCGCACAGGGTGGCGAGCATGGCCAGGACGAGGGCGGCCATCTCCGGTGGCGCGCCGCCGACCAGCATCAGGGTCAGACAGGCGGCCACGGAGAGGATGACCCCGGGGAGGACGATCAGCCGGTCCTGGCGGCGGCGTACGTGCCGGTCCGCCCAACGGCCGCGCCGCTGGCCCCACTTGATCCACAGCACCGGGACCACCCCGCAGAACAGGGCGGCGGCGAGCCCCCAGCCCGCGCCGGTCGCACCGTCGGCGTGTCCGCCGACGAGCAGGGCCACGGCGACGATCCAGCTTCGCGGTTGGAGCGGGTCGGTGCCCAGCGCCGCCAAGGCGGAGGCCGCCCGCCCCCGGGGCGGGGCGCCCTCGGGGAGCGTGGTGGTCATTCGGGTCGCTCCGGGCGGAGAAGGGGACGTGGAGGCCGTGGAGGTCGTCGTCGTGGTGGGACGCCTCAGCGGCGCAGTTCCGGGCTGAGCCAGGCCAGGCTCGGCACGATGTTACGGGGCCCGCCGGCCATGTTGGCGCCGGCCCTCAGGGCGTTGGCCACGGTGCCCGGCCGGTAGGCGATGAGCTTCACCCGCTGGACCCCGGTCACCTTCAGCTCGCGCTTCTCGACCTTTCCCTGCCGCACCTGCTGCACACCCTGGGAGGCTCCGTCCAGCTGGATCTCGAAGGTCCCCTCCTCGTCGTCGTCTCCGGAGTCGAGGACGGCCATCTTCAGGGACAGCGTCCGGTAGTGGCCGCCGAGCGTGAAGGAGACCTCGCTCTGCGGCTTCTCCCCTTGGGAGTTGTTGCAGTAGTCATGGCAGACGAAGGTGATGCTGTGGGCGTACGGGCGGCCGTTCACCTCGGCGACCTCGTCGATTCTGGTGTCCGACGGGGAGACCTGGCCCGTGGTGAGTCCGGTGAGCGGGAAGGGCCCCGACGTCCCCACGCCGCTGGGGACTTCCTGCTCCTCCGCCCCGCCGGTCGGGTCCCGGGGGTCCGCCGCGCCGACCCCGGAGGGGATCTCCGCCCGCTCGGCCGGAGGGGTCGGGGAGGTGTCCGGCGCGGGCGGCGGCTCCGCGGTCCGGGCGGGGGCGCCGTTCTGCTCGCTGTAGGTGTTGTCCTCGCCGCAGTTGTAGGTGTTCACGCACTGGTTGGTGGTGCAGCCGGTCAGCGCGGCCAGGGCCAGGAAGAGGGCGGCCAGCCCGGCCGCCGCTCCCGCGGCGGGCCGCTCAGTTGCCCGGGGCACCGGTGGCCCCGGGGGTGGCCGTCGGGGTCGTGGAGGCCGAGGGCGCCGTGCCGACGGTGATGTGGTTGTCCTTGCCGCAGTTCTGCACGGCCTGCTGTTCGTTCTTGCAGGAGTTGGTGTCTCCCCCGCCGAAGAACCCGGTGAGGAACCCCGCGATGATGGCGGCGGCCGCGGTGATTCCGGCGGCGATCAGGATGGCTTTGGCCTGGGTCATGGCAGCACTCCTTGTCCCCGAGTGGTCATGGCCGGATTCTGGCACGCCGAAGGAGCGCTGGTTTCCGGCGGGTTGCGGCTTTCGATCATGAAAAGCCGGGTGGCCGGGAAAGTCCCTCATCAGGGCGTTGTGTGTATCGGGCAGCGGATCCGGGCCCGTGAGACACGTCACAGCCCCGCCGGGGCGGCCGAACCCAGTACCCTCCGCCGGATGACAGCTCTTTCGCATCAGGACAACGGCCGTCTCGACCAGCCCGGGCGGAGCGGGCCCCACGCCACCGCCGAGGCGGACCCGCGGGCGATCGGCCCGGTGCGCACCGAGTACGCGCCGGACAAGGACGGGGACCCCGATCCGGGGGAGATCGTGTGGACCTTCGTGCCCTACGAGGAGAACGACGGGCGGGGGAAGGACCGGCCGGTGCTGGTGGTGGCGCGGGAGCCGGGCGGCCGGACGGTGCTGGCCGTGCAGCTGTCCAGCAAGCGGCACGACCACGACCGCGAGTGGGTGCCGATCGGGACGGGTCCGTGGGACGCGGCGGGCCGGGAGTCCTGGGTGGACGTGGACCGGGTCCTGCGGGTGCACGAGACGGGGATGCGGCGGGAGGCCTGCGCGCTGGACCGCGGCCGGTTCCAGCTGGTCGTGGACCGGCTGCGGGAGCGGTACGGCTGGCAGTGACCCCGCCCGGCCGCCGGGCCGGGGCCGGATCCGGTATGCCGCCCGCCGTGCGTGAGCCGGCGGGCGGCGGAGGTGCCGATGCCGCCCGTGACCTGGGCGGACGTCCCGAAGGGAGCAGTGCGGGGCCCCCTGTCTGGAATGACCCGGTTTGGTCAATATAGTGTGGTTCCGGCCTTGGCTTCCGCCATGGCGGCGGCGAGCTCGGCCCACCGTCCCGATCACGTCCTATTTCCTGCCATCGCCGGGAACAGACGATTCGCGGCCCGACACGGACGGGTAGGCGCACGGGTGACCTCGTACCGCACGACGGGAGAAAGGGATCCGGTCATGCCCAGGCATTCGCCCGCACCGAACCCCCAGAGCACGCCAGTCCCCCAGCTCGCCCCCTGCCCGCCGGCCGCCGTTCCGGCCGTGGCACCGGACGCCGCGGACGACCCGCACGGCGGGCACCCCCCGGTCAGTCCGCCCGCCCCGCTCACCGAGCCCGAGGCGGAGGCGCTGATCCACGGGATATGTTTCAAGACCGGGCCGCCTCGCCTGGTCGGAGCAGAGCTCGAATGGTACGTACTGGACGCCGAACGGCCCGCCCGGCCGCTGGCGCCCGACCGGCTCGAAGCCGCCCTGGAGGCGGCCGGAGCCCTCCCGCTGCGCTCCCGGTTCACCACCGAGCCCGGCGGACAGCTGGAGCTCAGCTCGGCCCCCGCCGCCTCGCTGACGGAGTGCGTGGACGGCCTCCAGGCCGATCTGGACGCCGTACGGGCGGTCCTGGGCGAGCGCGGCCTGTTCCTCGGCGGCGGCGGGCTCGACCCCCGGCGGCCCCTGCGCCGGATGCTGCGCAGCCCCCGCTACGAGGCCATGGAGGCCTGTCTGGACCGGACCGGTCCGGGCGGCCGGGCCATGATGTGCGGGTCCGCCTCGGTGCAGGTCTGCGTGGACGCGGGGAACGCCGAGCCCGGCCCCTTCGGCCAGGGCCGGCGCTGGCTGTTGGCCCATCTGCTGGGCGCCGTCCTGGTCTCGGCCTTCGCCAACTCCCCCGGTGTCGGCGGCCGCTACCACGGCTGGCGGTGCGCCCGGCAGGGCGTGTGGGCGGACCTGGACCCGCGCCGCACCCTCGCCCCGCCGCTGACCGGAGAGCCCCGGGAGGCCTGGGCGCGGCACGCCCTGGACACCGAGCTGATGTGTCTGCGGCCGGCCGACGACGGCCCGGACTGGTCGGTCGGGCAGCCGCTGACCTTCCGCGACTGGCTCCGCGGTGGCGGCCCCCGGCCGCCCACCCGGGCCGATCTGGACTACCACCTGACCACCCTCTTCCCGCCGGTCCGGCCGCGCGGGCACCTGGAACTGCGGATGATCGACGCCCAGCCCGGGCCGGACGGCTGGCTGGTGCCGGCCGCCGTGGTGCACGCCCTGTTCGACGATCCGGAGGCCTCGGAGACCGCCTACCGGGCGGTGAAGGGCCTGGCCGACACGTACGGCACCGAGCCGGCGCCGCGCAATCCGCTCTGGCGGACGGCCGCCCGCTACGGCCCGGCCGATCCCGAGCTGCGGTCGGCGGCCGTGACCTGCTTCCGGGCGGCGGCCGCGGCCCTGCCCCGGCTGGGCGCCTCCCGCCGGATCCAGGACGCCGTCGGGGCGTTCACCGAGCGCCATGTGCTGCGCGGGCGCTGCCCCGCCGACGATCCCCGGCCGGCGGCACCACCGGCGGCCGCCCTGACGAGGGGGTCGGGCGCATGAGCACCGGACAGCAGGGCCCGACGCCGTACGACCCGACGCCGGACGACCCGACGCCGGACGGGCAGACCCCGCCCGTCCGGCCCCCGCACGACAGCGCCGACCCGCGGGAGCGCGCGTACGGGGCGCTCACCGCCGCGCGGGCGCGGACCGCCGGGCTCACCGACCCGGTGTCCGAGCCCGACCTCAGGGCCCAGCACTCGCCGCTGATGTCCCCGCTGGTCTGGGACCTGGCGCACATCGGCAACCAGGAGGAGCTGTGGCTGCTCCGGCGGGTCGCCGGGGCGGACCCGCTGCGCCCGGACATCGACCCGATGTACGACGCCTTCCGGCATCCCCGGGCCGAGCGGCCCGGGCTGCCGCTGCTGGGGCCCGCGGAGGCCCGCCGCTATGCCGCCGAGGTCCGCGGCCGGGTCCTGGATCTGCTGGAGAGCACACCGCTGGAGGGCTCGGAGCTCCTCGACGGCGGATTCGCCTTCGGCATGATCGCCCAGCACGAACAGCAGCACGACGAGACCATGCTGATCACCCATCAGCTCCGGTCGGGCCCGCCGGTCCTGGCGGCGCCCGAGCCGGCGGCCCCCTACGATCCGCCGTCCTCCGCCGAAGTCCTCGTCCCCGGCGGCCCGTTCACCATGGGAACCTCCACCGAGCCCTGGGCGCTGGACAACGAGCGGCCGGCCCACCGGCGGGAGACCGGGCCGTTCCACATCGACACCGTCCCGGTCACCAACGCCGCCTTCGCCGCGTTCATCGAGGACGGCGGCTACCGCGAACCCCGCTGGTGGGCCGCCGAGGGCTGGGAGCAGGTGCGGCGGCACACAATCGGCGCCCCGCTGTTCTGGCACCGCGAGGGCGGCCAGTGGCTGCGCCGCCGGTTCGGGGTCACCGAGCCGGTGCCGCCCGAGGAGCCGGTGCTGCACGTCAGCTGGTACGAGGCGGACGCCTGGGCCCGCTGGGCCGGCCGCCGGCTGCCCACCGAGGAGGAGTGGGAGAAGGCCGCCCGCCACGACCCGGTGAGCGGCCGGTCCACCCGCTACCCGTGGGGGGACGCCGACCCCACCCCGGAACACGCCAACCTGGGCCAGCGCCATCTGCGGCCGGCCCGCGCGGGCAGCTACCCGGCCGGGGCGTCGGCGCTGGGCGTGCGGCAGCTGATCGGCGACGTGTGGGAGTGGACCTCCAGCGACTTCCTGCCCTACCCCGGGTTCCGGGCCTTCCCGTACCGGGAGTACTCCGAGGTGTTCTTCGGTCCCGCGCACAAGGTGCTGCGGGGCGGTTCCTTCGCGGTGGACCCGGCGGCCTGCCGGGGCACCTTCCGGAACTGGGACCTGCCGGTGCGCCGGCAGATCTTCTCCGGGTTCCGGACCGCGAGGGACGCCTGATGTGCCGTCATCTCGCCTATGTGGGACCGCCGGTGCACCTGGGGAAGGTGCTGACCGATCCGCCGCACGGTCTGGTCCGGCAGTCCTGGGCACCGCGCCGGCAGCGGTTCGGCACGGTCAACGCCGACGGGTTCGGGATCGGCTGGTACGCCTCCGGCGATCCGGTGCCGGCCCGCTACCGGCGGGCCGGACCGGTGTGGGCGGACCCCGGCTTCACCGATCTGGCCCGGGTGGTCCGCAGCGGGGCCGTGCTGGCCGCCGTACGCGACGCCACCGAGCCCGGCGCGGACGGGGAGGCGGCCGCCGCGCCCTTCGCCGGCGGGCGCTGGCTGTTCAGCCACAACGGGGCGCTGCGGAACTGGCCGGACTCGGTGGCCGGACCGGACGGCCCGGCGGCGGCGCTGCCGCCCCGGGCCCTGCTGGAGCTGGCCGCCCGCACCGACTCGGCGCTCGTCTGGGCGCTGGTCCTGGACCGGCTGCGGGCCGGCGCGGATCCCGGGGAGGCGCTGGCCGGCCCGGTCGCCGAGCTGGCCGCCGCCGCCCCGGGCTCCCGGCTGAACCTGCTGCTCACCGACGGCGAGGCGATCGCCGCGACGGCCTGGGGGGACTCGCTCTGGTACCTGGCCGAGCCGGCGGCCCCGGACGGCGGCCGGACCGTGGTGGCCTCCGAACCGTACGACGAGGATCCGCGCTGGTGCGAGGTGCCGGACCGGACCCTGCTGACCGCTTCCCGGACCCGGGTGGCCCTGACCCCGCTCAAGGAGAACCTGGCGTGAGTGACTTCCGGTTGACCCGCACCCTGGACGAGCGCGCCGCCGGGTCGGCGCTGCGCACCGATGTGCTCAGGGGGCTGGGCAGCACCCCCAAGGTGCTGCCGCCCAAGTGGTTCTACGACAGCCGCGGCAGCGAGCTGTTCGAGGAGATCACCCGGCTGCCCGAGTACTACCCGACCCGGGCCGAGCGGGAGATCCTGCTGGAACGGGCCCGGGAGATCGCCGCCGAGAGCGGGGCGCGGACCCTGGTGGAGCTGGGGTCCGGGTCCTCGGAGAAGACCCGGCACCTGATCGAGGCGCTGCCGGCCCTGGACACGTACGTCCCGGTGGACGTGAGCGAGAGCGCCCTCGCGGGTGCCGCCCGGACCCTGCTGGCGGAGCAGCCGGGGCTGCGGGTGCACGCCCTGCTGGCGGACTTCACCCGTCCGCTGCAGCTGCCGGACACCCCCGGGCCCCGGCTGGTGGTGTTCCTGGGCGGCACCATCGGGAATCTGTTGCCGGCCGAGCGGTCCGAGTTCCTTCGCTCGGTCCGGGCGATGCTGTCTCCCGGTGACGCGCTGCTGCTGGGCACCGACCTGGTGAAGGAGGAGTCGGTGCTGGTCGCCGCCTACGACGACAGCCAGGGGGTGACGGCGGAGTTCAACCGCAATGTGCTGGCGGTGATCGACCGGGAGCTGGACGCGGACTTCCGCACCCAGGACTTCGAGCACGTGGCGCGGTGGAACGCCGAGCGGGAGTGGATCGAGATGCGGCTGCGGGCCCGCTCGGAGCTCACGGTGAAGGTCCGGGCCCTGGACCTGGTGGTGTCGTTCGAGGAGGGCGAGGAGATCCTCACCGAGGTCTCCGCGAAGTTCCGTCAGGAGGGGGTGCGGGAGGAACTGGCCGGGGCCGGGCTGGAACTGGTCCAGTGGTGGACGGACGCGGCGGGCCGGTTCGCGCTGTCGCTGTCGGTCGCGGACGGGCCCGGACTGATGCCCGAGGCCGGCGGCGCGGCCCGTGCGGCCGGTACGGCCGGTACGGCGGGGGCCGCCGGGTCGGGTGGCGAGGCCGGGTAGCGGAGGAAGGGGACCCCGGCGGCGGCCGCCACCGCCGCCTGGGCGGCCCCGGTGAGGGCCCGCCGGTCGGGGTGCCGGCCGGCCGGGATCCGCGGCAGCAGGCTGACCTCGGCCCGGATCCCGCGGGCCCGGGCGATCCGCCAGAGCGAGCCGGTGAGCGGGTCGTCGCCGACGAAGGCGGGCGCTCCGGCGGTCCGCCCGTCGGCCAGCCGGTAGGCGAGGTGGACGGGCTGGACGGGGACCCGGGCGTCGAGGGCGGCCTGGAACACCGCCCGCCGGAAGTGGCCCTGGGCGCGCCCGCACCAGGTGCTGCCCTCGGGGAACACGATCACCCGGTCCCCGTGCAGCAGGGCCTCGGTCAGTGCCGCCACGGTGCCGGGCAGGGCCCGGATGCGGTCCCGTTCGATGAACAGGGTGCCGGACCGGGCGGCGATCGGGCCCAGCACCGGCCAGCGTCCGATCTCGCCCTTGGCGAGCATCCGGCCGGGCAGTGCGGCGGCGACCAGCGGGATGTCGAGCCAGGAGACGTGGTTGGCGACGAGCAGCCGGCCGCCGGCCGGGCCGGTGCCGCCGTGCACGGTGACCCGGACGCCGAGGGACCCCAGCAGGGCGGTGGCCCAGCCCCGGACCAGCCGGTGCCGGGGGCCGGGCGGCAGCAGCCGTACCGGTGCGGTGGCCAGGATGCCCAGCAGGAACAGGGCGAGGGCCGCGGCGATCCGCAGGACCGCGCGCGGGACGCCCGCGGCGGGGCCGGGGTGCCCGGCACAGGCCGCGGGGGTGCAGGGGGAGACGGGCAGCCAGGCGCTCATGCGGCCGGGGCGAGCGAGAGGAAGTGCTTGAGGTAGCGGGGGTTGGTGCGGCGCAGCGACAGCAGTACGTAGAGGTCGGCGCAGCCGAATTCGAGGTCCAGGGCGGGTTCCCCGCAGACCCAGGCGCCGAGCCGGAGGTAGCCGCGGAGCAGCGGCGGGAGTTCGAGGCGTTCGGCGGGGGCCGGGACCGAGGGGGTCCAGGGGCGGTGCGGGGTGACCCGGTACTCCTCGGGGGCGAGGTTGCGGGCCAGGACCGTCTCGCGGGTGGCGGCGGCGAGGGTGCCGCCGTCGGCGAGCGGGACGGAGCAGCAGCCGGCCAGCCAGTTGTGGCCGGTGCGTTCCATGTAGCGGGCCAGGCCGGCCCAGATCAGGGCGATGACGGCGCCGTTGCGGTGGGCGGGGTGCACGCAGGACCGGCCGACCTCGACCAGGTCGGAGCGGATCGGGTCGAGGGCGCGGAGGTCGAACTCCCCGTCGGAGTAGAGCCGGCCGGCGACGGCGGCCCGTCCGGGCGGCAGCAGCCGGTAGGTGCCGACCACCTGTTCGGTCTCCTCCTCGATGACGAGGAGGTGGTCGCAGTAGGCGTCGAAGGCGTCGGAGTCCAGTCCGGGCTCCGGTCCTTCCAGGGTGGCGCCGAGCTCTCCGGCGAAGACCTGGTGGCGCAGCCGCTGGGCGGCCCGGACCTCGGCCTCGTCGCGGGCGAGGCGGACGGCGTAGCGGGGGGCGAGGGCGGTGGACGGCTGGTGGGGGGAGAGCGGGGCGATGGTCACGGCGGGGCTCCTGGGCCGGAACGGATCGGGGCGGGAGCCCGGCCCCTGGCGTGCGGCCGGGCTCCCCCCTCACTTGTTCCGTGACCGGCTGGATTCGACATGACCGGTCGGCGGCCCGGGGATGTGGGAACGCTGAATGGCCGGATTCGCTCGGCCGTAACCCTCTCCCCCGGGCGCCCCTCGAACCCCCGTCACCCCGTCACCCCCGTCGCCCCCGGTTCCCCGGTCCCCGAATGCCTCAGCGGTCCGAGCTGAGCACCTTGCTGATGGTGTCGGAGGCGGCCTTGGCGGCCTGCTTGGGGTCGGAGCCGTCGAGCACCGCCGTCATGTACGGCTTGATCGGGTTCTTGGCCTCCACCTCGGCCCAGCGGGGCGAGGTGGGGGTGGCCCGGCCCTGGGCGGCGCCGAAGGTCATCACGGTGGCGCCGGGGTTGCTCTGCACCACGTGGGCCAGGCTGGTCTTGTTGGGCACGTAGCTCATGGTGGTGGCGAGTTCGGTCTGCCACTTCTCGCTCACCAGGGCGGTGATCACGTCGATGGCGCCCCGCCGGTTCGGGGTGTTCTCCGGGATGATCAGGTCGGAGCCGCCGGTGAACACGGCGCCGGGCTTCGCGGCGGTCTTGCCGGGTATCGGGAAGAACCCGAGCCGGCCCTTGAGGGCCGGGTTGGCGGCCTCGATCTCGGCGACCTGGCCGGGGGTGCCGATGATCTGGGCGACCTGGCCGCGGGCGAACACCTCGGTCTGCGGAGGCGTCTCCTCGTCGGCGCCGGCCGGGCCGTCGCCGAGCAGGTGGAGCTCCTTGTAGAAGTCCATGCCGGCCAGGGCCTCCTCGGTGTCGAGGGCCCCGGTCCACACGCCGCCGCCCTCGACGGCGAGCTCGCCGCCCTCGTCCCAGATGAACCCGGCGAGCACGTACCAGTTCTGGCCGGGCAGGTAGATGCCCTGCTGGTCGCCCTTGTCGAGCTTCTTGGTGTCGGACAGCCATTCCTGGCGGGTCTTGGGCAGGTCCTTGAGCCCGGCCGCCTCGAACAGGTCCTTGTTGTAGATCACCACGCGGTTGGCGGCGTACCAGGGGACGCCGAACTGGGCGCCGTTGAAGTTGCCCGGCTCGGAGAGTCCCTTGAGCCACTCCCGGCTGCCCCAGTCGCGCAGGCCCTCCAGGGTGACCTCGGAGAGGCCGCCGGTCTCGATGTACTGGGCGACCTGGGTGTTGCCGACCTCGATCACATCGGCGCTGTCCGGGCCGGTGCCCTTGAGGACCCCGTTGACCTTCTCCCCGATACCGGTCCATTCCTGGATCTTGACCTGGAGGTCGACCTCGGGGTGCTCCTCCTCGTAGCTGGCCGTGAACTTCTTGATGAACTCGTCCGAGGCACTGCCCTTCATCAGCCAGAGCGTCACCTGTTCGGACCCCTTGCCGGATCCGGGCAGCGCACCGCAGGCGGTCAGGGAGGCCGCTGCGGCAAGGGCGGTACACGCGGCGAGGAAGCGCATCTTCACGAAGGTCACCTTCTGGGGTCGAACACGAGATGGCTTGAAATTGGCATAGACCAAGTGCCGGATCAAGGGGCTGACTCCGTGAATTCTCTGCCCATATCTCGCGGACCGGGACGTACTGGGGCACCGTAGAACAAGGTACGGATGAAGCCACGAATGAAGCGACCCCTTCCGGAGCCCCCCATGTCGAACCACACCTACCGCGTCACCGAGATCGTCGGCACCTCCCACGAGGGCGTCGACCAGGCGATCCGCAACGGGATCGCCCGGGCCGGCCAGACGGTCCGGAACCTGGACTGGTTCGAGGTCGTCCAGGTACGCGGACACGTCGAGAACGGCGAGATCGCGCACTACCAGGTCGGCATGAAGGTGGGCTTCCGCCTCGACGGCGAGGAGTGACCGGGACCCTCAGGTGCGGCCCTCGTCCTCCTGGGCCCGCTCCAGCTCCGGGGCCTCGCCCGCCCAGTCCGCGAGCAGTACGGCGAACCCGGCGGCCCGGGCCTCCCGGCAGACCAGCTCGTCGTCGTCCACCAGCACCCGCACCTCCCGGCCCCGCCCGAGCCGCCTGAGCACCTCCAGCTTGGTGACCCGGGCCGGCCGGCGGTCGGAGTCGGAGCGCATCCACACCCGGCCCTCCGGAAGCCCGTGCCGGGCCAGCCAGTCCAGGGTGTCCGCCCGGCACCGCTCCGGGCGGCCCGTCAGGTACACCACCTCGCAGTCGGCGGCCCGCTCCACCGCGAGCCCCACCCCGCGCGCCAGCGGCGGATCCTCCGGGGCCGCGGCGAAGAACCCCGACCAGTCCCGGGGCCGGCGCTCCAGGAAGTGCTGCCGGTGCGCGGTGTCGGCCAGGGTGTTGTCGATGTCGAAGACGGCCAGCGGCCGCCGGTTCGGGCTGGATTCGCTCATGTCCGCAGCCTAGGCGCCGGGCGGTCCGGGAATCCTTTCGGGCGGACGGCGTTGGAACCCACATGGAGCCGATGATCCCGAAGCTGTCGCTGCTCGACCGGTCGCGGGTGCGCGCGGGCTCGGACGGGCCCACGGCCCTCCGGGACACGGTGGCCCTGGCCCGGCACGCGGAACGGCTCGGCTACCACCGGTTCTGGGTGTCGGAGCACCACGGGGTGCCCGGGGTCGCCGGGTCCGCACCGACCGTACTGGCCGCCGCGGTCGCCGCCGCCACCGACCGGATCCGGGTGGGCACCGGCGGGGTGATGCTGCCCAACCACCGGCCGCTGGTGGTCGCGGAGCAGTTCGGGGTGCTGGAGTCCCTCTTCCCCGGCCGGATCGACATGGGACTGGGCCGGTCGGTGGGGTTCACCGGCGGGGTCCGGCGCGCGCTGGGCCGGGACACCGGGGCCGCCGACGGCTTCGAAGAACAGCTGGCCGAGCTGCTCGGCTGGTTCGACGGCCGGCAGGAGGCGCATCCCGGGGTGCGCGCCCTGCCCGCCGAGGGCCTGCGGCCGCCCGCCTTCGTGCTGGCCACCGGGGAGGGCGCGGGCATCGCGGCCCGGGCCGGGCTGCCGCTGGTGGTCGGCGACATCCGGACCCGGGAGCGGGTGCTGGAGCTGATCGGCGCCTACCGCGCGGAGTTCCGCCCCTCGGCCTGGGGCGACCGGCCCCAGGTGGTCGTCTCGGGCACGGTGGCGGTCGCCGCCACCGAGGAGGCCGCCCGCCGGCTGCTGGTCCCCGAGGCCTGGTCGGCCGCGTACTCGCGGACCCACGGCAGCTTCCCGCCGCTGATGCCCGCCGAGGAGGTGGAGCGGATCCCGATGGGCCCCAAGGAGCGGGAGCTGTACGAGAAGGCGCTCGCCGGGCACATCCACGGGACGGCCGGGCAGGTGGCCGGGGCGCTGGCGGTGCTGGCCGCGGAGACCGGGGCGGACGAGCTGCTCGTCACCACCTCCACCGGGGACCGGGCCGCGCTGCTGGACTCGTACACCCGGCTCGCGGACCTCGCCGGGCTGACGGGAGGTCGTCGCGACACGGCGAACGGAACCCCCGGATCCCCTAAAATGTGAGGAATGCACCAGCCCACCGCCGACCCGTTCATCCGCGTCCGTGGCGCCCGGGAACACAATCTGCGCGGGGTGGACGTGGACGTTCCGCGCGACGCGCTCACCGTGTTCACCGGGGTCTCCGGATCCGGCAAGTCCTCCCTCGCCTTCGGGACCGTCTACGCCGAGGCCCAGCGCCGCTACTTCGAGTCCGTGGCCCCCTACGCGCGGCGGCTGATCCACCAGATCGGCGCCCCGGCGGTCGACTCGATCACCGGGCTGCCGCCCGCCGTCTCCCTGGAGCAGCGGCGTTCCGCCCCCGGAACCCGGTCCTCGGTGGGCACCGTCACCCTGCTCTCCAACTCGCTGCGGATGCTGTACTCCCGGGCCGGCGACTACCCGGCCGGCGCGGACCGGCTGGACTCCGACGCCTTCTCCCCCAACACCGCCGCCGGGGCCTGCCCCGGCTGCCACGGCATCGGCCGGATCCACCGCACCAGCGAGGAACTCCTGGTCCCGGACCCGGATCTGTCGATCCGTCAAGGGGCCGTCGCTGCCTGGCCGGGGGCCTGGCAGGGCAAGAACCTGCGGGACATCCTGGAGGCCCTCGGCCATGATGTGGACCGGCCCTGGCGGGAGCTGCCCGCCGAGGACCGCCGGTGGATCCTGTTCACCGAGGAGCAGCCGGTGGTCACCGTGCACCCGGTGCGGGACGCCGACCGCATCCAGCGGCCCTACCAGGGGACCTACACCAGCGCCCACCGCTGGGTGATGCGGACCTTCGCCGACAGCAGGAGCGCCGCGCTGCGGGCCCGCGCGGAGTCCTTTCTGACGGACGCCCCCTGCCCGGACTGCGCCGGCCGCCGGCTGCGGCCCGAATCGCTCGCGGTGACCTTCGCCGGCCGGACCATCGCCGAGCTGGCCGCCCTGCCGCTGACCGCGCTGGACTCCGTACTGTCCGGGGCCGGTCCGGACCGTACGGACACCGGGGCGGGGCGGGGACCGGCGGCGGCCGCCCTCACCGCGGACCTGCGGTCCCGGATCGGTCCGGTCCTCGAACTCGGCCTGGGCTACCTCAGCCTGGACCGGACCGCCCCCACCCTCTCCCCCGGCGAACTCCAGCGGCTGCGGCTGGCCACCCAGCTGCGGTCCGGCCTCTTCGGGGTGGTCTACGTGCTGGACGAGCCCTCGGCCGGGCTGCACCCGGAGGACACCGAGGCCCTGCTGGGCGTCCTGGACCGGCTCAAGGCCGCCGGGAACACCGTGTTCGTGGTGGAGCACCATCTGGACGTGGTGCGGCACGCCGACTGGCTGGTGGACGTGGGACCGCTGGCCGGGGAGCACGGCGGCCGGGTGCTGTACAGCGGGCCGCCCGCCGGGCTGGCGGCCCGCGCCGACTCGGCCACCGCCCGGTACCTGTGCGCGGACCGGCCCCGGCCCGCCCGGCCGGACCGGCCGGTGCGCACCCCGGCCGGGGTGCTGCCGCTGCGCGAGGTCCGCCGGAACAACCTGCGCGGGCTGTCCGTGGACTTCCCTCTCGGGGTGTTCACGGTGGTCACCGGGGTGTCCGGTTCGGGGAAGTCCACGCTGGTGGGGACCGTCCTGGCGGAGGCCGCCGCCGAACGGATCGCGGCGGGCGGGGAGGACGGCCCGGAAGGGCACGGCGGGCACGGCGGCGGGGTGTTCCCGGTGCGGCGGCTGGTGCAGGTGGACCAGAAGCCGATCGGACGGACCCCGCGGTCCAACCTGGCCACCTACACCGGGCTGTTCGACGTGGTCCGGAAGCTGTTCGCGGCCGGCGGGGAGGCCCGGGCGCGCGGCTGGAAGGCGGGCCGGTTCTCCTTCAACGTGCCCGGCGGCCGTTGCGAGACCTGCCAGGGCGAGGGGTTCGTCTCGGTGGAGCTGCTGTTCCTGCCCACCACCTACGCCCCCTGCCCCGAGTGCGCGGGCGCCCGGTACAACGCGGAGACCCTCCAGGTGCGCCACCGGGGACTGAACATCGCCGAGGTGCTGGAGCTGACGGTGGAGGCGGCCGCCGGGTTCTTCGCCGAGGTGCCGGCGGCGTCCCGCAGTCTGCGGGCCCTGGAGGACATCGGTCTGGGCTATCTGCGGCTGGGGCAGCCGGCCACCGAACTGTCCGGCGGCGAGGCCCAGCGGATCAAGCTGGCCACCGAACTGCAGCGGCTGCGCCGCGAGCACACCCTGTACCTGCTGGACGAGCCGACCACCGGACTGCACCCGGCCGATGTGGAGGTGCTGTCCGGGCGGTTGCACGCCCTGGTGGACGCCGGGCACTCGGTGGTGGTCGTGGAGCACGACATGGCGGTGGCGGCCGGCGCCGACTGGGTGGTCGACCTGGGGCCCGGCGGAGGGGAGGACGGCGGCCGGGTGGTCGCCCAGGGGCCGCCGCGCGAGGTGGCGGCGGCCCGGGACGGCCGTACGGCCCGGCATCTGGCCCGGGCCCTGGGCTGAGCGTCAGCGGTTCGCCTTCGGCTCCTCGGCGTTGCGCCAGACCGTGATGTCCACGGTCATGTAGCGGCTGGGATCGGAGGGGCCCGAGCGGCCCCGGTAGGTCACCACCGCGATGTGTCCGGCATCGCTGAGCAGGCAGACCTGCTGCCCCTTGGTGAGCTGGTCGAAACCGATCTGCTTGGTGTAGCGGGTCTCCTTGCGGCAGGTCTCCAGGGAGCCCTTCTGGGAGTTGTTGAGCAGCACCAGGTTGCCGTTGGCCGTGCCGAACTTCTCCGTGCCGAAGAGGGAGTCGCGGTAGAAGTAGAGGTCTCCGCCGGCGTAGAGGACCCCGCCCCGGTCCTCGCCGCTGACCGGTCGGGGCGGGCTGTCGGCGAGCATGACGTGGTAGCCGGCCGTGATGTCGACTCCCTTGTGCTCCACCGGCCGGGGGTCGGCCGGCGCCTGCCCCCGGTCCCCGGAGGCCTCGCCGGAGGGCCCCTTGCTCTGCCGGGCCGCGGTGTCGCCGGTCCTGGAGTCGCCGCCGGTGTCCGGGTCGTCGGGCAGCAGGGCGCCGATGACGGCGAGGCCGATGAGGGAGGCGACCACGGCCCCGGCGATGATCAGGCCGGTCCGCTTCGGCTTGGGCGGCTGCGGGTAGCCCTGCGGGAACCCCTGCTGCTGGTAGGGCACATGAGTGGGCCGGCCGGTGCCGAAGCCGGGGGGCGGGGTGGGGTAGCCGGACTGCTGGGACCCGTACCCGGGCGGCGGGGTCTGATAGCCGGGAGGCGGGGTCTGATAACCGGGCGGCGGGGTCTGATAGCCGGGCCGGGGCGCCGGGTGGCCGGGCCCGGCGGTCGGGTAGCCGGGCGGCGGGGTGCCGTAGCCCGGCGGGGGCGTCCCGTAGCCGGGGGGTGCCGTGGGCGGGCCCGGTGGCGGTACGGGTCCCGGTGCGGCGGCCCGGGTGGGCGCCTGGTGCCCGGCCGGGGCGGAGAGCTCGGTGGGGACCGGGGCGGCGGCGGGCCCGGGCGGCGGGGTCTTCGCCGGTTCGGGCAGGCGCAGCCGTTCGGTGATGGCCCCGGCGACCTCGCGGGGCAGCCAGTCCTCGCCCTGCCGCAGCGGGACCGGGGAGATCTCCTGGCACAGCTCGATGATCTCGGGCAGGGTCGGGCGGTCGGCCGGGTCCCGGCTCAGGCAGCGGGTGACCAGCGGCCGGAGTCCGTCCGGCAGCGCGCTCAGGTCGGGGTCCTCGTGCACGATCCGGTAGAGCACCGCGTGGGAGGATCCGTCGCCGTAGGCGGGGGCGCCGATGGCGGCGAAGGCCGCGATCTGGCCGAGCGCGAAGATGTCGGTGGCGGGGGTGACCGTGCCGGCCGCGGCCTGTTCCGGGGCCATGAAGGCCGGGGTGCCGACGCTGACTCCGCTGCCGGTCAGTGCGGTGGCGTCGGCGGCGCGGGCGATGCCGAAGTCGATGACCCGGGGCCCGTCGGAGGCGAGCAGGACGTTGGCGGGCTTGAGGTCGCGGTGGACGATCCCGGCCCCGTGGATGACGTGCAGGGCCTCGGCGCAGCCGACGGTCAGCAGCAGCACGCTGCTCAGCGGCAGCCGGCCGTGCCGGGCGACGGCGTGCGCCAGCGAGGGGCCGGGCACGTAGGCGGTGGCCAGCCAGGGCTGTGCGCCCTGGGTGTCGAAGTCGATCACGGGAGCGGTGTAGAGGCCCTGCACCCGCTGCGCGGAGCGCACCTCCTGCTCGAACCGGCGCCGGAACTCGGGGTCCTCGCTGAACTCGGGCCGGATCACCTTGAGGGCGATCGGCCGGCCGCCGGGGGTGTACGAGAGGTACACCTTGCCCATGCCGCCCGTGCCGAGGACCGCCACCGGGCGGTAGCCGCCGATCTCGGCCGGATCGGACGGTGCGAGCGGCTGGAAGAGGCCGCTCGGCAGTGCGCTGCTCATCTGGAACCATCCCGCTGTCCGCGGCAGCCCGTACCCCTGCCGACGCCCCGAAAACCAGCCGAGATCGTATCCAACTCCGCTCAGGCGTCCGAGGGCAGGAGGCGCTGGCCCAGTTCCCGGAAGGTCCAGGTGCCCTGGTGGCGGGTCAGCAGCCACACCAGGTCGTGCCGGTCCGGCCAGCCGGCCGGCACGGTGGGCTGCCGGTCCACGCCCAGCGCGTGCAGCAGACGCGGGATGCCGGTGTGCTCCCAGCAGATGAGCACGGGTGAGGGGAGGGTGAGGGCGGCGCGGGCCAGGGCGGCCTCCCGGCCGACCGTGATCTCCGCGCGGACCGGCAGGTGCAGGGCCTCGGCGAGGTGCGCCACGGTCTGGCGGGACCGGGCGAGCGGGCCGGCCGGGGCGAACAGGGCGGCGGGGCGGGGCAGCGGGGCCCCGGCGACCGGGGCGAACAGCCGGGGCAGGGCCTCGGCCCGGCGGTGGCCGCGGGGGGCCAGCGAGCCCGGGTCCTCGTTGCCCTCCTCGTCCTCCCCGGTGTCCCCGGGGGGCGGCTGTTCGGCGTGCCGGATCAGCATGATCAGGGCGTCCTTGCCGGGTGCCGGGGGGCCGGCGGCGGGAGCACCGGCGGTGTCCCCGCCGGAGCAGCCGGCCAGCCCCGCGGTTCCGGCGAGTGCGGCCAGCGGGGCGAGCGCCAGCAGGGTGCGGCGCCGGGGGCCGGCCGGGGAGGGTGCGTCTGCCATGGCCCTCACTGTCGCCGATCCCCGGTCCCGGCCCGGGGCGCGGCACAGCCGGGGCGGTGCCGGTCAGCCGATCGGCTCACCGGTCCCGGCCCGGGTGCCGGGGGTCCGGGTCAGCCGGAGCGGGGGGCCTTGCGGACGGCGCGGAGCCATTCGCGGTTCATCGCGGAGATGGAGGGCAGCGGGATGCCCTTGGGGCAGGCGGTGGCGCATTCACCGGTGAGGGTGCAGCCGCCGAAGCCCTCGGCGTCCATGGTGGCCACCATGTCCAGGACCCGGGTCTCGCGTTCCGGGGAGCCCTGGGGCAGCACGTTGAGGTGGTTGACCTTGGCGGAGGTGAACAGCATCGCCGAGCCGTTGGGGCAGGCGGCCACGCAGGCGCCGCAGCCGATGCACTCGGCGTGTTCGAAGGCGTGGTCGGCGTCGGCCTTGGGGACGGCGGTGGCGTGCGCCTCGGGCGCGGATCCGGTGGGTGCGGTGATGTAGCCGCCGGCCTGGATGATCCGGTCGAAGGAACCGCGGTCCACGACCAGGTCCTTGACCACGGGGAAGGCGGCGGCCCGCCAGGGCTCCACGTCGATGGTGTCCCCGTCGGAGAAGGACCGCATGTGGAGCTGGCAGGTGGTGGTGCGCTCGGGGCCGTGGGCGTCCCCGTTGATGACGAGGCTGCAGGCGCCGCAGATCCCCTCGCGGCAGTCGTGGTCGAAGGCCACGGGCTCCTCGCCGCGGAGGATGAGCTCCTCGTTGAGGGTGTCGAGCATCTCCAGGAAGGACATGTCGGCGGAGATCCCGTCGACCTGGTAGCCGACCATGGCGCCGGGGGCTTCGGCGTCGGGCTGCCGCCAGACGCGCAGGTTGAGCTTCATGCGTAGCTCCGCTGGGTGGGGTGGACGTACTCGAAGGCCAGTTCCTCGCGGTGCAGCACCGGGGCGGTGCCGGTTCCGGTGAACTCCCAGGCGGCGGCGTAGCCGAACTCCTCGTCGCGGCGGGCCGCCTCGCCGTCGGGGGTCTGGGACTCCTCGCGGAAGTGCCCTCCGCAGGATTCCGCCCGGTGCAGGGCGTCCAGGCACATCAGCTCGGCGAGTTCGAGGTAGTCGACGATCCGGTTGGCCTTCTCCAGGGACTGGTTGAACTGCTCCCCGCTGCCGGGCACCTTGATCCGCCGCCAGAACTCCTCGCGGATCTCCGGGATCCGGGCGAGGGCCTTGCGCAGGCCGGCCTCGGTGCGGGCCATTCCGCAGTACTCCCACATGAGTTCGCCGATCTCCCGGTGGAAGGAGTCGGGGGTGCGGTCCCCGTCGACGGCGAGCAGCCGGTCGAGGCGGTCCCGGGTCTCGCGGACGGCCGCCTCGGCCTCGGGGTGGTGCTGGCCGGGGGCGTCCTGGTGGGGGTGGCGGGCGAGGTAGTCGTTGATGGTGGCGGGGAGGACGAAGTAGCCGTCGGCGAGGCCCTGCATCAGGGCGGAGGCGCCGAGCCGGTTGGCGCCGTGGTCGGAGAAGTTGGCCTCGCCGATCGCGAACAGGCCGGGGACGGTGGTCTGGAGGTCGTAGTCCACCCACAGGCCGCCCATGGTGTAGTGCACGGCGGGGTAGATCCGCATCGGCACCTCGTAGGGGTTCTCCGCGGTGATCCGCTCGTACATCTCGAAGAGGTTGCCGTACTTGGCGGCGACCGCGTCCTTGCCCATCCGGGCGATGGCGTCGGCGAAGTCGAGGTAGACGCCCTGGCCGCCTGGGCCGACCCCGCGGCCCTCGTCGCAGACGTTCTTGGCGGCGCGGGAGGCGATGTCGCGGGGGACGAGGTTGCCGAAGGAGGGGTAGATCCGCTCCAGGTAGTAGTCGCGTTCGGCTTCGGGGATCTCGTGGGCGGGGCGGGTGTCGCCCTGGGCCTTGGGGACCCAGATGCGGCCGTCGTTGCGCAGCGACTCGCTCATCAGGGTGAGCTTGGACTGGTGGTCACCGGTGCGCGGGATGCAGGTGGGGTGGATCTGGGTGAAGCAGGGGTTGGCGAACCAGGCTCCGCGGCGGTGCGCCCGCCAGACGGCGGTGGCGTTGGAGTTCATGGCGTTGGTGGAGAGGTAGAAGACGTTGCCGTAGCCGCCGGTGGCGAGGACCACGGCGTCGGCGAAGTGGGTGCTGATGGCGCCGGTGACCAGGTCGCGGGCGACGATGCCGCGGGCCCGGCCGTCGATGGTGATCAGGTCGAGCATCTCGGTGCGGGCGTGCATCTCCACGTTCCCGGCGGCGATCTGCCGGGAGAGGGCCTGGTAGGCGCCGAGCAGCAGCTGCTGACCGGTCTGGCCGCGGGCGTAGAAGGTGCGGGAGACCTGGACGCCGCCGAAGGATCGGGTGTCGAGGAGGCCGCCGTACTCGCGGGCGAAGGGGACTCCCTGGGCCACGCACTGGTCGATGATCTCGACGGATATCTGGGCGAGCCGGTGGACGTTGGACTCGCGGGCCCGGAAGTCGCCCCCCTTGACGGTGTCGTAGAAGAGCCGGTGGACGGAGTCCCCGTCGTTTCGGTAGTTCTTCGCGGCGTTGATGCCGCCCTGGGCGGCGATGGAGTGGGCCCGGCGGGGCGAGTCGGAGAAGCAGAACTGGACGACGTGGTAGCCCTGTTCGGCGAGGGTGGCGCCGGCCGCGCCGCCGGCCAGTCCGGTGCCGACCACGATCACGGTGTGCTTGCGCCGGTTGGCGGGGTTGACCAGCTTCGCCTCGAAGCGGCGGCGGTCCCAGCGTTCGGCGATCGGGCCGGCCGGGGCCTTGGTGTCGGCGAGCGGCTCGCCGGTGCTGTGGTTCGCGTAGCTGCTCACGTCAGTTCACCACTCCGGTCATGACGGCGACGGGGACGGAGACGAACCCGGCGAAGAGGAGGAGGGCCAGGCCGTCGGCCGTGGCCTTGAGGGCCTTCTCCCGGCGGGCGCGGCCGGCGCCGAGGGTCTGGGCGGCGCTCCAGAAGCCGTGCCGGACGTGCAGGCCGAGGGCGGTCATGGCGACCAGGTAGATGGTGTTGCCGTACCAGGTGGAGAAGGTGGCGAGGACGTTCTCGTACGGGTGGCCGGCCCAGGCGCGTTCGTTGACCGTGAGGGTGGTCAGGTCGAGGAGGTGCCAGACGATGAACAGGCCGAGGATGACTCCGCCCCAGCGCATGGTGCGGGTGGCGTAGCCGGCCCGGCGCCGCTTGTGCGCGTACTTCACCGGGCGGGCCCGGATGTCGCGGCGGCTGAGCTGGTACGCGGAGACCGCGTGGGCGACGACGGCGGCGACCAGGACCAGCCGGACGATCCACAGGGCCCACTCGTGGTGGAGGAAGGGCGCGCCCAGGGTGCGCAGCCAGTGCGCGTAGCCGTTGAACTCCTCCGCCCCGAAGAAGATCTTGAGGTTGCCGAGCATGTGGACGACCAGGTAGCCGAGCATGATCAGCCCGGAGACCGCCATCACGGCCTTCTTGCCGAGGGTGGAGTCCCAGAGGGAGGGGGGCGGCGTTCGCGTTGCCAGAGCCATGCCGTCGACGGTAGGGACCATGTACCCGAAAGGTCCAAGACATGATGTCGGTCATCTTGATAGGAAGGATCTATGCAATTTCAACAGCTTGTGTATTTCGTGGCCGTCGCGGAGACCCGGCACTTCACCCGGGCCGCCGAGCGGGTCCATGTCGCCCAGCCCTCGCTGTCCCAGCAGATCAGGGCACTGGAGCGGGAGCTGGGGGCCGAGCTGTTCAGCCGGGCCCGCGGCAACATCGCGCTGACCGACGCGGGCGAGGCGCTGCTGCCGCTGGCCCGCCGGATCCTCGCGGACGCCGACACCGCCCGGCTGGAGGTCCAGGAGCTGGCCCAGCTCCAGCGCGGCCGGATCCGGCTGGGGGCGACCCCGAGCCTGTGCACCGGACTGCTGCCGGAGGTGCTGCGCGCCTTCCACACCGCGCATCCCGGCATCCAGCTGCTGATCGAGGAGAGCGGCTCGCACGACCTGGTGCGGGAGCTGGCCCGCGGGGCGCTGGACCTGGCGCTGATCGCCCTGCCGCTGCCGCCGGCCGCGCCGGCCCTGAAGACCGTGGAACTGCTGACGGAGGACCTGGTGGTGATCTCCTCGGCCGCGCTGCCGGCCCCGGCCGGCGGCGGGCCGCTGACCATCGGGGCCCTGCGCGAGGAGCCGATGGTGATGTTCCGGCACGGCTACGACCTGCGGGAACTGACCGTAGCGGCCTGCCGGGCGGAGGGCTTCGAGCCGGGGTTCACGGTGGAGGGCGGGGAGATGGACGCCGTCCTCGGGTTCGTCCGGGCCGGGCTCGGGCTCGCCGTGGTCCCGGCGATGGTGGCGGCCCACGCCGCGCCCGGGGTTCGCGTCACCCCGCTGGCCGGGTCGCCGCTGCGGCGGACCATCGCGCTGGCGCACCGCAGCGATGTGGACCCGCCGCGCGCGGCGCGCGAACTGCGGCGGGTCCTGCTCGCCCGCTGAGGGCCGGGGGTCGACTCCGCCGGCCCGGGGCCGGCTACTTCCTGGAGGGTTCGGGCAGCGGCTCGCCCTTCTGGGCCGCGGCCGGGATGTTGTACACGTGCTCGGGGGTGACGACCTGGGTGATGGCCTGCCCGAAGAGGGTGCTGGGCTCCTCGGTGCCGTTGTAGGCGATGTCGGTGTTGAGCAGCACGACCAGGGTGGCCTGGGCCTCGGGCAGGTAGACGGTGAGGGATTCGTAGCCGGGCAGGGAGCCGTTGTGTCCGGTCCAGCCGTTCGCCTTGAAGATGCCGAGGCCGTAGCCGATGTCGGGAATCGTGGTGCCGGGAGTGATCAGCCGCTGGGTCTGCATGGCGGGGGTGACCATCCGGCTGCCGTCCGGGAACACGCCGGTGGCCACGGTCTTCGCCCAGGTCCTCAGGTCGCGCAGGTCGGAGACCATCGCTCCGGCCGCCCAGCCCCAGGAGGGGTTCCAGTCGGTGGAGTCCTCCACCTTCCCGGACGCGGTCTGGTTGGTGTAGCCCTGCGCGTGCGGGCTCGGGAACTCGGCGCCCTTGGGGAAGCTGGTGCGGTCCATCCCGGCGGGCGCGGTGACGTGGTCGCGGATGTAGTCGCCCAGGGGCTGCTTGCCGATCTTCTCCACCACCAGGCCGAGCAGGATCAGGTTGGTGTTGGAGTAGTCGAACTCCTTGCCCGGTGCGAACAGGATCGGCTTGGGCGCGTCGAAGGAGTAGGCCAGCAGCTCCTGCGGGGTGAAGGGGCGCTGCGGGTCGCTGGTCAGCGCCTTGAAGAAGGGCTCGGTCTGCGTGTAGCTGAGCAGGCCGCTGCGCATCTCGGCGAGCTGCCGCAGGGTGATCCGGTCCCCGTTGGGAACCCCGGCGATGTACGTGCCGATCGGGTCGTCGAGCCCGACCTTGCCCTCCCCGGCGAGCTGGAGCAGTGCGGTGACCGTGAACGTCTTGGTCTCGCTGCCGATCCGCATGTACAGGTCCGGGGTCATCGGCTGGCCGGTGGCCTTGTCGGCGACGCCGAAGGCCCGGGTGTACTCCCCCTTGCCGGGGGCGGACAGCCCGACGATCACACCGGGCACCTTCGCCTTCCGCATCGCCTCCTGGACCACCTGGTCCAGACGGGCCTTCACCGCGTCGTCGAGGACGGGGAAGTCGCCGTCCGCGGCCCGGGCGGCGGCCGCCGCCGGGGCGGGCCCGGCCGGCGGGGCGGCGTACGCGGCTCCGGCGGCGGCCGGCGCGAACAGCAGTCCGGCCGCGGCCAACCCGGCGCAGGACCTTCGCCAGTGCTTGGGTGCGTACCTCACGGCGGGCCTCCTGCCGGACGGTGACCGATCACCCATTCAGGCTAGGCGCCCCCCGGCGGGCGCGCGCGGCGGGCACCGGGGGCGGGAGCGGGCTCCGGGGGGCGGGGCGGCCGGCCCGGGTCACGTGTCAGCAGTCCGGTTCAGGGCAGCGGCACCGCGTCCGACAGCGACAGGGTGTGGATGCGGTCCGGGGCGCCGGGCCGGGCGTAGTACCAGCCCTGGGCGGTGTCGCACCCCAGGGCGCGCAGCTGGGCGGCCTGGGCCCCGGTCTCCACCCCTTCCACGGTGACCGCCAGCGACAGGCTGTGGGCCAGCGCCACGATCCCCTCCACGATCTTGACGTCCACCGGATCGGCCGGCTGCTGCTGCATGCCCTGGGTGAAGGAGCGGTCGAGCTTGAGCACGCTCACCGGGAGCCGGCGGAGGTTGGCGAGGTTGGAGTAGCCGGTGCCGAAGTCGTCGAGGGCGATGTCCACGCCCAGGGCGGCCAGCCGGCGCAGCGGTTCGAGGAGTTCGTCGTCGGCGCCGATCAGCGCGGACTCGGTGACCTCCAGGCAGAGGGCGCCGGGCTCCAGGCCGGCGCTCTCCAGGACGGCCACGGTGTCGGCGACCAGTCCTGGGTGGTGCAGCTGGGTGGGCGAGAGGTTGACGTTGATCCGGAGCGGGCCGCCGTGCTCGCGCTGCCAGTTGCGGGCCTGGCGAACCGATTCCTCAAGGACCCAGCGGCCGAGCGGGACGATCAGTCCGGTGCGCTCGGCGAGCGGGATGAACCGGTCCGGGCCGAGCACCCCGTACTGCGGGTGGGACCAGCGGACCAGGGCCTCCGCCCCGTAGACGGTGCCGTCGTGGAGGTGCACCAGCGGCTGGTACTCGATGAAGAACTCGCCGCGTTCCAGGGCTGCGGGCAGCGCGTTGGTCAGCCCGTGCCGGGTGATGGCCCGGGCGTCGGCCTCGGCGTCGGCGAACTCGAAGCGGTTCCCGCCGGCGCCCTTGGCCCGGTACATGGTGATGTCGGCGCTGCGCAGCACCTCGGCCGCGGTGCGCTCGCCGGCCCCGCCCTCCACGATGCCGATGCTGCCGCGGACGGTCAGCTCGCGGCCCTCCAGCCGGATCGGGGCGGACAGCGCGGACAGGATCCGCACGGCCAGGTCGGTGACCTTGCGCTCGGAGTCCGCGCCCTCCGGCCCGTCCGGGCCCTCCGGGCCGGTGGTCAGGGCGACGAACTCGTCGCCGCCGAGCCGGGCGACCATCTCGCCGGGGCCGGTGGCGCAGCTCTGCAGCCGGTCCGCGACCTCCACCAGCAGCCGGTCCCCCGCCGAGTGGCCGAGGCTGTCGTTGACCGCCTTGAACCCGTCGAGGTCCAGGTAGCAGAGGCCGAAGCGGGTGTCCTTGGGGCCGGCGAGGGCCTTCTCCAGGCGCTCGAAGAACAGGGTGCGGTTGGGCAGCCCGGTGAGCGCGTCATGGGTGGCCTCGTAGCGGAGGCGGAGGTTCAGCAGCCGGCGCTCGGTGGTGTCCTCCATCAGGGCCAGCTGGTACTGCGGGCGGCCCTCGGCGTCGCGGAGCAGGGACACCGTGAGATTGGTCCACAGCACGGTGCCGTCGTGCCGGTAGTAGGGCTTCTCGGCGCGGTAGTGCTCGCGTTCGCCGCGGACCAGTTCCCCGTACATCTTCCAGACGTTCGGGGCGTCGTCCGGGTGGCCCCACTCGCTGACGTTGCGGCCCCGGACGTGCCCGTCCAGCCCGCCGAACATCCGCAGCAGGGTGTCGTTGACCTCCAGCACGTTGCCGTCCAGATCGGCGATGCCGATGCCGATGGCGGCGCCCTCGAAGACCGCCCGGAACCGGGCCTCGCTGGCGTGCAGGGCGTGCTGGGCGTCGGAGCGGGCGGTCATCGCGGAACGGGCGATGGCCTCCTGCTCGCTGAGGGTGCGTTCGCGCAGGGCGCGGGCGAAACCGGCCGCGATGCCGTGCTGGAGCCGGGCGCAGCGGGCCCGGTACTCCTCGGCGGCCTCGGGTCCGGCGCCCTCCGGGCCGCAGTAGAGCACCAGATAGGACTCGACCACGCCGAGGGTGCCGGCCAGCGCCTCCGGGTCGGTGCAGTGCGCGGCGACGAGTTCGGCGCCGATCCGCTGGGCGGCGGCCGGGTCGAAGGTGCGGGCGTGCAGGGCCTCGACGAGGGTGCGGGCCAGCGGCAGCAGGTGCCGTTCGAACTCGGGGCGGGTCAGCGAGGTGGCCGTGACCGGGAAGATGGCCCGGCTCCAGATGGTGGCGAACCGGGCGGTGCGGTCCTCCGAGCCGTCCGGGACGGGCGCGGACGGCTCCGCCGTGCCCGAGGTCTGCGACGGAACTCTCACGCTGTGCGTCCCACTCCGCCGAAGCCGGAGAAGGCGTACGGGTCCTCCGACGGCTCGTCCTCGGCCCGGCTGTCCGGGCGCCACAGCGGCATCGGGACCACTCCGGGGTCCAGCAGCTCGAAGCCCTCGAAGAACCGGGCGATCTCGGCGCCGGAGCGCATCACCAGGGGGTTGCGGATGTCGCGGTAGACCCCGACGGTGCCGCTGGCGACCTCCTCGGAGAGCGGGATGCCCTCGTACGAGGCGTGGGTGAGGACCAGCAGGCTGCCGGGGGCGAGCGCGTCGCGGAGGTGGGCGACGGCGGCGTACGGCTCGTCGGAGTCCTCCAGGAAGTGCAGCACGGCGACCAGCAGCAGGGCGACCGGGCGGTCGAGGTCGAGCAGGCCGGCGACCTCGGGGCTGTCCAGGATCTCCTGCGGCTTGCGGAGGTCGGCGGCGAGGACGGCGGTGCGGTCGTCGCCCTCCAGCACGGCCCGGCTGTGGGCGACGGCCACCGGGTCGTGGTCCACGTAGACCACCCGGGCGTCGGGGCTGGCGGCGTGGGCGACCTCGTGCACGTTGCCGAAGGTGGGGATGCCGGAGCCGATGTCGAGGAACTGGGTGACCCCTTGGGTCACCGCGTGCCGGACGGCCCGGCGCATGAATGCCCGGTTGGCCTGCATGACCTTGGGGAGGCCCGGCATGAATTCCATGGCACGCCGGGCGGCCTGCCGGTCCACCTCGAAATTGTGGGACCCGCCCAGGTAGTAATCGTAGATGCGGGACACGCTCGGCACCGATATGTCGATACCTGGCGGAGCCCAGGCAGGGCGCTCCATCGGAGCCTCCAAGGTGTCTGTCAGGCTGTCTGCCGGCCGGGGCCGGATTGCTGTCGGAACGCTGTCGGACTGCTGTCCGAGCCGAATCTACTGATCATTGCCCAACAGGGCGAGCAAAAGCGGAAATTGGCGATCCGGTCTTCGTCACACATCAAAGGCCTCCGGCGCCCCACAGCCATCCCCCGCGGCCCGGAAGATCGAAACCGACAAATCCCTTTTGGGAAATGAGAGATGCGCGATCGGAAACCGTCGATCGCTGGCTTAAACCTCTCCGGTCCCATGTCCGCCCGTTCAGGCGAACCGAACCCGCTCCCGGCGCACGCGGGGCGCCTTGGCCCCATGCTCCCCGGGTGAAGAGAGCCTCTGCCAGACAGCTGCTGGCAGTCCCGTTACTGCTGTGGGGGGCCCTGTCCGCGGTGCCCGCCGTGGCCGATAGCCATGCCTGGGCGACCACCGGCCCGGAGGACGGCGGGACCCCCGCCATCGTCGTCTCCGGCACCTTCCAGGAGGGCCACGGCAGGGGTCACGGACACTGCTGCCGACCCGGCCATGGTGGCGGACATCACGGCGGACGACACCCCTGCGGACGGCACCACGGCCGCCACTGCCCGCCGCCGCCCCCTCCACCGCCCTGCCCGACGCCCACTCCCACCCCCACTCCCACCCCTACGCCCGCCCCCACCCCGACACCCACTCCGACCCCGAAGCCCACCCCGACCCCCAAGCCCACACCCACCCCGAAGCCCACACCCACGCCCACCCCGAAGCCGAGCCCCGAGCCCACGCCCAAGCCGACTCCGCCGCCGCCCGCACCGGCCCCCGAGCCACCGCCCCCGCCGGCACCGAAACCCCCGCCGCCACCACCGCCACCGCTGCGCGCCGCCCCCGCGCCACCACCACCGCCGCCGGCCCCGCGGCCCGCGCCGCCACGGCCCGCCCCGAGCCCGGTGGCGACCCCGTCGCCCACCCCGGTGGCCAGGCCCGCGTACCGCCCGGTGGCCCGCAAGAAGCCCGAACAGCACCGGATCTCCCCGGTCACCTTCACCCTGCTCGCCACGGCGCCCGCGGTGTTCGCGATCGTCGCGCTGCGCCCCCGCTAGTGGTGTCTTCTTCCCCCTCCTGTTCCCCTCTTGGAGTTTCCGTTGTCGGAATGGCTCGTCCTGTCGCTGGCCATGGCCGCGGCCTGCGCGGTGGTGCTCTCCATCGCGTTCTTCAACCACCGGCGGATCACCGATGACGACGATCCGAGCGAGACGCCGGACGTCATCGAGTACATGACCATGATGATCGGCGTGATCTACGCGATCGTGCTGGGCCTCGCCATGGCGGGCGTCTGGGAGGCCCGCGGCGGCGCCCAGGAGTACGTCCGTCAGGAGGCCCAGGCTCTGCACGAGGTCCGGGTGCGCTCCGAGGTCTACCCGGCCGAGGTCCGCCAGCGCATCCGCGCCGGTGTCGACGCCTATGTCAGCTACGTGGTCGACACCGAGTGGAAGGCCATGGCCGACACCGGGGAGGTCACCGACAAGGGGGCCGCCCTGCTCGAACGGATCCGCCGGGACGTCACCGACTACGAGCCGAAGACCGACCACGAGGGCCAGGCCTACCAGCCGCTCGTCGACCAGGTCGCGATGGCCGACGACGCCCGCAGCATGCGCGCCCAGAGCGGCGGGGCCACCATGCCCGGGGTGGTCTGGTTCGGGCTGATCGCCGGAGCCATGGTCACCGTGGGCATGATCTTCGCCCTGCAGATCCGCAAGTCCTTCCGGGAACTGCTGCTCGCCGGACTGTTCAGCGCGCTGATCGCCTTCCTGCTCTTCCTCATCTGGGACTTCGACTCCCCCTTCAGCCGGGACGCCGCCGCCACCGCGGAACCCTTCTTCCAGCAGTTCGGGCACCTGCGGCCCGGCGGCTGACCCCGGATCAGCGGACGGACGGCGGGCCCGAAACCGGAATCGGGCCCGCCGTCCCCGGTTCGGAGTACGACGATGCCCCATTCGCCCGGCCCTGATCGCGCCCCGCCGCCGACCCGCCTAGCGTGACGGACATCGAGGTGCACGTCCCCTCACGTGCGGAAACGAGTCCGCTGCTGCTCCTCGGGGATCCGGAGACAAGCATGGGTGCGATACCTACCTCCGCCACCGCCCTGCTCGCCGTCGGCGTCACGGCCGCCGCGGGCGCCGTGGGTGCCGTCCTCGCCCTGGGCCCCTCCGGCCACGGCGCCGGGACCAGACCGGCCGGCGGGCCGCCCGCGGCCACCGTCACCTCCTTCGGCTTCGCCATGACCCCCTCCACGGTCGCCCCCGGCGGCAGCACGGTGCTCTCGGTCACCGGCTGCGACTCGGCCTACGCCACCGTGTCCTCCGGGGTCTTCGACTCGGTGAACGTTCCGCGCGGCCGGACCGTCCGGGTCACCGTCGACCGGGACGCCCGGCGCGGCGCCCTCTACTCGGTCTCCTTCACCTGCAACGGAGAGACCGGCTCGGCCGACCTGATGATCGACGGCGGCACCGGCACGCCCACCGCCCGGTCCACGGCCACGCCCCGCCCGGTGCCCCCGGCCACCACCCCCGCCACCCCGCCGGCCGCCTCGCCGGCCGTGCCGCCCAGGAGCACCGCCCCCACCCGGGGTGCGGTGGCTCCTCCCCCCGCCGCCACCGCTCCGGCGCGGACCGGAACCGGGACCGGCGGCTACCGCTCCGAGGAGCCCGCCCGCGGGGTACGCGGCGGTCTGGGCGGCAGCGTGGCCGGGATGGACCCGGTCGAAGTGGGCGCCGGGGCGGCCCTGTTCCTGGCCGCGGCCGCCGGCACGGCGTACGCGGTGCACCGCCGGACCCGCACCCGCGGGCAGTAGGTCCACGCAGAACGCCGGTCGCCCCGAGTCCTGGCCAGGACTCGGGGCGACCGGCGGTTCGGGCTCAGACCGGGGAGGTCCGTCCGGTCAGGCCCGGCCGCGGGCCGGGCGGCGACGGCGCATCAGGTGGATGCCCGCGCCGAGGGCGGCCGTTCCGACGAGCCCGCCGCCGATGGCGGTCTCGGCGGCGGACGGGCCGAAGGACCCGCCGATGCCGCCCTGGGCTCCGTTGCCGTAGAGGATCTGGAAGCGGTGGGTCGCGATCAGGTTGCTGTCGTTGCACTTCACGTGCAGGGTGTGCGCGCCCGGCGAGGCGTGGTTGAACACCCGGACGGTGGCGAAACCGACGGAGCCGGCCGAGAGGTTCGCGGGCGAGAAGTTGCCCGGCGAGCTCACCGTGCCGCCGTGCCCGCAGCCGGAGGCGCTGACCTGCATCGTGGAACCCTGGTGCACGTTGTACGGGTTGACCGAGACGTTGCTCGGCCCGTTGCCGCCGCCCTGGCCCCCGCCCGGCGGGTCCGCGGCGGCCAGTGGAGCGCTGAGCCCGACGGCGGCGACGGCCGCCGCGGTCACGGTGAGGGCGCGGAAAGCACGCATGGTGGAACCTCCAGCGGGAAGCGCCCCAGAGCGGTGGCCCGGGATGTATCGACGAGAACGCCTCCCACATCGAACCCTCGGGGAGCCTGGCGACCAGCGCATTTCCGGCTTTGGGCCGCCCGGTTGAGCGACACGCCGAACGCTTCCGCGTGTCGCTGACGGATCCGCAGGTCACGACCCGTCAGTCATTTATGTGACGATTACCCGGACGGACGCACCCCTTCCGGCCCCCCTCCGGTCGCGGCCCGGCCCCCGCCACCCGTTCGCCCCGCCCCCCTCGCCGTCCCGCCCGAGCGCGCATAGCGTGCGTGGACAAGGGCGCCGCTCCAGCACGGCGGCGCACGGGCGGGGATCAGGAACGCGGGCCGGGACCCCCGCGTCGGGAAGGGAACGATGATCATCGAGGACGAGCCGCCACCCAGAAGGCGCTCCCCCTGGGGCGTGATCGCCCTGGTCATGCTCACCGGCCTCGCCATGATGCGGAACGGCTCGAACGTGGAGGACGGGCCACCGCAGCCCACCGCGGCCGCCGCGGTGAAGGTGACGCCCGACCAGCGGGCCGCGGACGCGCCGAAGACGGCCCCCGGGCTCCAGGTGCTCGGACACTCCTCCGTCCAGCGCATCCGGATCCCGGCCATCAGCGTGGACGCGCCGGTGATGACGGTCGGCCTGGACTCGGAGGGCTGGATCGACGCCCCGCCGGCCCAGGACCCCAATCTGGCCGGCTGGTACCTCAACGGCATCTCGCCCGGCCAGCAGGGCTCCTCGGTGATCGTCGGCCATGTCGACAACGCCCAGGGCCCCGCGGTGTTCTACGGCCTGGGCTCGATCCGCAAGGGCCAGCACATCGAGGTGGAGCGCTACGACGGGCGCACGGCCGTGTTCGAGGTCTACGGGGTGGAGGTGTTCTCCAAGGAGTCCTTCCCGGGCGCCCGGGTCTACGGGGACACCGGGCACGCCGAACTCCGCGTGATCACCTGCGGCGGCGGCTACTCCAAGGCCAAGGGCTACGACGGGAACGTGGTGGTCTTCGCCCGGATGGTGGAGGCCCGCTGACCGAGACGGCCCGGAGCGGGATCGCCCGGACCGGGCCGTCCGCGGGTCGACCGTCCGGAGCCGTACGGCCCGCAGGGGTGTCGCCGAGCGGCGGCACCCCTGCGGTGAAACGTTCCCTCAACGCGGTGGGAGCGCCGGCAGGGCCATCTCGTACCCCCGGCCGATCAGTTGGGGCAGATAGGCGCGCAGCGCCGCGACGCTCTGCGCCCGGTCGCCGCCGGCGTCGTGGTTGAGCACGATCACCCCGGGCCCGGCCCCGTTGAGCACCCGGGAGACGATGGTGCCGGTGCCCGGCTCCTTCCAGTCCAGGGTGTCCACGGTCCAGGCCAGCGGCTCCATGTCCAGCTCGGCGCCGATCTCGAAGGCGGCCCGGTTCCAGGCCCCGTAGGGCGCCCGGAACCACTGCGGGGCCCGGCCGGTCACCGCGTGCACCACCTCGCTGGTGCTGCTGATCTCGGCGGAGAGGGCCGGCCGGGACAGCTTGGGGATCAGTGGGTGGGTCCAGGTGTGGTTGCCGATCACATGGCCCTCGGCGTCCATCCGCCGCAGCAGGTCGCGGTGTTCGGCGGCCATCTCCCCGCAGACGAAGAACATGGCGCGGACCCGGTACTGGGCGAGGGTGTCCAGGATGTGCGGGGTGTAGCGGGGGTCCGGGCCGTCGTCGAAGGTGAGCACCATGCTGCGGCCGGAGTTCGGGCCGTCCGGCATGTCCAGCAGCGGGCGGGTGCGGACGGGCGGCAGGTTCGGGCGGAGCCGGGGCGGGGCCTCGGAGAGGCTCGGGTTCAGCCGGTACGCGGCCCTGGGCGCGGGCCCGGCGGGGAGACCGGGGGCGCCGGCCGCACCCGCCGCCCCGGGGCCGGCGGCCCCGGCGGCCGGTCCGGTGCCGGGGCCGGGCCCCGGGCCGCCCGGCGTGGGGGTGCCGGCCTGCTCTCCGGTGATCAGCCCGGCGGCGGCCGCGACCCCGAGGAACACGGCGGTGCGCAGCAGGAACCGCCTCCCCGAAGACAGCTCATCATTTTTCATTACCTCTACGTATCAACGAGATCGCCGCGGATGTCGAGTGCCACGGACAGGGCGTCCCGCCCTCACCCGTTCGGCGGCGCGCTCACTTCCAGACCTCGCTGGTCCAGTACTGGTGGATGCAGGTCTCCGGGCTGCCGCCGTTGTAGCCGAGGGTGAAGGCGGTGGTCCGCTCCTGCTCGTTCCCGTGCGGCCGGGAGACGCCCACCGAGGTGTCCCCGAAGGCCTTGAGGCCGGCCACGCCGGCGGCGAGTTCGGTGGAGTCCGCCCGGCCCTCCCGGTAGGCGTGCTTGGCCCAGACCCCGCCGAAGCAGTCGGCGATCAGCTCGGACTCCTTGACGGCGATGGTGCGGCCCGCGGCGTCCAGCTCGGGGGCGTTGTCCTTCATCTGGACGATGTCCCGCCAGCCCCGCCCGCGGGCCAGTTCCCCCTGGACGTCGTGGCCGAACTCGTGGGCCAGCACGATGGCCGTGGCGAACGGGCCGAAGGCGTCGCGGACCTTCATGGCGTAGCTCATCGGGATGACGATCCCGCCGCGGATCGTGTCGCCGCGCGAGTCCTCGAAGGTGTCGACCCCGCAGTAGAGGAAGTTCTCGGTGTCGTGGACGATCGGCTCGGGGTCGCAGGCGGACCGGTATCCGCTGTCGGTGGGCCTGGGCAGGACGTAGAAGGCGGTGGGGCCGGTGAGGCCGATCCCGTCGAACCAGGTCTGCCAGAAACCGGAGAGGTCGTCGAAGGCCGTCCCCAGATAGGCGGCCAGGCCGTCGAGGTCGTCGGTGGGGGGTGCGGTGGGCGCCGGCCGGGGCGCTCCGGGCGGCTCCGTGCCGGGGGCGGCTCCGGTGGCGGGTGCCGTGCCCGTCACCAGCAGGGCACCGGTGGTGACCAGCCCCGCACAGCAGAGCCCGATCCTGTGGCGTCCTCGCATGGCGGTCTCCTCGGGGCGGCTTCCCCTCCCTCCACCGTGCGCTCGCCGCCCGCCCCGGGCAACCGGGCGACGGGGTCCCGGCGGGGGCGGCAGGGCGGCCACAAGGGCGGCGGGGGCCGGGGTCAGCCGCGCCGGACCAGCGGGAACGGGAGGGTCTCCCGGATGGTCAGTCCGGTCAGGAACATCACCAGCCGGTCCACCCCGATGCCGAGGCCGCCGGTCGGCGGCATCGCGTACTCCAGGGCGTCGAGGAAGTCGTTGTCGATCTCCATGGCCTCCGGGTCGCCGCCCGCGGCGAGCAGGGACTGGGCGGTGAGCCGGCGGCGCTGTTCGACCGGGTCGGTCAGTTCCGAGTAGGCGGTGCCCAGTTCGGTTCCGAAGGCCACCAGGTCCCAGCGTTCGGCCAGCCTGGGGTCCCGGCGGTGCTGGCGGGTGAGCGGGGAGACCTCGGTGGGGAAGTCCTTGTAGAAGGTGGGCAGCCCGGTCCTCTCCTCGACCAGCCGCTCGTACATCTCCAGGACCACGTCACCGCGGGTGTTCTCGGGGGTGTGCGGGACCTTGGCCCGGTCGCAGAGCCGGCGCAGCACATGCTCCTCGGTGTCCGCGTCCACCTCCTCGCCGAGGGCCTCGCCGATCGCCCCGTAGACGGTCTTGACGGGCCAGGGGCCGGAGATGTCGTACTCGACGAGCTTGCCGTCGGGGCCGGCCTTGCGGGCGACGGGCGAGCCGAAGGCGGCGGTGGCGGCGCCCTGGATCAGCTCCCGGGTCAGGTCGAGCATCACGTCGTAGTCGGCGAACGCCTGGTAGGCCTCCAGCATCGTGAACTCGGGGTTGTGCTTGTAGGACACCCCCTCGTTGCGGAAGGTGCGGCCCATCTCGAAGACCTTCTCCATTCCGCCCACACAGAGCCGTTTGAGGTACAGCTCGGGGGCGATGCGGAGATAGAGGTCCAGGTCGTAGGCGTTGATGTGGGTGCGGAACGGGCGGGCGTTGGCGCCGCCGTGGATCTGCTGGAGCATCGGGGTCTCGACCTCCAGGTAGCCGCGCTCCAGCAGCCCCTGGCGCAGGGCCTGGACGGCGGCGGACCGGGCCCGGACCACGTCCCGGGCCTCCGGGCTGGCGACCAGGTCCAGATAGCGGCGGCGGACCCGGGCCTCCGGGTCGGCGAGCCCCTTGCGCTTGTCGGGCAGCGGGCGCAGGCACTTCCCGGTCAGCTGCCAGTCGGTGACCAGCAGGGACGGTTCGCCGGTCCGGCTGGTGGCGGCCTCGCCGCTCACCACCACATGGTCGCCGAAGTCGGTCCCGGTGGTGAAGGAGTCCAGTACCCCGGCGCCGGACTCCTCCCGGGTGAGCATCAGCTGGATGTCCCCGGACCAGTCCCGCAGTACGGCGAACACCACCCCGCCGAGGTCCCGTACGACCATCACCCGCCCGGCCAGGGTGGCCCGTTCCCCGGTACGGGTGCCGGGGGGCCGGCCGGAGTGGGCGGCGCGCAGTGCGGCGGCGGTGTGGGTGCGCCCGGGGACGCCGACCGGGTAGGGGTCGGTGCCGGCGGCGCGCAGGCGTTCCATCTTGGCGTGCCGGACCCGGACCTGTTCGGGCAGCCGTTCGGCGGGCTCGGCCGCTCCGCCGGCCGCTCCCCCGGTGTCCCCCTCGGGCAGTCCGAGCGAGGCGATGGAGGGCAGGCCGGCGGTGTCGGTGGGGGCGGTGACGCCCTTGGGGTGGCCGTTGCCCCAGAGCTTGCGCAGGCTGGGGACGGACACGAAGCCCTCGGCGATGCCGGAGGCCAGGGAGACCCGGGCCAGGGACCCGGCGTCCTGGTAGCAGAGGAACCGGGGGTACCACTCGGGACCGTACTTGACGTTCGAGCGGTAGAGGGCCTCCAGCTGCCACCAGCGGGAGAAGAACAGCAGGAGCTTCCGCCAGAGCTTGAGGACCGGGCCGGCGCCGATCCGGCCGCCCTCCTCGAAGGCGGACCGGAACACCGCGAAGTTGAGGGAGATCCGGCGGACCCCGAGGCGGGGGGCGGCCGCGCACAGTTCGGCCACCATGAACTCCATCACCCCGTTGGGGGCGGAGCGGTCGCGGCGCATCAGGTCCAGGGAGATCCCGTCCCGGCCCCAGGGGACGAAGGACAGCAGGGCGATCAGCGCGCCCTTCTCGTCGAGCGCCTCCACCAGCAGGCAGTCCCCGTCGGCCGGGTCGCCGAGACGGTCCAGGGCCATGGAGAACCCGCGCTCGGTCTCGGTGTCCCGCCAGTGGTCGGCGCGGTCGACGATGCGACCCATCTCCCGCTCGGTCAGGTCGGCGTGGCGGCGGATCCGGGTGGTGGCGCCGGTGCGGCGCACCCGGTTGACGGCCTGCCGGGTCACCCGCATGTCCCGGCCGCCGAGGTCGAACTCGGCGATCTGCAGGATGGCCTCGTCGCCGAGCTGGAGGGCGCTCAGCCCGGAGCGGGCGTACGCGGTGGCGCCGTCCTCGGAGGCGCCCATCACGGCGGGCTGCCAGCCGTGCCGGCCGGCCACCGCCAGCCAGGCGTCCACGGCCGGGGTCCAGGCCCCCGGCTCCCCGACCGGGTCACCGCTGGCCAGGCAGACGCCCGCCTCCACCCGGTAGGTGACCGCCGCCTTGCCGTTGGGGGCGAAGACCACGGCCTTGTCGCGGCGGGTGGCGAAGTAGCCGAGGGAGTCGTTGCCCCCGTAGGCGCCGAGCAGCGCACGGATCCGGGCCTCCTCGTCGCCGTGCAGCGCGGCGGTCATCCGCTGCGAGCGGAAGAGGGTGGTGGCGGCGTTCAGCAGGGCGAGGGCGCCGAACAGGCCGAGCAGGAAGTACAGCGGGCGGGGCGGGTGGCCGTCGAACTGGCGGGCCGAGAAGAGACCGCCGAAGACCTGCTTGGCCGCCCAGTCCAACCACTGGCCGCGCGGCAGGCTGCCGGGGAACACGGCCACCAGCCCCCAGCCGAGGAGCACGGCGGCCAGCAGGCCGAGCCCGAGGACCAGCAGGGCGCGCCAGAGGGCGCCGGGGCGGGAGACCGCGTAGAACTCCCTGCGGGCCAGGATCAGCAGCACGATCGCGGCGAGGCCGATGACCCCCGAGGTGACGGCCACCCACACGGAATAGCCGCCGTCGAGGAGGACGAGCAGGTCGGAGAGGACCAGCAGGGCCAGATAGGTGACGACGATCCACCAGGCGATCTTCTTGCGGGTGCCGAGGGCTGCCGCCAGGAGGAACAGGAAGACCGCGTACGCCAGGTTGGCGCTGACCGGGACGATGAACAGGTCGAGGAAGCGGACGATCGGGCGGAGCAGCCGGCGCAGGGTGGGCGACAGCGCCAGCAGGGCGCAGAGCAGCCCGAGCCCGCCGAAGAACGCCCCGAACCCGTCGGGCACCCGCCCGAGGAACCGGTTCCCGGTCCCCCGGGTCGCCTGGATCTCCCGCCGCGGCGGTGTGCTGACGCTCATGTCTCGCACTGTAGGTACCCCCCGCCACCCCCGCCCCCCGAACGGGGGCCGGGTGGGGCCGGGCGGGGGGTGCGGGACGGGCTAGCGGCCCTCGGTGAGGCCCGCGGGGGTGGTGGAGCGGGAGAGGACGGCTTCGGTGATGGAGGTGCGGGCCTCTTCGTAGTCGGAGCGGTCCGGGTCCTCGGCGAGGGCGGCGGGGAGGTTGACCACCCGGCCGGAGCGGAGGTCCATGAGTTGGGGGATGAACTCGGCCCGGGTGACCCGCCAGCGCTGGCCGGGGGTGGCGGGGGGTTCGAAGCGGAAGCGGGCGAGGGTGCCCTGGTTGCCGCGCGGGTCGAAGTCGCCGGAGTGGTTGAACATCTGGCCGGACACCTGGTCGCCCATGCCGTAGACGATCCAGCTGCCGTTGACCTTCTCGTACGGCTGCGGCACATGGGCGTGGGTGCCCAGCAGCAGGTCGACGTCCGGTCGCCCGGCGGTCTGCGAGGCGGTCAGCGCCCGGCCGAGGGCGAGCTGGCGTTCGTCCGGCTCGGTCTGCCATTCGCTGCCCCAGTGCAGGCTGACCAGGACCACGTCCGCGCCCGCCCGGCGGGCCGCCCTGGCGTCGGCGACGATCCTGTCCTGTTCCATCAGGGCGACCGCCCAGGGCTGCCCTTCGGGCATCGGGTTGTCGTTGGTGCCGTAGGTGTAGGCGAGGTGGGCGATCTCGGCGCCGCCCGCCCGGTAGCGGGCGGCGGGTGCGGCGGCCTCGGTGGCGGTGCGGGAGGAGCCGGCGTGCTTCAGGCCCACCTTGTCGAAGCGGTCGAGGGTTCGGCGCAGTCCGTCCGCGCCGTCGTCCAGGGTGTGGTTGGAGGCGGTGGAGCAGCCGTCGTAGCCGGCGTCCTTGAGGCCGTCGGCGACCTGGGGCGGGGAGACGAAGGCCGGGTAGCCGCTGAACGGGCCGTCGTCCTCGCCGTACACGGTCTCCATGTGGCAGAGCGCGAGGTCGGCGGCCGAGACCACCGGTTTGATCCCGGCGAACATCGGGCGGAAGTCGTACCCGTCCAGGCCGGCCGCCCGCGCGTCGGCGGCGGCCCGGTCGATGACGGAGGTGTGCGGGAGCACGTCCCCGCTGGCGACCAGGGTGAACCCGCCGGCCGAGGGTCCGGTGCCGGACGGGCCGGTACCGGACGGGCCGGTGCCGCGGCCGGCGGCGGGGGCGCCCGGGGCGCTGGAGCCGGGGGCGGCGGGCGAGCCGGTGCCGGCGAGCCGCGCGGGGGCGGAGCCGCCGGGCGCGGAGCAGCCGGCGGTGGCGGCGAGGAGGGCGGTGGACAGGACGGTGGCGGCCGCGGCGGCGGCTCCCCGGTGGCGGGTGCTGATGGTCATCTGCCCTGGTCCTTATTTGTAGGACTATCCGATCATCCGAATTCATAGAAGGACGGGACCGAAGTCAAGGACCGGGGCCGGGCCGGTACCGGACGGCCCGCCTCCACCACCCGTCCGCCGGAGCCGCCGCCCGTTCACCGCGCCCGTTCGACCGCTTGTCGCGGAACCCTGCCGTCCATCGGACCGCCCGGTTGCTTCGGCGCAGCGCGGCCACCGGGCGGTTCCCGGCAGGTCCCCCGCAGGTCAGGGTGGGTCTGTCGAGCCGCCCGGACCCCGGAAGGAGCCTCCCGGTGACCCTCTCCAGCACTCTCACCCCCACATTCGCCACGCCCCTCGCCCAGCCCCTGCGCCACACCGACCCGCACACCCTGGCCGAACTCCAGCGCGAACACGGCAGGGCGCTGTTCGGCTTCCTGCTCGGACTGACCGCCGGGGACACCCAGCGCGCCGAGGACCTGGTCCAGGAGACCCTGGTGCGCGCCTGGCAGCACCCGGAGGCCCTGTCCGGCGACCACGAGTCCATGCGCCCCTGGCTGTTCACCGTCGCCCGGCGGCTCGCGATCGACGCCCGCCGGGCCCGGCTGTCCCGCCCCCAGGAGGTGGACCCGCAGGGGCTGGAGGCCGCCCCGGCCGCGCGCGACCAGGTCGGCGGCGCGGTCACCGCCATCGATGTCCGGCGCGCCGTCGGCGGGCTGGCGCCCGAGCACCGCGAGGTGCTGATGCAGGTGTACTTCCGCGACCGGTCGGTGGCGGAGGCCGCGCGGGTGCTCGGCATCCCGGCCGGAACCGTCAAGTCCAGGACGTACTACGCGCTGCGGGCCCTCCGGAGCGGTCTGGCGGGGTACGGCCTCGGTGCGTGACGGACCGTGAACGACACGGCTCGAAATGTGCCCGAATGGTGTCCGGGAGATGTCCACAGTGCATCGAAATCGGCTCTGGAACGTTCAAGTTGAGTAAACATCCCCCGCCTTACGAGCTCCGGAGGGAAGGCTCATCGAGGACGGTGGAACGCTCGACACCCGGGAGAAGGTGGAAACGGTGCGGCCCGAGGGGACGAACGGCACCAGTGGCGGCGGGCTCGCGGTGCCCATGGCCTGGCTCTACGCCGAGTACATCGCGGACGAACTGCTGCGCACGGGCCGGCTGATCCCGGTCGGCACCCTGGAGTTCCGGGCCGGCCGGGACACCCTGGCGCTCACCATCTACCTCTCCGACGCGGCCGGTGAGCTCTCCGGGATCCGGGTGGTGTCCCAGCTCGACGAGTGGCTGTCGCTCACCGCCTACGGACACCCCTGGCGGGACTGGGTCCACACCCGGTTCCTCCACCTGGGCGAGGAGGCCCGCGAGCAGGGCCGCGACGAGGACCCCGACCTGGAACTCGCCCGCGCGGCCTGGACCTGGCTGGACCGGACCGAACTGCTCGCCACCGACCTCGAACCGGGCCTCCCCGGCCCCGGCCACCCCTCCGGGGCGGGCGGCCCCGGCGGCCTGGACGAGAACGAGCGGGTCTGGACCCCCGCCTGGCAACTCGGCCTGCCCCTGGGCCATCTGGCCATGCACCTGTTCTGACCCGCCCGGCCAGGACCGGATTCCGCCCCGCCCCGGCGGCGGCCCCCTACGGGCCGTCCCGGGGGTCGGCGACCAGCCCCGCGAAATCCGCCTCGTTGCGCTCGGCCCGGTGCACGTACCAGCGGGCGATCAGCCACATCAGCGGATAGACCGCCACCCCCAGCACCGCCCAGAGCAGCACCCCGGAGGAGCCCCGGTCCAGCGCGAACAGCAGCGGAAGACCGCCGACCAGCAACACCAGGGCGGCCAGCGCGCCCAGTGCCGCACGGAGCTGGCCGCGCATCAGGGCCCGTACGTAGGTGGTGCCCAGGGTGGTCTGCTCGGAGATCTCGGAGCGCGCCGGGGCGTGCGCCGGCGGCCGCCGGGCGGACCTCGGCACCCCGGTGACCACCTCCCGGCGCGGGGCCGGGCCGCACTGCTCCTCCTCGGCCATGGCCCCGGAGTCTACGTCCGCCGCCCGCCCCGCCGGTGGAATCCGACCGGGCCCCGGCCGGAGGGCTACTTGAGGAGCCGGGACAGCCGGCGGTCGGCGAGCGGCTTGCCGCCGGTCTGGCAGGTGGGGCAGTACTGGAGCGAGGAATCGGCGAAGGACACCTGCCGGATGGTGTCCCCGCACACCGGGCACGGCTCGCCGGTGCGTCCGTGCACCCGCAGCCCGCTCTTCTTCTCCGCCTTGAGCGCCCCCGCCGCGACGCCCCGGGAGCGCTCCAGGGCGGTCCGCAGGGTGTCCTGGACCGCCGCGTACAGGGTGTCCGTCTGCTCCTCGTCCAGCGAACCGGCCGCCTTGAACGGGGAGAGCCCGGCCGCGTGCAGGGCTTCGTCGCTGTACGCGTTCCCCAGCCCCGCGATCACGCTCTGGTCCCGCAGCAGCCCCTTGATCTGCCGCCGCTCCCCCGCCAGCAGGGCCCCGAACGCCGACCGGTCGAAACCGGGGGCGAGCGGGTCGGGGCCCAGCCGGGCGATGCCGGGGACCTCCTGCGGATCGCGCACCACGTAGACCGCGAGGCGCTTCTGGGTTCCCGCCTCGGTGAGGTCGAAGCCCTGGCCGTCGTCCAGCAGCACCCTCAGCGCCAGCGGGCTGCGGCCGCCGGGGCGGGGCGGTTCGGTGGGCATCCGGTCCCGCCAGTGCAGCCAGCCGGCCCGGGCCAGATGGGTGACCAGGTGCAGCTCGCCGACGGCCAGCGCCAGGAACTTCCCGTACCGGGCGGTGGCCCCGGCGCGCTGCCCCTCCAGGGCGGTCAGCGGCGGGTCGTAGGTCTTGAGCACACTGATGGCCAGCGGCAGGACCCGCTCCACCGTCCGGCCGGCCAGATGCTCGTCGAGGAACTCCCTGAGCGCCTCGACCTCGGGCAATTCGGGCATGTCATCCAGCGTACGCAAGGGGCGCGCTCAGGTCATCGCGAACTCGCACCACACGCATTTGCCGCCGCCCCGGGACTCCACGCCCCAGACGTCCGCCAGCCGGTCCACCAGCATCAGCCCGCGGCCCGACACCCCGGCCTCGCCCGCCTCGCGGCGGCGGGGCAGGGCGCTGGAGCGGTCCTCGACCTCCACCCGGAGCCGGCGCACCGGGCCGGGGAGCACCCGGAGGGTGACGATGGCCGGGCCGTCGGTGTGCATCAGCGCGTTGACGATCAGCTCGTCGGCGACCAGTTCGATCTCGTCGGCGCGTTCCCGGGCGCCCCAGGCCCGGACCGCCGCACCGATCATGTGGCGGGCCGATACCAGGGCCTCGGGATCGCCCGGGGCCACGTGCTGCTGGAACCGGCCGCCGCCCTGCGGGGCGTCCTGCACCCGGCGGCGGAGCAGCAGCAGGGCCATGTCGTCGTCGCCGCCCCGGTCGTCGACGATCCCGCACAGCCGGTCGGCGAGCAGCTGGAGGTCGGCCGGGCCGCTGCGGATCAGGGAGACGAGGAGCTGCATCCCGTCGTCGAGGTCGGCGCCGGGCTGCTCGACCAGGCCGTCCGTGCAGAGCAGGAGCGTTTCTCCCGGGTCCAGTTCCACCGTGGTCACCGGGTATTCGAGCCGTCCGAACTCGGCGGACAGGCCCAGGGGCATACCGCCCTCGACCGGGAGCCGCCGGCAGTCGCCGGACCCGGACCGGACCAGCGGGTCGATATGGCCGGCCCGGACCAGCTGGAGCACCCCGGTGGCGAGGTCGGCCTCCGCGTAGGTGCAGGTCGCGAAGCGGTCGGTGTCGAGTTCGTGGAGGAACACGGAGGCCCGGGCCATCACGGTGCCCGGGGAGTGGCCCTCGGCGGCGTAGGCGCGGAGCACGATCCGCAGCTGGCCCATGACGGCGGCGGCATGGGTGTCATGGCCCTGGACGTCGCCGATGACGGCACCGACCCGGCCGCCGGGCAGCGGGATCACGTCGTACCAGTCCCCGCCGATGTCCCGGCCCAGCCGGGCCGACCGGTAGCGCACGGCGATCTGGGCGCCGGGCACCTCCGGTATCCGGCGGGGCAGCATGGCCTGCTGGAGGCCCTCGGCGAGATCGTGCTCCTGTTCCAGCAGCATGGCCCGCTGGAGGCTCTGGGCGATGCTGCTGCCGAGGGCGACCAGCAGGTTCCGCTCCTCCTGGGTGAACCCGTCCTTGTCCTCGTACAGCAGGCCGATCGCGCCGATCGGGCGGGCCTGGGCGATCAGCGGCAGATAGGCCGCCGCCGAGATCTTCATGTGGGAGATCTTCGACCAGAGGTAGGGGTACCCGTCGGCGAACTCCTCGGGGGTGTGGATGAACTTGGGCTGGAGCGAGCGCACCACCTCGCTCATCGGGTATTCCTCGTCGATCCGGGTGAACCGGGTGCCGGGGACGAAGCTGCCCGCCGGTCCCTCGGCCACCAGATGGATCCGGCCCGCCTCCACCAGGCCCATCACCATCCCCATGGATCCCAGCCGTTCCAGGCCGTGGGCGTCGCTCAGGGCGTCGATCACGTCCTGGACGGTGCGGGCGTGGGCCAGCGCGGCGGTGGTCGACTCGACCACCGAGGTCTGCCGGCGGCGCTCCTCGTCCAGTCCGAGCCGCTCCGCCGAGTGGCTGAGCTCCTCGGTGGCGTCCCGGACGATCCCGATGATCCGGTACGGCCGGCCGTCCTCGGTCCGCAGCACCCGGCCCTGGGTGTGGGTCCAGCGCAGCCGGCCGTCCCGGCGGCGGATCCGGAAGTAGGCCCCGTAGCTCTCCACACCGCTCTTGAGGGCGGCGGAGACCAGGGCGTCGAGCCGGGTGGACTCGGCGGGCGGGACGCGCGGGGCGAGGGACTCGGGGCGGCCGGTGTACTCCTCGGCGGGCGTGTCGAACACGTCCAGACCGGGGGCGTCCAGGTGCATCAGCCCGGTCACCAGGTCCCAGTCGAAGCTGCCCATCCGGTTCAGCTGGAGCGACCGGTCCGGGTGTGCGGGCCAGTCGTCCGGCAGCGGGTCGGTGGTCGGCACCGGTCCACCATGACACACCGGGCGGTCAGGCGCTCTCCAGCTGGACACCCCCGTCGGTGAGGACCGTCCCGTCCGGTACGCCGTCCTGTGCCCCGTCCTGTACGCCGTCCTGGACGCCGTCCGGCGCGGCGAACGGATCCTGGTCCTGGGGGAAGTCCTGGGGCGGCTCCTGGAGGAACTCCTGCGGGAGCTCCTGGGGGGCGTCCTGCTGCCCCTGCCCCTGGTCCTGGCCGGTGCCCTGGTCCTGGCCGGGGCCGGGGTTCCACGGGTCCGCCGGGAGGGCCTGTTCGGCGGGGGCCTCCGGCTGCTGCGGGCGGGCCGGGCGCGGGTTCGGCGGCGGCAGCGGGGCCGGGGCGATGGGCCGGGTCTGCTGCGGGGCGTTGCTCGGCGGGCAGCCGGTGCGGCCGGGGCCGGGCGGGCCGGCCGGCGGCTTGGCCCCGGCGGACGGGCCGGAGGGCGCGGCCGGTGCCTTCGGCGCGGCGGGCGCGGCCTGCGGGGCGCCGGGGGCGGCCGGGTCCGCCGCCCCGGGGGCCTGCGGGGCGGCCGGGGCGGACGGGATGTCGGGGGTCTGGGGGGCTGCCGGGCCGAGGAGGTCCTCCGGGCCGCTCAGCTCGGCCAGCGCCTCCGGGCTGACCGGTTCGCCGCCGGTGTCGGTGGCGTTCGGCCCGTTGAGGCCCTTGGGCGGCTTGGGGTCGGCCCCCGGTCCCTTGGGGGCGGCCGCCCCGGGGGTCCCGGCGCCCTGTTCGGCGCAGGGGTCGCCGGGCTGGGCGGCGTGCCCGGTGGTGTTCTCCGGGAGGCCGTCCTCCGGGTTGTAGGGGGGCATGACCCGGGGGGTGCGGTCCTGGGCCCCGTCGTCGCCGGTCTTCCGCTCGATCCAGGTGTTGTCGGCGAGGTTGGCGATGACCAGCCGGTCGATCGGGTGGGTGGTCGGTTCGATCACGATGACCTGGTTGGGGTGGTAGCCGGACCAGGCCTTGCCCTGCGGGACCGGCTCGCCCTTGGCGGCGCGCGGGGACTGGAGCGGGTTCCCGCAGGCGCACCGCACCCGGGGCATGCCGTGGGCGTCGACCAGTACGGCGGTGCCGGCCTGGAGCACCGACTGGAAGCCGGTGGCCCGGCCGTCCCGGAAGCCGTGGTTGGTCACCCGGGTGTCGGCGCGCAGCACCACCGGGGTCAGGGCCCGCAGGAACTCGGGGATCTTCGCCGGTTCGATGCCGGTGGCCTGGGCGAAGGCCTTGGCCTTGCCCTGGGACTTCTCCTGGGTGAGCGAGCGGACCTGCTGCTCGATGTCGCAGCTGCCCAGCCGGTGGGTGCCGCCGTAGAGGCCGGGGGTGGCTCCGCCGACGGTCCGGATGCCCTCGCCGGTGGGGTTGGGGACCGGTGCCTGGAGCGGGGCCGACTCGCCGGTGGCGGTCGACTGGGTGAAGGGGTCCGGTTCGGCGGCGCCGACCGGCTGGAGGAAGAGTTCCTGGCTCTCGGCGGGCTTGGCGGGCTCCCCGGATCCGCCGCAGCCGGCGGCCAGCAGGCCGAAGGCCGCGAAGAGGGCGGCCCCCGCCGGTACCTGACGGCGCGGCGCCTGACGGCCCGGCGCCTGACGTGGTGTCGGTCGTCCCTGCCCCTGATTCGGCCTCACGCGGTTCTCCCTGTTCGCCCCGGATGCTCCCTCCTTGTCTGACGCATGCCCGGGGGTGTCGCAAGCCGGGGCCGGTCTGCTTGCTCCAGGAGGCCGACATTCCGGGAGGCCGGAGGGGGACGGCGGCGGAAAGGGAGGAGAGTGGGGGGATGGAGTGGTTCACGTCGCCCGGGCTGTGGCTGGGCCGACTGGTCTTCCAGCGGGCCCTGGCCGGGGTCTATCTGTGCGCGTTCCTCGGGGCGGCGCTGCAGTTCCGGGCGCTGATCGGCACGCACGGGATGCTGCCGGTGCCGGAGTACGTACGGGAGGTGCCGTTCCGGCGGGCGCCCAGCCTGTTCCGGCTCCGCTACTCGGACCGGTTCTTCGCGGGCTGCGCCTGGACCGGGGTGCTGCTGGCGGCGGCGCTGGCCGCCGGGGCCGGGGACCTGCTGCCGCTGGGCGGGGCGATGGCGCTGTGGGCGGTGCTGTGGCTGCTCTATCTGTCGATCGTGAACGTGGGGCAGACCTGGTACGCCTTCGGCTGGGAGTCGCTGCTGCTGGAGGCGGGTTTCCTGGCGGTCTTCCTGGGGAACGCGCGGACCGGTCCGCCGGTGCTGGTGCTGTGGCTGCTGCGCTGGCTGCTGTTCCGGGTGGAGTTCGGGGCCGGGCTGATCAAGATGCGCGGGGACTCCTGCTGGCGGCGGCTGACCTGTCTGGACTTCCACCACGAGACGCAGCCGATGCCGGGGCCGCTCAGCTGGTTCTTCCACCGGCTGCCGAAGCCGCTGCATCGGGTGGAGTGCGCGGCCAACCACCTCACCCAGCTGCTGGTTCCGGTGCTGCTGTTCGCGCCGCAGCCGGTGGCCTCGGTGGCCGGCGGGGTGATCGCGGGGACCCAGCTGTGGCTGGTGCTGTCGGGGAACTTCGCCTGGCTGAACTGGCTGACGATCGCACTGGCCCTGTCGGCGGTGGACTTCACCGCCCTGGCCGGTCCGCCGCCGGCCGCGGCCTCGGAGCGGGGGCCGCTCTGGTTCGTGGTGCTGGTGTGCGCGGTGTCGGCGCTGGTGCTGGTGCTGAGCCGGCATCCGGTGCGGAACATGCTCTCCCGGCGGCAGGTGATGAACCGGTCCTTCGACCCGCTCCGGCTGGTGAACAGCTACGGGGCGTTCGGCTCGGTGGGGCGGATCCGCCACGAGGTGGTGGTGGAGGGCACTTCGGACGCGGTGCCGCGCGCGGACGGGGACTGGCGGGAGTACGGGTTCAGGGGGAAGCCGGGCGATCCGCACCGGTGGCCCCGGCAGTACGCCCCCTGGCATCTGCGGCTCGACTGGCTGCTCTGGTTCGTGGCCCTCTCCCCCTCGTACGGGGCGCCCTGGTTCGACGGGTTCGTGCGGCGGCTGTTGCTGAACGACCGGGACCTGCTGCGGCTGATCCGGCACAACCCCTTCCCGGACGCCCCGCCGACCCATGTCCGCTGCCGTCTGTTCCGCTACCGGTTCACGACCTGGCGGGAGCTCCGGGAGACCCGCGACTGCTGGCACCGCACGTACGTCCGGGAGTTGGTGCCACCCGTGCGGCTCCCGCGCCCGCCGGGGCCGTAGGCTCGGACGATGATCAGCATACGAACGGTAAGACGGGCGGGGCGCCGCCTGGCGGTGGTGTGCTCCGCGCTCTTCGCGGTGATCGCCATGACCCCCGCGCAGGCCCAGGCGGTGGAGGCCCGGCCGGTGCCGGTGACGGCGAGCGACAAGTACGCGCTGCGGTCGGTGGGCGCCGGGAACCTCTACGTGTCCGTGGAGATCTCCAAGACCGGCAGCGGGGAGGCGATGCTGCGGGCGCGCACCTCCGCCGCCTCGCTGTCCGACCTGGGGTCCTGGGAGAAGTTCACCCTGCACACCGACGACAAGGGGGTGTCCACCACCCTGCGTTCGGAGGCCAACGGCAACTACGTGACCACCGAGCGGAGTTACGCCGGCGGCTACCAGAACCTGCTGCGCGCCCGGGGCACCACCTCCGGGGACTGGGAGAAGCTCCGGCTGGAGAAGCAGTCCGACGGCACGTACGCCCTGAAGGCCGCCACGAACGACGGCGACCGGTACGTGACCGCCGAGGTGCAGGACCCGGGCGCGGACGCGGGTCTGCTGCGGGCCCGCGGCACCTCGGTGGGCTCCTGGCAGAAGTTCCAGCTCGTCTACCTCGCCGAGGAGAACGCGAGCGACCTGGGAGGCCGTCCCGCGCCCGCCTCCCCCGCCCCGACCGCCGACTTCCGCGTGATGTCGTGGAACGTCTGCGCGAACCACAACACCGCCTGCGGCAACTACCGGGTGGAGGGCGCCTCGCTGGGTGCGCAGATCACCGCCCGGATGGGCACCGACGCGGAGGCGCGGACCTACCGGGCCGTCTTCCTCCAGGAGATGTGCGAGTCTCAGGCCAAGCCCGTCGAGGCCGCCCTGGAGGCGAAGACCGGGACCGGGTGGGACGTGCGCTTCGCCCCGATCAAGTTCACCGTCGACGGGTCCTCGCTGGAGGCGGCGCGGACCTGTGCCGACGCCGGTTCCTCGGGAGCCTGGCGGGACCGCGGCTCGTACGGCATCGGGCTGGCCCTGCCGGACGCCAACGAGTGGTACCACTCGTACGACCTGCCGTCCCCGCAGAACAGGACCGTCGACGGCGTGTGGACGCGCATCGAGCAGCGGGCCGGGATGTGCGCCGTGCTCCCGGCGCAGGCCCTGCAGTTCTGCACAGCGCACTTCAGCGCGAGCGGGGCGACGGACGACGTGGACGGCAGCAAGCGCGCGGAGCAGGCCGCGGAGATGCAGCGGATGGTCCGCGCCTACACGATGCCGGGCTACCGGACCGTCTACGGGGGCGACTTCAACGCCGTCCCGCCGGACACCGCCTCGCCGGACACCCCGAAGGACATCATGACCTCCGCCTACGCGGCGGACCAGGAGTGCGACGAGGGACTGTCGAGCGCGCGGCCGCGTGACGGCCGGTCGACCAAGCCGCTGGACACCCGCAGCATCAAGATCGACTATCTGTTCGGTCCCCCGTCGGGCACGGTGGTCTCCTGCGCGGTGCCGGCCCAGGCCGGCCAGTCGGACCACTATCCGATCATCGGCCGGTTCTCCTTCTGAGCGGTCCGCTCAGTCGAGGAGGGCCTCCTCCCGGTCCCGGTCGAGCCCCCGGGTGGACCGTACGGACCGCAGCGGCGGCTCGCCGCCGATCTCCCGGAGCCAGGCCCAGGTGTCGGCGACGGTCTCCTCGACCGGCCGGCAGCGGAGTCCGGCCGCGAGGGCCTTGGAGACGTCGCCGCCGTGCATGAAGGTGTGGTCCTCGCTGCCCGGCGGCAGCCAGACCGGGAGTTCGATCCAGGGCTCGATACCGGCGGCGAGGATCCGGTCGGGGTCGGTCCAGCGGAGCTCGGCGGTCCCTCCGGTCACCTCGGCGCAGGCCTCCAGGAGGCTGCCCATGGTGGCGTGCCCGGGCGCGGACACCAGGTCGTACGGGCCGGAGAGCCCGGCCGCGGCGGCGTCCAGGGTCCAGCGGGCGAGGTCGGCGGCGTCGATGTACTGGATCGGCAGTTCGCGGGGGCCGGGGGCGAGCACCGGGCCGCCCTCGGCCGTCCGGGACAGCCACCAGGTGAGCCGGCCGATGTTCTCGTAGCGGCCCAGGATCAGACCGGCGCGGGCCAGCAGGGCGCGGTCGCCGAAGGCGTCCAGGGCGGCCAGTTCGCCGCCCCGCTTGTCCTCGGCGTAGGCGGTGGACCCGGCGTCGGGCGAGCCCGCGACCACCGGGCCCTCCTCGGCGAGGGCCAGGGAGGTGGCGGGGTCGTAGGCGTAGACGGAGCGGCTGGAGACGTAGGCGTAGTGGCCGGCCCGGTCGCGGAGCTGCCGGGCGGCGTCCCGGACCGCGGTGGGGGCGCCGCTCCAGGTGTCTACGACCAGGTCCCACTCGCCCTCGGCCAGGGCCTCCAGGCCGCCGGGGGCGGTGCGGTCCCCGTGCCGGGAGAGGGTCCCGGGCGGGGCGGCGTGGCGGCCCCGGTGGAAGACGGTGACCTCCCAGCCCCGGGCCAGGGCGTCCTCGGCGACCGCCCGTCCGACGAATTCGGTACCACCCAGCATCAGCAGTTTCATGGGCGCCAGCCTGGCCCGGCCGGGGCGGGCGCGGAAGGGATGATCGCTCTGGGCGATGACGCTCAGGGCGTACGCGGGCGGGGAACGCCCGGGCGGGCGCGGCGCGTTACGCGCGCGGGGGCGTGCGGGCCGGGCGGGTGTGCCGCCGCCCCCGGGCAGCGGTGTGCGGGCGGGGGCGGGCGGGAACGTTCTGTCCTGCGGGGTGTCCGGCGGGTCAGGGCCGGAGCGCCCCTCTGGTCGATTAGTCGATGCCGCGCAGGATGTGCGGCTCCGCGAGGTCGTCCTCGTAGCCCGCGAGCCGGATCGGCGCGGACCGGGCCCACACCTCCAGGCTGCCGAGTTCGTCGGAGCGGTGTCGGCGGCGCTCGGGGCGGTCCGTCGCGTTCTGTTCCTGCTGTGCCAGTTCTGGTGTCACCGCGCACTCCTTTGTGTCGCGTAACCCGGCGGGCGGACCGCGCCGGGCAGGGAGGGAAGGATCTTCCGGTCGCGGTGGCGCCGTTGTTCTCGATACGGAGCGTGGCCTTGGTGAGGCCGTCCGTGCGCCCCAGGTTACACATATGAGCGGGGCACCGCTCAACGAGAAGGTAAAATCCACTCTCGACCGCTTGTCTTCTCCAGGAGTTCAGCACCTCGTCCGTCGGCGTGTCGACCGATGCTGGTCTGCTCGTGGGAAACGCACGGGTGCCTACGGAGGGATTCATGGTGGTGGAGACGGCCGGAATCGGTGGGGTCGAGGAGCTGATGGAGCTCCTGCACGCGTGCCGCGGAGCCTGGGACACCCCGGACCGCAGCGGGGATCCGGTCGATCTGCACGACCACGCGCTACAGACCGCCGCCCTGCTCAGGCGCTCGCATCCGTACGACAAGGAACTTCAGGTCGCGGGCCTGGTACACGATCTCGGACATCTGCTCCGTCCGGGTGACGACGCGCGACACGCCGATCACGCGGCCGCCGCGGTGCGGCCGCTGCTGGGCGACCGGGTGGCCCGTCTGGTCAGGCTGCACGTGCCCGCGAAGCGCTATCTGGCGGCCGTCGAGCCGGACCGGACCATCTCCGGACAGAGCGCGCTCACCCTGTGTGCACAGGGCGGGCCGATGGACCCCGGGGAGGTGCGGGCCTTCGCGGCCGACCCGGACGCGGCGGCCGCGGTGATCCTGCGGCAGGCCGACGACGCCGGGAAGGTGGTCGGCCTGGACGCGGGGGTGCTGGACGACTGGCGTCCGGTCGTCGAGCTGCTCGCCGACCGGACCCGGAGCCGGACCCGGTCGGACTACCAGTTGGCCGGGGAGTAGTCCTTCAGGAAGACGCCGAAGAGGTCCTCGCCCGCTTCGCCGCGCACGACCGGGTCGTAGACCCGGGCCGCTCCGTCGACCAGGTCGAGGGGAGCGTGGAAGCCCTCCTCGGCCAGGCGGATCTTGTCCGGGTGCGGGCGCTCGTCGGTGATCCAGCCGGTGTCCACGGCCGTCATCAGGATCTTGTCCTGCTGGAACATCTCCTGCGCGCTGGTGCGGGTCAGCATGTTCAGCGCGGCCTTGGCCATGTTGGTGTGCGGGTGCCCGGCGCCCTTGTAACCGCGGCTGAACACCCCTTCCATCGCCGAGACGTTGACCACGTACTTGCGCTCGGCGGAGGAGGCCGCCATGGCCGCCCGCAGCTTGCTGATCAGGATGAACGGCGCGGTGGAGTTGCACAGCTGGACTTCGAGGAGCTCCACCGGGTCGACCTCGGAGACCGTCTGGATCCAGCTGTTGGTGTCGTGCAGGTCGGGGACCAGGCCGCCGGCGTCGATGGCGGTGCCGGCGGCGATCCGCTCCAGCGAGGCGGAGCCGGAGACCAGGGCGAGCTCGGTGACCTCCTGCGCGGAGAGGGCGTCGCCGTGGCGGGCCGCGGGCAGGGCGGCGACCCGGTCCACGGTCCCGGACCCGAAGGTGCCGATGACCTCGGAGGAGGGCAGCTCGCCGGCCGGCAGCGGGGCGCTCTCTGCGGCCACCAGCTCGCTGTAGGCCTGCGGGGAACGGCGCACCGTCTGGGCCGCGTTGTTGATCAGGATGTCGAGGGGGCCCTCGGCGGCCACCGAGTCGGCCAGCGCCACGACCTGGGCCGGGTCGCGCAGGTCGATCCCGACGATCTTCAGCCGGTGCAGCCACTCGTGGCTGTCGGGCATCGCCTTGAAGCGGCGGACCGCGTCGTTCGGGAACCGGGTGGTGATGGTGGTGTGCGCGCCGTCGCGCAGCAGCCGCAGCGCGATGTACATGCCGATCTTGGCGCGGCCGCCGGTGAGCAGGGCGCGCCGCCCGGTGAGGTCGGTACGGGCGTCCCGGCGGGCCCGGTTGAAGGCGGCGCAGTCCTGGCAGAGCTGGTGGTAGAACGCGTCGACCTCGACGTAGCGGGTCTTGCACACGTAGCAGGAGCGCGGGCGCTGGAGTATCCCGGCGATCGGGCCCTTGGTGGCGGTGGAGAGCGCGTTGCCCTGGGTCTCGTCGTCGATGCGTTCGGCGGAGCCGGTGGCGGTGGCCTCGGTGACGGCCTTGTCGTTGGCGGTCTTGGCGGCCCGGCGCTCCTGGCGGCGGCGCTGCTTGACCGTGCGGTAGAGCCCGGCGGTGGCGCGGCGTACGGTGACGGCGTCCGGGTGGTCGACATCGAGCTTGTCCAGCTCGTCGAGCACGCTGAGGCAGAGGGCCAGCCGCTCGGGGTCGATGCCCGGGCCGTACTCCTGGTTGTCTTCGGTCTCGGTCGCCTCGGTCGCCGTCATGGCCGCTGCCGTTCCTCGATCACTCGTGTCCTGCGGATGTTTCCAAAAGAGGAACTGTACGGATCCGGCCCGGCGGGTTCCAAACCAGCCTCCTGAGGGTGACGCTCCGCTTCCATGCGGTCACCGGGGATGAGATCCGCTCCGGCGTACTACCACCGGAGTATGAGTGATCCTCTACTCAGGATTGAGGAATATTCGATCAGTGCCCGGCATTCTGAGCACATGAGTGCACTCGCGCTGTCGGTGCTGCTCTGCCTGGTGTCCGCACTGGCCTACGCGGCCGGCGCCATCGTGCAGGAGCAGGTCGCCGTCACCCATCCGACCCGTGCGTACGCGCCGCTCCGGCAGCCCGGCTGGTGGTTCGCGGTGGCCCTGAACGGAGCGGGCGCGCTGCTGCACGTGGCCGCGCTCGCCTTCGGGCCGCTGAGCCTGGTGCAGCCGCTCGGGGCGCTGACGATCGTGTTCGCGCTGCCGCTGGCGGCCGCCTTCGTGGGGCGCCGGGCCGGATCCGCGGCCTGGCGGGGCGCGGTGATGGCCACCGCGGGGCTGGCCGGACTGCTCGCGCTGACCGGCGGGGACCGGCGCAACCAGACCCTGGACGGCGGGGAGCAGACCCTGCTCCTGGTGCTCACCGGGGCCGGGACGGCCGCGCTGCTGCTGGCGGCCGGGCGGGTGCGCAGGCCGGTGCTGCGGAGCGTCCTGCTGGCGGTCGCGGCGGGCGGGGCCTTCGGCATGGGCTCGGTGTTCACCAAGTCGGTGGCCGAGTCGGTCACCGAGGGGGCGCCCTGGACCGCGGCCTTCGGCCAGTGGCCGGACCTGGTGGCCATCGCCGTCCTGGCGGCGGGCGGGCTGCTGCTGTCACAGGCGGCGTACCGGGGCGCCGGGCTGACCGCCCCGCTGGCCACACTGACCGTGGTGAACCCGGTGGTGGCGGCCGCGGTGGGGATCTCCCTCTTCGACGAGGGCTTCCGCTACGGGGCGCTGGGCACGGCCGCGGCGCTGGCGAGCGGTGCGCTCGCGGCGGCCGGCCTGATCCTGCTCACGGCCGTGCCGCCGCACGCGCGGGTGTCAGATGCTCACTCCGTGGGCGCGGAGGTAGCCGAGCGGGTTGACGTCGGAGCCGTAGCCGGGGCCCGTCCGTACCTCGAAGTGCAGGTGCGGTCCCGTACTGTTGCCGGTCGAGCCGGAGCGGGCGATCCGCTGACCGCCGCCGACCTGCTGGCCGGCCCGGACGGACAGCGCCGACAGGTGCGCGTACTGGGAAAACTTCCCGTCCGCGTGCCGGATCACGATCTGGTAGCCGTAGGCTCCGGCCCAGCCGGCCGAGACGACCTCGCCCGGGCCGACGGCCTTGACTGAGGTGCCGGTGGGCACCGGGAAGTCCACCCCGGTGTGGTAGCCGCTGGACCAGTGCGAGCCGGACACCCGGTAGGCGGTGCCCATGGCGGCGTCCACCGGGGCGGTGTAGCCGGTGGAGACCTTACGGGCGATCGGCTTCACCTTCAGCGGCACCGGCTTGGCGATGTCCTTCGCCTTGGGTGCCGGGGCGGGCCTGGGCGCGGTCTTCGGCAGGGCCGGCTTCGACTTGGGCGCCCGGGCCAGCGGCGGGGTGGTGGGCCGCGGGGCCGGCTTGGCGGCCGGCGGCGCGGCGGTGACCCGCAGCGTGAGCCGCTGCCCCGGGAAGATCAGGTCGGGGTCGGCGCCCACCACGGCCCGGTTGGTCTCGTAGAGCGCCTGCCAGCCGCCCTCCACCCGCTGCTCGCCGGCGATGCCGGAGAGGGAGTCGCCGGGCGCCACCACGTACGGGTTGGGCAGCACGGTGGTACCGGTGGGGCGGGGCGCGGCGGCCCTGGCCGTCTTGGCCGCCTTCGCCGCGGCGGGCCTGGCGTCCGTGACCTTGCCGGTCCGAGCGGTCTTCGCCTTCTGGGCGGTCGTGGTCCTGCCGGGGTCGATCCGGGGGGCCTGTCCGGCGCGGGTCAGCCCGGCCTTCTTGGAACAGACCGGCCAGGCCTGCGGGCCCTGCCCCTTGAGGACCTTCTCGGCCACCGCGATCTGCTGGTCCTTGGTGGCCAGGTCGGCGCGCGCGGCGTAGGCGGTGCCGCCGAAGGCCCGCCAGGTGGACTGACTGAACTGCAGTCCGCCGTAGTAGCCGTTGCCGGTGTTGATCTGCCAGTTCCCGGTGGACTCGCAGGCCGCCACCTTGTTCCAGACATCGGTACCGGCCGCGCCCGCCGGGGCCACCGCGACGAGCGGCAGGGCGATCCCCGCACCGCCGGCGGTGATGGCCAGCGAGGTCCGGTTGATGCTGCTCGGCTGGTACCGGCGGTGCCGGCCCCGTACGCCCATGGGAGCCCCCTTGAAGACATCAGGAACCGCACAACCTAACGTCGCGGCACGGACCTGACAAGGGGCATGAGGGGGCGCAACCCCGCGCACAGGAGGGGAAGTTGGGGCTTACCGGCAGGGTCCGGCGCTGTTGTTCAGCCGGTCAGCCGGTCAGCCGGTCAGCCGGTCAGCGCCAGGGCTCGGGCGCCGGCTGGGGCGCGGGGCCGGGCGGTGCGGGCACCGGGTCGGGTTCGGGCACCGGGGCGGGGGCCGGGGGCGCCGGATCGGGGAAGGGCGGCGGCCCGGGCGAGGGCGGCGGCACCGGGACCGGCGCGGGATCGGGCCCGGGCCCCGGGCCGGGGGCCGGTACGGGTTCCGGCACGGGCACCGGGCTGGGCACCGGGTCGGGCGGGGGCCCGGGCGGCGGCTCGCTCTGACCGAGCGGTCGGAGCGGTCGCGGCCACGGCTGCGGACGAAGGTTCGTGGACATGCACCGCGCCTTCCCCCGCATCCCGCCGACATGCCCCCGCGGCGGCCGGAAGACCCGGCCGCCGCGGGGTGGGCGGTTCACCAGAGGGCGGAATCCGAGGCCAGCCGGGCCTGCGCGGCGGCCACCGCCGCCTCCGGGGCGGCCGGGGCCAGCTCGGGGTGCTTGGCGGCCCAGGCCGCCGCGTACGGGCAGAGCGGGACCACCGGCACCCCCTCGGCGGCGGCCATGGCGTAGAGGGTCCGCACCAGCTCCCCGGCGATGCCGCGGCCCTCGTACCCCGTCTCGACCACGGTGTGCACCGCGACGAGGGCCCCGGGGGCGGTGTCCTCCAGCACGAAGTAGGCGATCACCCCGGCCCGCCGCCCGCCCTCGAACGCCCCCAGCCGGCCGGTCGCGCGGTCGTCCCTGATCTCGATGTTCTCGATGCGGTTGTCCGCCATGACAGCCTCCTCGGTTCGACGATCGGCGATTCAGCGGCTCGCCGCGAGCGGACTGCGGAGCTGCTCGGTGCCCGGCACCGGGGCGGCGGGGTCCACGCCCAGCTCCACGATCCGGTTCCCCTCGTCCACGTGCACCACCCGCGGCACCAGCGCCCGCGCCTCGGCGTCCTCGACCTGCGCGTAGCTGATCAGGATGACCAGGTCCCCCGGCTGCACCAGATGCGCGGCGGCCCCGTTGATCCCGATCACCCCGGATCCCCGCTCGCCCTCGATCACATAGGTCTCCAGCCGGGCACCGTTGGTGATGTCGACGATGTGCACGAGCTCCCCGGGCAGCAGATCGGCCGCCTCCATGAGCCCGGCATCGACGGTCACCGAGCCGACGTAGTGCAGATCGGCCTGGGTCACGGTAGCCCGGTGGATCTTGGACTTGAACATGGTACGAAGCATGCGAAACACTCCCGGATCGACGCTCCCTGCCTGCTCCTGCAGGTCAAGGGCGCTCCGCACTGTACCGGCAGGCTCGACGACGGCGTGAGCTACGGGGTCTTCAGGGACTCCCGAAACTGTCGTACCTGAGTGATGGTCGTCGCCCACTCGGAGATGCGGTTCCCGTCCTCGTCAACCGTGCTTCGACCCTCCACGTATCGCCAAGGCTTTTGCGGATCGAACTTTTCTTCCAGGTCGTCCAGGAAGATGATCGCGTTTTGCACGCAGACCTCTTCCCCGTCCCGGTAAATGGGCCAGCAGGAGATGAAGTTGGCGGTCTCCGGGTCCGTGATCGAAGAGATGAGACAGGAAGTCGAATCCTCGCTCACCTCAAGCTCCCTCAAGGCTGTCTCCCAACTTCGAGAGTAGTCGGCCACCGTCCAGAAGCTGAGGTCCATTCTGAATGACTCCGAGAAATCACCGACCGTGACCCTACCGACTGCCGCAGAGGGCGACGAGACGCCACCCTCCGAGGCGGGACCGCCGATCACTTCGATCGCAAATCGGTTATTCCTTGAGGTAGTTGAGGTCTGAGTCATACGTACCGATCCGTTGTCCCCTGCGGTTGAACATCTTCCAACCGTCCGAAACATTGTGCCCGTCAACATCCGGCGAAATGTAGTTCTTGCCGTTCGAGAAGACCACCTGGCCATGCGAATCGAACGGAGCCCTCTGCGGGGGGATTCTCGTGTTGTAGCCAAGGGCCCCCGCCCTGTCTCCTGGCGTTCCGGCGTACAGGTCCCGGTTCTGCGCACTTCGCGCCGCGACGGAGTCCGGATGGTACGGATCGCCCTTGAGTCCCGGGGCAGAGGTGTAGCCCTGCGGAAGATCACACCCGCTGTTGTGAACGAGAACCGGTGTCCGACCGGCGACGACATAGTACGTGTGCAGGTCGTCGACCGTGAGGTTGTGGACCCGCTGGTGCTGGGTCCAGGTGCGGACGGCGGTTACCTGGGTGTGGGTGCCGGTGCCGGTTTGGAGGAGGGTGCCGGAGAGGAGTTCCTTGGCGTAGAGCCACTTGCCGGGTTCGGGGGCCCAGAAGGGGTGGTTGGCGGTTGCCACCACCTTGCCGGGGCGGCCGCCGGGGGTGGTGACGGTGATCTCGACCAGGTTCTTGTCGCCCTCGCCGGTGATGAGGGCGGTGACCATGCGCGGGCCGGTTTCGCCGGTCACCGGGTCGGTGGCGGTGACCTGGTCGCCGGTGCGGACCTGGTCGATGGGCTGGTCGGTGCCGTCGGCCATCAGCACCCTGGTGTCCGGGGTGAAGCTGTTGCCGGTGCCGCAGCTGCCCGCCCCGTTGTCGGCGGCCTTGGGGGCGGTTCCGCTGTCCGCCGGTTTGGGTGCGGGAGGGCTGTCCGCGGCCTTGGGTACGGGTGCGGTGTCGGCCGCCTTCGCCGTGGTCGCCGCGTCTGCGGCGTTGTTGGCGTTCTTGGCCGCCTGGGCGGCGTCCAGCGCCTTGTTGCCGTACTTGGCGGCGTTCGCCGCGTAGCCCGCGCCGGGGACGGCCGAGGCGAGGGAGAGGCCGGCGTTGAGGGCGTCGCCTTCGGCCGCGTACCAGCCCGCGTTGGCCAGGTCGCCGACCTCGCCGACGACGGGGACCATGCCGACCACGTCGAGGGCGGTGTGGCCGACGGTCTTCCACGAGGGCATCTTCGGCCACTTGCCGGTCGGGTCGACGAGTTTGACCGGGTTGTTGTGGGTGTAGGTGTACGCGGCGAGGTTGCGGGGCTCGGCGATGCCGCCCGCCATGCCGCCGTCGAGGTAGTCGGGCAGCGCCGGGTCGGGGCTCGCCCACAGCTGGGTCCGCGGGTTGTAGTACCGGGCTCCGTAGTAGTAGAGGCCGGTCTCGGGGTCGAGTTCCTTGCCGGTGAACTGGTAGGGCGTGTCCGCCTGTCCGGTCCGTTCCTCCACCCAGGTCTCCCCGTACGGGAAGTACTCCAGGTGCTCGGTGACCTTGCCCCGCGCATCGGTGACGTAGCCGGAGGAGCCGATGTGGTCGGCGTGGAAGAACTGCTGCGCGTCCTCGGTGCCGGTGGTCGCGACGGCCTTGGTGGTCACCCGGCTGTCGCCGACGAACACGTGCTTGTAGCCGGTGGCGTCGCGCTCGCTGTAGTACCGGTTCGGGTAGAGCGACAGCCCGTCCTCGCTCCGCTTGACGAGGCGGTCGCCCTTGTCGTCGTAGACGTAGGAGACGGTGGCGGCGGCGCAGCCGCCCGGGTCCTGGGCGAGGGTGCCGGTGGCGGTGTCCTGGTTGCAGACGAGGCGGTTCTCCTCGTCCCACACGTACTGCCGGCGTTTGCCGGCGGCGGCGGTGTTGACCGTGCTCGTCAGGTTGCCGTTCGCGTCGTAGCCGTGGTCGACGGGGCCGACCCTGGTCGGGGCGTGCGGTCGGGCGCCGTCGTAGGTGTACGTGTAGGCGTAGCTGGTCCGGTCCTGGACGTCGGTGGGGTTGGACGGGTCCTCGACCGGTTCGATCGGGCCGGTCCCGGCGCCTCCCCCGACGGGGAAGGCCGGGGTGCCGCCGGTGACCTGGTGGGTCTGTGTCTTGCTGGTGGTGTTGTGGATGGAGTCGTAGCCCAGGCTCAGGGTGTAGGTGTTGACCGCGTCGTTCTTGTCGGTGTAGCGGCCGGACGCGGAGGTGAGCCGGTACTGGTCGTCGTATCCGTAGGTCTGGCTGCTGGGGCCGCCGATGTTCCCGCCCCGCGGCACGCTGTTCGCCAGCGAGGTGATGTTGCCGATCCGGTCGTACGTGTAGCCCAGGTCCTGGAACGCGGTTCCGTCCGGCGCCGCGGACTTCAGTGCCGCGAGCCGGCGGTCCTCGGCGTCGTAGGTGTAGGTGGTGCGGACCCCGTTGCCGGTCCGCTGGAGGATCTTCTGCCCGAACTTGTCGTAGTCGACGCGGTCCAGATAGGTGTAGCCGGTGCCGTTCTTGGATCCGGTGGCCCGGGCGACCTGGCCGCCCGAGTCGTAGTCGTAGGTGAGGACTTCGCCGTCGGGGTAGGTCATCCGCAGCACGCGGTTGAAGGCGTCGTAGCGCCAGTTGGTGGTGTAGGTGCGCGGGGCGTCGTGGACCGCGGTGATCGTGCGGGTCTCCTCGGTCACCTCGCCCAGCGCCCCGTAGGCGCGTTTCACCGTTCCGGCCGCGTCGTGGACCTCGGTGACGCGGGAGGCCGCGTTGTCGGGTGCACCGGGGGCCCCGTAGGTGTAGGAGACGTCGTTCTCCGGGAACGTCGGGTAGCGGACGGCCTTCAGCCGCGAGTACTCGTAGTCGTACTCGACGGCCCCGCCCGTGGCCCGCAGCTTCGGTGTGGTCTTCGAGGTGACGTTCCCGGCGAGGTCGTAGCGGGTCTCGGAGCGGCCGGCGTCCGGGCTGTCGAAGGAGATCCGGCGGCCCAGTGCGTCGTAGCCGGCGCGCGTGACGTTGCCCTGGTCGTCGGTGATCGTCGTGACCTGGCCCATGGGGTCGTGGGCGTAGCTGGTCCAGATCGCCGTGGGGCCGTCGAACTCCTTGACCGCGGTCGTGGCGCCCCGGAGGTCGGTGTAGGTGCGGAGTTCCCTGCCGTTGCCGTCGGTGGCAGTCCGCTCGAAGCGGGTCGTGCCCGCCCGGTCCTCGCCGAAGCCGTATCCGGTGGTGGTGGTGACGCCGTCCGGCTGCACGGTCCGGACCGAGCGGTCCAGGACGTCGAAGGTGTCCTTGGTGGGTGCCACCGGGTCGAAGGCGGCGTTGAAGGTGGTGTTCGCCGCGCCCTTGTCCTCGGTGACCGGGTAGTACTTCTCCACGGCGCGGCCGAGGGAGTCGAACTTCAGCCGGCCGGAGACCGTCATCATCGGGGTGGGCGCGGTCCCGGGCGCGGCGGACACCGAGGCGTCCTTCTTGGTCTGCAGGACCCGCCCCAGGCCGTCGCCGAAGGTGACGGTGTCGATGGTGTCCTCGCGGACGCCGGTGGCCGTGCGGTCGAGGTGCTCGGTCGTGGCGTACGGGACGGGCGCCTCGGGGTGGTAGCCGAAGGTGATGGTGGCCCGGTCGCCGTCCTTCTCGTAGGGGCCGGTCACCGTGTGGAGCCGGCCGAAGCTGTCGTAGGACATCCGGAGCGGCTGGCCGTTGTGGTCGGTGCTCCGTTCGGGCAGGCCGTACTTGAGGTCGTACGCCGTGGTCGAGCGGTAGCCGAAGCTGTCCTCGACGGACTCGACGTGTACGCCGACGGTGCTGTCGTAGCCGTACTCCAGGGTGTAGCGCTGGCCCTTCGCGTTGGCCGGGCCGGTGACCGATCTCAGGTTCCCGTCCGGGTGGTAGGTCAGGTCGGAGACGGCCGCGGTGTCCGCGTCGAGGTACTCGCGCACCTGGCGGACGGTGCCGGTCTCGCAGTCGACGGTGGATTCGCGGTGCCGCAGGAGCGTGCCGGTGGCCGCGGCCGTCTGCCGGACGGTGTCGGCGGTGCCGACCAGGTGCCGGTCGCGGCAGCGCGGGTCGGTGCCGCTGTAGCCGAAGACGGTCTCCAGGTCGTCCGCTGTCCCCTCGTCACCCGTGGCGAGGGTGCGGGTGACATTGCCGTACTCGTCGTAGGAGAGGTCGGTGCGGGTGGACTTCGCCGCGGTGGCCGCGCCCTCGTAGTGCCGTTCCTCGACCCGGGTGAGCTGGGGGAAGACGGTGGCGGTCGCGCTCTTGGGGTCGGCCTCCCGGTCGGTGGCGGTGTCGAGCAGCCGGTAGGTCTGGAGCGTCTCGCCGTACGGGCGGCCGGCGCCGTCCTCGGTCAGCGTGCGGGTGAGCAGGCCGCGGCCCACATAGCCGTCGGTGCGGTACTCGTCGGTGACCGTGCGGCGGACGCTGTCGCCCGCGGCGGTGTCGCGGCTCTCGGTCACCACGCGGCCGAAGCCGAGGAACTCGCGTTCCAGGCGGTCGTGCCGGCCCTGTTCGTAGCGGAAGGTGGTCAGCCGGGTGTCGGCGCCGTCACCGGCGTGCCCGTCGAACACCGAGGTGCGGGAGAGCACCCAGCGGCTCTCCTGCATGGCGGCGGTGTTGCCGGTGCGGGTGTAGTCCAGGTCGATGCGGGCGCCCATCGGCCGGCTGACCGAGCGCAGCAGGTTGGTGCGGCCGGTCTTGTTGGCCGCGACGAGGAGTTCGTCGTCCCGGGTGGACCGGACGTGGTCGGCCAGTCCGTCGCCGTTGACGTCCCGCAGGCTGGTCTCGGCCCGGCTGATGCCGGTGGACACGTTGGCGCCGGGGTTGAAGACGAACACGCCGACGGGGGTGGGCAGACCGACGGTGAAGTAGACGCCTCCGCCGAGGCTGGCGTTCTTGTCCACGGCGATCTCGGGGAAGCTGCCGCGGAACGGGGCCGGGGCGGTGAAGCCGGTGCCGGTGTTGACCGAGACCTTGATCGGGTTGGCGCCGTCGGTGAACACCCGGTCGGTGAGGCCGTCGCCGTTGACGTCCGTCATGCTCGCGTTGGTGTACGAGGTGCCGAGTTCCGCGGACACCCCGCCCGCGAAACCGTAACGGTCCACGTTGAAACCGAGGTTGACCCCGACGTTGCGGGTGGACGCGTCGTTGATCGGTCCGGCCGACCAGGGTTCGCGGGCGGCGAAGGAGTAGCCGAGGTTCAGCTGGGCGTCGCCGTTGCCGAACACCTTGTCCGGCAGCCCGTCCCCGTTGATGTCGATCAGGTCCACGCGGACGTCGGACTCGCCGCCGCCGAGGCTGCCGCCGATGCCCAGCGAGGGCTGGACCGCGCCGGTGCTGGCGGTGTTGGCGCTGGTGCCCGCGTCGGGGGCGGCCATGCCCAGGGCGCTGGCGATGGTGGCGGACTCGCTGCCCGCGGAGAGCGCCACGTTGCCGGAGACGTTGTCGGCCTCGCGGACGTTGCCGCCGAGGGTGCCGCGGGTGGCGCCGAGCGCGCCGGTCATGTCGGAGAACTGGATCTCCTTGGCACCCACGACGTCGGGGTAGCCGTCGCCGTTGAGGTCCAGGTAGTCGACCGAGCCCGCGGTGATCCCGCCGACCACGGTGCCGCCGAACGGGCCCGCCGCGAGGGTGGCGGACACCTGGCCGGTGACCCCGCGGCGCATCACCGCCCGGTCGCCGGCCACGTCGGCGTCGGTGACGACGTCGATGGTGTCCGCGCCGAGGCGGGAACTGGTGGCCATCGCGGCGCTGATCCAGGAGGACTCGTCCTGCGCGGCCCAGCCGCCCTTGGCGGGGACGGGGGCGAACACCGCCAGCCGGGGCATGGTGAGCCGGGGGTTCGCGGTGAATCCCGGGACGTCCGCTTCCTTGGGCTCCTTGGGGAGGGCGTCCCTGAAGCTCTGGTCCAGGGTGAGTTCGGCCTGCTTGAGCGGTTGGGTGGCGCGGTCGCGGTTGCCCTGGTAGCCGATCACGCCCCAGCCGCGGTAGGGCTGGGCGAAGGCGCCCTGCCCGACGGAGGCGTGCATGGCGCTGGGCGCCGGGGTGAAGGCCGGCCAGGACGAGGCCACGTCGTGGGTGACCGAGGCGGACTGCTCGACGAGCGTGCCGAGCAGACCGGTCTCCGTCGTCGAGTAGTCGATGTAGAGGTCGTCGCCGGCGGTGACCGGGACGGTCAGGTCCAGGTTGGGGCCGCCGAAGAAGGTGTCCTTGGCCTGGAAGACCCGCTTGCCGAGCAGCTGTCCGCCGCGCTTCTTCACCGTCAACGCGATCTTGGCGTCACCGAGCAGGCTGAAGTTGAACGAGAGCTTCGGCCGCACCTTCAACTGGCCGGTCCTGGTGGCCTTGAAGGACTGCTGGGGGGCGGTGAGGGTGTCCGCGGGGTACAGGTTCATGTCGTACGGCGGGGTGATCACCAGCGTGGGGTTCCCGGCCGCGTCGACGACCGACTCGACCCCCTGCGCGGCCGTGTAGTGCGCCTTCGGCGCCCAGCTCACCGCCGAACTGTCGATCGGGGAGTCGGTCCTGAGCTTCCACGACATCTTCTCGAACATGCTGACCGGAATGCTCAGGTCGATCCCGGTGGTGCCGGTGGACGCGGCGGGCAGCACCTTGCGGAACACCTCGGTGCCCGGGTGGACCCCGTTGCCCTTCTCGATCACGACGGTCACGTCGTCCGAGGTCGCCTTGTTCTTGACCACGTCGCCCGTGAGCCGCAGCGTGCCGTTCACCGGCACGGTCACCAGGGAGGGCCGGCCGCCGAAGGTGAAGTCGGCCGAGGCCCGGAACACGGTGGTGGGCAGCCCGTTCGCGTCGGTGCCGGCCGGCAGACCGGTGTAGGTGATCGCCGGGTCCCAGGCAACCGTGTCGTACTTGCCGTCCAGGACGGACTGGGTGCGGAAGTAGAGCGCGTCGCCCTTCTTCACGGCCACCGAGGCCACGTTACCCGGGGTGAACTCGGTGTGGTCCTCCGGGCCGATCCGCTGCGCCCAGAGCTCGGTGTCCTTGTGCTGGACGGTGACCCGCACCCCGTCGGCCTTGGTGTAGGCGGCCCGGGCCGGGGAGGGGTCCCGGGTCAGCTGCACGGCACCGTCCACCCGGACGGTGCCGTCGTACGGGGCCACCCAGCGGCGCACCGAGTCCAGCAGCGGCGAGTTGTCCACCTGCTGGTTGAACTGGGCGGTCTGGTCGCCGACGATCTGGCCGGTCACCTCGCCGGACCCGATCGGGACGGGGGTCCGGGCGGAGTCCGCGCTGTAGGCGGGCCGCCCGTTCTCGTCCAGGTAGCCGAAGAGCACGCCGCCGTTGTTGACCAGGTCGGTGATGCCGTCGCCGTTGACGTCGCCGAAGAACCGGTCCGAGGTGGTCGTGGTGCCCACGAAGTCCAGCTGGGCGGAGGTGGTGAGCACGTACGACTCGATGCCGATGGTGCCGGACAGCGTGCGCTCGGTGGAGATGCCGGGGAGGCCGGTGAGCTTGACCGGTGTGTCGCCGAACCTGGCCGCGCCGCCGGGGGCGGCCAGGTTGGGCCGGTAGAACACCTCGCCGTTCTTGCGGAACACCTTGTCCGGCAGGTTGTCCCCGTTGACGTCGGCCAGGGTCGACAGGCCGTCGGACTGGCCGGCGTTGAAGCCGACCTTCAGCCCGACGGAACCCTCCTTGGCCGGCAGCCCCTGCACGTTGTAGCCGGCGAACAGGTGCGCGCCGAAGCCGGCCGAGGTGTTGGCCGAGATGGCGCTGGCCTCGCCCTCCCGGATGTTGACCCCGAGGTCGTCGTCCGGGACCGACCAGCGGGCGGCCTCGGAGAAGGTGTGGTAGTTGCCCGACGGGTCGCGGACCTCGTCGAAGTAGTCGAAGGTGTGGGTGTTGAACAGCTGGTCGTTCTCGCCGAACTGGGACACCGAGGTGAGCAGCGTCTTGGCGAAGGCGCCCGTCCGGTAGTTCAGCTCGTAGGCGCGGACCAGTGTGTCGTCCAGTTTGACCTCGACCCGGCGCAGCAGGTCCGCGGTGACCTTCTTGAAACCGTACTTGGCGTCGATCCGCACGTCCGCCCGGCGGGGTTCGCCGCGGTCGCGGTCCCGGAGGAAGGTCACCGAGTACCTGCCGTCGGTGTCCCCGCGGCCGGTGTAGGTGATCTTCCGCGGGTACAGCTCGCGGCCCGGCACCGTGGAACCGGCCGTGCCGCCGTCCGCCACCTTGGCGTACCGGTAGCGCAGCACGTTGTCGCTGCGGTCGCGGACCTCCCGCGCCGCCCAGGTGGCGACGCGCCCCTTGTCGTCGGCCAGCGTGCTGTCGGCGGTGCCGCCGAAGACGGTGCGGACGCCCTGCTTGTCGGTGACCTCCCACCAGTAGTTCGCGGGGCTGTCGCCGTGGCGGACGATCCGGTCGAAGGCGCCTTCCACCCGCGGGTGGAACACCTTCTCCGCGGTGCGCGCCCGCAACGGGCCGCGGTGCGCGACCGGGGTCAGCTGCTCGCCGTTGAGCAGATAGGTCTCGGTCTCCAGTCCGGCGTCGTAGCGGGGCACTCCCCACCGCGTGTCGACGGTGACGGTCGGGGTGGCGAGGTCCCAGCCGGCGCCGAGCCATCCGTTCGCGCCGGAGGAGTTGTAGTTGACGGCCAGGCTCGGCTGGAGCCCGGCGCGGCCCTTCGGCACCTCCAGCGGGTACGACAGCCGTGCGTCGCCGCTGTTGTTCGCCGAGGGGGCCTCGATCAGGTTCACCCCGGAGCCGGGGTCGGCCGCCTTGATGTCCTTGATCTGGTTCGGGTTGAAGGAGGTGCCCTCGGGCCCCTCCGGCCCGGTGACCGCCGAGCCGGCGTCCGGCACCGCGGCGGCGGCACCGCGGATCAGCTCGGGCGAGGTCAGCCCGGCCGTGGTGAGCACCATGGCCAGGAGGACGGTCACTCCCGTTCTGCCGCGGATCAAGCGTCGGACAGTCATCACAAAGCCCCCGTACCGCCGGACATCCCCCCGGGGCACGGGCCGTCCCACGACCTTCCGCCCCCTGTCCTACCGGAAGGTAGTTCGAGAGCCGGACCGATCCGACAGGCTTTCCGGACAACGCCCGCAGGGGCGGTAACGATCCGGCAACGGGGGGTCCGGGCGGTTCAGAACCCGACGTCGGTGAGCAGCTCGTCGACCGCCCGGGACCACGGGAGCTTCCCGGCGAGCTCGACGCGGAGCTTTTCCGCCTCCGCGAATCTGGCATCCCGGTGCATCAGCACGTCGTTGATCATCCGGGCCCAGGTCTCGGTGTCGGTTTCCAGCTGGCCCTCCATGGGGACGACGTACCGGGCGGCGCGTTCCTCGTCTTTGAGCACGTCCTTCAGCAGCCTTCCGAGCCCGCTGGGCTCGGAGAGGAGCACCGGGGTGCCGGCCTTCACGGCCTCCTGCCCGACGAGGCCGAAGCCCTCGGCCCGGGAGGGCATGATGAGGAGGCTCGCCCTGAGGAGGTCGCTCTGCAGGTCCTCGGGGTCCGTGGTGTAGGGGCGCAGGACGATGCCCAGCCGCCCGTTGTCCGCCCATGCCCGCAGCTGCCCCATCTGGCCCTCCGCCAGTTCCTCGGGCACGCCCCGGACCACGAGTTCGATCTCCGGCAGCGCCTGGGACAGGGCGCGGCGCCAGCGCGCCACCCGCCCGCAGGCCTTCGCCGCGATGTCGAGGCCCTTGAGGTGAGCGTCCTCGGCACGTCCCATCAGCAGGATGGTGAGCGGCTCCCCCTTCGGGATCTTGCGCAGGCGGGGGTCGGTGAGGTCGAAGCCCGGGTCGAAGCGCAGCGGTTCGACGTCCTCCGGCCTGGACAGGTGACCGGTGAAGCGGTTCCACAGTCGGGGTCCGACCGCGACGAGCCGGTCCGCGGCCCGGCCGAGGCTCAACTCGATCTTCTTCCGGCTGTCGGCTCGCTCCATGGCGTCGTGCTGCCGGTCGAGTTTGAGCCACTCGGTCTCGTCGGGGTCCATGTGGACGAAGTGCAGTTTCTTCGGATTCACCCTCGCCAAGGCCTCCGCCTGGGCCTGGGCGGCGGGACCGGTGATGCGCCCGTGCCCGATCACCAGATGGGGAACCACGCCCTCGGGCAGCTCCAGCGGACGCATCATGCTGACCATCTCGGTGTCTCCTGGCCGGCGCTGGCATGTCAGGACCTTCACTCCGGCCTTGTCGGCCTTCGCGACCTCCGCGGCGTCGGCCTGCAGGACGAGGCACAGGACAGTGACCCCTTCCCGGGCCAGGGCGAGGCAGAGCTCGCGGTTGAAGGTGCTCAGCCCGCCGTGCGCGGATCCCCATTCGGTGGCGACGACCAGGGCGGTGCACCGCCGCCCGCCGGGCCGGTCCGTACGTGGCGCCGGGGCCGCGGTCCGCGCCGAGACGGATTCCCGTTCCGCGGCCGGCGCCGGGGCGGGTGCCGCGCCGAGGTAGGAGGCGAACTCGGCCGAGAACAGTCGGACGGAGTCGCCGTCACGGATGAACACCCCCTTGTTGAGAAGGACTTGGACGCTCTCGGCGGCACTGTCGGGGATCTCCTCGCCACAGGCGACCGTGCGGAGCAGTGCGGCGCCGTGCCCGGACAGTTCCAGTTCGACCTGCTCGATGAGGCGGTCGAAGTACGTCCGGAAGGCCGCGGTCTCCAGCTCGTACGCCTTCGGGACGTCGACCGTGCCGGTCGTCAGGGACTCCTGCACCACCCTTCTGCACAGGATCCCCAGGAGGTACGGGTGGCTGCCCGACCGGGCGAGGAGCTCCGGACGGACCGCCTCCAGGTCGATCCCGGCGGCCGCCGCCGGGGCGAGGAACTCGGACACCTCCTCGGGTTCCAGCAGGCCCACATGGCACCGGTAGGACATGACGCCGTCCAGACGTGACCCGCCGGCCGCGTCCTCCTCGATCTCGAAAACCGAGCGGCGGGAGAGCGTCACCAGCCCCATGGAGTACTTGGTTTCGGTGACGAGTGAACGCAGCAGCTGGTAGCCGGAGAGGTCGACCAGCACCCAGGACGCGCGGTCGAACTCGTCGAGGACGAGCAGGACGTTGCCCCCTCCCGAACGGACGGCGGCGAAGTAGCTGGTGACGGCGTTCTCCAGGTCGTACCAGCCGTGCGCGTTCCGTACGTTGGCATCCAGCCGGTCCAGGCCGGGCAGGTCCGGGAACCGGGCGGTGACCGCGCTCGTGAGGGCACGGAAGAGACCGAAGACGGAGTCGAGCTCCACCACGGAGAGCCGGACGACCGCGAGGTCGGTGCGGCCGATCCGGCGCAGCGCCTGCTCGACGACGCTGGTCTTGCCGAACTTCAGCTGCCCGAGGACGCTGAGGGTCCTCGGCCGCCCTCCGGTGCTCCACACCGCCTCGATCTCGTCGACCGGTCCGGTCCGCTCGACGAAGCCCTCGCCGGCCGGCTCCCCGCCCGCGCCGTCGTACGGGTTCACAGTGCTCACGGGCGTCCCTTCGCGGCAGGGCGGTACCGCCGCAGCCATTCCTCGAACAGTCCTACGACGAACTCGTACCGGTCGCCGACCCGGCGGACGACCTCGCGGGAGACCAGGTGGTCCAGGAGTTGTGGGGCGAGCTCCCCCTCGTGGCACCGCCGGATCCCCTCGGGCGATGCGGGCCCGTCCGCGCAGGCCCAGGCCACGGCGACGAAGGCGGCGCTCAGTTGCTCGGCGGTCCAGCGCTCGTCGCCGGCGTCGGGCGAGTCCAGACCGTCGAAGTCCCTGTGCTCCAGCTTGTCCAGCAGGTGCTGCTTGGCCTGGCGCACATCGGCGTCCGTGGCCCAGGTGGCCCGCTCCTTGTTCATCTGCTGGACGAGCTGGAAGCAGATCTTCTGGATGTAGAAGGGGTTCCCGCCGGTGAGCCGGAGGATCTCGTCGACGGCCCGCTCGTGATACCGGGTGACCGAACCCTCCGCGGTGGCCAGCAGGATCGGCCGCCGGATCAGTTCCCGCGCGTCGGCCTCGGCCAGGTAGGTGACCCGTTCGAGGCCGAGGACGCCGAAGGCGTTCGGGTCCTCCTCGATCAGGCGCTCCACCTGGTTCTGCCCCACCAGCACCAAGTGGAACAGCCGGCATTCGGCGATCGCCTTGAACGTCTGCATGAAGGACGGCGGGACGAGCTCGCTCCGGATCCACAGGTCCACGAACTGGAACTCGTCGATGACGACCACCCAGGGCGGGCAACCGGGCCGGGCGGCCCGGTACTTCCGGAAGAGGCGGGCGCAGTCACCGACCGGGTCCGGGCTCTCGATCAGTGTCCTGCGGTCGAAGCCCTCGGGGATCAGGCGGCGTCCGTCCTTGATCGTGTCGTCGGCCCCCTCGATGATCCGCCACAGCAGGGTGCCCAGCAGGTTCGCCTGGACGATCCGGCTCTCCTCCTCGTTCTCGGGCTTCCCCAGCGGCCCCAGTGGGCCCAGGTTCCCTGCGTTCACCACCGGTAACCCGTCGATCGTCGAGAGCCTTCGCATCAGCTCCTCCGCGATCGAGGACTTGCCGGTGCGCTTCTGGCCGAAGAAGGCGACGCAGGCCCCCGGTTCGGACACCTCGCACAAGGTGGTGCGCACCTTGTCGATCAGTTCGTCCCGGCCGAAGAGCATGGCGGGGTCCTTCAGCGGCAGTCCGGTGTTGCCGTTCGAGTAGGGGTTGGGATGGATCTTGCGGTGGCCCCGGTCCAGCGGCAGGGTCAGTGCGACCCCTCGGGCACCCGTCTCCACGCCGTCGCGCAGCCGGTACCGCAGCCCGACCACCACCGTGATCTCGGCGAGATCCTGTGCCCCCTCCGCGAGCTCCAGCCGCACCAGCACGGTGGTCGCCGCCCCGCCCGGCACCGGTGCCGGCACCTCGGTCCGCTCGTGGACCGGGACGAGGACGGCCGGATCTCCCGAGTCTCCCGAGTCTCCCGAGAGGGTGAGCCAGGCCTCCTCGACGGGGGCGCTGCGCTCGTCCTCGTTGGCCACCTCGACCGGCACGGTGACGGTCCGGCCGACGATCCGGGCGGCGGGCAGGGCCGGGGCGATCCGGGGCCGGGGCGGGTGTTCCCGGACCAGCCGGCTCCGGTGCGCCGCCACGAGTTCCTCGATCCGTACGGCAGCGGGCTCGGCCAGCTCCACGGACAGCTCCGTCGGGGCGGCGCGCACGGCGTCCCGCACCATCCCCGCCTGCCGGGCCGCGGCCCGCAGTGCGGCGTCCCGCTGGTCGAAGGGCGCGCACCGCAGGAACTTGTCGAGCCGGTCGAGCGCCCGGCCGAGCCCCTCCAGTTCGGGAGCCATCGGCGGCCCCTGCTCCAGCCGTTCGGCCACCAGTTCCCGGGCGTGCAGCAGCGGTTCGGCCTCCAGTTCCAGCCGGGCCAGGCCGCTGAACTGGTGGACGAGCTCGCGGCGCTTGCGGTGCCACGCGTCGACGGCGGTGTCCCAGTCGGCCACGCTCTCAGCCCCTCGCGGACCGGTGCCGAGGGCCTCCCCCGTGCTCCGGGCCAGTTCGGTGTCCCCGCGCAAGGCCTCGGCGACCAGCAGGGCTGCCTTGCGGTGCGTGGCGGCCAGGGGGACCAGCAGCGGGGTGGCGTGGGCGTCCGCCTCGCGGCAGGCGGCCCGGACCGCCTCCGCGCACTCCTCCCGGTCCGCGGGGTCGGCGGCCGAGCCGAGGTAGGCGAGGCAGGCGGCCCGTACGTCGGCGGCGTCCGGCCGGTCCGGGTCGAGGTTGCGCAGTGCGGCGAGGGCCAGCTCCCGGGAGGAGACGAGGCTCCGTCCGCGCAGGGCGTGCGCCAGGGCGATCAGGCCCTTGAGGCGGTGGGCGGCCGCCGCCCGGTGGTGGCCCCCCTCGGCGGCCAGTACGGCGGCCGAGAAGAGGGCCTCGGCGTCCGCCTCGGTGGACTCGTGGCCGGCCCGCGAGCGCGTCCGTGCCAGCAGCGAGTCGATCTCGTCGGGTCCGACCGGCCGTCCGCCGTGGCGGGCCCGCGCCAGCAGCTCCTTCGCCGGAGCCGAGCGGCCGCTCTCCACGAACGCGGTCAGCGGGTCCGTGGTGTCCCCGGCACCGGGCTGCGGGCGTCGCCGGGACAGCATCGGGCGCAGCTCGGGGTCGATCTGCGGGCTCACCTCGGCGCAGTCGCGGGCCAGCCGCAGCGTCTGCTCCGTACCGCGCCGGAGGCAGGCCTCGATGAAGAGGCTCGCGTCCGAGGAGGCGGCCCAGGCGAGGATGATGTCCCTCCACCGGGATTCCTCCATGTGCTCGACCAGCGGCCGGACGGATCCCTGGGTGCGGATCTGCTCGGCGGCGAGGTAGTCCTGGAAGCCTCGGTGGGCGAAGGCCAGGTCGCCCCCGGGCCGCCGGACCAGGACGCCGTCTCCGACGATCACGTCCAGGAACTGCTCCGGTCGCAGGGGGCTGGACTTCCGCAGGGTCTGCCGGATCGTGTGGACGCACTCGGCCTCGCTCGCCCGGTCGAGCCCGTCCTCCGTCATGGCCAGGGCCAGTACGCGCAGGACCGCGGCCTTCCGTGCCGCGGACAGGTCCGAGGGGTCGCCCTCGGTGCGGTGGGCCTCCAGGAGCAGGCGTCTGAGCAGCTCTCCGTAGAGGACCGCCGGGCTGCTGGGCAGCGTGCGGGTCCGTTCGTGGACGCGCACCAGCGCGGCGATCAGCGCCGGGGTGCGCACCAGCTCCAGCAGCTCCCGACGGGCGCGCAGCGCCGCCCGGTCCAGATGGGGCAGCCGACGCCTCAGGTACTCGGTGATCTGCTCGTCCGTGAGGGGCTGGAGGGTCAGGGTCGTGGCATCGACTTCGGGCAGCCAGCGGTCCGGCAGGCTCCGGGTGGTGACCAGGAAGTCGTTGCGCGGATACTTCGCCACCTGCTCCGTGAGCCAGCCCGACACATGGCCCCGCAAGCCGGCCGGGACCTCGTCCAGCCCGTCCAGCAGCACCAGGCACCGTCCCTCGCGCAGGCGCCGCCCGAACCACCGGTCCCAGGCGCCGCCCGGACTCTCGCCGAGAGAGGCGCCGACGAGCCCCACGAGGTCCCCACCCGAACCGGGCAGGGTGGCGGGGACGCAGTCCGGCAGGTTCAGCAGGACCGGGATCTCCCTGGGCGGCTTCAGCTCGCCCCCCAGGACCTGTGCCGCCAACCGCTTGACCAGGTAGGTCTTGCCGTCTCCCGGGGCTCCGACCAGGGTCAGGACGACCGGCTTCGGCTTCGCCAGGTAGGACGAGAACGGCCGGTGCCCCGGGCGCACGGGATCGGCGACCTCCCGCTCCGGCAGGAGGTCCTCCCGGGACAGCTGCTCGGATCCTCCCGGGTCCGGGCCCAGGCTTCCGGTCCCGGTGCCCACGGGGACGGGGAAGCACAACTCCCTGATGCGGAGCAGGTAGCGCAGCTCGATGCCGCTCTGCCGGCGCGAGCGCCGCAGGGCGATGACCCCGGCCACGAGGCCGGACGCACCGGTGGCCGCGGCGGCCACCGCCGCCGCCGCGGCTCCCGCGGCCAGCGACGAGGACAGGGCGACGGCGGCGGCCGCCGCGAACCCTCCCGTGACGCCGAAGACGACATCCGAATCCACCCGCTTGGCCACACAGCCCCCCGATCCCCGCCGTCCCGGCCGCCACCCCGGCCGCGTCCTTCATACCGGTTGCCCGGGCCGGCGGTGGGCCCAATCCCCTTACTCGACCCGCCCGGTACTTCTCCCTGGTCTATGCCCGGCGACTTGAGGGCCGCCGGGGTGGGGGTACGCGCCAATCGCGTGCGCCGGGGTTCACGCCAGGCGTACTCCCATCCGTCACAGGGGTCCCACCCCACCCCGGGCGGCACCGCCTGTAAGCTGCTTGTACACACCGCGTGACCGTTCGTCACAGGATCATCGCGGGACCTTCACGGGGCACACACTTCCGGCCGATCCGCCGCGCCCCGCCGCCGGCGGGGGCAGACGGCGGACCGGGCGACTGCCTAGCCTCCGGGCCATGCGATCTCCCCTGAAGAGCCGTCTCGGCCTCGCCACCGTCCTCGCCTTCGCCCTGGCCCTGTTCGGCCTCGCGCCCGCCGCGAGCGCCGACCCCGCCCCGGCATCGCTCTCGTTCTCCACCAGCTCCGCCACCGCCACCCCGGGCGGCACGGTGAACCTCTCGATGACGCTCACCAACAACAAGACCTACGACATCTGGTTCGTGTACCAGACGATCACCCCGACCTGGCTCACCACCCAGCGCCCCGACCTGAAGTACAGCTTCACCGGGTGCAGCCTCTCGACCGCCTCCGGCCCCGTCTCCTGTGCCGGCACCGGCCCGTCCGACCTCGGCGGCAACTACGGCGCCACCATCCCGCCCGGCCAGAGCCGCACCGTGACCCTGACCCTCCAGGTGGCAGCCGATTCCGGCTGCAACGGGAACATCGGCTTCTACTCCTACTACTACGCCGAGTTCAGCGACAGCACCAGCACGAGCGGCGGTCCGGTGTTCACCCCCGAGACCCGCGTGACCTGCGCCTGACGGACCCTCAGGCCCCGTTCCGGCAGGCCCTTCGGGCCGCCGGGACGGGGCTCGCGCGCGTTCCGGCGGGCGGGTCGTCCGGCAAAGCGGGTGCAAGAGTTACCCATAATTTTCCGCCGGGTTTCGCAACTTCACCACGAAAGCTACACAGAGGCACCACCATGTGACCCGACGGATGCGTCGACGACCGGTTCCTGAGGGGGGCACCGGCGCGGCGCACGGGGGTGCGTGCGCTTCGCGCGAGCCGCGAACCCCTTTCCCGGGGAGGGGAATTTCACCGCATGAAGCGAAGCAGGCGCAGCATCCGCACCACCGCGTTATCCGTGGGCGCCCTCATAGCCGCCCTCGGCCTGCCGGCCACCGCGGCCCAGGCCGACACCCCCGCACCCCGCGTGGACCTGCGGGTGCTGGTGGTCACCGACGGCGGACCGGCGGTCCAGGCCATCGCGGCCGAACTGGAGTCGTCCGGCACCCCGTACACCCAGATCGACCTGACCCGGGCGGACCGGCCCACCATCGACCCGGCCTTCCTGGCCGACACCGTGGACGGCCGGCCGCGCGCCAAGTACCAGGCCGTGGTGCTGCCCAACGACAACCCGTTCGCGGCCGGTTCGGCCGAGATGGCGGCCCTGACCGCATACGAACAGACGTACGCGATACCCCAGGTGGACGCCTACACCTACGCCCGCCCCCAGGTGGGCCTGCAGTACTTCGTCCCCGGCGGCTACGCCGGCAGCGTGGACGGGACCCAGGCCGCCGTCACCTCGGCCGGCCGCTCCGGACCCTTCGGCTACCTCAAGGGCGCCGTGCCCTTCGAGGACAACTCCCCGACCGTGGGCGAGAGTTACGCCTATCTGGCCCAGCCGGCGGCCGGCGCGGACTTCACCACCTACGTGGACGCGCCGATCCCGGGCAGCAACCGCCGGGGCTCCCTGGTGGGCGAGTACCGGCACGACGGCCGCCGCGAACTCGTCGTCACCTTCGTCTACAACCGCTACCAGCAGCAGTACCGGCTGCTGGCCCGCGGCATCGTGGAGTGGATGACCGGCGGGGTCCACCTGGGCTCCTCCCGCAACCACTTCTCCGTCCACGTGGACGACGTCTTCGCCGCCGACGACCGCTGGGACACCCAGCTCAACTGCACCCCCGGCGACGTGGACTGCGCCAACGGCGCCGGCACGCCCAACCCGATCCGGATGACCGCCGCGGACGCCGAGTACGCCAAGACCTGGCAGAGCGGCCGCGGTCTGACCCTCGACATGGCCTACAACGGGGCCGGCAGCCTCGACCAGCGCGAGGACAACAACGGGGTCGACGAGCTCGCCGACAAGCTCCAGGCCGACCGCGACCAGTTCCGCTGGATCAACCACACCTACACGCACGCCTTCCTGGGCTGCGAGCAGAACACCACGGTGGTGCCCTGGCGGTGCGCCACCAACGCCAACGGCAGCACCCGCTGGGTCAGCCGGACCGCCATCGAGGACGAGATCGCCCTCAACCGGGTCTGGGGCCAGTCCTTCGGCCTGCCGCTGCAGAACGACGAGCTGGTCACCGGGGAGCACTCCGGGATGGCCGTCCTGCCGCAGCAGCCGCAGGACAACCCCAACCTGGCCCCGGCGCTGAACTCCAACGGGATCAAGTGGCTGGCCTCCGACAACTCCCGTGACCCCGAGCAGCGTTCGGTCGGCGCCGCCTCCACCGTCGCCCGCTACCCGATGAACGTCTACTACAACGTCGGGACGGCCGCCGAGGCGGTCGACGAGTACAACTGGATCTACACCTCCCGGGCCCAGGGCGGCAGCGGCATCTGCGAGGACCACGCGGACACCACCACCTGCCTGCCCGCACCGCTGGACCCGGCCACCGGCTACGCCGGCCACATCGTGCCGCAGGAGATCCGCACCGCCCTCGGACACGTTCTGGCGGGCGACCCCAAGCCGCACTTCATCCACCAGTCCAACCTGGCCGAGGAGCGCCTCGCCTACCCGGTGCTCAACGGGGTCGTCGACGGCTACAACGCCCTCTTCGAGGCCAACACCCCGCTGGTCAACCCGCGGATGAAGGACATCGGCGCCGAACTGCGCCGCCGCGGCGCCTGGAAGACCGCCGTCCAGTCCGGCCAGGTGAACGCCTACCGGATCGGCGACACCGTGACCGTCACCGCACCGAACGGTGTCGACGTGACCGCCACCCTGCCCACCGGCACCACACGGGGCGGTGCCGCCTTCGGCAGCCCGTACGCCGGCCGGGCCTCCGGCTGGACCGCATCGGCCGGTACGCCGCTGACGTTCGCCCTGCCCGCCTCGGCACCCGCGGCCCCGGCCGCCCCGGCCGCGGCCCGGCACGTCCCGGCGACCGTCCCCGCCCCGGGCACCCGGGTTCCCGCGGCCGTGCGCGAGGACAGCGCGGGCACCGACCGGCGCTGACCCGGCGTACGCCCGCAGGTCCCGGCCGCCGCAGCGCGGCCGGGACCGACCCACCACCCCCACACACTGGCCGTGGAGCCCCCGCATGCACGTTCATCCCGGCGCGCGACGCATCGGCGCGACGCACGTCACCCTGCTCACCGAAGGCACCTACCCGCACAGTCACGGCGGCGTCAGCGTCTGGTGCGACCAGCTCGTCCAGGGCATGCCGGACATCGACTTCCAGGTCATCGCGGTCACCGGAACCGGCCGCGAACCCGTCGTGTGGGACCTGCCCGGACACGTCCTGGGCGTCACCTCGGTCCCCATGTGGGGCGCACCGCCGGAAGGCCGCGCCCCCCGAGGACGCGCCCAGCGCCGGCTGTCCGAGGCCTACGAGCAGTTCCTGACCGCACTCCTCGACCCCCGCGCCGAGGCCGGGTTCGGCCCGGCCCTGTACGCCATGGCGCGCGCCGCCGCCGAGGGGGCACTCAGCCCCTTCCTCCGCGGGGACCACGCCATCGCCGTCCTCGCCGGGGTGTGGAACCGCCCCGGGCTCGCGGTCCGCGAGGCCCGGCCCACCCTGCACGACGCGCTCACCGCCACCTCGCTGCTGGAGCACGCCCTGCGCCCGCTGGCCTCCCCGCCGCCCGAGCACGGGGTGGCGCACGCGGTCAGCGGCGGGGTGGCCGTACTCCCGGGACTGGCCGCGCTGGACCGGCACCAGGTGCCCCTGCTGCTCACCGAGCACGGGGTCTACCTGCGGGAACGCTATCTGGGCTACCGGACGGCGCCGTACCGCTGGCCGGTCAAGGCCGTGGTGCTCGGCTTCTTCCGGCTGCTGGCGGAGGAGAGCTACCGCCGGGCCGCCCTGATCACCCCCGGCAACCGGTACAACCGGCTGTGGGAGGAGGAGGGCGGCGCCGACCCGCAGGCCATCCGCACGGTCTACAACGGGGTGGACCCGGCCGCGTTCCCGCCGGCCGGCCCGGAGCCGGCGGCCCCGACCCTGAGCTGGGCCGGCCGGGTCGACCCGATCAAGGACCTGGAGACCCTGATCCGGGCCTTCGCGCTGGTCCGGGAGCGGATCCCGGAGGCCCGGCTGCGGCTGTTCGGCGGCACCCCGCGCGGCGGCGAGGCCTACCGGGAGCGGTGCGAGGCGCTGGCGGCCGAGCTCGGGCACGCCGACGCCGTCACCTTCGAGGGCCGGGTGGACGACATCAAGGACGCCTACGCGGCGGGCAACGTGGTGATGCTGTCCAGCATCAGCGAGGGCTTCCCGTTCACCCTGATCGAGGCCATGTCCTGCGGGCGGGCCACCGTGTCCACCGATGTGGGCGGGGTGCGCGAGGCGGTGGGCGACGCGGGTCTGGTCGTGCCGCCCCGCGACCCCGCCGCGATGGCGCGGGCCGCCCTGGAACTGCTGGGCGACCCGCCGCGGCGGGCGGCCATGGGCGAGGCGGCCCGGCTGCGGGTGATCGAGCAGTTCACCCTGCGCCAGACCATCGACACCTTCCGGTCCATCTACCTGGAACTGCCCGAGCTCGACCGGGCCGCGCGGACCTCCCGGACCGCCCGGACCCCGCAGCCGGCGACCGCCGGCCTGGTCCCGGTCACCAGCCCGGTCACCCCGCTGCCGCTGGAACCGCTGCCCGCGCAGCCGCTGCCCGGCCGGACCGGAAGCATGGCCGGATGAGCGGGCCCATCTCCCTCGAACCGGGCGGCTCGCACCAGGACACCCTGGCGCTGCGGCTGGCCGAGCCCGGCACCCGCGCCCCGCGCCGCCGCTGGGAGTCCACCCTGGCGCTCCGGCTGCCCGGCGGATTCGGCCCGAACGAGGAGGAGGTCAGCCGGCTCGCCGCCGATCTCGCCGACCGGGTCGGCCCCGCCGTCCATCCCTACGAGGTGGCCGCGCTGCTGGAGGCGGAGGGCCTGTCCGCCGACGTGATCCGCGAACGGTACGGGCACTCCAACATCTTCTCCCTGGCCACCGCCCTCTACGAACGGGTGCCCCGGGTCTTCCCCGAGCCCGCCCGGGCCGCCGCCGACCCCTGGCGGCCGGACCATGTGCGCTGCCTGCTGCGGGGAGTGCTCTTCGCCCTCCCCGGGCTGGCCTATCTGCTGACCGCCCCGCTGTGGGACCCCGGCCGGCAGGCGGCCGCGCTGGTCACCGCCGGCATCGTCTCCTGGGCCTGGGGGCAGGCCCTCGGCCACCGGGCGTACCTGCGGATGGTCGCCGGACGGCGGGAGGCCGCCCGGACCCTGCTGGTCGGGGCCCCGGCCGGGGCGGTGCTGGCCACCGGGGCGGCCGCGGCCGTGTCCGGGGGCGCCCCGGTGACCTGGGCGGCCGCCGCCCAGTCGGTGTACCTGGCGGCCGCCGGGGTGCTGCTGGTGCTGGGCCGGGAGCGGATGCTGCTGGGGGCGCTCAGCCCGCTCCTGGTCGGGGCCGCCGCGCTGGCCTGGCGGGAGCCGGGCACCCCGGCCCGGGTCGGGCTCCCGGCGCTGGCCCTGCTCGCCACCCTCGCGGCCACCGCCTGGGCGCTGCGCGCCGCGTACGCCGTCCCGGCCGCCGGGGACCCTGGGGGCCGGCCGCCGCTGCTGCGGTCCCTGCCGTACGGGCTGTTCGGGCTGTCCGCGGCGGTGCTGGTGCTGCTGGAGGGGCGGCAGGAACCGTACGCGGTGATCGCCCTGACCGTGAGCATGGGACCGGCCGAATGGCTGCTCTACCGGTTCCGCGGGCTGTCCGTCGGCGCCCTCGGCGCCGCCGCCACCCCGCTGGGGTTCCTGCTCCGCTCGGCCGGGGTCCTCGGATTCTGCCTCTGCGCCTATGTGCTGCTCCTGCTGCCGGTGGCGCTGCTGACCGGAGCCGGGCCGGCCGCGCTGATGCTGCTGGGGGCGGCGCTGTGGACCGCGCTGCTGCTCCAGGCCTTCGGGGTGGCCTGGCCGCCGGCCCTGATCTGCCTGCTGGCGGCCGGCGGGGCGGGGGCCGCCACCGTGCTCGCCCCGGTGCCGGAGCCGGAGGTCCTGGGCCCGGCCTTCGGGGCGGCCGCCGCGGCCCTGGCCGGATGCGCCCTCTGGGTGCTGGGCCGCCCGGCCCGGCACTCCTGACCCCGGCTCCACGACCTCTTCCCACTCGCCCGAACCGCGAACACCGAACCGCGACCACTGAACCGCGACCACTGAACCGCCACCACTGAACCGCCACCACGTCGAAAGGCACACTCAGTTGACCTCCGCACCGCTCGCCGCCGTCACCGGGGCCGAGGGCTTCATCGGCTCCCACCTCACCGAGGCCCTGGTCGCCCGGGGCCTCCGGGTCCGGGCCATGGTCCAGTACAACTCCTTCTCCTCCTACGGCTGGCTGGAGACCCTGGCGCCGGAGGTGCTGGACCGGGTCGAGATCGTCCTCGGCGACGTCCGGGACCCCGGGCCGGTCCGCGGGCTCCTCGAAGGCGCCGAATCCGCCTACCACCTGGCCGCGCTCATCGCCATCCCGTACTCCTACCGGGCGCCGCACAGCTATGTGGACACCAATGTGACCGGCACCCTGAACGTGCTGGAGGCGGTCCGGGCGCTCGGCACCCCCCGGCTGGTGCACACCTCCACCAGCGAGACCTACGGCACCGCGCAGACCGTGCCGATCACCGAGGACCACCCCATCAACACCCAGTCCCCGTACGCCGCTTCGAAGGCCGGCGGGGACCGGCTGGCGGACAGCTACCACGCGAGCTTCGGCACCCCGGTGGTGACCCTGCGGCCGTTCAACACCTACGGTCCGCGCCAGTCCATGCGCGCGGTCATCCCCACCGTCATCGGGCAGGTCGCGGCCGGGGAGCGCACCATCACCCTCGGCGACCTGCGGCCCACCCGGGACTTCAGCTATGTGAAGGACACCGCCCAGGCCTTCCTGGCGGCGGGCACCGCGCCCGCCGAACAGGTGGTGGGCCGGACCTTCAACTCCGGTACCGGGGGCGAGATCTCGGTCGGTGACCTGGTCGCGCTGATCGGCAAGGTGATGGAGGTGCCGATCGACGTCCGCGAGGACCCCGACCGGCTGCGGCCCGCCGCCTCCGAGGTGATGCGGCTGGTCGCCGACGCGAGCCGGCTGACCGCCGCCACCGGCTGGCGGCCGGCCCACTCCCTGGAGCAGGGCCTGGCGGCAACCGTGGAGTTCTTCCGCGATCCGGCGAACCTGGCCCGCTACAAGACCGGCATCTACAACATCTGACGGCCGGTGCCGCCCGCCACGGGCTGCGCACACCCCACGAACCGAAATCCCCACGTCACTCAACGTCCAAGCGACCCATGAGGAGACCGACCCATGTACGCAGTGATACTGGCAGGCGGCAAGGGCGTCCGGCTGCGGCCCTACACCACGGCCCTGCCGAAGCCGCTCGTCCCCATCGGGGACCAGCACGCGATCCTGGAGATCGTGCTGCGCCAGCTCTCCGGCGCCGGCTTCACCCGCTGCACCATCGCCATCGGCCACCTGGGCGAGATCATCCGCGCCTATGTCGGGGACGGCTCGCAGTGGGGCATGCAGATCGACTACGCCACCGAGGAGAGCCCGCTGGGCACCATGGGGCCGCTGCTCAACCTGCGGGACCGGCTCCCCGAGCACTTCCTGGTGATGAACGGCGACGTCCTCACCGACCTCGACTACGCCGACGTGCTGCGCAGCCACGAGGAGTCCGGGGCCCCGCTGACCATCGCCACCTACCCCCGCAAGGTCCACATCGACTTCGGGGTGCTGACCACCGACGCCAGCCGGGTGGTCGGGTTCACCGAGAAGCCCAGCATGGACTACCACGTCTCGATGGGCGTGTACGGCCTCAGCCGGTCCACCCTGGACAGCTACACCCCCGGTCTGCCGCTCGGCTTCGACGAGCTCGTACTGGACCTGTTGGACAGTCAGAACCTGCCGCACTCCTATCCGTTCGACGGCTACTGGCTGGACATCGGGCGCCCGGACGACTACGACCGGGCCAACGCCGAGTTCACCAGCCGCAAGTCCCTGCTGCTCAAGGGAGCCTGAGCACGTCATGCGCATTCTCGTCCTGGGCCGGACCGGCTATCTGGGCGCTCATGTCGCCGAACGCCTGCGCGCCCTCCCGGGCGCACAGGTGTTCGGTGGCGGCCGCTCCTCCGGTGCCGAGTTCGGCATCGACCTCGCCACCGACGGGCCCGACCGGCTCGCGAGCACCCTGGCCGCCGCGGCACCCGACGCGGTGGTCAACTGCGCGGGGGCGACCGGCGGCGACCCCGTCACCCTGGCCGAGGTCAACGCCCGGGGACCGGCCGTGCTGTGCGCCGCGCTCCGCACGGCGGCGCCCTCGGCCCGGCTGGTCCATCTGGGCTCGGCCGCCGAGTACGGTCCGGGCGAGCGGGACACCCGGGTCGCGGAGTGGTCCGCGACCCGCCCGGTCGCCCCGTACGGCGCGACCAAGCTGGCCGGGACGGTGGCGGTGGCCTCCTCCGGGCTGGACGGGGTGGTGCTGCGGGTGGGCAACCCGGTGGGCCCGGGGGCCCCGCCGAGCGGACTGCCGGGCCGGATCGCCGGACTGCTGCGCGGGGCCGGACCGGACCCGGAGGCGGTGCTGCGGCTGGGCGACCTGTCCGCGTACCGCGACTTCGTGGACGTACGGGACGTGGCCGAGGCGGTGGCGCTGGCCGTCGCCGCCCCCGGACCGCTGCCGCCCGTGCTGAACATCGGGGCCGGCCGGGCCGTCCCGGTCCGTGAACTGGTGCGCCTGCTCGCCGGGTTGGCCGGATTCCGCGGACGGATCGAGGAGGAGGCGGCCGGGTCGGCCCGGTCGGCCCAGGTGTCCTGGCAGTGCTCGGACATCACGGCCGCCGGAGACGCCCTCGGCTGGCGTCCGGTCCACCGGCTGGACCAGACGCTCGCCGCACTGTGGGCGGCGACCGAGCCGGCCGGCAACGGCACCCCATGAGCCTGCTCGTCCCGCTGTACGTCCACCCCGCCGAGGACCCGGGTGCCTGGCACGAGCTCATCACGGGCGCGGCCGGCACCTACGGGGTGGTGCTGAACCCCGCCGACGGGCCGGGCGCCCGGCCCGACCCGGCGTTCGCCTCGGCGGCCTCGGCCCTGCGGGCCGCCGGCGCCCGGGTGCTCGGCTACCTGGACGCCGGCTACGGCTCCCGCTGCCGGGCGGAGATCGTCCAGGAACTGCTGCGGCACCAGGAGTGGTACGCGGCCGACGGCTGCTTCGTCGACCGGGTGCCGGCCACCCGGGAGGGGCTGGCCGACTGCCGTCGGCTGGTCCGGGCGCTGCGCCGCTCCGGGGCCGGCACGGTGGTGCTGAACCCGGGCGTCCACCCGATGGCCGGATACGCGCGCCTGGCGGACCTGACCGTCACCTTCGAGGGACACTGGTCCACCTATGTCTCGGCGTTCACCCGGCCGGCCTGGACCACCAGGTATCCGCCCGAGCGGTTCTGCCATCTCGTCTACGGGGTGCCCGAAGCGCTCGTCCCGCTCGCCGTCCGCACCGCACGGGAGCGCGGAGCGGCGGTCTCCGGACCGGTCACCGGCGAACTCCCCAACCCCTGGAACCAGTTGACCCCCGCACTCACCGGGAGGGAACGATGAGCCGCACCCTGCCGGCCCGCCTGGGCCTGCTGGCCCTGCTGACGGCCCTGACCCTGGCGGGCTGTTCCTCCGGGGACGGCCCGCCCGCGCCGGACCCGAAGCCACCGACCGCCACCCGCGGCGGCGGCGGTCCGGGCCCCACGGGCTCCCCGTCCGTGCCGCCCACCGGCACCCCCGGCTCCCCCTCGGCCGCTCCCCCGGGCTCCCCGTCCGCCGGCCCGCCCTCGGGCACCGGCCCGGCCCGGCCCGGGACCTCGGCCGCGCCGGGGAACCCGACGGCCCCGCCGGCCGAGGCCAAGGGGCGCTGGCGGCCCAGGCCGGGGCTGGCCTGGCAGTGGCAGCTCGACGGGAAGTCCGACCCGTCCGTGGACGTCCCCGTCTACGACATCGACGGGTTCGAGAACTCCAAGGCCGATGTGGCCCGGCTGCACCGGGACGGCCGCAAGGTGATCTGCTACGTCAACGTCGGCGCCTGGGAGGACTTCCGGCCCGACCGGAACGCCTTCCCCGAGGAACTCCTCGGCCGGCCGAACGGCTGGGACGGCGAACGGTGGCTGGACATCCGCCGGCTGGACCTGCTTCGCCCGCTGATGGAACGGCGGTTCGACATGTGCCGCGACAAGGGGTTCGACGCGGTGGAGCCGGACCTGATGGAGGGGTACGGCAACCGCACCGGCTTCCCGCTGACCGCCGCGCACCAGCTGGCGTACAACCGCATGATCGCCGGGATCGCGCACGCCCGCGGTCTTTCGGTGGGCCTGAAGAACGACCTGCCGCAGATCCCGCAGCTGGTCCGGTACTTCGACTTCGCGGTCAACGAGGAGTGCGCCCAGTACGGGGAGTGCGCGGCGCTGACCCCCTTCATCAAGGCGGGCAAGGCGGTGTTCCACGTCGAGTACGAGGGATCCACCGCGGGCTTCTGCCCGGAGTCCCGTCAGCTGGGGCTGTCCTCGATGCTGAAGCGGCTGGAGCTGGACACCTGGCGCAAGCCCTGCTGATCCGCGCCGCCCGCGGGCCGTTCCCGTCAGCCGGGGACGGTCCAGCGGGCGTCCGGCGGGCGGACCCCGGCGCACCGGGGCAGGCCCCGGGCGTCGGTCAGCCCGAGCGCGACCTCCGCCGCCCCGGCCGCCACGGCCCCGGGCGGGAGGTCGGCGAGCGGTAGTTTGGCGCGGCGGAACATGGTGAAGGAGCCGCCCTCCGGCCACTCGCCCCAGGTGAGATAGAGGAACCGGGCTCCGCGCGGGCCGTGCACATGGGGGCCGCGGAAGTCCCAGCCGCCGTCCGGGGCGGCGACGGCGTCCACGGTGAACTCCCAGACGGCTTCCCCGGCGTCCCCGGGGACGGCGCCCTCCGGTTCGCCCCGGCACTGCACCGCGACGTGCACGTCGCCGAACCCTCCGCAGTCGCGTCCCGGCAGGTCCCGGCCGACGACCCTCAATGACAGCAGTGGCATGGCGCCACTCTGCCATGCGTCTCACGGAGCGGATAGCAGCCGGCATATGCGGCATTTTCGGGGGCATTCTTGCGCGAATGCAGCCCTGTAGGGCTTTGATCGCTCGAATTCAGGAGGTGTTTCCATGGCGGTGGTGGTGCTCCGGCAGGTCCCGGAGGCAGGCCCGGACGGCGTCGGTTCCGCGCTCGCCGCGGCGGGCCTGGCGGTTCTGACCGTCCGCGTCTGGGCGGGGGAACCGGCCCCCGCCGACCTCGCCGGGATCGACGGCCTGCTGGTGCTGGGCGGCCCGGTCCCCGGCGGCCCCACGGCCGGCGCCGACGCCGATACGGGTGCCGGTGCCGGGCCCCTGCTCCGGGAGGCGCTGGCGGCCGAGGTGCCCGTGCTGGGCGTCCGGGCCGGCGCCCTGCTGCTGGCCGCGGCCGCCGGCGGCGGCCCGGCCCCGGCGGGCCCGGCCGACTCATGGGAGGTCCGGTGGCCTTCCTCAGCCGGCGGGCCACCGCCTGGGAGGAGCGGTTCGGCTACCAGACCCCGGCCTACGAGGCGGCCGTCGCCCGGATGCGGCTCCGCCCCGGCGGGCGGGCCCTGGACCTGGGCTGCGGCACCGGGCGGGCCATGCCCGCACTGCGGGCCGGGGTCGGGCCGGCGGGCAGCGTGCTCGGCATCGACCTCACCCCGGCCATGCTCTCCGCCGCCGCCCGGCACGGCCGCACCCGCTACGGACAGCTGCTGGCGGCGGACTGCACCCGGCTGCCGCTGCCCGGCTCCCGGGTGGACGGCATCTTCGGCGCGGGGCTCCCGGACCACCTCCCCGACCCGAGGGCCGCGCTGCGCGAATGGGCGCGGGTCAGCGCCCCGGACGGCACCCTGCTGCTGCTCCACCCCTCGGGGCGGGCCGAACGCGCCACCCGGCACGGCCGCCCCCTGGACCCCGGGGACCTGCTCGCCGAACCGAACCTGCGGCCCGCCCTGGACGCCACCGGCCGGCGGCTGGCCGAGTACGAGGACGGCGCGAACCACTTCCTGGCCCGCGCCGTCCCGAGCTCCGGCCCCCTGGAGACCTGACCGAAGGATCGGCGCACATAAGCTGTCTTCCTCCAGAACTGGCTCGCATATGCCACTCATTCTGGCCAGTCGGCCTCTTGAATGATTGACTGACCTCGGGCACCGGCCCTCCCGGCTGCGGGGCGGCTCTCGCCGCCGCGGAGGGGACCGGTGCGGGAAGTGCCCCCGTGCGCCGTTCGCGGTGTTCGGCGCACGGGGCCTTCCACCGGACGCCGACATGCGGACCCGCCGGGCCGCCCGTCCAATGGACGGATGAGCCGCAACAGCAGCCCGACCGGCCCCGGGCGCAAGGCCAGGAGCGCCGTCTCCGCCGTACTGATCACCCTCACCTGTCTGCTGGTGCCGGTGTCCCTGCTCACCGTATGGGTGCACGACATCGTCCTGGACACCGACCGGTACGTGGCGACCGTCGCCCCGCTGGCCTCCGACCCGGCGGTCGAGGCGGCCGCCGCCCACCGGATGGCCGAGGCGGCCGACGTCCGGGTGGACGGCCCGCAGGTCGCCGCGGACCTCGCGGCCTGGCTGGAGTCCCAGGGGCTGCCGCCACGGGCCGGCACCGCGCTCAAGGCCCTCGGACCGCAGCTGGACGAGGCCGTGGACCAGGCCGTCACCAAGGTGGCCACCCGGTTCGTCGAGAGCGACCGGTTCGCCTCGCTGTGGACCGCCGCCAACCGGGCCGCGCACGGTGCCGTGGTGCACGCCCTCACCGGCCGGGGCCGCGGCGCGGTCGGCGTCGACGGCGGGACGGTCACCCTGGACCTGGGCACCGCCGTCGACCGGATCAAGGGCGACCTGGTGGACGCCGGGCTGGCGCCCGCGGCCAGGATCCCCGAGGTGGACAAGCAGATGGTGCTGTTCCAGTCGGACGAGCTGGGCAGGATCCGCTCCGGGGCCCGGCTGCTGGACCGGCTCGGCGACTGGCTGCCGGTGCTCACCGTGCTGATCGGCGCGGCCGGGGTGCTGCTGGCCCGCCGGCGGCGCCGGGCCCTGGCCCGGACGGCCCTGGGCGCGGCGGCCGCCTGTCTGGTGCTGGCCGTCGGGCTGGCCGTCGCCCGCCGCTACTACCTCGACCACCTGCCCGCGCAGGTGCAGTCCCCGGCGGCGGCCGCGGCGGTGTTCGACACCCTGGTGCACTTCCTCAGGGCCGGTCTCCGGACCGCGCTGGTGCTGGGTCTGGTGGTGGCCGCCGGGGCCTGGCTGACGGGCCCGGGCCGGCTGCCCGCGGCCTTGCGGGGGACCACGGAGCGGGCCGCGGACTCGGTGGCCCGGCGGGGTGCCGCACACGGTCTGGACACCGGGCGGACCGGGATCTGGGTGGCGGCCCACCGGCAGCGGCTCACGGTGGCCGCCGTGCTGCTGGCCGCGGCGGTGTTCGCCTGGTGGAACCATCCGACGGTGCGGACGGTGCTGCTGCTGGCGGTGGTCCTGCTGGCCGTCCTGGCCGTACTGGCCCTGCTGGCGGCGGGCGGCCGGCGGAGCGCGGCCGGGTCCGGGCCCGCACCGGCGGCCGGTGGGGTCAGTCCCCCTCCGGAGGCCTGAGGCCCCCGGCCGTCGGCGCGGGCCCGAGGGCCTCGGGCGGCGGGGTGCCGAGCAGCCGGGCCGGCCAGGACTCCCGGGCGAGCACCTGGCCGAGGGCCAGGCCCAGGGTCACCACCACGAAGAAGCCGATCAGCCAGGACAGCAGCACGAACACCGAGCCGAGGCTGCCGAACTCCTCCAGGCCGCGCTGTACGGCCCCCGGCATGTAGAGCCGGGAGCCCCAGGTGAACAGCTGGGTGCCGAGGCCGACCAGCAGGGCGGCGGGCAGCAGCGGCAGCCAGGGCACCCGGCCGCCGAGCAGCAGGTGCTGGGTCCACCACCACAGCAGGGTGCTGGTGACCAGGGCGATCTCGGCGCCCAGGACCGGTCCGCTGCCGAACCCCTCCTGCACGGGGCCCTGGAAGAGCAGGGCGGCCAGCCACACCCCGAGCCAGGCCACCCAGCGCCAGGCCGCCACCCGCACCCCGGACCTGGGCAGGTGCCAGCAGCGTTCGCAGACCCGCTGGAGGGCCCGGCTGCAGGTGGTGGCGGACAGCAGGGTGATCACCGCCCCGGCCACCCCGGTGCTCGCCACGGCGGCGCCGCCGCCGTCCCCGTACACGCTGCCGCCGGCGTACACGCTGCGGACCTCGTCGAGGGTGTCGCTGGTCAGCCCGAGGGTGGTGCTGAGGGAGGAGATCAGCTGGTCGCGCATCCAGGCGGGGGCGAAGGCGCCGAACACGAAGATCGCCGGGAGGGCACCCAGGAAGGCCTGGGCGGCCAGCCGGGTGGCGCAGTCGAAGGTGTTGACGGCCGCGAGCTGGTCGATGACCCGGCCCAGGAAGGGGGTGTGCCGGCGGGCCCAGCCCGGTACCGCGAACCTGCGCGTCCGGAGGTCGAATCCGAGCACGGCGCGGACCCTCCTCCCACGGTTCCCGCGACCGGGTCTCCCGAGGGCCGCGGATGCCTGCCGGAGGACATGCCTCCCCCAGAAGGATGCGGGACCGGCCCGCGACCGGCACGTCAGGCGCGGGCCGCCACGGCCGGGGCCGGGCTCAGCGGGCCGTGGTGCGGGCGAAGGTGCGGCCGGCCAGGTCGACGGCGACCACCGTGCCGTCCTGGTCCCGGGTGAAGTAGCCGCGCTGCCCCTTGAGGCCGCCGCTGGTGACGATGTACTCGTCGCCGTCGCCCGGCAGCAGGCCGATCTCGGCCGGGGGGAAGTCCGGCGGGATCTCGGTGGTCGCCGTCGCCCGGATCTCCGGCTTGATCCGCACCTCCAGCTTCAGCCCGTCCGGCTCCTCGGTCAGCGCGAGGTCCAGCGCGTCGTTCTCGTACCGGCCGAGGAGCGCACCGGAGCGGGCCGGGTCGTGCGGTACGGGCTCGGGGTCGCGGTCGGTGAGCCCGAGCCGGGTGGCCAGGGCCCAGCGGACCACGGTCTGGTTGAAGGCGGTGCCGGCCGGTCCGGAGTTTGAGAGGACGGCCACCGCGAAGTTTCGTTCGGGGACGACCAGCAGTTCCGCGAACTGGCCGAGGCCGGAGCCGCCGTGGCCGAAGGCGCGGACCCCGTCCACCTCGCGCAGGAACCAGCCGATGCCGAGGGAGTCGCCGAGGGTGCTGGCGCGCAGCGCGACCGTGGGCTCCGCCATCCGGCGCAGCAGTTCGGCGGGCAGCACCCGGACCCCGTCCTCGGTGCGTCCGTCGCCGAGGTGGAACCGGCCCCAGCGGAGCAGGTCGGCGACCGAGGCGGCGGCTCCGCCGCCCGGGTTGTCCCCGCGGGAGGCCTTCCACAGCCGGGCGACGTCCAGGCGGCCGTCCTCGTCGGTGTTGTGCCCGACGGCGAACCTGCGGGTGATCACGTCGCCGAGGGAGAACAGGGTGCCGGTGAGCCCGAGCGGTTCCAGCAGCCGTTCGGTGACGGCCCGTTCGTAGGTCAGTCCGGTGACCTTCTCCACGATCCGGCCGGCCAGGTTGAAGCCGGCCTGGCTGTAGGAGGAGCGGGCGCCGGGTTCGCCGATGAGCGGGAGCTCGGCCATCCGGGCCACGAACCCGGCGAGGGCCCCGTCCCCCTCGCCGGTGTCGATCAGCAGGTTCCAGTCCAGCCCGGCGGTGTGGTTGAGCAGGTTGAGGACGGTGATCCGGGCGGCCGCCGCCTCGTCGGCGAGGACCAGCTCGGGGACGTAGCGGCGCACCGGGGCGTCGAGGTCGACCAGGCCTTCGGCGACCAGGTGCACCAGGGTGGTCGCCGTGTAGGTCTTGGTGATCGAGCCGATCTGGAAGAGGGTGCCCCGGTCGACGGGCAGCGGGTTCTCGACACTGGTCACGCCGTGGCAGCCGTACTCCTCCCGGCCGTCGGCCCAGATGCCGACGGCCGCTCCGGGTATGCCCGCTTCGGCGGCCGCGGCCCCGAGGAATTCCGACAGCACCGCATCCAGCATGGCCCGCCCCTGTCCGGTGAATTGCACTGCGTTCAATTGCACGCTACGCAGGACTTGAGCTAAGTGCAAGTCGGGTCCCGGACACCCTGTCCCGGCCGCCCGGGACAGGGCCGGGGGGCCTCCGGGCGGCGTGCGCGGGAGGGGTCAGCGGCGGGTGGCGGCGTCCAGGCGGGCCAGGGTCAGGGCGCCCGGGGACAGCGCCCGCTCCAGCGCGCGCCCGAGCTCCGGGTCCAGGCCGCCGAGCGCCTCGGCGGCCTCCTCGGCCGCGTCCGCGGCGATCTCCGCCGCCAGCTCCGCGGCCGGCGCGGCGGGGCCCAGTTTGCTCACCGCGGCGGCCGCCCGGGCCGGGGTCAGCAGGGCGGTGCCGTGGGCGAGCAGCCAGCCGGGCACCCCGGCCGCACCCCCGGGCGGGGCGGCCTGCGGGCGGGCGCCGGCATAGCGCTCGTCCTCGGCGAAGGCCGGCTGCTTGTACTTGGCCAGCGGACGGGCGGTGCCGCGGAAGGCGCCGGCCGGCTTCACCACCAGCCCCTCGGCCAGGTTGCCCGGCAGTTCGGGCAGCCCCAGCAGGGCGGGCACCGCGGTGGGGAACAGCTCGGGCAGTTCCCGGACCGCGGCCAGGGTGCCCCGGCCGAGCAGCGGCACGCAGTCCAGGCCGGCGGCGGCCGCCGCCTCCCGCAGGTCCCGGTCGGCGGCCCAGCAGGGCCCCGGGCCCGCGGCCTCCGCCACGGTGGCGTCGAAGGCCAGCCACACCAGGTCCGGGGCGTACCAGACGCCCGTCTGCACGGGTGCGGCCGCCGGGACGGCGGGCACCTCGGGGTGCGGGTAGCGGCCGCCGGCCAGTTCCCCGTACAGGGTGACCGCGGCCTCCGGCCCGGCCCCGTACCGCTCCCTCAGCTCCCGGGCGCAGCGGGCGGCGGCCACCGCCAGGGCGGGCCAGATCCGGCCGACCCCGAAGAACTCGTCCAGGCCGCTCTCGCCGAGGAGTTCGCGGCGTTTCGCCGGGCGGACCTCCGACGGGCCGCACAGCAGGGCGAAGTTGGCCCCGTGCACCTTCTCGTGCGCCACCCAGGTCCGGCCGGCGCCGGTGGTCTCGCCGAGCCGGCGGGCGGTCGGGATCTTCGGGTAGGGGGACCAGTCGGCAGCCTGCATCCGGCCATGCTAGACGCGCCGTCGGGGGCCGCGAGAGGGCGGGACGGTGGCCGAAAACAGCTGTTTCGGTCGGGGGTTCGACGTCGGTCCGGGCGGGTTGGGAACCGAACGGGGTGTTCGTGCCCTCATGATCGGTAAGCAAGTCCACACCGATCGACCCGAGGATTACACGTGCCCCTGTCGCCGCACCGACACCTGGCCGCCAGCGCCACCCTGCTCGCCCTGGTCGCCGGCCTCGCCCCGGCCGCCACCGCCCACGCCGCACCCGCGCCCGCTCCGGCGCCGGCCGCCCCGGCCACCACTCCGGCCGTGCCCGCCCCGGACCTGGAGGGTGTGCGCCGGGTGCTGGACAACACCCTGGCGCAGGGCGCGCCCGGTGCGATGGTCCGGATGACCGGCCCCGGCTGGGTGGAGTCCGAGACCGCGGGCGTCCGGGACCGGACCACCGGCGACCCGATGAACACCAAGGCCCGGTTCCGGATCGGCAGTGTCAGCAAGACCTTCTCCACCGTGGTGCTGCTGCAGCTGGTGGAGAAGGGCAAGGTGGAGCTGGACGCCCCGGTCAACCGCTACCTGCCGGGCCTGCTGCCGGACGACCGGATCACGGTCCGCCATCTGCTCACCCACCGCAGCGGGTTGGCCGACTACACGGACGCGATGTTCGCGCAGACCGTGCCCGGTTTCGAGGCCGTGCGGAACCGGGTGTTCTCCTACCAGGAGCTGGTCACGCTGTCGCTGGGCTACCCGCGGACCACCGAGCCGGGGGTGTCGTACAAGTACTCGAACACCAACTTCGTGGTGGTGGGGATGCTGATCGAGAAGGTCACCGGCAACCCGGTGGCCAAGGAGTACGAGCGCCGCATCTTCAAGCCGCTGCACCTGAAGAACACCTCGTACGTGCACCCCGACACCAAGATCAAGGGGCTGCACGCGCGGGGCTACCTGCACCCCGACGAGGCCGGCCTGCCGCTGGTGGACTCCACCGAGCAGACGGTCTCCTGGGCGCAGTCGGCGGGTGCGGTCATCTCGAACCCGGCCGATCTGAACACCTTCACCTCGGCGCTGCTGGGCGGCCGGCTGCTGTCCCCGCGGATGCTGGCGGAGATGACCACGGTGACCCCGACGGACGCCACCAACACCCGGTTCTACGGGCTGGGTCTGCGCCGCTACGACCTGTCCTGCGGGATCTCGGTGTACGGCCACACCGGCACCGTCCAGGGCTTCTACACCTACGCGTTCACCACCAAGGACGGCAAGCGCAGCCTGTCCGCGATGGCGAACACCTCCAACCGCGGGGTGGCCAACACGGCGCTCGGCGGGGTGCTGGAGCCGGCGTTCTGCGGGAAGCCGGCGGCCCCGAAGGCCGCGGGCCGGTCGACTGCCCCGGCACGCGGGTTCTCGGTGGCCCCGGCTGACGCGGACCTGCGCGAGAACGGCTGACGACAGCCGGTCAGGCGGTCGGCTTGACGGCGGTCGCGGTCGGCTTGACGGCGGCCGGGGCCGGGGTTCCGCCAGTGGCCGGGGTCCCGGCCTCCGGGCGGACTCCGGGCTCGGCCGGCACCTGCACCCCCTCGGACTTCTCGGGGGTGCAGGTGACCTCGTCGCGGGGGGTGTAGTGGGTCTTGAAGTTCTCCCGCTTCACCTCCGCGCCGCCCTGCTTGAAGATCCGGCCGACGGTGACGTCGAAGCCTTCGAGCGGGGTCTGGACCTCGCACTGCGCACCGCTGCCGGTCCGGGTGCCGGGCGGCACCTCCTTGGTGCGGGGGCCCTTGGTGGCCTCGATCTCGTACTTCTTGGTGCCGAGCAGGGTGATGGTCACCGAGTCGTTCCCGGCCTTGGCCTGGACGTAGACGGCGTGCCCGGAGTCGTTGAGCCAGCGCAGGTCGAGGGTGCCCCAGGCCACCGTGGCCTCGCGGCCCTCGGGGTAGCGCTCGATGTAGAACGAGTGGGCGCCGTACTCGACCGGCTTGAGGCCGGCGAAGAACATGGCGTTGAACATGGTGGTGGCCACGGCCGAGACGCCGCCTCCGGCGGACTTGGTGTACTGGCCGTTGTTGATCATGATGCCGTCGACGAAGCCGTTCTCCTTGGTCCGCTCCCCGACGGTCCGGTTGAAGCTCCACTCCTTGCCGGGGAGGACCAGCGAGCCGTCGATGAGCTCCGCGGCCCGTCCGATGTTGGTGATCCGGTAGGGGGCGGCCGGGAAGTTCACGGTGAAGGAGGACATCTCCTCCTTGATCCCCATCCGGGCCACGGATTCCCGGGTCAGCCGGGGCTGGACGGCCTCGGTGGCGACCGCTCCGGTACGGGCGGCGGGGCCGCTGCCGCTGAGCAGCGGCTGTACGGCGGCCTGGAGGGTCTTGGCGGTGACCTCGGCGCCGGCCCGGGCCTCGGCGGTGATCTGGACGCGTCCGGCGGCGTCGGTGCCGATCCGGGCGTCGCGGGCGCCGGGGGCGGCCTGCTCCAGCGGGCGGGCCACGGCGGGGTCGGCGAGCAGGCCCTTGGCGTCGAGGACCGGGACGAACCGCTTCGCGGCGTCGGGCTTGACGGCCAGGTGTTCGGCGAGGACGGCGGGGCCGATGGATATCCGGTGGCCGGCGAGGGTCAGGGTGACCGGGCCGGACATGGCCGGGCGGGCGATCTCCTTCAGGGCCCGGTCGGTCTCGGCGGCGCCCACGGCGGGGGCGGTGCTGCGGACCGGCAGGACCACGGGCTTCGCGGTGCCGGACCGCTCGTAGCCGGTGCGGAGCGCGGTGAGCGCCTGGTCCTTGACCAGGCTGGTTCCGGTGACCGGGGCCACGGCGGCGGCCTTGCCCCCGGTCAGGGTTATCGCTCCGTCGCGGACCTTGCGGTCGGTGGCGGTGGCCAGCGCGTCGAGGGCGGCACGGGCCTTGGTCTCGTCGGTGCGGACCACCGGCTCCACCGGGTGGTCCCCGCTGTCGAAGAGGCGGCCGAACACGGCGAGGGGGTCGGATCCGGTGCCGCCGGCGGCCCGCTCGACGGTGGCGGCGGTGTCCAGGGAGAGGCCGAGGTCGGCCGCGGGTATGCGCCGGGTGCGGTCCCCGACGGTCAGCGCGAGGGGGGCGGCGAAGGCCGGGGCCAGTCTGCGGTCCAGTTCGGCGCGGGCCTCTGCGCGGCTCATGCCGCCGATGTCCACGCCGCGGACCTGGGTGCCGGCGGCGATCTCGTCGCCGGTGATCAGCAGGCCGCTGAGGTAGAGGCCGCCCAGGCCCAGGGCCAGGGCCCCGCCGGTGGCCGGCAGGGCGGTCCGTCGGGCGAAGGACCTGCTGCGTGCGCGTGAGCGTGCCATATGTCGTGTCTCTCCTCTGACCCCCGGCCGATCGGTCTCCACCATGATTCACCAAAAAGGCTGAAAACGGACAGAAGTGTAATAGCTGTCACGGGTTCACCATCAGTCCGGCTTGGGGTTCCCATAAGTTCGGCTTATGGGGTCATAACAAGGAGGCGGGTACCGAGTTAGGATCGCCTAACTTAAGGTGATCACAGATCAGTCCACCGCTCGAAGGGAACCCTGACATGCCCCGCCCCCTCCGGGTAGCCATCGTCGGAGCCGGCCCGGCCGGCATCTACGCCGCCGACGCGCTCCTGAAGTCCGAGGCTGCCGCCGACCCCGGCGTATCGATCGACCTCTTCGAGAAGATGCCGGCGCCCTTCGGGCTGATCCGATACGGCGTGGCGCCCGACCACCCCCGCATCAAGGGCATCGTCACGGCCCTGCACCAGGTGCTCGACAAGCCGCAGGTGCGGCTCTTCGGGAACGTGGACTATCCGGGTGACATCAGCCTGGACGAGCTGCACGCCTTCTACGACGCGGTGATCTTCTCCACCGGCGCCAGCGCGGACCGGGCCCTGGACATCCCCGGCGCGGAGCTGGACGGCTCCTACGGCGCCGCGGACTTCGTCTCCTGGTACGACGGCCACCCCGACGTGCCGCGCACCTGGCCGCTGGAGGCCGAGAAGGTGGCCGTGCTGGGCGTCGGCAACGTCGCCCTGGACGTCGCCCGCATCCTGGCGAAGACCGCGGCCGAACTGCTGCCGACCGAGATCCCGGCCAACGTCCACGACGGCCTGGCCGCCAACCGCGCCCGGGAGATCCACGTCTTCGGCCGGCGCGGTCCCGCCCAGGCGAAGTTCAGCCCGATGGAGCTCCGCGAGCTGGACCACTCCCCCACCATCGAGGTCATCGTCAACCCCGAGGACATCGACTACGACGCCGGCTCGATCGACACCCGCCGCTCCAACAAGCAGGCGGACATGGTCGCCAAGACCCTGGAGAACTGGGCGATCCGGGACATCGGCGACCGGCCGCACAAGCTCTTCCTGCACTTCTTCGAGTCCCCCTCGGAGATACTCGGCGCGGACGGCCGGGTGACCGGCCTGCGCACCGAGCGCACCGAACTGGACGGCACCGGGAACGTGAAGGGCACCGGCGAGTTCCAGGACTGGGACGTCCAGGCCGTCTACCGGGCGGTGGGCTACCTCTCCGACGAACTGCCCAAGCTGCCTTGGGACATGGAGTCGGGCACCGTGCCGGACGAGGGCGGCCGGGTGATCGAGGGCGGCGTCCACCTGACCTCCACCTATGTCACCGGATGGATCCGGCGCGGCCCGATCGGCCTGATCGGCCACACCAAGGGGGACGCGAACGAGACCGTCGCCAACCTGCTGGACGACCACGCCAACGGCCGCCTCGGCGCCCCTTCCGCCGCGGCCCCGGAGGCCGTGGACGGCTTCCTCGCCGAGCGCGGCGTCCGGTACACCACCTGGGAGGGCTGGCACCGGCTGGACGAGGCCGAGAAGGCCCTCGGCGCCCCGCAGGGCCGGGAGCGCGTGAAGATCGTCGAGCGCGAGGAGATGCTCCGCGCCAGCGGCGCCTGACCCGGTCGCCGAAAGCCCGTCCTCCCGCGTTCACCCCGCGGGGAGGGCGGGCTTTCGCATGCCCGGAATCTGATGCTCCGGAGTCTGTTACTCCCGGTTACTTCGACTGTCGCGAAATGTTCGGCCCGTGGACATGTACCGGACGGCGGCCCGGCCGGACGGGCCGGGGAGCCTGGCGCGAACCCGTCCCCGATTTGGTGGTTTACCGGACCTCCGACCCCCCCGCCTGCCCGTTTCGAGCCGCCGGCCGGACCCCTCGGAGACCGGGGGGTCGGTATGGCCGATTCCGGGTTTCTGTCAGGCGACCCGTCAAGAAGGTGGTCGCCGCAGGCAACTCGCTTCTGACGAGACAGCGTTGACACGCTCCGTATCCGGTCGTTAACTTCACGGCGTCGTCGCCACACCAGGAGCACGAGGCTCCCCGGGACTAGCGACGCGGAGGACGCTCTCCGTTGACGACGTTGACCACAGCGACAACGACAGCGACAACCACTGCTACCGAACTCTTCGTAGTTCAGCCCTTCACCTCGCACTGCCAGGTGATCCACGCCGAGGGCGATCACGCCCTGATCGGCATCTCGCCCGGCAACAGCTACTTCTCGGCCCAGCGGGTCCTCGATCTCGGCCGCTGGGGGGCCGAGAACTTCCGCGAGGTCGACATCCTCTACACCGACCTGCACGTCGCGGAGATGTACGAGGCCTTCGGATACGACCCGATCGACGCCCAGCGCAAGGCCGTGAAGAACCTGCGCGGCGTGCGGGCGAAGGTGAACAACGCGGCGGACGCCCTCGATCCGGGTGACCGCCGGATCCGGGCCCGCGCGCTGTCCGAGTTCACCGACAACGAGGCCTACCGTGAGATCCACACCAGGATCCTCGAACTCCTCGACGCCGACCACGAGTTCCGGCGGATCTGCGAGGACCTCGCCAGCTACTTCCTGTCGACCAAGTCGAACGGCGCGCCGAGCACCCGGCGGCAGCGGGAAGTCTGCCTGAAGTACATCTGCGCCGAGGCCCCGCTGTTCCTGGACACCCCCGCCATCTTCGGGGTCCCGTCCTCGCTCAACTGCTACCACCAGCTGCTGCCCATGGCGGAGCTGCTCTACTCCCGAGGCGCCGGGCTGCGCGCCTCGCGCAACCAGGGCCACGCCATCATCACGCCCGCCGAAGGAGCCCCCGATGTCCGTTGAGACGCTGCCCGAGCCGCTGGTCGACTTCCCCTTCGACTGGCGCGGCGACCGGCTTCCGGCGGAGATCGAGGCGCTGCGCTCCGAGCCGGTGAAGAAGGTCCGGACGATAGCCGGCGACGAGGCCTGGCTGGTGTCCTCCTATCCGCTCTGCAAGCAGGTGCTGGACGATCCGAGGTTCAGCCTGAAGGACACCTCGGCCCCCGGGGTGCCCCGCCAGTACGCGCTGACGATCCCGCCCGAGGTCGTCAACAACATGGGCAACATCACCGGCGCCGGCCTGCGCAAGGCCGTGCTCAAGGCGATCAACCCCAAGTCCGACGGCCTGGTGGAGTGGATGCGCGAGCACGCCGCCGAACTCGTGGACTCGATCATCGCCACGGGTGCCCCGGCCGATCTGCGGGCGGCGTTCACCAACCCCTACTCGGAGGCCCTGCACTGCCGGATCCTCGGCATCCCCTTCGAGGACGCGCCCAGGCTGTCGGCCAGCCTGGACATCGCGTTCATGAACTCGGCCTGCCCCGTCACCGGTGCCAAGCTCAACTGGGACCGGGACATGGCCTACATGGTGGAGCGGCTGGACGACCCGGCCACCACCGGGCTGATGGCCGAGCTGGCCGCGCTGCGCGAGGACCCCGAGTACGCCCACCTGACCGACGAGATGCTCGCCACGGTCGGCGTGACCTTCTTCGGCGCCGGCGTGATCTCCACCATGGGGTTCCTGACCATGGCGGTGTTCGCGCTGATGCAGCACCCGGAGCTGCAGGCCGAACTGCTGGCCGACCGCTCGAAGGTGCCCGCCGCGGTGGACGAGCTGCTGCGCATCAACCTGTCCATCGCCGACGGCCTGCCCCGGCTGGCCACCGAGGACCTCCAGCTGGGCGATGTCCTGGTGAAGAAGGGCGAGTTGGTGCTGGTCCTGGTCGAGGGCGCCAACTTCGACCCGGAGGTCTTCGAGAACCCGGACAAGGTGGACCTGGAGCGCTCGAACAACGCGGCGCACCTGTCCTTCGGCGGCGGCGGGCACTACTGCCCGGCGACCGCGCTCGGCAAGAAGCACGCCGAGATCGCCCTGGAGACCCTGCTGGACCGGATGCCGGAGCTGCGGCTCGCGGTGCCGGTGGACCAGCTGGTGTGGCGGACCCGCTTCATGAAGCGGATCCCCGAGCGGCTGCCGGTGATGTGGTAGTCCGGCAGCCGGGTCAGCCCAGCAGGGCGTAGACCGTGGAGGCCTTCGCGGCCGGCTCCTCCGCCCCGTCCGGTGTGAGGGTGACGTCCGCGAAGGCCATCCGCTTGCCCAGCTTGGTGATCCGTACGTCGATCAGCAGATCGGCGCCGGCCACCGGGCGCTGGAAGCTGGTGGACTGCTGCACGGTGGTCATCGGCCCGTAGCCGCCGCGCGCCGCCGAGATCGCGATCACGGTGGCGGTGTCGGCGGCGGCCATCATGGCCTGGCCGGACAGGCCCCCGCCGTCCCGGGCGAGCCGGTCCGACCAGGGCAGCCGGAGCACCGCGTGCAGCGGTCCGGTCTCCACCACGGACAGTCCCAGGTCCAGGACCCAGGGGGCGAAGTTGTCGGCGAGGATCAGGTCGGCGTCTGCGGGTGCGAGGGTCACCCGCCGATTGTGGCGGCCCGCACCGGACCGCCACAACACCCCGGTCGCCAGGACCCTCCCGGACGGCCTACAGCGCGGCGGCCAGTTCGGTGCCCTGGCGGATGGCCCGCTTGGCGTCCAGTTCGGCGGCCACGTCCGCGCCGCCGATCAGATGGGCGCTGACCCCGGCCGCGCGCAGCTCCTCGTACAGGTCGCGGCGCGGCTCCTGGCCGGTGCACAGCACCACGGTGTCGACGGGCAGCAGCCGGGCCTCGCCGTCCACGGTGAGGTGCAGGCCCTGCTCGTCGATCCGGTCGTACGAGGCCCCGGCGACGGTGGTGACCCCGCGGTGCTTGAGCTCGGCCCGGTGGATCCAGCCGGTGGTGGTGCCGAGCCCGGCGCCGACCTTGGTGGTCTTGCGCTGGAGCAGGTGGACCTGGCGGGGGGACGCGGGGCGGGCGGGGGGCGTGAGGCCGCCCGGGTGGGCGTAGCCGGTGTCCACGCCCCAGTGCCGGAAGTACACCTCGGGGTCCTGGGCGGCGCCCTCCCCGCTGTCGGTGAGGTATTCGGCGACGTCGAAGCCGATGCCGCCGGCCCCGAGGACGGCGACCCGCTCGCCGACCGGGGCGCCGTCCCGGAGCACGTCGAGGTAGCTGACCACGTGGGGGCCGTCCACCCCTTCGATGTCGGGGATCCGCGGGGTGACCCCGGTGGCGACGACCACCTCGTCGTAGCCGGTCAGGGCCGCCACGTCGGCCCGGGTGCCGAGCCGGACCTCGATGCCCTCGTGCGCGGCGAGCTGCGAGCCGAAGTAGCGGATGGTCTCCTCGAACTCCTCCTTGCCGGGGATCCGGCGGGCGATGTCGAGCTGGCCGCCGATCCGGTCGGAGGCCTCGAAGAGGGTGACGGTGTGGCCGCGTTCGGCGGCGGCCACGGCGCAGGAGAGGCCGGCCGGACCGGCCCCGACCACGGCGACCCGCTTGACCGTGCGGGTGGGGGCGAGGACCAGTTCGGTCTCGTGGCAGGCGCGCGGGTTGACCAGGCAGCTGGTGATCTTGCCGCTGAAGGTGTGGTCCAGGCAGGCCTGGTTGCAGCCGATGCAGGTGTTGATGGTGTCGGAGGCTCCGGCCCGGGCCTTGTTGACGAACTCCGCGTCGGCGAGGAAGGGGCGGGCCAGGGACACCAGGTCGGCCCGGCCGTCGGCGAGCAGTTCCTCGGCGACCTCGGGGGTGTTGACCCGGTTGCCGGTGACCAGCGGGACGCTGACGGCGCCCATCAGCTTCTTGGTGACCCAGGTGTAGGCGCCGCGCGGCACCGAGGTGGCGATGGTGGGGATGCGGGCCTCGTGCCAGCCGATGCCGGTGTTGATGATGGTGGCGCCGGCCGCCTCGATCTCCTTGGCGAGCCGCACCACCTCCTCGAAGGTGGAGCCGCCGGGGACCAGGTCGAGCATGGACAGCCGGTAGACGAGGATGAAGTCGCGGCCGACGGCCTCCCGGGTGCGGCGGACGATCTCCAGCGGGAAGCGCATCCGGTTCTCGTAGGAGCCGCCCCACTCGTCGGTGCGCCGGTTGGTGGCCGCGGCGATGAACTCGTTGATGAGGTAGCCCTCGGAGCCCATGATCTCGACGCCGTCGTAGCCGGCGAGGCGGGCCAGCCGGGCGGCCCGGACGAACTCCTCGACGGTCTGCTCGACCTGTTCGCCGGTGAGCTCGTTCGGTACGAAGGGGCTGATCGGCGCTTGCAGCGCGGAGGGGGCGACCAGGTCCTTGTGGTAGGCGTAGCGGCCGAAGTGGAGGATCTGGAGGGCGATCTTCCCGCCCTCGGCGTGCACCGCCTCGGTGATCACCCGGTGTTCGGCGGCCTCCTCCTCGGTGGTGAGCCGGGAGCCGCCCTCGAAGGGCCGGCCGGCGTCGTTGGGGGCGATGCCGCCGGTGACGATCAGGCCGGCGCCGCCGCGGGCCCGCTCGGCGTAGAAGGCGGCGAGCCGCTCGAACCCGCCCTGGTGCTCCTCCAGGCCGGTGTGCATGGAACCCATGATCACCCGGTTGGGCAGGGTGGTGAAGCCGAGGTCGAGCGGGCTCAGCAGGTGCGGGTACGGGCTGCTCGCGGGGGTCACGGGGGGCACCGGGGTCATCGGGGGTCTCCTCACACGGGTGTGTTGACCCTGTTCTAGCGAGACCCCTCCGGTTTTGCAACTAAGTGCATAATCCTGGCCGCCCCCTGTGGCGGACCTCACGGCGACCGGTACCGCCCCTACAGCCGGTACCGCACCTTCTCGGCGAGCTTCCCGTCCTTGAAGCAGAACCGGAAGACATCGTCCTCGTCCCCGCCGGACAGGTACCAGGAACAGCTGGTCCCGGCCGGTTCGGGCGGGCCGCCGTCCTTCAGGCCCGCCTCCAGGAAGGTCTTCTCCGAGGGCAGGGCCTCCCGGACGGCGGCCTCCGGCCCGCCGACCACCGCCGACTCGTAGACCGAGGGGTCGATGAGCGTCCGCTCGGCCACCTCCATCAGCTTCCCCAGCCCGAACACCCCCGCGACCAGCAGTCCGATCCCCAGGACCAGTGCCGCTCCACAGCCGATCAGGCACCCCTTGCGCGCAGCCACGCCCATCCCCTCCGTCCGGTCGCCCGGCACCGCGCCGGACGGATCCGACTTTGGCGAACAGGACGAACCGGGCGCCGTACTCCAAAGTCGCCGCCCGCCGCGACGATCGTCGCGGCGCCCCCGGCGGCGGCCGTCGCGGCGGGTCAGAGGCCGGCGGGGTCCGTGTTCGCCCCGCAGAGCACCACCGCGGTCCGCCCGCCGGGCTCCGCCGGCACCAGGTCCAGGGCCGCCAGGGCGGTGGCCGCGGCGGCCTCGACCACCAGGCGGTGCTCCTGCCACAGCGCCCGGCGGGCCGCGGTGATCGCCTCCTCCGGCACCAGGACCGAGGTCACCCCGGGCCGCTGTGCGGCGCGCAGCGCGTCGGCGGACACCCGGGTGGCGCCCAGGGAGTCGGCGGCCACCGAGTCCACCGGGACGTCGACCGGCCGGCCGGCCGCCAGCGCCGCGTTCAGGGCGCGGCAGTTCTCCGGTTCGGCGGCCAGCACCCGAACCCCGTGCGGGAGGGCGGCGGTGGCCAGCCCGGCGAAGAGCCCGCCGCCGCCCACCGCGACGACCAGGGTGTCCAGCCCCGGCAGTCCGGCGCGGATCTCCTCGAAGAGGGTGCCGGCCCCGGCGGAGACCAGCGGGTGGTCGTAGGCGTGGCTGGCCAGGGCTCCGCTGTGCCGGGCGAACTCCTCGCAGGCGGCGAGGGCTTCGGCGTACCGGTCGCCGGTCAGCCGGACCTCGGCACCGTAGCCCCGCAGCCGTTCCACCTTGACCGCCGGGGCGGTGGCCGGGAGGAACACGGTGGCCGGGATCCCGTGGGCGCGGGCCGCCCAGGCGCAGGCGAGGCCCGCGTTGCCGCCGGAGGCGATGGTGACGCCCGCCCCGGGCAGCGGTCCGCGCTCGGCGTGCGCGGCGAGGAAGTTGTACGCCCCGCGCGCCTTGAAGGAGCCGGTGTGCTGGAGGTGCTCCAGCGCGTAGCCGACCCCGGCCCGGGCGGGGGCCACGGTGACCGGGCGGACGTGTCCGGCGATCCGGGCGGCGGCGGCGCGCACCGCGGCCCCGTCGAGCTGCTCTTCCATGCGGGTGGGCCTTCCGGTCAGGACGCGGGGCGGGCCGCGTCGATCAGCTGGCGCAGGGCGCCGTAGTAGACCTGGTGGTCGGTGAGGACGGGCAGCAGGGCGGGAACGTCGGCGGTGAGGGCCGGGAACCCGTCCGGGTCGAGGGCGGCCAGCGCGGTCCGGGAGGCGGCGACGGCACCCACCGGGTCGCGGTGGTCGACGAAGGCGGCGCTGCCGAGGGTGAGCAGGTAGAGCCGCCGGTAGACGGTCATCGCCTCGGCCGGGGAGAAGCCCGCGGCGAGGCTGTCGGCCATCTGCGGTTCCACCAGCCGGGCCAGCAGCCGGCGGCCCATCCAGGGGCGGCCGCCGCGCAGGGCGGGCAGTCCGGGGTGGGCGGTGAGCAGCCGGTAGAGGGCGCTGAACCGCAGTTCGGTGGCCTCGGCCCAGCCGGTTCCGGCGGGCACCTCGGGGATCCGCGCGGCCAGGTGCTCGGTGCAGAGGTCGAGCAGTCCGGCCAGATCGGTGCAGCGGCGCTGGACGGTGGCGTGCGAGACCCCGAGCCGGTCGGCGAGGGTGCGGAAGCTGAGCGCCGCCGGGCCCTCCTCGTCGATCAGGCGCAGGGCGGCGGCCGCGATGGCCTCAGGGGTGGCGCGGTCCAGGGCGGCGGATCTCCTCGGCATGAGATACACCGTAACATACGTCGTATCTACTCGTTCGTGTGACAGGAGCCGCCGCCTAACCGGTGGTTCGCCGCCCCCGCCCGCCGACGCGCGTTGACAGCGGGTGATCGCCTGGCTGCACTGGGCTCACGTCAGTCCGTCAAGCGTCAAGGAGATCCGGTGCCGTCTCGCCTGCGCGCGCTCCCCGGCAGCCTCACCGCCGCCGCCCTGCTCGCCGTGTCCCTGGCCGCCGCCCCCGCGGCGGCCGATCCCACCGCGACCTCGGACACCCCGCTCGCCCTCACCCCGCCCATGGGCTGGAACAACTGGGCGCACTACATGTGCGACATCGACGAGCGGAAGGTGGTCGCCAACGCCGACGCGCTGGTCTCCACCGGACTGGCCGCCAAGGGCTACGACACGGTCACCGTGGACGACTGCTGGATGACCCGGAGCCGGGACGCGGCGGGCAACCTGGTGGTGGACCCGGTCAAGTTCCCCCGCGGGATGGCCTGGCTGGGCGAGTACCTGCACGCCCGCGGCCTGAAGTTCGGCATCTACCAGGACGCCGGCTTCCTCACCTGCGAGCGCTACCCGGGCAGCGGCACCCCGGAGGGCGGCGGCGCCGACCACTTCGACCGGGACGCCCGGCAGTTCGCCGGCTGGAAGGTCGACTACGTCAAGATGGACGGCTGCAACATGTGGGTGCCGCCCGGGACGACGAAGGAGCAGGCCTACAAGGAGGCCTACCATTCGGTGGCCCGCGCCCTGAAGGCCAGCGGCCGGGACATGGTTCTCTCCGTCTCCGCCCCGGCCTACTTCCAGGTCGGCGAATGGGGCGGCTCCGACTGGCACAAGGTGATCGGCTGGGCCGGGAAGACCGGCCAGCTGTGGCGGGAGGGCCGGGACATCAAGGTCTACAACCCGGCCGCCCCGGCCACCTCCCGCTGGAGCTCGGTCCTCGGGAACTACGGCTACAACCGCTGGCTCGCCCGCCACTCCGGCCCCGGCAACTGGAACGACCCGGACTTCCTGATCGCGGGCGCCCCCGGCCTCACCGCCGAGGAGAGCCGCAGCCAGGTCGCCCTCTGGGCGATGATGGCCGCCCCCTTCATCCTCTCCTCCGAGGTGGCGGAGATCAGCCCGGAGGGCCTTGCCGCCCTCGGCAACGAGGCCCTGATCGCCCTGGACCAGGACCCGCTGGGCCGGCAGGGCTCCGTGGTCTCCGCCAACGGCACCCTGGACGTCCTGGCCAGGCCGCTGGCCGGCGGCCACCGCGCCGTATCGGTGCTCAACCGGTCCGGCACCGCCCGCCGGGTCTCGGTCCCGCTCACCGACGTGGGACTGCACTCCTGCGCCGTGGACGCCACCGACCTGTGGACCGGCCGCACCGCACGGGTCTCCGACGCCCTCACCGCCGAGGTGCCCGCCCACGGCACCGCGATCTGGCGGCTCGCCCCGCGCGGCTGCGCCGCCCCGGTGCCCACCGGGCAGATCACCGGACAGGGGGTCGCCTGCGCCGACGGGCAGAACACCACCGCGGTCGGCGCGCTGGTGCTGTCCGCCTGCACCGGCGGCGCCGACCAGCGCTGGACCCTCGGCCACGACCGGACCCTGCGGCTGCTCGGCGACTGCCTGACGGCCCGCCCCGGCGGGGAGGCCGTCCTCGCGGACTGCACCCGGTCGGGCACCGGGCAGCGCTGGACCCACCGCCGGGACGGCTCCCTGGTCGAGAACCGCGGCGGACTCTGCCTGGACGCGCCGGCCGCCGCGCCCGCGCCGGAGCCCGCGCCCCGGCTGCGGCTGATGCCCTGCGGGGACCACGCCATCAACCAGACCTGGGCACTGCCGGTCTGACCCGGCCCCGCACCCACACCCACACCACGGGTACCACCCGCACCACCGGTACCGAACATCCGTCCGGGAATCACCCGGGCGGAGGAATCGGCGGGAACGGGCGGGCGGCGGCGGGCCGGTCCGCACATCATCAGGGGCGGTCCCGGGCACAGGCCCCCGGGGCCGCCTTCGGCGTGCCTGAGGACTCCACGCCGCCGTGCAGCCCGAAGGGAGCGCACCCGTATGCCCGACACCGGCCCCGCCCCGGACCCCGAACCGGACACCCCGCCGGAGCGGCCCGCCGCCTCGCCGTTCACCGAGCGGGTGGCGGAGCTGCGCAAGCGCCGCGTCAGGACGCCACCGGGACCGGCCGGACCGGCAGGGACTCCACACTGTTGCCGATGAAGCTGGGCTGGTGGCGGAGCTCCGCCTCCGGGACGGCCGGTTCGAGGTCCGGGAAGCGGGCGAACAGCTGCTCCAGGGCGATCGTGGCCTCCAGCCGGGCCAGCGGGGCCCCCACGCAGTAGTGGGCCCCGTGGCCGAAGGACAGGTTCCGGGCCGTGGTGGGCCGGGTGAGGTCGAACCGGCCGGCCTCCGGACCGTACGCCTCCGGGTCCCGGCCGGCCGCGGTGTAGGCGGCCAGCACGGGGGTGCCGCGCGGGATGACGGTGCCGGCGATCTCCAGGTCCCGGGTGGGGTAGCGGAACGGGAACCAGCTGATCGGCCCGTCCCAGCGGAGGGTCTCGTCCACCACGTCCTGCCAGCCCGCCTTGCCGGAGCGGACCAGCGCCAGCTGGTCCGGGTGGGCGCACAGGGCACGGACCGCGTTGGTGATCAGATTGAGGGTGGTCTCATGGCCCGCCACCAGCATCAGCCGCATGGTGCCGATGAGTTCGGCCTCGCTGAGCCGGTCCCCGTCGCTCTCCCGGGCGGCGATCAGGGCACTGGTGAGGTCCTCCCCCGGATCCGCGGCCCGGGCCGCGGCGACGGTGCCCATCAGCTCCACCAGTTCCCGGACGGCCGCCATCTTCTCGGCGGGGCCGGTGCCTGTGTCCACGATCACCGTCCGGGACAGCGCGTGCAGCCTGCCCCGGTGCTCGGGGTCCACCCCGAGGAGTTCGCAGATCACGCTCAGCGGGAGCGGCAGCGCGAAGTGCTCCCGCAGGTCCGCGGCCCCGTCCGGGGAACCCGCCGCGGCCTCGGCCAGATCGTCGAGGAACCCGGCGGACAGGGCCTCGATCCGCGGCCGCAGCCGTTCCACCTGCCGGGCGGTGAACGCGTTGCCGACCAGGGCGCGCAGCCTCCGGTGGTCCGCGCCGTCGGCGGTGTGCATGCCCCGGGAGTTGGTGAACACCCGCAGCGGCCAGCCGGGGGCGATCCGGCCCTCCGCCAGATCGGCGAAGTGCCGGGTGTCCTTGGCCACGTCGGGGTGGGCGAGGAACTCCCGGAGCGCCTCGTGCCCGAGGACCACCGCGCCGGGCACCCCGCCGGGCAGCACCACCTCGGCGACCGGTGCGGTGCCGCGCAGCCGGGAGTCCAGGGCGTGCGGGCAGCCGCCCGCCGGGTCGATCGGGTGCGGTGCCGATTCATCCGTCATTCCCGCAACAGTGCGGGGGGAGAGGGTGGTTGGGCAACCCCTAGACTCCCCGCATGGACGACGTCTGGAAGACCATCGCCGGCCTGGCCGGGACCTTCGAGGCCCGGGACTCCGGGCGCGGGGTCACCGCGGAGGAGCAGTGGACCCTCCAGGTCCTGAAGATCGGCGAGGAGTTCGGCGAGGCGGCACAGGCCGTGATCGGGGTGCGCGGCACCAACCCGCGCAAGGGCACCTCGCACACCTGGGAGGACGTCCACGACGAGGTGGCCGACACGGCGATCACCGCGCTGGTGGCGCTGAGCCGGATGCGCCCCGACGACGCCCCCGCCTACTTCGCCCGGCAGCTCGCCCTGAAGGCGGAGCGGTTCCGGCCCGCGGAGCCCGGCCCGGCGTAGGCTCGCCGTATGCCTGGATCACTGCAGGGGAAGGTGGCCCTCGTGGCCGGGGGGACCCGGGGCGCGGGTCGCGGGACCGCCGTCATGCTGGGCGCGGAGGGCGCGACCGTGTACGTCACGGGGCGCAGCGGCCGCGGGGCCCGTTCGGAGTACGACCGGCCGGAGACGGTGGAGGAGACCGCCGAGCTGGTGACGGCGGCGGGCGGACTCGGCGTCCCGGTGGTGTGCGACCACCTGGAGCCGGAGCGGGTGAAGGCCCTGGTGGCCCGGATCGACGCCGAGCAGGGCCGGCTGGACGTGCTGGTGAACGACATCTGGGGCGGCGAGACGCTTTTCGAGTGGGACAGCACGGTGTGGGAGCACGATCTGGACAAGGGGTTGCGGCTGCTCCGGCTCGGGGTGGAGACCCATGCCGTGACCAGCCATTTCGCCCTGCCGCTGCTGCTGCGCACGCCGGGCGGGCTGGTGGTGGAGATGACGGACGGCACCGAGGAGTACAACCGGGGGACCTACCGGGTGTCGTTCTTCTACGACCTGGCCAAGTCCTCGGTGCTGCGGATGGCGTTCGCGCTGGGCCACGAGCTGGGCCCGCGCGGGGCCACGGCGGTGGCCCTGACCCCTGGCTGGCTGCGGTCGGAGATGATGCTGGAGCACTTCGGGGTGACCGAGGCGAACTGGCGGGACGCCGTGGCCCGGGTCCCGCACTTCGCGATCTCCGAGACCCCGTCGTACGTGGGCCGGGCGGTGGCGGCGCTGGCCGCCGACCCGGAGGTGGCCCGCTGGAACGGCCGCTCGCTGTCGAGCGGCGGGCTGGCCCTGGAGTACGGGTTCACCGATCTGGACGGCAGCCGCCCGGACTGCTGGCGCTACATGGTGGAGGTCCAGGACCGCGGCCTGCCGGCCGACACCACCGGCTACCGCTGACCGCCGGGCGGGCACCGCCGACCGCCGGGCGGCCTATGCCGGGCGGCCCGCGGTGAGGTGTTCCAGACCGGCCAGGACACAGCGGAGGCCGAACTCCCACACGGCCGCCGGGTCGTAGGCGCCGACCGTGCTGCCCACCCGGTGGGCCAGCGGATAGCGGTCCGACTCCAGCATCGGGGTCAGCACCGGCTCGGCGGCGGCCCACCACTCGTCGTCGGACTGCCGGGCGTTGTGCGCGGCGGCGTCGGCGGCCGCCAGGGCCATGGACTGGACGAAGGCCAGCAGATGGCTGAGGGCGGCGTCCATCTCGGCGTCGGTGAGCCCGATGCCCTCGAAGGCGGCCAGCTCCTCCTCGTACTTGGCGATCACCCCGGGGCCCAGCGGCAGGCGGGTCAGCGACAGTTCGGCGATCCACGGGTGCCGGCCGAACAGCTCCCGGTTGTCCTCGGCGACCGCGGTCACCCGGTCCTGCCAGCGGGCGTCCGCCGGGACCGGCCGGCGCTCCATCTCCCCGTAGGCCCGGTCGAGCATCAGGTCGAGGAGTTCGGCCTTGCCGGGGACGTAGGTGTAGGGGGTCATGGGGGTGACCCCGAGCTCGGCGGCCAGCGAGCGCATGGTGAGGGCGGCCAGTCCGGAGCGGTCGGCCAGGGCGGTGGCCGCGCCGACCACGGCGTCCACGCTGAGGCCCTGGCGGGGTCCCCGGCGGCCCTCCGGCGGCGGGGCCCCGGGCTCGCGCCACAGCAGCTCCAGCGTCCGGACGGTGTCGCCGGCTCCGCTCCGGTCCTTGGCCATGGGCCACCCTCGCCATCCCCGCACTCGCGGCAGAATTACCTTGTACTGTGTATAGAGTACAGCGTACAAAGTAACTCCGCCGCAGAAGGAGCTCCGTGAACACGCACCCCGCAGACGGCCACCAGGTCATCCAGGTCCGGGGCGCCCGCGAGAACAACCTCGCGGACGTCTCCGTCGACATACCCAAGCGCCGGCTGACCGTCTTCACCGGGGTCTCCGGGTCCGGAAAGTCCTCGCTGGTCTTCGGCACCATCGCGGCCGAGTCCCAGCGGATGATCAACGAGACCTACACGGCGTTCGTCCAGTCCTTCATGCCGAGCCTGGGCCGGCCGGACGTGGACGCCCTGCACAACCTGAGCGCCGCGATCATCGTGGACCAGGAGCGGATGGGCGCCAACTCCCGCTCCACCGTGGGCACCGCCACCGACGCCTCCACCATGCTGCGGATCCTGTTCAGCCGGCTGGGCACCCCGCACGTGGGCACCTCCTCCGTGTTCAGCTTCAACACCCCGGACGGCATGTGCCCGCGCTGCGAGGGCATGGGCCAGGTCTCCGACATCGCCCTGGACCAGCTGGTCGACCGTGAACTCTCCCTGAACGAGGGGGCGATCACCGCGCCCGGATTCGCCGTGGACACCTGGTACTGGCAGATCATGGCCAACTCCGGTTTCTACGACCCGGACAAGAAGCTGAAGGAGTTCACCGAGCAGGAGTGGGCGGACTTCCTGCACAAGCCCTCGGTGAAGGTGAAGGTCGGCTCCAACAACTTCACGTACGAGGGCCTGATCACCAAGATCCAGCGGACCTACCTCTCCAAGGACCGCGAGTCCATGCAGTCCCACATCCGGGCCTTCGTGGACCGCGCCGTGGTCTTCACCGACTGCCCCGACTGCGGCGGCACCCGGCTCGGACCGGCCGCGCTCTCCTCCCGTATCGACGGACTGAACATCGCCGAGTGCTCGGCGATGCAGATCTCCGACCTCGCCGACTTCGTCCGGGGGATCACCGACCCGGGCGTGGCCCCGGTGCTGGCCGGGCTGCGCGGGCTGCTGGAGTCCCTGGAGGAGATCGGCCTGGGATACCTCAGCCTGGACCGGCCCGCCGGCACCCTGTCCGGCGGCGAGGCCCAGCGGGTCAAGATGGTCCGGCACCTCGGCTCCTCGCTCACCGACGTCACCTACGTCTTCGACGAGCCCACCGCCGGCCTGCACCCGCACGACATCCAGCGGATGAACGACCTGCTGCTGCGGCTCCGGGACAAGGGCAACACGGTGCTGGTGGTCGAGCACAAGCCGGAGGTCATCGCGATCGCCGACCACGTGGTGGACCTGGGTCCGGGCGCCGGCACCGCCGGAGGGCGGATCTGCTACTCGGGGGACCTCGCCGGGCTGCACGCCTCCGACACCCTCACCGGCCGCCACCTCGGCCACCGGACCCGGCTGCGCGAGCGGGTCCGCACCCCGCGCGGACACCTCTCCGTCCAGGGCGCCGACCTGCACAACCTCAAGGACGTCAGCGTGGACGTCCCGCTCGGGGTGCTGACGGTGGTCACCGGGGTGGCGGGCTCCGGCAAGAGCTCCCTGATCCACGGCTACCTGTCCGGCCGGGACGGGGTGGTGGTGGCCGACCAGTCCCCGATCCGCGGTTCGCGCCGCTCCAACCCGGCCACCTACACCGGTCTGCTGGGCCCGGTCCGGACCGCCTTCGCCAAGGCCAACGGGGTCAAGGCGGCCCTGTTCAGCGCCAATTCGGAAGGCGCCTGCCCGCACTGCAACGGCCTCGGGCTGGTCTACACCGACCTCGCGATGATGGCCGGGGTGGCCTCGGTCTGCGAGGAGTGCGAGGGCCGCCGGTTCACCCCGGAGGTGCTGACCTACCTGCTGCGCGGCAAGAACATCAGCGAGGTCCTGGACATGCCGATGGCGGAGGCGCTCGACTTCTTCCCGACCGGGCAGGCCCACGCGATCCTGGGCCGGCTCAACGACGTGGGCCTGTCCTACCTCCGGCTGGGCCAGCCGCTCAACACCCTGTCGGGCGGCGAGCGGCAGCGCCTCAAGCTGGCCATCAGCATGGCCGAGAAGTCCGCGACCTACATCCTGGACGAGCCGACCACCGGCCTCCACATGGCCGACGTGGACAAGCTGCTGGCCCTGCTGGACCGGCTGGTGGACGCCGGGAACTCGGTGATCGTGATCGAGCACCACCAGGCGGTGATGGCACACGCCGACTGGCTGATCGACATCGGCCCGGGCGGCGGCCACTCGGGCGGGCGGGTGGTGTTCGAGGGCACCCCGGCCGCCCTGGTCGCCGAGGCCGACACCCTCACCGCGCAGCACCTGCGGAAGTACGTGGGCGGCTGACCGGCCGGCGCCCGCCCGGGGAACCGGCCGGCGCCGGGCCGGGTGCGGGTCAGCCGGGCGTGTGCGTCGGACCGCCGCCGAACACGCCCGGCTCCCCCGGCCCGCCCGGGGCGAGGAAACCGGCCACGAACGCCCCGTCCACCCCCGACAGCTCCGGCGGGGACCAGCGCGGACTGCGGTCCTTGTCGATCACCTGCGCGCGGATGCCCTCCACCAGGTCCGGCAGCCGGGTCAGCGCCCGGCAGGACACCCGGAACTCCTGCTCCAGGACCTCCTCCAGACCGCCCAGCGAGCGGGCCCGGCGCAGCGACGCCAGGGTGATCTTCAGGGCGGAGGGGGACCTGGTCAGCAGGGTCTCGGCGGCCTCCTTGGCAGCCGGGTCCCCGTGTGCGGACAGCCGGTCGGCGATCTCCTCCACCGTGTCCGCGGAGCAGCAGGGGTCGACCCACTCCCGGGCCCCGGCCAGGACCCCCTCGGGAGCCGGCCCGGCGCAGCGGGCCACCGCCGCCGCCGGGTCCGTACCGGCCGCCAGCGCGGCCGTCAGCTCCGGCAGCCGGGCCGAGGGCACGAAGTGGTCCGCCAGCCCGCACAGGATGGCGTCGGCCGGTCCGACGGGCGTCCCGGTGAGCGCCAGCAGGGTGCCCAGTCCGCCCGGGGCCCGGGACAGCAGGAAGGTGCCGCCGACGTCCGGGACGAACCCGATGCCGGTCTCGGGCATGGCCACCCGGGACCGCTCGGTGACGATCCGGATCCGGCCGTGGGCCGACACCCCGACCCCGCCGCCCATCACGATCCCGTCCATCAGGGCGATGTACGGCTTGGGGTAGCGGGCGATCCGCGCGTTCAGCCGGTACTCGTCCCGCCAGAAGCCGACGCTGCCGGTGCCACCGCCCGCCGCGTCCCGGTGGATGGCCCGGATGTCCCCGCCCGCGCACAGCCCCCGCTCCCCCGCCCCGGTGATCAGCACCTGGGCGATGCCGGGGTCCCGTTCCCAGGCGTCCAGGGCCCCGGCGATCCGCAGCACCATGGCGTGGGTCAGCGCGTTGAGGGCGGCCGGCCGGTTGAGGGTGATCCGGCCGGTGCGCCCGACCCGGTCGAGGAGCACCTCCCCGTCCGCCGCGCCCGCCGCGGAGTCCCTGCCGTACGCACCGTCCGCGCCGTCCGCTGCCGCGTCCATGCCCCGCGCTCCCTCCGTCGGTCCCACCGGTCCGTTCCGCCCCGACCCTACCCAGCCGGACCCCGTCCGCAGGGCTGCGCTTTCTTCTCTACTGCGCGCCCCGGCCCGCACGGCACGATCGGGACACCCGACGGACGGGTCGGGCAGGCAGCGAAGCGAGCGGCACGGAGGACCGGCCATGGCGACACACATGCGCACTCCCGTACTTCCCGAACTCTGGGACCCCACCACGTTCGACGCGCTGCGCCGGCAGCTGATCCCGTCCTTCGACCTGCTGTACGGGAGCGCGGCCGCCGCCGTGGCCATGACCGTCCGGACGCCCCGGCCGCGGGTCCTGGACCTGGGCGCGGGCACCGGGCTGCTGAGCGCGGCCGTGCTGGACCGGGTACCGGGGGCGGAACTGGTGCTCCTCGACCACTCGGCCGGGATGCTGGGGCTGGCCGCCGACCGGTTCCGCGGCACCCGGCGGGTCACCACCCTGATCGGGGAGCTGACCGACGAGCTGCCCGCCGGCCCCTTCGACGCCGTGGTGTCCGGGCTGACCATCCACCACCTCGACCACGAGGACAAGCGGGACCTGTTCCGCCGGATCCGCGGACTCCTGGCCCCCGGCGGGCTGTTCGTCAACGTCGAGCAGCTGCTGGCGCCCGGGGAGCGGCTGGAGGAGATGTACGACCGGCAGCACGAGGACCACGTGCTGGCGGCCGGCACCCCGGCCGAGGAGTGGGCGGCGGGCCGGCAGCGGATGACGTACGACATCTGCGCGGACCTGGACAGCCAGCTGGGGTGGCTGCGCGAGGCCGGGTTCGGGCAGGTGGACTGTCTGGCCAAGGACTGGCGGTTCGCCACCTACGCGGCCTGGACCGCGCCGTGAGCCTCTACACGGCCGTCCGCGCCGTCGCCGACCGGCGGCCCTCGGCCGTCGCCGTGCGGGAGACCGGCGGGAACAGCGTCGGATACGCCGAACTCCTGGGCCTGACCGACCGGTTCGCCGACGGTCTGGCCGCCCGGGGGGTGCGGGCCGGGGACTGCGTCGCCTTCGCGCTGCGCGGCGGCATCGGCTATGTGGCACTGGTCCTGGCGGCCGCCCGGCTGGGCGCGCACTATGTGCCGCTGCTGACCGGGTTCGGTCCGGCGGAGGTGCGGCAGGCGCTGGAGCTGGCCCGGCCGGTGCTGCTGGTCGCCGACCGGGCGGACGGGACCGGGGCGATGGCGGGCGGGATCCCGGTGGTCGGCCCGGCGCGGCTGGCGAACGGGGCGGGCGCCGCCGCACCGGCCGGGGACGCCGACGGCGGGGTCTTCCGGATGCTGTGGTCCTCCGGGTCCACCGGGTTCCCCAAGGGCATCGTCTGGCGGCAGGACCGTTTCGTCCGGGAGCGCCGGCGCTGGCTGGCGGACACCGGGATCCAAGACACCGACGTGTTCTTCTGCCGACACACCCTGGACGTGGCGCACGCCACCGACCTGCACGTGTTCGCCGCGCTGCTGTCCGGCGCCCAGGTGGTGCTGGCCGATCCGGCCGCCCCGCCCGCGGTCCTCCTGGAGCAGCTGGCCGCCCACCGGGCGACGGTGCTGAGCGCGCTGCCCCGGCACTACGGGGAACTGGCGGCGGCCGCGGCGGCCGCGCCCGGCACGGACCTCTCCCGGGTCCGGCGGGCGCTGTGCGGCGGGGCCTTCCTGAGCCCGGAGCTGGCCCGGCGGGCCGGCCGGGCGCTCGGGACCACCGTCCGGGAGATCTACGGCTCGACCGAGTTCGGGCTGGCACTGGGCGACATGGCCGGCACCGGCCTGGTCCCGGTGGCCGGGGTGGGCGTGCGGATCGAACCGCTGCCCGGCACCGACCGGGCGGACACCGGCGAGCTGGTGCTCCGCTCGGACTGCACCAGCGAGGGCTACCGGGGCAGTCCCGATGCCCAGGCGCGGACCTTCCGCGGCCCCGAGTTCTGGACCGGGGACGTGGCCCGGCGGGAGCCGGGCGGCGGCTACCGGATCCTGGGGCGGCTCGGCGACGCGCTGGCCACCCCGGCGGGCCCGGTGCTCAGCCCGGTGCTCGACGAGGAGATCGCCGCGACCGGTTCGGTGGCCGAGGCGGTCAGCCTGCCGGTGGACGGCACCGGGCGCGGGAACGAGGTGCTGGTCGCGGTCCGGCCGCTCGGCACCGGCCGGGCCGCCGCCGTCTCGGCCGTACGGGCGGTGCTGGACCGGCACCGGCTCAAGGGCGGCGTCGCCTTCGTGGACGCGGTCCCGCGCACCGAGGTCGGCAAGGTCGACCGGCCGTCCCTGCGACGGCACTTCGGACTGGACGGATCACGGACCGGGTCACCGGCCGGGTGGTGCACGGAGGGGTTGGGATGACGGAGTTCGTCGTACGGGGCGAGGGGGCCCCGCTGGTGATGGTGCCCGGGCTCGCCGCCACGGGCGCGTTCTTCGCCCCGGTCGCGGCCGAACTGGCCTCCCGGCACCGGGTGGTGACGGTGGAGCTGCCGAGGCGCGGCACACCGACGGTGCGCCGGGCGGCCCAGGACCTGGCCGAGGTCTTCGACCGGCTGGACCTGCGCGGCGCGGTGCTGCTGGGCTGGTCGCTGGGGGCCACGGTGGCGTACGAGTACCTGGACCGGTTCGGCTCCGAGCGGGTCTCGGCCCTGGTGTCGGTGGAGCAGTCGCCCCGGCTCACCCTGGGGCCCGGCTGGGAGCACGCGGCGTTCGGCGGGCTGGACGCGGCCGGGGTGGAGCAGCTGCGGCAGACCGTGCTCGGCGACATGCCGGGGTTCGCCGACAGCCTGGTGCGGGGTTCCTTCGCGGCCGGCACCGACCCGGACCCGGACCTGCTGGCCCGGCTCACCGCCGAGGCGCTGCGCTGGACCCCGCAGGCCTGCGCGGCCCTGCTCGCGGACGCGGCGGCCCTGGACCACCGGGGAACCCCGGCCGGGATCGGCGTACCGGCGCTGCTGGTGCACGGGGCACGCAGCCAGGTGTACCCCACGGCCGTGGGCGCCTGGCTGGCGGAGGCCTTCCCGGCCGCCGAGCTGCGGGTGCTGCCGGAGAGCGGGCACCTGCCGTTCCTGGAGCAGCCGGCCGAGTTCCTGTCCGCCGTGGGCGACTTCATCGCGAGGAGCGTCAGCCATGTCTGACCGGGGCACCGGCACCGTCCGCCGGCTCTGCTGGATCTATCCCGAGCGCGGCAGCGCCCACCAGCGCGCCTACGAGGACGCAGCGGTCTGGGAGACCTACCGGGCGCTGGCGAAGAACCTGTCGCTGGAGCTGAGCCTGCACAAGCCGGAGGAGGTGGCGGTGGACGCCACCGACCCGGCCCGGCCGCGGGTGTACCTGAAGGGCGAGGAGGTGACCCCCCGGGACACCGTGTTCGTGACCATGCTGTACTCGCTGCCGCACCAGACCCAGGACGTGGCGAACCAGCTGCACCTGTTCACCGTGCTGGAGCGGCTCGGGTTCTATCTGCCGATCCCGCCGTCCTGGGGTTATGTGGCGGCCGACAAGGCGGCCACCGTGCTGCACCTGGCGGGCAGCCCGGTCCCGCCGGTGCCCACCGTGCGGATCGGAACCGGCCGGGACGCCATGACCGGACACTACGATCCGGCGCTGGCCGCGCTGGACTACCCGCTGCTGGTCAAGCCCGCCAACTGGGCGATGGGGCTGGGCATCTCGGTGGTGCGCAACCTGCACGACCTGCGCGGGGTGATCGGTCTGGCCGGCGGCTCGGAGACCGCCCTGGTGGTGCAGCCGTATCTGGAGAACCCGCGCGAGACCCGGGTGTACGTGGTCGAGGGCGAGGTCCGGGCGGTGGTGCAGGGCTGGAAGGAGGGCTACTGCGGGATGGTCAACCGGTCCTCCGGGGGCGCCCGGAAGTGGGCCTACACGGAGCTTCCGGAGCGGCTGCGGAGCACCGTGGACCATGTGGCGCGACTGCTCCCCACCCCCTATTTCACGGTGGACTTCCTCACCGTCGGGGACCGGGACTGGCTGTCCGAGGTGGAACCGGACGGGGCCGCCGGGTTCGGGCTGGACGAGGAGTCCGACCGGATCGCCGCCGAGCTGGTGGAGGCCCGGTTCGCCGCCTATCTGGCGGGCCACGCACGGCATGCGGCCTCTGCGGCGAAGGACCCGGGACAGTGATCATCGGCGAGCCGGACCCGGTCCGGATCCTGGCGGGGGCCCGGCTGGTGGCCGGGCTCGGCGGGGCACCGGTGCCCGCCGGTGCGGCCGGGCTGGCGGACCTGGCGGTGTCCGGGCCGGCCGAGATCCGGGCGGTGTCCCGGGCCCGGACGGCCCGGGAGGGCTCGCTGGTGCTGTCCAGCGGCGGCACCACCGGCCCGCCGAAGGTCACGTACGTGTCCTACGGGCAGGCGCTGGACCGGCTGGCGGCCCACTGGCGGCCGCTCGGACCGGATTCGGTGCTGCTCAACATGTTCAGCCCCGGCCGGATGTGGGCCTCGCACTACTACCTGCAGGCCCTCGCCGAGCACAGCCGCTGCCGGGTGATCCCCAGCGGCTCCCTGGACCCCGCGGAACTCCCCTACTGGCTCGACGCGTTCGCCGAGCTGGGGGTGGACTCGGTGGCCGGCACCCCCAGCGGGCTGGTCGAACTCGCCGAGGGCATGCTGGCGCTGGGCCGCACCCTGCCGGTGCGCACACTGATCTGGATGGCGGAACCGTGGACGGAGGTCGCGGAGAAGACCGTCCGGGCCGCCTTCCCGGAGGCCGGGTTCTGGGGCAACTACGGTGCGGTGGAGACCTATGTGATCGCCACCAACACCCCGGAGTGCGATCTGCGCACCCTGCACCTGATGCCGGACCAGGTGGTGGAGACCGAGGACGCGGGCGCGCTGCTGACCCGGACCGGGGACGGCTGGACGGTCCCGGTGGTCCGCTACCGGCTGGGCGACCGGCTCGGGTCGGCCGACTGCCGGTGCGGGCGCCCGGACGGACTGCGGGTGCTCGGCCGCGCCGACGACGCGTTCAAGCTCCAGGGCAGCCTGCTGGCCTCCGGGGAACTGCTGGAACTGGCCGTCTCGCTGCCGGGGGTGTGGGAGGCGCAGCTGGAGCTGGTCCGCGAGGAGGAGTTCTGGCACGGGGTCCCGCGGATGGCCGTGCACTACACCGGGGACGCTGATCCGGCGGAGGTGCGCCGGGGTCTGCTGGCGGGCTCGGCCCGGCTCTACAGCGTGGTGGTGCACCATCCGGACGCGCTGGACACCGTACGGGTGGACCGGCTGGCCCGGATCGAGCGGACCGGCAAGGTGGCGCCGGTGCTCTGGCGGGGGCCGTCGTGAGCCGGGTCCGGGCGGCGACCGGGCCGGGGGTGGCGGGCCCCCTGGGGGGCGGGCCGCGGGCGGTGCTGGCGGTGTCCTCGGTGGCGTTCTTCCTGGCGCAGCTGGACGCGCTGGTGGTCACCGTCGCGGTCCCGGCGATCCGGGAGGAGCTCGGCGCGACCATGGGCCAGGCCGGGTGGGTGCTCGGCGGGTACCTGCTGGCCCTGGCGGTGGCGCTGATCACCGGCGGGCGGCTGGGCGACCTGTTCGGCCACCGCCGGGTGTTCCTGACCGGGATGACCGTGTTCACCCTGGCCGGCGCGGCCTGCGCGGCGGCACAGACCCCGGGGCAGCTGATCGCGGCCCGGGTGGTGCAGGGGCTGGGCGCGGCCCTGTTCGCCCCGCAGACCATGGCGATGCTGGTCAGCCACTTCCCCGTGGACCGCCGGGGGGCGGCCTTCGGGGTGCGGGGCGCGGCCGGCGGGCTCGCCGCGGTGGCCGCGCCGGTGGTGGGCGGGCTGCTGGCGGGCTCGTTCGGCTGGCGCTGGGTGTTCCTGGTGAACCTGCCGGTCGGGCTGGCGGTGCTGCTGCTGGCCCGGCGGGCCCTGCCCGCCCACCCGCCGGAGCCGGTGCCGGGTGCCGGGGCGGGGGCGGGGGTCCGGTTCCGGGACCGGCTCGACCTGGCGGGCGTCCTGCTCGCCGGCGCGGCCCTGCTCTGCCTGGCACTGGCGGCCGGCCGGCTCGCCGACCGGCAGTGGGACGGGAGGGTCCGGACCCTGCTGGTGGCCGGGGCCGGGCTGGGGGTGGTGTTCCTCCTCCAGCAGCGGGCCCGTCAGGACCGCTCCCCGCTGGTGCCGTTCGCGCTGTTCGCCGACCGGGGCTTCGCCCGGATGACGGCCTGCGCGGTGGTGGTGGCGGGCACGGTGACCGCGCTGGTGCTGCTGCTGTCGGTGTACTTCCAGTCGGCCGCCGGGTACGGCGCCCTGCTGACCGGGCTGGTGCTGGTCCCGGCCTCGGTCTGCTCCATGGCCCTCAACCCACTGGCGGGCCGGCTGGCCGGCCGGGTCGAGGGAAGGCTGCTGGTGCTCGGCGGGCTCGGTGCGACCGCGGCCGGCGGGCTCTGGGTGGCCGCGCTGATGCGGCCGGCGGCCCGCTGGCCTGAGTTCCTGCTGCCGATGTGCCTGATCGGGGTGGGCAACGCCTTCCTGATGACCCCGCTGGTGGCCACCGCGCTCAAGGAGGTGCCCGCCCGGCTGGGCGGCGCCGCCTCCGGGGTGCTGGGCACCGCCCTCCAGGTCGGTGCGACGGCGGGCGCCGCCGTCGTCGGACCCCTCCTGCGGACCACACCCTCGGCCGGCTCGGTCCGGCCGGTGCTGGTCCTCCTGACCACCGCGGCCTGTGTCTCGGGTGCGGCCCTGCTGGCCGCCCGGACCGGACCCCGGGTTCCCATCCGTACCGGACGACCGGAGAGGGGGTGATCTCCATGAAGAAGCGCACCGTGCAGAGCGAGGGCAAGAAGGCCGAGAGCGGCCGCTGGATGGTGTGGGCGTCGGCCTCCAAGCGCTGACCCCCGCCCCACCGTCACCACACGCGGTGCCGGGGCCCGGTGCGGGCCCCGGCACGGCAACCGCACCACCCGAACACCGAGTCCACCCGACCACCATGCCCACCCGACCACCGCACAGGAGAGGCCGCAGGCGATGAAGATCCTGCTCGTGAACATGCCGTGGGGGTCGGTGGAGGTCCCCTCGCTCGCGCTGGGGATCCTGCGCACCGCCGCCGAGGCCCGCGGCCACCAGGTCCTGGTCCGGCACGCCAACCTGGACTTCGTCGACTGGGTGGTCGAGCGGACCCCGTTCGGTCTCTCCGACTACGACTACTACTCCACCTCCTCCTACTTCCAGGGCGCGGGCGACTGGGTGTTCTCCAGTGCCCTCAACGGCGCCGCCGGGGACGTCGGGGCCTTCTCCGCCTTCCTGGCGGCGCACGGCACCGGCGAGGAGGAGATCGCCATGACGGCGGCCCTGCACCGGCTGGTGCCCGGGTTCGTGTCGCTGCTGGCCGCCGAGCTCGCCGCGGAACGGCCGGACGTGGTCGGGTTCACCACCACCTTCCAGCAGAACACCGCCAGCCTGGCCACCGCCCGGCTGCTGAAGGAGCTCAGCCCGCGCACCCGGATCGTCTTCGGCGGCGCCAACTGCGACGGCGAGATGGGCGCCGCCCTGCACCGGGCCTTCCCGTTCCTGGACTTCGTGGTCCGCGGCGAGGGCGAGGCCGCCTTCCCCGCACTGCTGGACGCCCTCACCGCCGCCCCGGAGGCCGTCACCGCGGCCGTCACCGCGGCCGGGACGGACGGGGTGCGGGCGATCGAGGGCCTGTGCTGGCGGGACGCCGACGGCACCTCCCGCGCCAACCCGATGTCCCGCCGCCCGCTGCCGCCCGGGCAGATCCTCGCCCCCGAGTACCAGGGCTTCTTCGAACGGCTCGACAGCTCGGCGGCCGCCCCCTGGGTGCAGCCGAAACTGCTGGTGGAGGGCTCCCGGGGCTGCTGGTGGGGGGAGAAGCACCACTGCACCTTCTGCGGGCTGAACGGCTCCTTCATGGAGTTCCGCAGCAAGAGCCCGGACCGCTTCCACGACGAGGTCCTCTCACTGGCGGAGAAGTACCGGGTGCTGGACTTCGTCGTGGTCGACAACATCCTGGACATGGGCTACTTCGACACGGTGCTGCGCCGGCTGGCGGAGGCCGAGCACGACATCCGGCTGCACTTCGAGGTCAAGTCCAACCTGCGCAGGCACCAGTTCCGGATGCTGGGGGACGCGGGCGCGGTGATGGTGCAGCCCGGCATCGAGAGCCTGAGCAGCAAGGTGCTCAAGCTGATGGACAAGGGGGTGACCGGCTGCCAGAACGTCCGGGCGCTGCGCGACGCGCAGAGCGCCGGGGTCAGCGCCTGCTGGAACTACCTGTACGGCTTCCCCGGCGAATCGGCGGCCGACTACGAGTCGGTGATCCGGCAGATCCCGGCCCTGCACCATCTGGAGCCGCCGGCCGGGGCCGCCCGGATCGCCATCGAGCGCTTCAGCCCCTACTTCAACCAGCCCGCGCTGGGCTTCGCCGAACTCCGACCGGCCGCCCAGTACCAGCAGATCTACCGCCTTCCCGAGGCCGAACTCACCGACCTCGCCTATCTGTTCTCGGCCCCGCCGCGCGGGATCGACGACACCCTGGGCGGGCGGCTCACCGAGGCCGTCGACACCTGGCGCGAGCGGTACCCGGCGAGCCGGCTCAGCCACCAGGACCTCGGCGACCGGATCGTGCTGGTCAGCCGCCGGGCCGCCTACGACTGGACGGTGCACGAGCTGACCGCGCCGGCCGAACTCGCCCTGTTCCGGCTGCTCGACCAGCCCCGCACCGTGCCCACCCTGGTCGCCCGGACCGGGCTGGCGGAGGACGAGGTGCACGGGGTGCTCGCGGCCTGGGCCGGGCTGGGCCTGGTGTTCCAGGAGGACGGCAGCTATCTCCAGGTGGCCGTGGAGGCCGACAACCAGGTCCTGTTCCGGGTGGAACACCGCCACCAGCCCCTCACCGAGACCGCGTCCGCGACCGAGTCCGCGACCGAGTCCGCTCCGGAGGTCCGTCATGCTGTCCCCGTCGGCTGAACTCCCGCCCCGCACCCGGCCCGCACCCACCGTGGAGGCCTGGCGGGACTACGACCCGGCCGCCCGGAAGCTGCCCGGCATGGCCCTGGGCCCGCTGGCCCTCGACCCGGAGCCGGGCGGTGCGCGGCGCGCGGCGGAGCGGCTGCACACGGCGGGCGCCCGCTGCGTCCGGCTCCCCCACCCGGTCACGGTCTGCCCGGACGGGGAGTCCGCGGGCTGCCGGGAGGCGGCCCGGATGCTGCCGCTGGTGCGCGAGCTGACCAGCCTCGGGATGGCCGTGGAGTGGACCGCGCGCTGTACGGACGGCTGCGCCGCCGAGGGCGCGCTGTCCCATCTGCATCCGCCGGTACGGATCGAGGGCGCCCCGGAGCGGACCCTCCGCGAGTGGCGTGAGGGCTACTTCCCCGGGAAGTGCGTCTACCGGCGCGGGCCGGGGTTCGTGGAGGTCCGGGACCGGCGGTTCGGGCCGCTGGAGCTGTTCACCATCGAGGAGCCGGAGTTCCTGGCGGCGATCACGGCCCTCCAGGAGGGCCTCCCGGCCGCCCGGGTACCCGCCGGGGTCCGCCACGAACTGGCCGGGGCCCGCCTCACCGCCGAACACGCCGGCCACCTCTGCTGGCTCCCCCTCCGCATCCACCGCTGGCCCTTCGGCTCCTTCGTCCTCTGAGCCGCCGCCGCTCGCGCGGCGGGTCGGGGCGGGTCAGAGGAGGGTGCGTTCGATGCGGCTGAGGACGGCTCGCTGGTCCGGGTCGCGGCCGGGGGTGTCCTGGGCGGCTCCGGCCAGGTGCTGGGCGAGCAGGTAGGCGATGATCTCGGCCTCCTGTTCCTGCACGTCGTCGTAGGTGGCGCGGAGCAGCATGTCGCGTACCAGGACGGGGTCGAGGTCGGGGAAGAGCAGCCGGGAGGCGGCCTCGTCGAGGCCGCCGGCGCCGCGGTGCCGGCAGATGATGTGCCCGAGCTCGTGCAGGACGATGTGCTCCTGGTGGGCGACGGTGGTCTGGGCGTCGTAGAAGATCAGGTCCTCGTCGCGGGCGGCGACCCACATGCCGCACGGGTGCGAGGCCGGCATCGGCATCGGGACCAGGGCGATCGGCCGGCCCCGGACCCCACCGAGGTGGTGGCAGAGCTCCGCCACCCCGGTGGTCCGGGGGAGGTCCAACTCGGCGATCCGCCGGGCGCCGGCCCGGCGGAGCTCCTTGAGCCGGCTGCGGCGGTCCTGCCCCTCGGACCGGCCCCGCCACGGAACCCTCATTCCGGATCCGATCCGTCGGTGACCGGTGGCAGGCCCTGGAGCTGCCGGTACTGGTCCATGATGGCCGTGATGGCCTGGAGGTTCTCCTTCTTCATCCCGGCCGCCCGCATGGCCACGGCCCGCACCCCGGACTGCCGGAGCGCCTCGATGGCGGCGACCTGGCTGAGGACGGACTCGGCGACCTTCTCGTCGAAGAAGTAGGCCACCGAGACGCCGAAGAACCTGGCCAGGGCGGCGAGCAGGTCCGGTGAGGGATTGGAGCGCTTCCCGGTCCGGAGCTGCGAAAGGTAGACGCCGCCGACCTTGAGGTCGGGGCTGGCCCGCTTGAGCTCCTCGGCCACTTCGGCGTTGGTCCAGTGCCTGCCCTTGGGGCGGACCGTCTTGAACAGGTCGTCCAGGCGAACGGCGAGCAGGGGCCGGTCGTCGGAATCGGTCATGGTGTAGCTCCCTCCCGTAGCCTCTCAGAATAGCTCTTGGCTATGGATAGTTTCCAGAAGTAGCGGCCAGTTGACATTCGAGCGAATCTCGGCCAATCTTCTGTCTCGCCGATAGCTGCCAGCTAACTTGATGTACGGGGGTCGCCAAGTGAGCTGCCGGCGGCAGCAGGGGGGCAACGGGGGAAGCTCGGGAACGCGGGTGAGGCGAAAAAAACCCGCCCGGTTTGACGGGGGATGCAAACCGGGCGGGAGCTCTCAACTCGCGGTCCCGAGCTTACTGTAGGCGGCGGCCACTTTTGTGAGCCAGTCGACTTCCGCCGTGAAGTTGTCCGTGTCACGGTCCTCGAAATCGCCCGGATCCTCGTCGTCCCGGGGGACGGCACCGGCCCGTTTCGCCAGCAGCGCCCGCCTGATCCGGGCCGCCTCGGCGAACGCCTGCCGGGTCTCCGCGGCCGGATCGGTGCCGGTCCGCGCCCTGACGGCGGTTCCCGCGGATCCACCGGATCCGTCAGGTCCGCCACCACCGGACTCGCCGGCGGACTCGCCGCCGGACCCGCCGCCCGGCTCGCCCCGCTCGATGTACGGGCGCAGTTCCCGCCATCCGTCCCTGATCTCCACCACCCGGCGGTGCAGCCGGTAGTCCAGATCGCGGACCGAGGTCCCCGGGGGTTCCAGGACGATGTCCGGACAGGCCTCGCAGAGGTCCCGCCAGAGCGGGTGGAGGGTCCGGTACGCCCGATAGGTGCGCGCCCAGTCCAGCAGCCCGCCGGCCGAGGGCCGCCAGGAGGACATGGTCAGGCTGAGCGACACGGCGACGATGCCCAGCGTGTTGAGGACCGAGGCGCCGGCCTCCAGCCACAGCAGCGGGTCCCGGCCGGAGGCGATCACCAGGATGTGGGCGGTGCGGACCATGCCGTAGAGCAGCAGGATCGCGGCGGCCACCGACAGCATCCGCAGCGCCTCCCGCATCGCGGCGTTGTCCGTCATCCGGGCGTAGGGCCCGCACTGCCGGAAGATCGTGACGCACGGGACCGCCTGGAAGCCGTTGAAGGCCAGCAGGTAGAGCAGCAGCGGCGGGTCACCGCTGCCGTCGAAGTCCAGCGGGTCCCGCCCGGTGCCGTCGGCCATGAAGAACAGGACCGTCAGCAGCAGTTCCAGGGCGATGCCGGTCAGCACCCAGAACCGGGTGCGGCGGGCCGCCTCCGCCCCGTCGGCCGCCCAGTGCAGCAGGATGATCTGCGCGCTGATGCAGAAGGCCACCGCGGCCAGGTGCATGGCCAGGATGGCGAGGTTGTGGACGCCGAGGAAACGGCAGCCCTCCATCGCGACCGCGCCCATGGTGAAGGTGAGGCACTGGAAGGCGAGCGTGGTGATCAGCGTGCGGTAGGCGCTGTCCCGCCAGCTGTGCCGCCCCTGGTAGAGGCGGTAGGCGAGGGCCGCGTACGAGGCGAGCGCCGCGACGACGAAGCAGATGGTTCTGGTGGTGAGCACGTCCTGATTTCCTGCGGGTGCCCCGCCGGCGGGCGGCGGGACGGTCTGTCGGTCCGGCGGATCAGCCGGCGCCCGGGCTCCGGGCGGCGGCGTCGGCGCTCCTCGCGGAATCGTCCATGCGGGAACGGTACCCGGCGGTCCGCCGGGACCCCTGGGCGGGGGCGGAGGGGGCCGGTCCGTATGGGCGGCGTCAAGAGATCCGGTGGCCCCGTATGGACCCCGTCAAGGCGGCTTAACACCGGGTCGGGGAGGGGGTTATCTCGACATCGGCCACCTGGCCGATTTCATTTCGTCCCACTTCACTCAGGAGCTCGCGATGGCCGATCTGGCCTTCGTCGTCACCACGGTCGCGGTGTTCGCGCTGGTGGCTCTCGTCGCCCGGGGGGTGACCAAGCTGTGACTGTCGAGAACATCGTCGGCCTCGTCGTGGCCGTCTCCCTCCTCGGATACCTCGTCCTCGCCCTTGTGTACCCGGAGAGGTTCTGAGCACTGATATGAGCCCCGAAACCGCTGGTGTGCTCCAGCTGCTCGCGCTGATCGGCGCGCTCGCGCTGGCCTACCGCCCGCTGGGCGACCACATGGCCCGCGTCTACTCCTCCGAGAAGCACTACCGGCCGGAGAAGTGGATCTACAGGGCGATCGGCGCCAACCCGTCCGCCCAGATGCGCTGGCCCGCCTATCTGCGTGCCGTCCTCGCCTTCTCCGCGGTCGGCGTGCTCTTCCTGTACCTGATGCAGCGGGTGCAGGGGATCCTGCCCGGCTCGCTCGGGTTCGCCTCGATCGACCCGGACCAGGCCTTCAACACCGCCGCCTCGTTCGTGGCGAACACCAACTGGCAGTCGTACTACGGCGAGCAGGCCATGGGCCACGTGGTGCAGACCGGCGGGCTGGCGGTGCAGAACTTCGTGTCCGCCGCGGTCGGCATGGCCGTCGCCGTGGCCCTCGTACGGGGCTTCGCGCGCTCCCGCACCGGTGAGCTCGGCAACTTCTGGGCCGACCTGGTCCGCGGCACCGTCCGCATCCTGCTGCCCCTGTCCGTGGTCGGCGCCCTCGTCCTGGTCGCCTGCGGTGCGATCCAGAACTTCGCCGGGATCCACGAGGTCGGCCAGTTCCTGGGCGGGACCCAGCAGTGGAACGGCGGGGCGGTGGCCTCCCAGGAGGTCATCAAGGAGCTCGGGACGAACGGCGGCGGCTACTTCAACGCCAACTCCGCCCACCCCTTCGAGAACCCCACCCCGTTCTCCAACCTCTTCGAGGTCTTCCTGATCCTCCTCATCCCGTTCGCGCTGACCCGCACCTTCGGCCGGATGGTCGGTAACCTGCGCCAGGGCTACGCGATCCTCGCGACGATGGCCACCATCTGGATCGGTTTCACCGCGCTGATGATGTGGACCGAGTTCGCCCACCACGGCCCGGTCTTCGAGGTCTCCGGCGGCGCGATGGAGGGCAAGGAGACCCGCTTCGGGATCGCGGCCTCCTCGATCTTCTCCGTGGCCACCACCCTCACCTCGACCGGCGCGGTCAACTCCTTCCACTCCTCCTACACCGGGCTGGGCGGCGGCATCCAGCTGCTGGGCATGCAGCTGGGCGAGATCGCGCCCGGCGGTGTCGGCTCCGGCCTCTACGGCATGCTGATCATGGCGGTCATCGCGGTGTTCATCGCCGGCCTGATGGTCGGGCGCACCCCCGAGTACCTGGGGAAGAAGATCGGCACCCGCCAGATCAAGTTCGCGGCCTGCTACATCCTCGTCACCCCGGCCCTGGTCCTGGGCTTCACCGCCGTCGCGATGGCCCTGCCCACCCCGGGCAACTCGATGACCAACTCCGGTGCGCACGGCTTCTCCGAGATCCTCTACGCCTACACCTCGGGCGCCAACAACAACGGCTCCGCGTTCGCGGGCCTGAACGCCGACACCCAGTGGTTCAACTCGACCATCGGCATCGCCATGCTGCTGGGCCGCTTCCTGCCCATGGTGTTCGTCCTGGCCCTGGCCGGTTCGCTGGCCGAGCAGAAGCCCGTCCCCGAGACGGCGGGCACCCTCCGTACCGACAAGCCCCTCTACGCCGGGCTCCTCGTCGGCACGATCCTCATCGTCACCGGTCTGACCTACTTCCCCGCCCTCGCGCTGGGACCGCTCGCCGAAGGGCTCGCATCATGAGCACCGCCACACCGACCCGTGCCCCGCACGAGGACGTCCCCACCGGTCACAAGCCGCCGGCCGGCCGCGTCGGCGGGGGCCTGTTCGACCCCGGGGCACTGCTGAGGTCCTTCCCCGACGCGCTCCGCAAGCTCGACCCCCGGACCATGGTCAAGTCCCCGGTGATGTTCGTGGTGCTGATCGGCTCGGTCGTGACGACCGTGCTGGCGGCCATGGACCCCACCGACTGGTTCGGCTGGGCGATCACCGGCTGGCTGTGGCTGACCACGATCTTCGCCAACCTGGCCGAGGCCGTGGCCGAGGGCCGCGGCAAGGCCCAGGCCGACACCCTGCGCAAGGCCAAGACCGACTCCGTCGCCCGCCGTCTCACCGCGGACGGCGGGGCCGAGGAGCAGGTGCCGGGCACCGAGCTGAGGATCGGCGACCTGGTGGTCTGCGAGGCCGGGGACGTCATCCCCGGTGACGGCGATGTCGTCGAGGGCGTCGCCTCGGTCGACGAGTCCGCGATCACCGGCGAGTCGGCCCCGGTCATCCGGGAGTCCGGCGGCGACCGGAGCGCCGTCACCGGCGGCACCAAGGTGCTCTCCGACCGGATCGTCATCAAGATCACGACGAAGCCGGGCGAGACCTTCATCGACCGGATGATCGCCCTGGTCGAGGGTGCGGCCCGGCAGAAGACGCCCAACGAGATCGCGCTGAACATCCTCCTCGCGTCCCTCACCATCGTCTTCCTGCTCGCCGTGGTCACCCTCCAGCCGTTCGCGATCTACGCGGGCGCCGAACAGTCCATGATCGTGCTGGCGGCGCTGCTGGTCTGCCTGATCCCGACCACCATCGGGGCGCTGCTCTCCGCGATCGGCATCGCGGGCATGGACCGGCTGGTCCAGCGGAACGTCCTGGCCATGTCGGGCCGTGCGGTGGAGGCCGCCGGCGACGTGTCGACGCTGCTGCTCGACAAGACCGGCACCATCACCCTGGGCAACCGGCAGGCCTCGGAGTTCGTGCCCGTCAAGGGCACCACCGCGGCCGAGCTCGCCGACGCCGCCCAGCTGTCCTCGCTGGCCGACGAGACCCCCGAGGGCCGCTCCATCGTGGTCCTCGCCAAGGAGAAGTACGGGCTGCGCGAACGCCACCAGGGGGAACTCGCGGGCGCCGAATGGATCGCGTTCACCGCGCAGACCCGGATGTCGGGGGTGGACGCGGACGGCCGCCGGACCCGCAAGGGCGCGGCCGGGTCGGTGATCGCCTGGGTCAAGGAGCAGGGCGGCCGGGTCCCGGACGAGGCCGGGGAGCTCGCCGACCGGATCTCGGCCGCCGGCGGCACCCCGCTGCTGGTCGCCGTCCACGACGGGCGGGGCGCCCGGGTGCTGGGCGTCATCCACCTCAAGGACGTGGTCAAGGAGGGCATGCGCGAGCGGTTCGAGGAACTGCGCCGGATGGGCATCAGGACCGTCATGATCACCGGTGACAACCCGCTCACCGCCAAGGCCATCGCCGAGGAGGCCGGGGTCGACGACTTCCTCGCCGAGGCCACCCCCGAGGACAAGATGGCCCTCATCAAGCGGGAGCAGGCCGGCGGAAAGCTGGTCGCGATGACCGGCGACGGCACCAACGACGCCCCCGCCCTCGCCCAGGCCGACGTCGGCGTGGCGATGAACACCGGCACCTCGGCCGCCAAGGAGGCCGGGAACATGGTGGACCTGGACTCCAACCCCACCAAGCTCATCGAGATCGTGGAGATCGGCAAGCAGCTCCTGATCACCCGGGGCGCCCTGACCACCTTCTCCATCGCCAACGACGTGGCGAAGTACTTCGCGATCATCCCGGCCATGTTCGCCGTGGTCTACCCGGGCCTGGACAAGCTCAACATCATGGGCCTGCACTCCCCCGAGTCCGCGATCCTCTCCGCCGTGATCTTCAACGCCCTCATCATCATCGCGCTCGTCCCGCTCGCCCTGAAGGGCGTCAGCTACCGGCCCACCAGCGCCGACCGGATGCTCCGCCGCAACCTCGGGCTCTACGGACTCGGCGGCCTCATCGCCCCGTTCATCGGGATCAAGCTCATCGACCTGCTCATCACCCTCATCCCCGGAATCGGCTGAGACGACATGAACAACTCCGTACGCAACACCGCACGGCTGCTCGGGGCCGGACTGCGCGCCCTGCTCGTCCTCACCGTGATCTGCGGGGTCCTCTACCCGCTCGCCGTCACCGGCGTCGCCCAGGCCGTCTTCCACGACAAGGCCAACGGCTCCGAGATCAAGGACAAGAGCGGCCAGGTCGTCGGCTCCTCCCTGATCGGGCAGCGCTACGACCTCCCCAGGAAGAATCCGGACGACGCCGCCGAGGCCGTCCGGCCGGACCTGAGGTGGTTCCAGCCCCGCCCCTCCAACGGACTGGGCGCCAACAGCGTCAACACCCGGTACTCGCTGATCCTCTCCGGCGCCACCAACCGCTCCGCCGACAACGGCGCCATCAACGGCACGTGCACCGACAAGTCCGAGGAGGGCACCCTCTGCGCCCAGGTGCTCGCCGCCAGGGCGGCCGTCGTCGCCGACAACTCCACCCCCTCCTACCGGGTCGAGCCCGGCCGGGTGCCCGCCGACGCCGTCACCTCCTCCGGATCCGGCCTCGACCCGCACATCTCCCCCGCCTACGCCGAACTCCAGGTCCACCGCGTCGCCGAGCGGAACGGGCTCGACGTCCGGCAGGTCGAGAAGCTGGTCGCCGACCACACCACCGGCCGCACCCTCGGCTTCATCGGCGAGCCCCGCGTCAACGTCCTGGAACTCAACACCGCCCTCAGGGCACTCACCGGGAACTGACACCCCGCACGGCGCGGGCCAGGAGCCGGCGGCACCCCGCCGGCTCCGCCCGCACCCACCCACATCCGCGAGAGGAAGGCCCCACACCGATGATCAAGGTGCTGGTGGTGGAGGACGACGTCCAGCTCGTCCGCGCGCTCAGGATCAACCTGACGGCACGGAAGTTCGAGGTGGAGACCGCCCCCGACGGAACCACCGCGCTGAGGCTGGCCGCCGCGCGCAGACCGGGCGTCATCCTGCTGGACCTCGGTCTGCCGGACATGGACGGCATCAAGGTGATCAAGGCGGTACGGGAGACGAGCGGCGTGCCCATCCTCGTCCTCTCCGCCCGGCACACCTCCGAAGAGAAGATCCGCGCCCTCGACGCGGGCGCCGACGACTACGTCACCAAGCCGTTCAGCATGGACGAACTCCTCGCCCGGCTGCGGGCCGCCGTCCGCCGCCGGGAGGTCTCCGCGCCCGCCGACGAGATCTCCGTGGTCACCACCGAGGACTTCACCGTCGACCTGGTCGCGAAGAAGGTCCGGCGGAACGACCGCAGCGTCCGGCTCACCCCCACCGAGTGGCACCTCCTGGAGATCCTGATCACCAACCCCGGCCGGCTGATCAGCCAGCGGAGGCTGCTGCTCGACGTGTGGGGGCCGACCTACTCCGAGAACACCAACTACCTCCGCGTCTACATGGCCCAGCTGCGCCGCAAACTGGAGGCCGACCCCTCCCACCCCCGCTATCTGATCACCGAGCCCGGCATGGGCTACCGCTTCGAGGGATGACGCCACCACCATGGGACTGGGACGCGGCAAGTTCCGCATCTATCTGGGCTCGGCCCCCGGCGTCGGCAAGACCTACGCCATGCTGTCGGAGGGCCACCGCAGGGTGGAGCGCGGCACCGACGCCGTCGTCGCCTTCGTCGAGCACCACGGCCGGCCCCGCACCGAGGTGATGCTGCACGGCCTGGAGCAGATCGGGCGGCGCGAACTCGACCACCGGGGCTCCACGTTCACCGAGATGGACGTGGACGCGGTCCTGGCCCGCAGGCCGGCCGTCGCGCTGGTGGACGAACTCGCCCACACCAACGTCCCCGGCTCGCGCAACACCAAGCGCTGGCAGGACGTCGAGGAACTCCTGCGGGCCGGCATCGACGTGGTCTCCACCGTCAACATCCAGCACCTGGAATCCCTCGGCGACGTCGTCGAGACCATCACCGGGGTCCGGCAGCGCGAGACCGTCCCCGACGAGGTGGTGCGCCGCGCCGACCAGATCGAGCTCGTCGACATGTCCCCCCAGGCCCTGCGCCGCCGCATGGCCCACGGGAACATCTACCAGCCCGACAAGGTCGACGCCGCCCTCTCCAACTACTTCCGTCCCGGAAACCTCACCGCCCTGCGCGAACTCGCCCTGCTCTGGGTCGCCGACCGGGTCGACGAGTACCTCCGGGAGTACCGCGGCGAACACGACATCCGCGCCACCTGGCAGGCCCGCGAACGCATCGTCGTCGGCATCACCGGGGGCCCCGAGGGCCGCACCCTCATCCGGCGGGCCGCCCGGCTCGCCGAGAAGGGCTCCGGCGGCGAGGTCCTCGCCGTCTACATCGCCCGCAGCGACGGCCTGACCGCCGCCTCCCCCAAGGAACTCGCGGTCCAGCGCACCCTCGCCGAGGACCTCGGCGGCACCTTCCACCACGTCATCGGCGACGACGTCCCCGACGCCCTCCTCGAATTCGCCCGCGGCGTCAACGCCACCCAGATCGTCCTCGGCGTCAGCCGCCGCCGCTCCTGGCAGTCCGTCCTCAGCCCCGGGGTCAGCGGCACCGTGGCCCGCGAGTCCGGACCCGACCTCGACGTGCACATCGTCACCCACGACGAGGCCGCCAAGGGCCGCGGACTGCCGGTCGCGCGCGGCGCACGGCTGGGCCGGCTCCGGGTCGCCTGGGGTTGGCTCAGCGGCCTCGCCGGACCCGCCCTGCTCACCGTACTGCTCAACCTGGTCGTGCCCGATCTGGGTCTGGCCAACGACATGCTGCTGTTCCTCACCTGCACGGTGGCCGCCGCCCTGCTCGGCGGCCTCCTGCCCGCCCTCGCCTCGGCGGCCTTCGGATCCCTGCTGCTGAACTACTACTTCACCCCGCCGCTCCATCAGCTGACCATCTCCGACCCCAAGAACATCGTCGCCATCGCGATCTTCGTCGGGGTGGCCGTCTCCGTGGCCTCCGTGGTCGACCTGGCCGCCCGCCGCACCCACCAGGCCGCGCGGCTGCGCGCCGAGTCCGAGATCCTCTCCTTCCTCGCCGGCAGCATCCTGCGCGGCGAGACCGCCCTGCCCGCCCTGCTGGAACGCGTCCGCGAGACCTTCGCCATGGAGTCCGTGGCCCTCCTGGAGCGCGGCGCGGAGGTCGAACCGTGGACCACCGCGGGCAGCACCGGCCGCGACCCGGCCGCCCGCCCCGAGGACGCCGATGTGGACATGCCCATCGGCGAGAACATGGCCCTCGCCCTGACCGGCCGGGTGCTGCCCGCCGAGGACCGCCGGGTGCTCGGCGCCTTCGCCGCCCAGGCGGCGGTCGTCCTCGACCGTCAGCGGCTGGTCGACGAGGCCGAGGAGGCCCGGCGCCTGATCGAGGGCAACCAGATCCGCACCGCGCTCCTCGCCGCCGTCAGCCACGACCTGCGCACCCCGCTGGCCGGCATCAAGGTGGCCGTCACCTCGCTGCGCTCCACCGACGTCTCCTGGTCCGAGGAGGACCGGGGCGACCTCCTGGAGGGCATCGAGGACGGCGCCGACCGCCTCGACCACCTCATCGGCAACCTCCTCGACATGTCCCGGCTCCAGACCGGCACCGTGGTCCCCCTCATCCGGGTCACCGACCTCGACGAGGTGGTCCCGATGGCGCTGGCCGGGGTCCCCGACGACAGCATCGCCCTCGACATCCCCGAGACCCTGCCCATGGTCGCCGTGGACCGCGGCCTGCTGGAGCGGGCGGTCGCCAACATCGTCGAGAACGCCGTCAAGTACAACCCTCCCGGCCGGACCGTCCACATCGCGGCCAGCTCCCTCGCCGACCGCCTCGAACTCCGGGTGGTCGACCGCGGACCCGGGGTTCCCGACGAGGCCAAGGACCGGATATTCGAACCCTTCCAACGGCACGGGGACGCGCCCGCCGGCACCGGGGTCGGACTCGGGCTCGCGGTGGCCAAGGGGTTCCTCGAAGCCATGGACGGCACCCTCACCGCCGAGGACACCCCCGGCGGCGGCCTCACCATGGTCCTCACCCTCCCCATCGCCCCGGAGTAGAGGGGCGGGGCACCGGGCGGAAATCTGGGAGCGCTCTCATCCCACGGCCGGCCACGGATATGCTGACCGGCGTCCGAGCAGCAGGCCCACCGGCCCAGCGGGAGGTTCCCTTGCCCGAGCAGATCACCGGGCTCCGCCCGACGCTGGAAGCCGTCGCGGCCCGTGCCGGGGTGTCCCGCGCCACCGTCTCACGGGTGGTCAACGGCGGGGCGGGCGTACGCGACGCGCTGGCGGAGAAGGTGCGCCGGGCCGTCGAGGAACTCGGCTACGTCCCCAACCAGGCGGCCCGCTCGCTGGTCACCCGGCGGAACGGCGCGGTGGCCGTGATCATCGCGGAGCCGGAGTTCCGGATCTTCTCGGACCCCTTCTTCGGACAGCAGGTGCGCGGGATCAGCCGCGAACTGGCCGCCCACGACACCCAGCCGGTCCTGCTGTGGGTGGAGGGCCCCGGCGACAGCACCCGGATCGCCCGGTTCCTCGGCGGCGGGCACGTGGACGGGGCCCTGGCCCTCTCCCTGCACACCGACGACCAGCTGTCCGTCCTGATCGGACACCCCCGGGTGCCGCTGGTGTTCGGCGGACGGCCCGCCGTCGCCACCGCCTCGGCCGTGCCCTTCGTCGACTGCGACAACCGCGGCGGCGCTCGGGACGCGGTCCGGCACCTGGTGTCCCGGGGCTGCCGCACCATCGCCCACATCGCCGGACCCGGCGACCAGACCTCCGCCCTCGACCGGCTCGGAGGCTACCGGGACGTGCTGCCGGACGCCGATCCCGCCCTGCTGTGCCAGGGGGCGTTCACCCAGGACAGCGGCGCCCGCGCCATGGCGGAACTGCTGGACCGGCGGCCGGAGGTGGACGGGGTGTTCGTCGCCAACGACCTGATGGCCGCGGGGGCCCTGCGCACCCTGGCCGAGCGGGGACTGCGGGTCCCGGAGGACGTGGCGGTGGTCGGCTTCGACGACATGGCCTCGGTGGTGGACGGGACCGACCCCGCCCTCACCACCGTCCGGCAGGACGTGGAGGGCATGGGCCGGCTGATGGTGCGGCTGCTGATGCGGCTGCTGGACGGCGCCGCGGGCGACCCCGTCGCCTCGGTGATCACCCCGACCACCCTGGTGCGGCGCGCCTCCGCCTGAGCTCCGGGGCGCGCCGCGCGGGCGTACGGCCGTACGGGTCAGCCGTACGGGATGACCACCACCGACTGGTCGGTGCCGGTCCGGAGCCGCCCGTCGGCGTTGCCGATGGCGCTCCACACCTCCAGCCGGACGGTGCCGCCCCGGAGGTCGCCCAGGGTTCCGGTGGCCGACTTCAGGCCGCGGGCCTGCGTGTAGTCCTCCCAGCCGGTGACCGGGTCGGTGGCGAAGTAGTGGTAGGTCTCCGTCCGGTCGAAGGTGCCGTCCCCGGTGAGGTCGTAGCTGATCCGGGCCTGCTGACCGAGGGCGACCGCCGTGCCCGCGTCCACCGGGAGCCGGAAGGCGGTGGCCGCGCCGGGCCGGAGGGTGCCGTTGACGCCCCGTGCCTCGTACACCAGCGGGCGGTTGGGGGTGCCGTCGTGGTTGCCGCCGCCGGCCGAGGGAACGGTGTCCACGGCCTCCGGGCCGGCCGCGGCGGTGCTGAGGGCGCCGCCGGTCCGCAGCCGGAAGGTGTTGCCGGTCGGCGGGTCGGGATCGGGGTCCGGATCCGGGCCGGGACCACCGGTTCCGGTGCCGGTGGCGGTGGAGCGGGCGGGCACGGTCAGGGTGGCCCCGTCGGAGAAGGTGACCGTCCGGGCCGTGGACCCGTGGTTGTGGGCGGCGTAGGTGCGGGTGGTGCCCTTGGTGAACACCGCCGAGGTGGGCAGCGAACCGGTCACCGAGGGGTCGGGGGCGCCGAGCGCGTCGAGGGTGGTCAGCCAGTGGTAGGTGTGGGCCTTCGACTCCCCGGCCTCGGGGGTGTACGAGGCGTGGCCCGCGTCCCAGCGTCCCTTGGCGACCGCCGGATCGGCGAGCGACTGGAACTCCCAGAGCAGGTCCCGCCATTCGACGGCCGGGCCGCCGTTCTCCCGTTCCATCTCGGCCAGGTTGCGGCGGACGGCGTCCTTGCGGGCGCCGAGCTGGAGGGAGCCGCCGGTGACGGGGAGCACGTTGATGCCGTGGATCTCCTCGGGGTTGGCGGTCCACCAGGTGGCGTAGGCGCCGCCGCTGCCCCAGACCATGCCGACCGTGTCATGGCCGAAGGAGCCGGGGAAGACCTGCTGGTCGGCGTCGAACCAGTACTGGTTGATCGCCTCGCCCTCGGTGGCCAGCAGATAGGAGCCGAGGTCGCGGAGCCCGGTGTCCCCGGTCGCGGAGCCCCACAGGACCAGGGCGGCGCTCAGGTTGGTGGACTCCGAGGAGGACTCCTGGTTGTTGCCGGCGGCGAACCCCTGGTGCCCGGAGGCCCAGCTGTGGCCGGCGTACACGTCGAAGCCGCGCAGGAACGGGAAGGCGCTGTCGGTCCGGCTGGGGTTGGCGGTGTCCCGGATGAGGGTCTTCACCATGCCGCCCCAGGCGGAGTCGGCGGCCCAGGCCGGGTCGTACTGGGCGACGATCGCGGCGGCGTAGACGTAGTAGCCGTAGTGGAAGTGGTGGTCGTTGAGCTCGGTGTCGCTGCCGTAGGAGGCCGGGTAGCCGGTGAGGGTCTTCCAGTCCCGGTCGTAGGAGAACTCGGTGGGTCCGCCCGCGGTGAACCACTCCTGGAGGCGCCCCTTGAGCAGTCCGAGGAGCTTGTCGCGGACCGCGGTCTCGCCGATCTGGTCGGCGATCGGGGCGAGTTGGGCGAGCTTTCCGAGGGCCTTGCCGGTCCAGTAGGTGTCGACGGCCCCGGCGAACGGATCGGCGGAGTCGGCCACCTCGTTGAGGTGGCCGCGCAGCCGGGCCGTGTCCACGGCCGGGGTCCGGGGCAGCGCCGGCAGCACCGGGGCCGCCTTCTGGCTCGTCCGGAAGGAGGTGCCCTCGCGGACCTTCATGGTGCCGCGCGGGGAGACGTACGTGTACGGGGTGAGCGGGTCCGCGGTGTGCAGCCACTGGTGCCGGTAGAGGGCCTGGAGGGTGCCCCGTTCGGTGCCCTCCTGGGCGGCCGTGGTCAGCGCGTAGGAGGCGCCGACGGTGCCCCCGGTGGAGGACCAGGTGACGGTGGAGCCGGTGACGAAGCTGAAGGCGTACTTGCGGAAGGTGGCCAGCGCGTCGGTGGAGGGCAGCACGGCGACCGAGAAGTAGTCCTTGCCGCCCAGCCCGGTGGAGATGGTGCTGCCGGAGACGTTCCAGTCGGTGCCGGTGGGCGAGAACAGCGCGTAGTGGTGGCCGGCCACGGTGATGCCGAGGACGTTGCCCTGGTCGGCGAAGACGGCGGGCGGGGTCGCCGTGGTGATCTGGGCGTTGCCGCCGGAGCCCTTGGCGTACACGAAGGGGAGGCCGTGGCCGATGGTGGTGCGCAGGGTGCGGGCGCCGTCGGACCAGTACGGGGTGACGGTCCAGTCGGACCAGGAGTCCGCCTTGGTGTCGGGCGAGTTCAGGCCGCCCAGACCGAGGGTGAGGTCGCGTTTGTGCGCGTACTCGTACTGCCGGCCGTCGCCGACCACGGCCGGGGCGGTCGGGTAGCCGATCTCCAGGCCGCCGGCCACCGCCTGGTAGGTGAGCGGATGCCCGTACATGGGGGTGGACCAGGGGTTGTCGCCGTAGCGTTGGAAGGCCAGCGAGGACCACCAGTCGTTGGTGGGCACCGGCCGGCCCTGGGCCGCCGGGGTGACCTTGGGCCGCACCGGGGCCCCGGTGTTGGTGGTGGGGCCGGAGGTTCCGGCGGGCCGGGAGTCGGAGTAACTCCCGGAACCCACCGGGACGGTGGCGGCCGCGGCGGGGGCAGCGGCCAGCCCGGCGAGGCCGGTGAGGCCCGCGAGGGCCAGAGCACAGGAGAGGGCGGAGGCCAGGACCGGCTTGGCGGCGGGCCGTTTGCGCGCGGGTGGGGGTGGCATGGGCGGCACCTCATGTCGGGGGGAGACCGGAGCGGGGAGTTCACGGGGGAGCCCAGAGAGCGCTCTCAGACGGCCGGAAACGTAAAGCTCGCCCGAGGGAACTGTCAATACATCGAACGAGGAGCGCAGTTGTGCCTCGATCCCAGCCACCACGTGTTCACCTCTTGACGGGTGGCGAGTGGACGGGCACGCTCCAACCCATGCTTGAGAGCGCTCTCAGAGGCTCTCGCCGGACCCTGAGCCAAGGGAGGCCCTTCATGCCCGCTGCCCGAGCCGCCACCGCCAAGAGAGCCGTCGTCCGACTGGGGGCGCTCGCGCTCACCGGGGCGCTGCTCGCCGCCTGCGGAGGGTCGTCGGACGACGCCTCATCCCCCGGCGGCGGGTCCGGGGACAAGGTCACCCTGACCGTGGACCTGTTCGGCTCCTTCGGCTACAAGGAGGCCGGGCTCTACGCCGAGTACGAGAAGCTCCACCCGGGCGTGAGCATCAAGCAGACCGACACCGAGGACGAGGCCGACTACTGGAAGTCCCTCCAGACCCGGTTGGCCGGCGGGGGCGGCCTCGCGGACGTCCAGGGCATCGAGGTGGGCCGGATGGCGTCCGTGGCCCAGCAGCAGTCGGACAAGTTCGAGGACCTGCGCACATACGGCGCCGATTCCCTCAAGGACCGCTTCGCCGCGGCCAAATGGGCCGCCGCGGTGGCCGGCGGCGGCCAGGTCCTGGCGCTCGGCACGGACGTCGGCCCGGAGGCCATGTGCTACCGCACCGACCTGTTCCGGCAGGCCGGACTGCCCACCGACCGCGAGGAACTCGCCCGCAAGTGGTCGACCTGGGACGGCTATCTGGCCCTGGGCAAGGAGTACAAGGCCAAGGCCACCGGCAAGAGCGCCTGGATCGACAGCGTGGGCAGCCTCTACTCGATCGTGATCGGGCAGGAGAAGGAGCGGTACTACAACGCCGCCGGAGACCTGATATGGGAGAACAACCCGGCGCTGCGCGCCGCTTGGGACACCTCCGTGCGGGCGGCCCAGGACGGGCTGAGCGCCAAGCTCGACCAGTGGTCCCCGCAGTGGAACCAGGCGTTCGCCGCCGGCTCCTTCGCCACCCTGCCGTGCCCGGCCTGGATGCTCGGCTACATCAAGGGTCAGGCGGGCGACGCGGGCAAGGGCAAGTGGGACGTGGCCCGGCTGCCCGGGGGCGCGGGCAACTGGGGCGGCTCGTACCTGGCCGTCCCGAAGACGGCCAAGAACAAGAAGGAGGCGTACGAACTGATCTCCTGGCTGACCGCCCCCGAACAGCAGGCCAGGCTCTTCGAGAAGCAGGGCAACTTCCCGTCCGCCACCGGCGCGATCGAGAAGGTCGCCGCGGCCACCGACCCGTACTTCTCGAACGCCCCGATCGGCAAGATCTTCGGCGAGGCGGCCAAGGAGGCCCCGGTCCAGGTCCTCGGCGTCCACGACCAGAACATCGCCCAGCAGATCACCAACGCCCTGAGCGAGATCGAACGCAAGGGCACGTCCCCGGACAAGGCGTGGTCCAACGCGAAGAAGGGCGTGGCCAACACGATCGGCTGACGCACCATGACCAACCCGACGCCCGGCGGCCGAAGCCAGGCCTCGGCCGGCACCAGGGCTCGGCGTCGCGGCTCGGCCGGGGCCACAGCTCCGGCCGGTGGCCGGGCCGGAGACCCCATGGCCGCAGGCGGGCCGGGCCTTCGGCTCCAGCCGGGACCTTGCTGCGGCCGAGCCTCGGCCGGGGCCCCGGCCTGGGCTGCGGCCGCCCCGGCCAGGCCAGCGGCCGACGGTCGGGCCCGAGCCCCATGGCCGCAGGCAGGCCGGGGCTCCGGCTCCAGCCGGGAGGCTACGGCCGGTGGCCGGGGTCGGAGACCCCATGGCCGCAGGCAGGCCGGGCCTTCGGCTTCGGCCGGGACCTTGGCTGCGGCCGAGCCTCGGCCGGGCCTCCGGCGCCAGCCGGAAGGCCACGGCCGGGGCCCCGGCCTGGGCTGCGGCCGCCCCGGCCAGGCCAGCGGCCGACGGTCGGGCCCGAGCCCCATGGCCGCAGGCAGGCCAGGGCTCCGGCTCCAGCCGGGAGGCTACGGCCGGTGGCCGGGGTCGGAGACCCCATGGCCGCAGGCAGGCCGGGCCTTCGGCTCCAGCCGGGACCTTGGCTGCGGCCGAGCCTCGGCCGGGCCTCCGGCGCCAGCCGGAAGGCTACGGCCGGGGCCCCGGCCTGGGCTGCGGCCACCCCGGCCAAGCCAGCGGCCGACGGTCCGGCCCGAGCCCCATGGCCGCAGGCAGGCCAGGGCTCCGGCTCCAGCCGGGACCTTGGCTGCGGCCGAGCCTCGGCCGGGCCTCCGGCGCCAGCCGGAAGGCCACGGCCAGAGGCCCCGTGCCCGCAGGCGGCCGGAGCCCGGCCGACGGCCGGAGCTCGGCTGGGGCTCGGCCGACGGCCGGTGGTCGCCCGACCACCTGGCCGGGGGGTCTCAGCCGGGCATGCGGCTACGGCCAGTGGCCCGCGGCCAGGCCCCTGGCAACGGCAGGGGTTTCGTCCGGGCCGGTGGCCCGCGGCTGCGGCCGGGGATCGACCGACGGCCGGGCCGGACCCTCGGCCCCATCCGGGGGGACGGCCAGTGGCCGGGCCGCTGGCCCGCAGCTGGCCCGCAGCTGGCCTGCGGCTGCGGCCGCGGCTGCGGCCAGGGTTTCGGCCGGGCCTCTGGCCCGTGGCTGCGGCCAAGGCTCGGCCTGGGGCTGGCCAGGCCGTTGGCCACGGCCGAGGCTCGGCCGGCGGCTGGGCCTGTGGCCAGCGGCCAGGCCCTTGGCTGCGGCAGGGGTTCCGGCCGACGGGCCGGGCCGTTGGCCCGGTCGGCGGCCAAGCCGGGCCACAGGCCCGGCCCGTCGGGGTTCCGGCCAGCCAGCGGGCCGGGGGCCATGGCGCAGCCTGGCCACGGCTACGGCCGGTGGCCGGGGCTGGAGTTTCGGCTACGGCCGGGCTTACGGCCGGGCCGGTGGCCCTGGCGAAACCCGAGGCGGAGCCGAGGCCCGCAGCCGGGGCCTTGGCCATCGGCAGCGGCAGCGGCCCCGGCCGATGGCCAAGGCCCGAACCGAGGCCCCGGACCCTGGCTGCGGCCGGGCCCGCGGCTCCGGCCGGGGCTCGGCCCGGCTACGGCCGGGGCCCAAGGCACAGGCTGCGGCCAGCCCCACGGCTACAGCCGGTGGCCCGAGCCCGGGCCCTTGGCTGCGGCTGGTGCTCAGCCGCCGGCCCAGGCCGGGGGCTCAGCGGGGCCACGGCCGGTGGCCCGGACTTCGGCCAGGCCACCGGCTCCGGCCGGGGCGGGCCGGAGCCCGTGATCAGGGCCACGGCCATGGCCCACAGCTCGGCGGGAGCCGGGCAGGGCTCGGGGTGCCTCGGGTGACGGCTGGGCCGGTTCCGACCGGGGCCCGAGGCCAAGCCACCCGGCCCGGAGCTCGGCCGTGGAGCGGGCCGAAGGCCTGTCCAACACCGGTGGGCGGGGACGGGCCGGCGCCTGCGGCCGGACCCCGACCCGCCACTCGGCCACTCCCGGGCCCCCACCACCCCGACCCGTCCCCTCACAGCCATCGGCCTACCGGCCACAACCAGCCGGCCCCGGGCCACCGCCCGTCACCGCGCATCATCCGCCCCGACCACCCACCACCCGCCCCGAACCCCGCCCCACCCCACCCCGCCCCCAGCCCCCGCCGTGGCCACGGCGGTGGCTCCGGACCATCACTCCCCCGAAGGGCCGTAGCGTGACCCTCACCGTTCCCACCGCACCGGCCGAGCCGCCCGGACCGCCCGGGTCGCCCGGGCCCGTCGGGGTGGCGAAGTCCGCGCCGTCGCGCCCGGGCCTCGGCCGCCTCTGGCGGAGGCTCTCCCCGTACGCCTACATCGCGCCGTTCTTCACCCTCTTCGCCGCCTTCGGCCTCTTCCCGCTCCTCTACACGGCCTTCGTCTCCCTCTACCGCGTCGAGCTCCAGAACCCCGGCGACATGGAATGGCGCGGCCTGGACAACTACACGGCGCTGCTCGGCGACGAGTTCTTCTGGCTGTCCCTGCGCAACACCTTCACCATCGGGGTGCTGTCCACCGTCCCCCAGCTGGTGATGGCCCTCGGGCTGGCCCATCTGCTGAACCACCGGCTGCGCGGCCGCACCTTCCTGCGGACCGCGATGCTCCTCCCGTACGCCACCTCGGTGGCCGCCGCCACCCTCGTCTTCGCCCAGCTCTACGGCCGGGACTTCGGGCTGGTCAACCAGGCCCTCGGCCTGGTCGGCATCGACCCGGTCGACTGGCAGTCCGGCACGCTCGCCTCGCAGGTCGCCGTGTCGTCCATCGTGGTCTGGCGCTGGACCGGCTACAACGCGCTGATCTACCTGGCCGGCATGCAGTCCATCCCGCACGAGCTGTACGAGGCGGCCGAGGTGGACGGGGCCTCGCGCTGGGGGCAGTTCTTCCACGTCACCCTGCCGGGCCTGCGCCCCACCATCCTCTTCACCGTCGTCGTGTCCACCATCGGCGCCACCCAGCTCTTCGGCGAACCGCTCCTCTTCGAAGGGTCGATCTCGGGCGGCATCTCGCACCAGTACCAGACCCTCGGCCTCTACATGTACGAGCAGGGCTGGGGCTTCTTCCACCTCGGCCGGGCCGCCGCGATCGCCTGGGTGATGTTCCTGCTCATCCTGCTGCTGGTGGGCGCCAACGCCCTTTTCCTCCGCCGCCGTTCACGCAAGGAGGCCGGCCGATGACCACCCACGCCCCCGCTCCCGCCCCGGCCCCCGCCGCCACCCCGCCGGCCCCGCCCCGCAGCACCCGCCGCCGCCGTTCGCGGGCCGGCGGCACCCTGCGCGGCGGAGCGCTCAGCTATCTGATCCTCGGCGTGGCCGTCCTCGTCTCCGCCTTCCCCTTCTACTGGACCCTCGTCGCGGCCAGCCGCTCCAACTCGGAACTGGCCAAGGTCCCCCCGACCCTGCTTCCCGGACCGAACCTGATCCGCAACTTCGAGGCGGTCGTGGAGGAGGCGGACATCGGCAAGGCCCTGCTGAACTCCCTGCTGGTCTCCGGATCGATCACCGTCGGCACCGTGCTCTCCTGCACCCTCGCCGGATTCGCCTTCGCCAAACTCCGCTTCCGCGGCCGGGGCGCGCTCCTCGCCCTCACCGTGGGCATGATGATGATCCCACCGCAGCTGGGGGTGATCCCCCTGTTCATGCTGATCGCCGAGCTGGGCTGGGTGAATCAGCTCCAGTCCGTCATCCTGCCCGGCCTGGTCTCCGCCTTCGGCGTGTTCTTCATGCGCCAGTACCTGATCCAGTCGCTGCCCGACGAACTGATCGAGGCGGCCCGGGTCGACGGCGCGTCCACCGCCCGGATCTTCTGGTCGATCGTGGTGCCGGTGGCCCGCCCCGGTATGGCGGTGCTCGGACTGCTGACCTTCATGGCCGCCTGGAACGACTTCTTCTGGCCGGTCATCGCCCTCACCTCCTCCGAACCGACCGTGCAGGTCGCCCTGCGCCAGCTCGGCGGCGGCTATGTCCACGACCAGTCCGTGATCATGGCCGGCACCCTCCTCGGCACCCTCCCCGTGCTCCTGGTCTTCGGCCTCCTGGGCCGCCAGATCGTCGGCGGGATCATGCAGGGCGCCGTCAAGGGCTGACCCGGCCCCCACGCACGACCCCACGACCGTACGACCACCCGGCCACCCGGCCACCCGGCCACCCAGACCCACCCCCTACCCCAACCGGCCTCTCACCACGGGAGTCACAGCCCTATGACCGCGCTCGACGCACGCCCCGAGAAGACGGTGCTCCGCTTTCCGGCGGGTTTCCGCTGGGGCACCGCAACCGCCGCCTACCAGATCGAGGGCGCCGCGGCCGAGGACGGCCGCACCCCGTCCATCTGGGACACGTTCAGCCGCACCCCCGGCAAGGTCCGCAACGGCGACACCGGGGACATCGCCGCGGACCACTACCACCGGGTGGCCGAGGACATCGAACTGATGCGCCGTCTCGGCGTGTCCGACTACCGCTTCTCGGTCGCCTGGCCCCGGGTCCAGCCCACCGGCCGCGGCCCCGCCCAGCAGCGCGGGCTGGACTTCTACCGCCGGCTCTGCGACGACCTGCTGGCGGCCGGCATCCGCCCGGTGGCCACGCTCTACCACTGGGACCTCCCGCAGGAGCTGGAGGACGCGGGCGGCTGGCCGGAGCGGGAGACCGCCCACCGGTTCGCCGAGTACGCCGCGATCACCGCCGGTGCGCTCGGCGACCGGGTCACCACCTGGATCACCCTCAACGAGCCCTGGTGCACGGCCTTCCTCGGCTACGGCAACGGGGTGCACGCCCCCGGCCGCACCAGCGCCCGGGACTCGCTGCGCGCGGCCCACCACCTGAACCTGGCGCACGGGCTCGCGGTCGGTGCCGTACGGGCGGCCGTCCCCTCCTCGGCGGAGGTGTCCCTGACCCTCAACCTCCATGCCGTACGCGCCCTTTCGACCGCCCCGGCGGACCAGGACGCGGCACGCCGGATCGATGCGGTCGGCAACCGCGTCTTCCTCGACCCGGTCTTCCACGGGCGCCTCCCGGAGGACCTGGTCCGGGACACCGCCGGGGTCACCGACTGGTCGTTCGTGCAGGACGGCGACCTGCGGACGGCGTCCGCGCCGATCGACTCGCTGGGCATCAACTACTACTCCCCCACCCTGGTCGCCGGCGGCGGCGCGGACGGCGGCGACGCGGGCGGCGCCGGGGAGGCCTCCCCCTGGGCGGGCGCGGAACGCCATGTCCGCTTCCTGCCGGTCGCCGGGCCGCGCACGGCGATGGACTGGCCGGTGGACGCGGACGGCCTGTACGAACTCCTGGTGCGGCTGCGCGACGAACTCCCGGACACGCCCCTGGTGATCACCGAGAACGGTGCGGCGTACGAGGACTACGCCGACCCCTCGGGCCGGGTGAAGGACCCCGAGCGGGTGGCGTACCTCCGGGAGCACCTGACCGCCGTACACCGCGCCATGGCGGCGGGGGTGGACGTGCGCGGCTACTTCCTGTGGTCGCTGCTGGACAACTTCGAGTGGTCGTACGGCTACAGCAAGCGGTTCGGGATCGTCCACGTGGACTTCGCGACCCAGCGCCGCACCTTCAAGGACAGCGCGCACTGGTACGCGGCCCTGGTCGCCGGCGGCACCCTGGACGAGGGCTGACCGCTGCCGCCCGGCCAGGGCGGCAGCACAAGTCCGGCCTACTCCCAGTCGTCCCAGGGCGGTTCCTCGTCCAGGTCGTACGGAGGCTCCTCCGGCGGCACCTCGTCGACCCGCGCCCGCGCCCGCTCCGGCGCGGCGGCGGCGCGGGCCGCCGGGGCCTTCGCCGCGGCGGGCGCGGACCCACCGCCCGCACCGCCCGTACCGGCACCCGTGTCCGCGCCCGCACCGGCACCCGTGTCCGCGGCCGCCCCCGCATCCGCGTTCGCGTCGGCGTCCGCGCCGGGAGCCTCGCACTCGGCCAGCGTGTCGAGGACCCCCTGCCCGTACTTCCCGAGCTTGGCCTCGCCGACCCCGCCCACCGTGCCCAGCTCCTCGACGGTGCCGGGGAAGCGGGTCGCGATCTCCCTCAGGGTGGCGTCGTGGAACACCACGTACGCCGGTACGCCCTGCTCCCGCGCCGTCGCGGCCCGCCAGGCCCGCAGCGCCTCGAAGACCGGAACGGCGGACGCCGGCAGGTCGACCGGGACCTTGGACCCCTTCCCGGAACGGGACCCGGACTCCTTACGGGCGGCGGCGGCCGGGGCCGCCTCCTTGCGCATCGGGACCTGGCGGCGGCCGCCCAGGACCTCGCCGCTGGCCTCCGTCAGCACCAGGGTGCCGTAGTCCCCCTCCACGGCGAGCAGCCCCTGGGCCAGGAGCTGGCGGACCACCGAACGCCATTCGGCCGTGCCCAGATCGGCGCCGACACCGAACACGGACAGCCCGTCATGGTCGAACTGGATGACCTTGGCGGTCTTCTTGCCCTGGAGGATGTCGATGATCTGACCGGCGCCGAACTTCTGGCGGCGCTCCTTGGCCAGCCGCCACACCGTGGACAGCAGCTTCTGCGCCGCGACCGTCCCGTCCCAGGACTCGGCCGGGGTCAGACAGGTGTCGCAGTTGCCGCAGGCCTCGCCGGTCTGCCCGAAGTACGCGAGCAGCCGGACCCGGCGGCAGCCGACGGTCTCGCACAGCGCCAGCATGGAGTCGAGGTGCGCGGCCAGCGAGCGGCGGTGCGCCTCGTCTCCTTCCGAGCCCTCGATCATCTTGCGCTGCTGGACGACGTCCTGGAGGCCGTACGCCAGCCAGGCCGTCGCCGGCTCCCCGTCACGGCCGGCCCGGCCGGTCTCCTGGTAGTAGCCCTCGACGGACTTCGGCAGGTCGAGATGGGCGACGAACCGCACGTCCGGCTTGTCGATGCCCATGCCGAAGGCGATGGTGGCCACCACCACGACCCCGTCCTCCCGCAGGAACCGCGACTGGTTCGCGGCCCGGGTCCGGGCGTCCATGCCGGCGTGGTAGCCGACGGCGTCGATGCCCTGCTCGACCAGGAAGGCGGCGGTCTTCTCCACCGAGGACCGGGACAGGCAGTAGACGACCCCGGCGTCCCCGGCGTGCTCGGTCCGGATGAGCTCCAGCAGCTGCTTGAGCGGGTTGTTCTTCCCGACGATGCGGTACTGGATGTTCGGCCGGTCGAAGCTGGCGACGAAGTGCCGGGCCTCGGTCAGCCCGAGCCGGCCGGCGATCTCGGCGTGGGTCGCCTCGGTGGCCGTGGCGGTCAGCGCGATCCGGGGAACCTTGGGCCAACGCTCGTGCAGCATGGACAGCGCGAGGTAGTCGGGCCGGAAGTCGTGGCCCCACTGGGCGACACAGTGCGCCTCGTCGATCGCGAACAGCGACACCCTGCCCCGGTCCAGCAGCCGCTGAGTGCCCTCGGTCCGCAGCCGCTCGGGGGCCAGGTAGAGCAGGTCGAGCTCATCGGCGAGGAAGGCCTGCTCGACGGCCTGCCGCTGGTACGGATCCTGGGAGGAATTGAGGAACCCGGCCCGCACCCCGAGCGCGGTCAGCGCGTCCACCTGGTCCTGCATCAGCGCGATCAGCGGGGAGATCACGACCCCGGTGCCCTCTCTGACCAGCGCGGGGATCTGGTAGCACAGCGACTTGCCGCCACCGGTCGGCATCAGCACGAGCGCGTCGCCACCACCGACGACCTGCTCGATGATCTCCTGCTGCTCGCCGCGGAAGGAGCTGTAGCCGAACACGCGGTGGAGCACGCTCAGCGCGTCAGAGGTCTCGGAGGAGACGGGGGAAGCGTCCGGAAGGGCCATCTCAAAAGCCTAACGTCGCCCACCGACACCCCGAGCCCATCCGGCCACGCCGACCGCCCGGGCCACGCCGGCCACCCCGGCCGCGGCGGTCACGACAGCCGACCGGACCGTGCCGGTCACGCAGAACAGGCCGCCTTCTCGTTGATGAGAAGACGGCCTGCCACTGACGACTCTTTCGAGTCGGGACGACAGGATTTGAACCTGCGACCCCTTGACCCCCAGTCAAGTGCGCTACCAAGCTGCGCCACGTCCCGATGCTCTGTCACCCGGTTGTTACCCCGGGTGGCGGTGCATGAAGAACATTACCCCACGCCGAGGGGTGCCCACGCATCGGTGACGGGCCGGGCAGGATGACGGGATGGACGGACGGGATCGGGACGTGGAGGGGCGGGCTCGGAACGCGCGGCCCCGGGACGGGCTGGGGCGGCCGCTGCCGTACGGGTCCGCCGGGGTGGAGCGGCAGCCCGAAGGGGTGGTGCGGGCTCCGGCGGAGACCGTGCGGGAGGCACAGCGGCTGCTGGACGCGGGGATGCCGTTCCATGCGCACGAGGTGTTCGAGGACGCCTGGAAGTCCGGACCGGCCGGCGAGGCCGGGCTGTGGCGGGCCCTTGCCCAGCTGGCGGTGGGCCTGACGCACTCGGCGCGCGGGAACACGGTGGGCGGCGCCAGGTTGCTGCGGCGCGGGGCCGGGGCCCTGGCGGAACTTCCGGGACCGGTGGCCGGGGGCGCGGCCCCCGAGCCGTACGGGCTCGACCTCGGCGAGCTGGTCCGCTGGGCCGGGGCCTTGGCCCGGCGGGTGGAGTCCGGCGAACCGATCGACGCGGCCCGCGAGGCCCCCCGGCTCACCGGGCCGCGCCAGGCCAATGGAGGCGCCTAGCGCCCGCCACCAGGGCGGGTGGGCACGCCCGGCAGAGCCCGGCCCGCCTGGCCGGGTAGGGCGCCGGGCGGTGTGACAGGCCCGGGCGGGCCGCCACCCGGGCGGCGGGACGGCCGCCGCAGCGGGCGGGGGGGCGGCCTGCGGGCCCGGGTCGGCCGATGGCCGGGCCCCGGGTCCCGGCCGCGGGTCGTCGCCCCTGCGGCGGGGCCGGCTGCGCCGCGGGTTGCGGCCGGGCCCCCGGCCGGGGGTCAGGTGGTCGGTTGGAGGAGGTCCCAGGTGTTGCCGTAGAGGTCTTCGAAGACGGCCACCGAGCCGTACGGTTCGTGACGGGGGGCCTCGCGGAAGTGGACTCCCTCGGCCGTCATGCGGGCGTGGTCGCGGGTGAAGTCGTCCGTGTGGAGGAAGAAGCCGACCCGGCCGCCGGTCTGGTCGCCCACCCGGGCGCGCTGGGCCTCGTCCTTGGCTCGGGCCAGCAGCAGGGCGGACACCTTGGCGCCGGGCGGGCGGACCACGACCCAGCGGGAGCCGTCGGGGCGGGGGGTGTCCTCGGCGAGGTCGAAGCCGAGGGCCCGGGTGTAGAAGTCGATGGCCTCGTCGTAGTCGCGGACGAGGAGCGCCGTGAGGGCGATGTGGGAGGGCATGGCCCTATTGTGCGCGGAGCAGGACCACGTCCAGGGTGCGGGGGCCGTGGACGCCTTCCACCCGGTCCAGTTCGATGTCGCTGGTGGCGGAGGGTCCGGAGATCCAGGTGAGCGGGCGGGTGGGGTCCAGCAGCGGCAGGGCCCGCGGGAGGGAGTCCACCACCTGGTCGGGCACCCGGACCACGCAGACGTGGTGGTCGGGGATCAGGGTGATGCGCCGCCGCCCCTGGTCGGGCCCGCCGTCCAGCACGATGGTGCCGGTCTCGGCGATGGCCAGGGCGCAGCCGGTGACCACGCTGTCGACCCGGTCCAGTTCGGCGGGGGTGTCGGCGGCCCGGTCGGGGACGGGTGTGGCGTCGGTGGCCGCGAGCCAGTGCGGGGGCAGGGCCGAGGGGACCAGGACGGTCCGTGCGTCGCGTTCGGCGAGCAGCCGGGCGAGCAGGCCGGGGAGACCGGACTCGTCGGTGCGGTGGACCTTCGCCCGGTATTCGGCGAGGTGGGTGGCCAGCAGGTCGGTCCGCTCGGCCGGGGTGCGTTCGGCGTGGGTGGTGAGGTAGTCGCGCGGGACGTCCGCCCCGGGGCGGCGCGGGCCCGGGTCGGGGACGGCGCGACGGATCCGGGACAGGATGCGGTGCTTGCCGGCGCCCTCGACCTCCGTCGGGGAGCCCGTCGGCGGACTCGGCGGTTCGCCCGTCCGTGCGTCGCTCGGTTCGGGCATCGGTTCGGTGGTCGGGGTCATTTCGGGATCTGCCCTTCTCCGGCCCGTTCCCGGGCCCACCAGTCGCGGAAGGATTCGGCCGGGACGGCGGGGAGTTCGCGGGTGTCCGTCCAGGCGCGGCCGGTGCGGCCGGGGAGTCGGTGCGGGCGGAGCCGGCCGAGGTGCCGGGTCCGGGCCAGGATCCGCATCGCGGCGCGCAGCGCGCCCGGCCGGTCGAGCAGCAGCCGGGAGGTCCGCATGGCGGCGCGTTCCGCCGCGTGCCCCTTGGCGGGGCGGAGCCGGACCCGGACGCCCTCGCGGGTGGCCGGGCCGCCCTGGGCCACCCGTTCCCGGAGGTGGACCAGCACCTCGGGGATGTCGATGGCAACCGGGCAGACCTCGTAGCAGGCCCCGCACAGGGTGGAGGCGTACGGCAGGGAGGCGTCGATCTCGCTCCCGGTGCCGCGGAGTTGGGGGCTGAGGATGGCGCCGATCGGGCCCGGGTAGACGGAGCCGTAGGCGTGGCCGCCGGCCCGTTCGTAGACGGGGCAGACGTTGAGGCAGGCGGAGCAGCGGATGCAGCGCAAGGCCTGCCGGCCGGTCTCGTCGGCGAGGGTGTCGGTGCGGCCGTTGTCGAGGAGGACCAGGTGGAAGGCGGAGGGGCCGTCGTCCCCGGTGGTGCCGGTCCACATGGTCGTGTACGGGTTCATCCGCTCGGCCGTGGAGGACCGGGGGAGGGTCTGGAGGAAGACCTCCAGGTCGCGGAAGGTGGGGACGGTCTTCTCGATGCCGACCACCGAGATGAGGGTCTCGGGCAGGGTCAGGCACATCCGGCCGTTGCCCTCGGATTCGAGGACCACCAGGGTGCCGGTCTCCGCGACCATGAAGTTGGCCCCGGAGATCCCGACCCTGGCGCGCAGGAACTTCTCCCGCAGGTGCAGCCGGGCGGCTTCGGCGAGGGCGGCGGGGGTGTCGTCGAGGCCTTCGGGAGCGGGGCGGCCCCAGTCGGCCATCCGGTCGCGGAAGATCTCGCGGATCTCGCCGCGGTTGCGGTGGATGGCGGGGACCAGGATGTGCGAGGGGCGGTCGTCGCCGAGCTGGACGATGAGTTCGGCGAGGTCGGTCTCGTAGGCGGTGACCCCGGCCTCGGCCAGGGCTTCGTTCAGGCCGATCTCCTGGGTGGCCATGGATTTGACCTTGACCACCTCGGTTTCGCCGGTGGCCCGGACCAGGGCGGTGACGATGGCGTTGGCCTCGGCGGCGTCGGCCGCCCAGTGGACGGTGCCGCCGGCCGCGGTGACGGCGGTCTCCAGCTGTTCCAGGTAGTGGGCGAGGTGGCGGAGGGTGTGGTCCTTGACGGCCTTGCCGGCTTCCCGGAGCCGGTCCCAGTCGGCGAGTTCGGCGACCGCGCGGGCCCGCTTGTCGCGGATGGTGTGGGTGGCGTGCCGGAGGTTGGCACGCAGGGTCGTGTCGCGTACGGCCTCCCGGGCGGCGGCCGGGAAGGCGGGCATCCCGACGAACACCTGGGGGCCATGGCCCGCGGCGGGTGCGTTCGCGGCCCGGGCCGCGTCTCCGGCCGGGGCCCCGGCCGGGGCCGCGCCTACCGCCTCGGTCCCGCTCACCGCAGGGGCTCCGCTTCGGTGGCGGCGAGGATCTCCGCGAGGTGCAGGGCGCGCAGCGGGCCGCCCTCGCGGCGGAGGGTGCCCTCCAGATGGGCCAGGCAGGAGTTGTCCGCCCCGCACAGCACCTCGGCGCCGGTTCCGGCGGCGGCCCGGAGCTTGTCGGCGGCCATGGCGGCGGACACGTCGGGGTTCTTGACGGCGAAGGTGCCGCCGAACCCGCAGCACTCCTCGGCGCCGGGGAGCTCGACCAGGTCGAGGCCCTTGACGGCGGCCAGCAGCCTGCGCGGCCGGTCCCCGAGGCCCAGGGTGCGGGCGCCGTGGCAGGAGGGGTGGTAGGTGACGGTGTGCGGGAAGTAGGCGCCGACGTCGGTGACTCCGAGGACGTCGACCAGGAACTCGGTGAGTTCGTACACCTTGGGGAGGAGCTCGTCGACGCGGGCCGCCAGTCCCGGGCCCCGGCCCTCCTCGGCGGCCAGCCGGGCGATCCGCGGGTAGTGCGCGCGGATCATGGCGGCGCAGGAGCCGGAGGGGGTGACCACGTGGGTGTGTCCGGTGAAGGCCTCGGCGGTCCGGCGGACCAGGGGTTCGGCCTCGTGCCGGTAGCCGGTGTTGTACTGGGGCTGGCCGCAGCAGCTCTGCCCGGCGGGGAAGTCCACGGTCACCCCGAGCCGCTCCAGCAGCCGGACCACGGCGATCCCGGTCCCGGGGTACAGCGCGTCGTTGACGCAGGTGACGAACAGGGCGGCGCGCATGACCGGCAGAATAGCCGGGTGAAGAACTTCTCAGTGATCGGCATAGGCGCGGGCGACCCGGACCACCTCACCCTCCAGGCGGTGAAGGCGATCGGCGCGGCGGACGCCTTCCTCATCCTGGAGAAGGGCGAGGAGAAGTCGGACCTGACCGGGCTGCGGCGCGCCATGCTGGAGGCGCACGCCCGGCCGGGCCACCGGCTGGTGGAGGGCCGGGACCCGGACCGGGACCGGACTCCGGAGCGTTACGCGCCGACCGTGGACGGTTGGCGCAGCGCGCGGGCCGAGATCTTCGAGCGGTTCATCGACGAGGACCTCGCGGAGGGCGAGACGGGCGCCTTCCTGGTGTGGGGCGACCCCTCCCTGTACGACTCGACCCTGGCGATCCTGGACGAGGTGCTGGAGCGGGGCCGGGTGGCCTTCGAGCACCGGGTGGTCCCGGGCATCAGCAGTGTGTCGGCGCTGCTGGCCAGACACCGGACGAACCTGAACCGGGTGGGCCGCCCGGTGCAGATCACCACCGGGCGGCGGCTGGCGGAGGGCTGGCCGGCGGAGGTGGACGACGTGGTGGTGATGCTGGACGCCCGGCACGCTTTCACCCGCCACCTGGACCAGGACCTGTACATCTACTGGGGCGCCTATGTGGGCACCCCGGACGAGATCCTGGTCCAGGGACGGCTGGCCGAGGTGTCCGGGCGGATCGAGGAGCTGCGGACCGAGGCGCGGGCCCGCAAGGGCTGGATCATGGACACCTATCTGCTGCGGCGCGACTGAGCCCGCCGCGGCCGGCCGGCCCGGCCCGGCCACGGACCCCCGGGGTCACCCCAGGTAGCCGCGGAGGACCGTGGCCAGGCGCTCGTACTCCTCGGGGCGGTTGTAGATCTGGCCGCTGACCCGGATGCCGCCGCCGCCCGGCCAGGGGAACACCTGGACCCTGATCCGGTGGCGGGCGGCGATGTCCTCGCGGAGGGCGGCGGAGGCCTGCGGGTTCTCGGCGATGCCGGGCGGCAGCCGCAGCGCGCGCATGGCGAGGCCCTCGGTGTACGGGAGCGGCCGGACGCCGGGGAGTTCGGCGAGCACGGCGGCGCCGTGGGCGGCGAGGGCGGCGTTGTGGGCGCGGACCTTGGCCGCGTCGAGGCGTTCGAGGAGCTCCAGGCCCTCGGGGGCGGCCAGCCAGGGCGTGTAGTCGATGGTGGCCCGGTACTCGACGGCGCGCGGGAAGCCGTGGTGGTCCTCCCAGGAGCGGACCGGCGCGGTGACGTTCGGGCGGTGGGCGGGGGCCACCGCGAGGAGGGCGCTGCCGGGCGGGGCGTAGCCCCACTTGTGGAGGTTCCCGAACCAGAAGTCGGCCCGTCCGGCGAGCGGGTCGGCGAGCATCCCGGGGGCGTGGGCGCCGTCCACCACGGTGGTGACCCCGCGTTCGGCGAGGTCGGCGAGCAGCCGCGGGGAGGCGATGGTGCGGGCGGTGGGCGAGCTGATCTGGTCGAGGAGCGCGATCCGGGTGCGGGGGGTGAGGGCGGCCAGGACGGCCTCGCGGACGGCGTCCTCGTCGGGGAGTTCGGGGTCGAGGACGGCGGTGGTGAGCGGGGCCAGCCGGGCGGCGGCCGCGACCACCGTGCCGTAGCCGTGGTCGGTGACCAGGATGTCGGCGCGGGGCGGGAGTTGGACGGCGCGCAGCGAGAGCTGGGCGGCCTCGGTGGCGTTGGCGACGAAGGCCAGGCCGTCCGGGTCGGTGCCCAGCCGGCCGGCGATCCGGGTGCGGGCGGCGGCGACCCGGTCGGGGGCGGCGATGAAGAAGGCGTCGGGGTCGGCGTGGGCCTCCCGGTGGAGGGTGGCCTGCGCCTCCTGGACGGGCAGCGGGACCGCGCCGAAGGAGCCGTGGTTGAGGTGGCTGACCTCCGGGGCGAGCCGGAAGAGACCGGGGCCTCCGGGGAACTCACCGGGAGGGAGCTCGGCTTCGGCGGTCAGTGGGCTGATCACGGTACGGGCCTCCGGGGTGGGGAGCGGGACGGTGAGCGGGAACGGGCGTTCGGCCCGCGGCTAGCTTCTCCCACTCCCGCCCGCTCCGGAACCCCGGTCCTCGGCGGCCGTCAGCGCGGGGCGCGCATGGCCCCGCGGCCCATCACCCGGGTCCACACCTCGCACTCCTTGCCGCAGTCGGGGCAGGCGGGCCGTTCCCCGGTCAGCTCAGCGGTAGTTGGCGGTGATCTTGCCGGCGGCGTCGAGGATCAGGCCGTCGAGCGAGTAGCCCTGGTTGGCGTTGGCGTTGACCCTCCAGTCCCGGCGTTCCAGGTATTCGGTCGCGGTTTCGACGGCGTCGACGGATGTCACGGCGGCGGCCCTCCCACGAGGCTCGGCGAGGTCCCGGCTCACCGCCCGCTGGTCGCGGCGTAGTACTGGAGGTCCTGGACGTCCACCGTGCCGTCCACCCGGTAGGGCAGTTCCACCTCGGCGATGCCGCGGGTGCCCCGGAACACCTCCGCCGCGCTGGTCCCGGTCCGTAGCGGCAGCAGTTTGGAGTGCAGGCCGCCGGGTGCCCGGTAGACGGTCCGGCCCGGTCCCACGGTGGCCTTGACGGTGGCCGGGGAGGTCAGGAAGCTGAGCACCTCCACCGTGTCCCGGGGTGCGGCGCTGCCCCGTCGCAGCCGCATCAGCAGGGACTGGTCACCGGTGGGATCGGCGGCCGCGAACTGGGTGCGGGAGGTCAGGTAGACGGTGTCCCGGACGATCTTCGGCCAGGATCCGGTCTTGAACCGGGTGAGGTAGTAGGAGCTGAGGTCGAGGTACGCGTACCCGTTGTGCTGGGAGGGGGCGAACTGGCTGCCCTCCGAGTAGTCGTTCCAGGTGGTGAGCTGCACCCAGTCCGCGCCGTCGGAGATGGCCCGGTTCCAGGTGGCGCGCAGGGTGGCGGTGTTGCCGGCCTCGTCGTAGATGCCCTGGTTGGGGCGGGCGTCCTGGACGGACACCGGCTGCATCCAGATCTTGCCGAGGGAGTGGGCCCGCTTCACGTCCTTGGTGACGCTCTCCTGGCCCACGTAGCTGCGGCTGCCCCATTCGGAGAACCCGTGGCTGATGGGGGCGAAGGCGGTGCTGTGCGCGCCGAAGTCGAGGAACAGCGGGACGAAGGCGGTGCGGATGCCGTGCCGGTTCTTCAGCTGGTCCAGCACCTGGGTCCACCAGGCCACGCTCTTGGCCTCCGCCTTGAAGGGGGAGATCACGAGTCTGCCGTCGGGGAGCCGGTGCGCGGAGGGCGCGCGGCCGATCCGGGCGAGGCTGTCGGCGAGCACCGCGGGGTCGTTCGTCCGCAGGGAGGTCATGTCCGGCATCAGCATGATCTTGAAGCCGGGGTCCACCGAGCGGGCCGCCTCCATCAGGAGGTTGGACCACTCCCAGTTGCGGCCGCTGAGGGACAGCAGGTCCACGGTGAATCCGTCGAGGCCCGCCGCGCGGGCGGTGCGGACCTCCTGCTTGAGGTTGGCGAGGACCCAGTCCCCGCTCTTGGGCGCGACCGGGAGCGGCCGGTCGCGGAGCAGCCCGCCGTACGCCCCGTGCTTGCCCCGCTCGCCGTCCGGGTGGAGGTAGTTGCGGGTGTAGTAGTCCCGGTCGGCGCTCACGTTGTCGAGGGAGAGCGGGTAGGGGGTGAAGTAGTGGGCGAAGACCAGCTTGCGGCCGCCGGCCCGGAGGGCGGCGGTGGAGGGCAGGTCGAAGGGCAGCGCACCGGTCGGGCGCGCGGCACCCGTCCCGCCGCCGCCCGTGCCGCCGGTCCCGCCGCCGTCACCCTGGCCGCCGGTGCCGTCCGTGCCGGAGCCCCGGCCGGTGCCGGCCGAGGGGCCGGTGGTGCCGGGGCCGCCGCGCGAGGGGTCGGCGGAGCCGGGACCGCTGCCGGAGGGAGCCGGGGTGCCGGGGGCGGACGTGCCGGCGCCCCCGGGGTCCGCGGTCTGCGGGGTGCGCGGACCGGAGGCGGAGCCCGCCGGTCCGGCACCGGCCGGCCAGGGGTCCCAGAGCAGGCCGGCGAGCAGGCAGCCGCCGACCAGGAGGCAGGCCGTGACCAGGAAGGACAGCACCCGCCGGCGTCCGCGGGAGCCCGCGCGGCGCCGGTGCGTTAACGGCCTCTGCCTTCGGTCCGCACTCATGTCTTGGGCCCTCCCTGGAATATGCCCGCCTACCGGGCTGGACAGCAGTAGAGCGGATTCCCGGCCCGCGGACAACCGTTCGCCGTTCCCGCGGACCCGGCACGTACGTCACTTCGACCACAGGAACTACGTGCCGGGGGCCGGATCCGCAGGCCCCCGGCTGGACGCGAACACCGTGCACTTTTCGGCGGAATCGGATATTCCCCTGGCCATCCGGCCCAAGTGGCGGATAATCGTCCTTGGCGCGGCGTGAAGTGACCGTCTTGCCACATGTGGACACGTATGCAGGGGGGCATCGTGCCGATGACGGCTCTGCCGATCACCACCGAACAGCTCTCCGGACTGCTCACCGCGGTCCGCCGGGAACGCGTGGTGACCGTGGTCGGAGGCTTCCGGGAGCCGCGCAGCCGTCTGGTGCGAGATATCGCACACCGGCTGAGTTCCAACTTCTGCGACGGCACCGCGGTGGTCGGCCTGGACTACGGCTCCGGGGTCCGCCGGCTGACCGTCGCCCTGCGCGCCGTACCGGGGATGCCCCCGTTGCCGTACGGAGCCGCGGACACCGGCTCCTATCTCGCCGAGCGGGACATGCTGCTGGTCCTCGACGGCTCCGACCGGCTCACCACGGAAGCCGTCCACTGGCTGCGCGAACTCCTCGACACGGCACCCGGTTTACGCATCCTGGCCGCCGGCCGGTTCCCCCTCGCGGTGGACCGGGAGCGCGTCCACCGGCTCTGAAGGCCCGCCGGCCGCACCGCCGCGCAACATCCGGTTCACACGCAACACCCCTGCCACAGCACTGGCATGACGCCGCCACAGGCAGTCCGCACCACGCTCCTAGGGTCTCTTCCTGCGCACCCCACCCTTCCCCCGTCTGAGCAGGAGACGCCTTGTGAGCGAGCACACCCGCCCCCCGGTCGGCCGACGCGGTTTCCTCGCCGGAGCCGCCGCCGTGGCCGCAGCCGCCGCCACCTCGGGCACGGCCCGGGCCGCCGCCCCCGCCACCGCGTCCGGAGCGGCGAACGCCCGCCCGAACATCCTGCTGATCGTCACCGACGACCAGCCCAAGCAGACCCACTGGGCCATCCCCAAGCTGCTCGACTGGCTCGGCGGCCAGGGCGTCACCTTCAGCAACGGCCACTCCGCCACCCCGCTCTGCTCGCCCTCCCGCTCCTCGATCTTCTCCGGGCAGCACGCGCACCACCACGGGGTCCGCAACAACGCCGCCTCCTACAGCCTGGACCAGTCCCACACCGTCCAGCGCTATCTGAAGCAGGCCGGCTACCGCACCGGCCTGTTCGGCAAGTACCTCAACTCCTGGACCCTGGCCGAGAACCCGCCGCACTTCGAGGAGTTCGCGCTGCTCCAGCCCGCGTTCAACAACGCCCGCTGGAACATCGACGGCACCGTGCAGGAACTCCCCGGCTACACCACCAACATCATCAAGAACCGCACCCTGTCCTTCATCGACAAGTCCACCACCGACCAGCGGCCCTGGTTCGCCTACGTCACCCCCTACGCCTCGCACGCCCCGAACACCCCCGCCCCCAAGTACGCCGAGACCCCGGTCCCGGTGTGGAACGGCCGGCCCTCCGTCCCCGAGGAGGACCGCTCCGACAAGCCCGCCTACATCCGCGAGGCCACCAGCACCCTGGCCGACGCCCGGGCCCTGCGGCAGAAGCAGCTGCGCGCCCTGCTGTCCGTGGACGACGCCGTACAGGCCATCCGGAACAAGCTCCAGGCCCTGGGCCAGCTGGAGAACACCCTGGTCATCTACACCGCCGACAACGGCTACACCTGGGCGGACCACGGCTGGACCAAGAAGTCCGTGCCCTACTCCCCCGCCCACGAGGTGCCGTTCCACCTGTCCTGGCCGGCCGCCGGGCTCGACGGCGGCACCACCGACAACCGGATCGTCGCCAACATCGACATCGCGCCGACCATCCTGGACGCCGCCGGGATCACCCCCACCCACCAGGTGGACGGCCGCTCGCTGCTCGGCCCGGCCGCCCGCGACCATCTGCTCGTCCAGTGGTGGAAGCAGGGCACCGGCGCCGACGGGCCCAAGACCTGGGCCAGTTACGTGGCGAAGGACCGCCAGTACACGGAGTACTACAACCTGCACACCGACCAGGACGGGAACGTCTCCGGCCCCGGCACGGTCGCCTTCCGCGAGTACTACGACCTGGCCAGCGACCCGTACCAGCTGCGGAACCTGCTGCACCAGGCCACCCCGGCACAGGAGCAGGCCCTCGGCATCCCGGCCCTCGCCGCCGCCCTGGCCGCCGACCGCGCCTCCTGACCGCACCTCCTGACCGCGGGCCCGGTACGCACGCCCAGCCGCCCCGCACGGCCCGCCCCACCCGTCTCCGCCATCGAGGCCATCGAGGAACCCCCGCCATGTCGTCCAGCTCCTGCTGCACCCCCGGCCGTCCGCACGCGCACACCCGGGCGGCCGGCCCGGTCCTGGTCGGCCTCGCACCGCCCCGACGGCGGGACCCGGCCGCCGAGCGGGCCGCCCGCGATCTGCTGCCGGTCGCGGGCGGCCGGTTCCTGATGGGCACCGACGACCCGGACGGGTTCCCCGCCGACGGCGAGGGACCCGTCCGGGAGGCCTCGGTGGACGGCTTCCGGATCGCGCCGACCACCGTCACCAACGCCGCGTTCGCCTCGTTCGTCAAGGCCACCGGACACATCACCGAGGCCGAGTCCTTCGGCTTCAGCTTCGTCTTCGCCGGATTCCTCCCGCCGGACCTCGCCGACTCCTCCCCCGTCCCCGCGGGCACCCCCTGGTGGCGGGCGGTGTCCGGGGCGACCTGGCGGGCCCCCGAAGGCCCCGGATCCTCCTCGGCCGGCCGCCGCCAGAACCATCCGGTGGTGCACGTCTCCTGGAACGACGCCCAGGCCTACTGCGCCTGGTCGGGCACCCGGCTGCCCACCGAGACCGAATGGGAGTACGCGGCCCGCGGCGGGCTGGAGCAGGCCCGCTACCCCTGGGGGGACGAACTCCGCCCCGGCGGACGGTTCATGTGCAACATCTGGAACGGCGACTTCCCGGTCCACAACACCCGGGCCGACGGCTACGCGGGCACCGCCCCCGCCAAGTCCTTCCGCCCCAACGGCTACGGCCTCTACAACACGGTCGGCAACGTCTGGGAGTGGTGCGCGGACCGCTTCCGCCCGGACGCCGGCCCGGAACGCGCCATGCGGGGCGGCTCCCACATGTGCCACGACTCCTACTGCAACCGCTACCGGGTGGCCGCCCGCACCCGCAACACCCCGGACAGCTCGGCCGGCAACATCGGCTTCCGCGTCGCCGCCGACCCCGCCGTCCCCGCCGTCACCCCCGGTCCGGGACGCTCCTGAGCGGGCGGACCGCCGGGGGCCGGGTCACCAGGGCCACCGCGCAGGCCAGCAGGGTGAGGGCGGCCGTGGCGGCCAGGGTCAGGGCCGGCAGTCCGGTGCCGGACCGGTCGAAGCCGGTCCGGCCGGCGGCCGGGCGCGGCCCTGCTGCCGGCGGCGGCCGAGGAGGTCGCCCAGCCGTCCGACCGAGACGATCACGGTGGTGAGGGTGAGGAGGTAGCCGAGGACCACCCCTTGGACCTGCTGGAAGGAGGCGCCGAAGTCCTGCGCCGGTTCTTTGCCGTTCCCGGGAATCGACGGTTCGCCGGTCAGTGGGAGGAGAGCACCCGGCCGCTGGCCCGGAGCCGTCGCCAGGTCTCCTCCGGGCAGCGGCCCTGGGGCCGGGCGGCGAGGAAGCGGCCGTAGCGGACCCGGCGGGGCTCCAGTCCGATCTCCACCCAGTGCGGGACGTCCCTGTGCTCGTGCCAGCCCTCGTTGGGCAGTCGGATGAAGTCCCGGCGGCCGTCCTTGTTCTTGCTGGTGATCTGGAGGACCTCGGCGTGCAGGAACCGGGTCCGGAGGATCACGCAGTAGTGCCGGAGGGCGTCCCGGGGCTCGTCCCGGAGCGGGACCATGGCCACCCAGATCTGGCCCGCCGCGGGGCGCCTTCCGAAGGCGGGCCCCTTGCGGCGGGCGGCCGCCCCGGCCGCGCCCGCCCCTCCCCGGCGGTCCCAGAGCCGTACGGCGCCCAGGAAGGCCGCCGCGACCAGCGCGGCCGCCCCGATCACGGCCGCCGCCCACACCGCCCACAGTTCCGGTTCCCGGCCGATCCGGCCGTCCGCCCAGCGGGTGGCGGCCAGAACGGCCGCGTACAGCACGGCGGTCCGGGCGAACAGCAGCCACCAGACCAGCGGGCGCTGCCGTCCTGCGGAGGCGGTCACCACGAGCGCGGCCCCCAACGCCACCGCGTGGACCAGCGCGTATGCGCCGAACCCGGTCAACTCCCTGGAGGGTGAACGGGATTCGAGCATCCGCTCCACCACCAGCGGTACGGTCAGCAGTGCGGCGGCGGTCGCCCAGCCCAACAGCGCGGAGCCGGCGCCGACCACTCCGGCACGGGACGCGTTCCGGTACGCCACAGGCCCTCCCCCGAATTCCCTGTGCCGAACGCTAGCGGACCGGCCCGACCGGGGCCATGGGCTCACCGCAGCCAGCCGGGCCGCACCCATTCCCCGGCGAGCAGTCCGAGCAGCGCCTCGCCGGCCAGTTCCCCGCTGTCCCGGTCCACCAGCGAGAACACGGCGACGCCCTCGGAGGGGGCGCCCGGGAGGAACGGCGAGTGCCCGCTGTCGGCGCCGATCGGCCGCCAGGGCCGGGCGTCGGCCCGGACGCGGATGGGCACGTCCTCGTACAGCTCGGCGTGCAGGACCGGTACGTCTTCGGGGAGGCGGGCCCGCAGGGCCGTCAGCTGTCCTTCGATCACCGCCCCTTGATAGTGCGCCGCCCGCCCCGCCCACAACCTGATATCGGTCGGGGGCGGAACGGGCGGCGGCCGTGCGCCGGCCCTGCCGGGCCGGGTGGGTCAGCTGGTCAGCGGATCAGCCGGTCAGTAGATCAGCTGGTCAGTAGATCAGTTGGTCAGCAGGGTGAGGGCCTGGTTGAGGGTGGCGGACGGCCGCATGACCGCCGACGCCTTCTCCACCGACGGCTGGAAGTAGCCGCCGATGTCGGCCGGGGAGCCCTGGACCGCGATCAGCTCGGCCACGATCTTCTCCTCGGACTCGGCGAGGGTCTTGGCCAGCGGGTCGAAGGCGGCCGCCAGCTTCGGGGCGTCCGTCTGGCGGGCCAGCTCCTGCGCCCAGTACAGGGCCAGGTAGAAGTGGCTGCCGCGGTTGTCGATCCCGCCGAGGCGGCGGGACGGCGACTTGTCCTCGTTGAGGAAGGTGCCGGTGGCCCGGTCCAGGGTGTCGGCCAGCACCTGGGCGCTGGCGTTGCCGGTGGTGGTCGCCAGGTGCTCGAAGGAGACGGCCAGCGCGAGGAACTCGCCGAGCGAGTCCCAGCGCAGGTAGTTCTCCTTGACCAGCTGCTGGACGTGCTTGGGGGCGGAGCCGCCGGCGCCCGTCTCGAAGAGGCCGCCGCCGTTCATCAGCGGGACCACCGACAGCATCTTGGCGCTGGTGCCCAGCTCCAGGATGGGGAAGAGGTCGGTGAGGTAGTCGCGGAGCACGTTGCCGGTGACCGAGATGGTGTCCTCGCCGCGGCGGATGCGCTCCAGGGAGTAGGCGGTGGCCTTGACCGGGGAGAGGATCTTGATGGTCAGGCCGTCGGTGTCGTGGTCGGCGAGGTAGGTGTTCACCTTGGCGATCAGCTGCGCGTCGTGGGCGCGGTCCTCGTCGAGCCAGAAGACGGCCGGGACGCCGGTGGCGCGGGCGCGGGTGACGGCCAGCTTGACCCAGTCCTGGATGGGCAGGTCCTTGGTCTGGCAGGCGCGGAAGACGTCGCCCTTGGCGACCTCCTGCTCCAGGACCGTGGTGCCCTCGGCGTCGACCAGGCGGACGGTGCCCGCGGCGGCGATCTCGAAGGTCTTGTCGTGGCTGCCGTACTCCTCGGCCTTCTGGGCCATCAGACCGACGTTCGGCACCGAGCCCATGGTGGCCGGGTCGAAGGCGCCGTGGGCGCGGCAGTCGTCGATGACGGCCTGGTAGACGCCCGCGTAGCTGCTGTCGGGGAGGACGGCGAGGGTGTCGGCCTCGTTGCCGTCGGGGCCCCACATGTGGCCGGAGGTGCGGATCATGGCCGGCATCGAGGCGTCGACGATCACGTCGGAGGGCACGTGCAGGTTGGTGATGCCCTTGTCCGAGTCGACCATGGCCAGGGCCGGGCCCTCGGCGATCTCGGCGTCCACGGAGGCCTTGATCGCGTCGCCCTCGGGCAGCGCGGACAGGCCGGCCAGGATGGCGCCGAGGCCGTCGTTGGGCGAGAGGCCGGCGGCGGCGAGGGTCTCGCCGTAGCGGGCGAAGGTCTTCGGGAGGAAGGCGCGGACCACGTGGCCGAAGACGATGGGGTCGGAGACCTTCATCATGGTGGCCTTGAGGTGCACGGAGAACAGGATGCCCTCGGCCTTGGCGCGCTCGATCTGGTCGTTGAGGAAGGTGCGCAGCGCGTCCACGTGCAGGACGGAGGCGTCGACGACCTCGCCGGCGAGGACCGGTACGGACTCGCGGAGCACCGTGACGGCGCCGTCGGCGTCCACGTGCTCGATGCGGAGGGTGCCGGCCTCGGCGATCACCGCGGACTTCTCAGTGGAGCGGAAGTCGTTCTCGCCCATGGTGGCCACGTTGGTCTTGGACTCGGGGGTCCAGGCGCCCATGCGGTGCGGGTGGGTCTGGGCGTACTTCTTGACCGACGCGGGGGCGCGGCGGTCGGAGTTGCCCTCGCGCAGCACCGGGTTGACGGCGGAGCCCTTGACCTTGTCGTAGCGGGCGCGGACCTCGCGCTCCTCGTCGGTCTTCGGGTCGTCCGGGTAGTCCGGGAGGGCGTAGCCCTGGCCCTGGAGCTCGGCCACGGCGGCCTTGAGCTGCGGGATGGAGGCCGAGATGTTCGGCAGCTTGATGATGTTGGCCTGGGGCGTCTTGGCCAGCTCGCCGAGCTCGGCGAGGGCGTCGGCGATGCGCTGCCCCTCCTCCAGGTACTCCGGGAAGCTCGCGATGATCCGGCCGGCCAGGGAGATGTCGCGGGTCTCGACGGTCACACCGGCGGTCGACGCGTACGCCTGGATCACAGGCAGGAAGGAATGCGTCGCGAGGGCCGGGGCCTCGTCAGTGTGGGTGTAGATGATGGTCGAGTCAGTCACCGGATGCTCCGCTCCACGTATGCGTCTCTCGTCTGCAACATTGCTCGACATCAAGATATCTCAGCCTGAGGACAACGAAGCCGCCGGTCCCGAACAGATCGTCGACGACCCGTACGGGACCGGCGGCGGAACGCTCCGGCGCCGGTGGCGGCTCAGTGGACCGGGACGGCCTTGGGGCTGGGTCCGTACTTGTTGTCCCCCGGGTCGCCCTCGGTGGCCATCAGGACCAGCAGGATGATCGTGCCCAGCAGCGGGATGATCCCGAGCAGCACCCACCAGCCGGTCTTGCCGGTGTCGTGGAGCCGCCGGACGGTGACGCCGAGCGCGGGCAGGGTGATCGCGAGGCCGAACAGTCCGGTCAGCAGCGGGAGCCCGGTGGTCGTCACGTCGATGATCAGCAGGGGCACGTAGATGATCGAGTTGAAGAGCTCGAACAGCCAGAAGTCCTGCCGCCGGGCCCGGCCGCCGAACACCGCGTACTGCTTGAGAACCCGCAGGTAGTACTTCATCTGTCCCCCCGGTGGACGGTGTGGAGCCCGTCCACGCACGGACCAGGCGGCCAGAACCTAATTCCCCGGTTACCGGCGGGTCAAGTACTTGACGGATCGAACGGATCGGCCCGACGGGGGACCGTGCGGCCGGGGCTGCCCGGGTTTCGGGGCGGGCCGGGCGAGGGTGGGGGCCATGCGTCTGTTCAGCGCCCTGGCGGCGACGGCGGCGGTGGTCGCGGCCACGGTGGCGGCCGCCGCCTGCCCGGGCCCCTCCTCCCCCGCACCCGCTCCCCCGTCCGCTTCCGTTCGCGGGCCGTCCGGCGCGGCGGTGGCGGTGGCCGCCGCCGTCCCGGGCTGGTCGGCCCGGCGGGCCGCCGAGTTCTGGACCCCGGAACGGATGGCCTCGGCCCGGCCCGTCACGGGCCCGCCCACCGCTCCCACCGGCACCGCCCCCGCGCACACCCCCGCCCTCACCGTCTCCGGCACCGCGTCCGGCCGGGGTCAGGACTTCGACGGGATCCCGGTGGTCGGACGGCTGTTCCTGCTCCGCGGCAAGAGCGCCTACTTCTGCACCGCCAGCGCGGTGGCCTCCCCCCGGCGCGACCTGGTGCTCACCGCCGCCCACTGCCTGACCGGGCGCGAGGCCCGGCAGATCGCCTTCGTCCCCCGCTACACGGCCGCGCGCCCCCGCCCGTACGGCACGTTCCCGGTCCGGCGGATCTGGATCGACCCGCGCTACCGGCAGCGCGGCGCCGTCCGGGCCGCCGCCCTCGACTTCGCGTTCGCGCAGGTGGGACCCGGCCCCGGCGGACGCCCGCTGCAGTCCGTGGTCGGCGCCAACCGGCTGGGCGCGGAGCCGGGTTACGCGCATCCCTCGGTCCGGCTGATCGGCCATCCGGGCGGGGCCGCCCGCCCGCGCCTCTGTGTGAACCGCACCACCCGCTTCACCAGCCGCGATCCGCGCAGCCCCGGCTCCTTCCTGCGGATCGCCTGTACCGGCTATCCGGGCGGCACCAGCGGCGGCCCGTTCCTCACCGGCTACGACCCGCGGACCCGCACCGGCCGGGTGATCGGGGTGATCGGCGGCTACCAGGCCGGCGGGAACTCCCCGGACGTCTCCTACAGCTCCTACTTCGGCCCGGACCTGCGCCGGCTCTACGCCCAGGCCACCGGCGCCCGCCCCTGACCGCCACCCGACCCCGCCCCCGACCCCGACCCCGACCCCGACCCCGAACGGCCTTGCCGGGACGCCGTGTTGTGATCCGTTGCCGGTTCGAGACGGATCCGCAACCCCCCGGGCGGTGCCGACCGCGCGCCCCGAACGTCACAGTCTCCGAGACAACGGTCCCAGACACGTTGGGGGAAACGATGGCGACGACTCCGGACAGACCCGCGGACCCGCGCGCGGACACACCGGCGGCCCGGCGGCCGGCCACCCGGTCACAACCACGGACGCGGACGCAGACGCGGACACGGATGCGGTACGGGCGGCTGATCGCCGCGGCGGCGGCCGGTGCGCTGCTGCTAACCGGCTGCGGACACGACGGCAACAGCGGGGACCGGGGCACGGCACGCCACTTTGAGCAGGGCACCGGCGGCGGGTCCGGGGGCGGCACCGGCGGCGGGGCCGACCGTCCCGACGCCTTCCCGGCGCCCGCCCGGCCCAGCGGTCCGGCCTCCGTCGAGGGTTCCGGAGCCCGGGAGGGCGAGGACGACGGCCGGGCGCCCACCGCGCCGCCCGCCGACTACCTGTCCACCTTCGCCCTGGACGTGGACACCGCCAGCTACGGCTACGCCCGCCGGACCCTCACCGACGGCCGGCTGCCCGAGCCGGACACGGTCCGGCCGGAGGAGTTCGTCAACAGCTTCCGGCAGGACTACGAGCGTCCGGAGGGCGACGGCTTCTCGGTGACCGTGGACGGGGCCCGCACCGACGAGCCCGGCTGGTCGCTGCTGCGCGTCGGCCTGGCCACCCGGGAGGGGCGGGGCGGCGCCGGACGGCCGCCCGCCGCCCTCACCTTCGTCGTCGACATCTCCGGTTCCATGGCCGAGCCCGGACGCCTGGACCTGGTCCGCAGATCGATGGCCCTGATGACGGACCGGCTGCGCGACGACGACTCGGTGGCCGTGGTGGCCTTCAGCGGCGAGGCCTCGACCCGGCTGCCGATGACCCGGCTGGGCGGCAACCGCGCCCGGGTGCACCAGGTCGTGGACTCGCTCCAGCCCACCGACTCCACCAATGTGGAGGCCGGGGTGGTCCGGGGCTACGAGCTGGCCGTCGAGGCCCGCCGGCCGGGCGCCACCAACCGGGTGGTGCTGCTCTCCGACGCCCTCGCCAACACCGGCACCACCTCCGCCGACCTGCTGCTGGAGCGGATCGACAGGGCCCGCCGGACCCACGGGATCACCCTGTTCGGGGTGGGCGTGGGCAGCGACTACAACGACGCGTTCATGGAGCGGCTGGTGGACCGGGGCGACGGGCACACGGTGTACGTCTCGGAGGACGAGGAGGCCCGCCGGGTGTTCTGCGAGGAGCTGCCCGCGCAGATCGAGCTCCGGGCCCGGGACGCCAAGGCCCAGGTCGCCTTCGACCCAGCCAACGTGCAGTCCTTCCGGCTGATCGGCTACGACAACCGGCGGGTGGCCGACGACTCCTTCCGTGACGACTCGGTGGACGGCGGCGAGGTCGGCCCGGGCCACACCGTGACCGCCCTGTACGCGGTACGTCTGCGGCCCGGCGCGGCCGGGCAGGTGGCCACGGCCACGGTCCGCTGGCTCGACCCGGCCGGCCGGGCCCCGCACGAGGAGTCCGGCCGGATCGAGGCGGCCGCCCTGACCGGCGGTCCCGCCTGGTACGAGACCGGGGGCGCCGGTGCAGTGACCCGCACCGGCACCGGGACCGCCGTCACCGGATCCGGTGCGGGCGCCCGGTTCCAGGTGACGGCGGTGGCCGCCTATCTGGCCTCGGCGCTCCGCGAGCGCTCCGGCGGCTGGCAGCCCGTCCCCGGGGCGGTCCCGCTCGGCCGGCTGTCGGAGATCGCCGACCGGCTGGCCGCCCGTACCGAGGACCCGCAGGTCCGCGAACTGTCCACGGCGGTCGGCCAGGCCCACCGCCTGCTGGACTGACCCGGGGGCCCGGAGCGGGGCCGGCCCGCGGCCGGGGACTCGGCTTCGACCCGGAGCCGAGCCCCCGGGCCGGTCAGACGGGTGGCGGGGCGGCGGCCGGCCTGGCCCGGGCCCGGGCCCGGGCCGCGAGCACGGCCACGTCGTCCTCGGCGTGCCGGGCGTCCAGCCCCGCCACCACGGCGTCCACCACCTCGGGCACCGTGGCCCCGGCCGCCATCCGCAGCCCGGCCAGCCGGGCCAGCGAGGCGTCGATGTCCTCGCCGCGCCGTTCCACCAGTCCGTCGGTGAACATCAGCAGGGTCTCCGCCGGGTCGAGTTCCCGCACCACCGACTCGTAGCCGCCCACCCCGGTGCCCAGCGGAGGCCCCACCGGCAGCTCCAGGACCGCCCCGGTGCCGTCCGCCGCGAACACGGCGGGCGGCAGGTGCCCGGCGCTGGCGAACACGGCCACCCGGCGGGCGGGGTCCACCCGGACCAGCAGACAGGTGGCCGGCCGGCGGGCCCCGTCCTCCGCGACCAGCGCGTCCAGCTGGCGCAGCACCCGGTGCGGGGCCAGATCGGTGCCGGCCACGTCGCGGAGGGTGGAGCGGTAGGCGTTCATGTCCACCGCCGCGTCCAGCCCGTGCCCCATCACGTCGCCGACCACCAGCAGGGTGCGGCCGAAGTGCAGCCGGACCGTCTCGAACCAGTCCCCGCCGACCAGGGCCCGGGGACCGACCGGCAGATAGCGGCTGGCGACCTCCAGGTTGGGGTGCGGCCGGCCCGGCTCGGCGACCAGGGCCCGCTGGAGGTTGAGGGCGGTCCGCTCGGTGGCGGCCAGCCGGCGGGCGTGCCCGAGGTGCACCGCGGCGAGCCGGGCGGCGAAGTGCACGGTGGCGGCCTCGTGGTCGCTGAAGGCCCCGCCGCGGCCGCGGACCGCGAGCACCCGGCCGTAGACCCGGTCCCTGGCGACCAGCGGCACCGACACCAGGTGCGTCGGGGTGCCGCCGGTTCGGGCCGCCCAGGCGGCGATGGGATGCGGTCCGTCCAGGGCCCGTACGGCCGGGACCCCGTCGCCGCCGCCGGCCGCGCCGGCCGTGGGCCCGGGTTCGGCCAGCAGCTCCGGCGGCCCGGCGGCCGCCACCCGCCGGGACCGGCCCGCACCGCCGCCGCCGACCCCGCCGTCCCCGTCACCCGCATCCGCGCCCTCGTCGGCCGCCTCGTCCGCGTCCCCGGCGGACCCCACCAGGTCCACCGCGACCGCGTCGCAGAGGTTCCGGAACAGGAAGGCGGCCAGTTCCCGGCAGACGGCCGTCTCGTCGGAGCTCGTGCCGATCAGCCCGACGGCGTCCTCCATCGCCCGCAGCCGCGCGCGCAGCGCCTCGTCCTCCCGGTCCACCCCGCCATCGTCCGTCACGGAACCCGCCCCGGCACCCGCCGACACCCCGCGCGGGGGCCCCGCGCCGAGCTGCGGATAGCGTGCCCGGTACACCGCCGCAGGACCGGAGAAGAGGACCCATGCCCCACCGACCCCGCCTGTTGTACGTCACCGACCTGGGGTACCCGGCCCGCGGCCGCCGGTACGGCGACGAGGACGTCTTCCTCACCGGCCGGCTCCGCGAGGAGTTCGACCTGGCCCTGTGCCATCCGCTCGACGCGGCGGCCCTGCTGGACGCCTTCGACGCCGTGGTGGTCCGCAACAGCGGCCCGGTCCTGCGCCACCGGGAGGCCTACGACGCGTTCCGCGAGCTGGCGGCCCGGCGCGGCACCCGGGTCTACAACCAGCTCACCGGCCGCGCCGACATGGCCGGCAAGGAGTACCTGCTGGAGCTCACCGCCGCCGGCCTCCCGGTGATCCCCACCGTGGACCGGGCCGGGGACCTGGACCGGCTGCCGGAGGCGGCCGAGTACGCGGTGAAGCCCAAGCAGGGCGCGGACTCCATCGGCCTGCGCTTCCTGCCGTTCGGGGAGCTCCCGGCGGCCCTCGGGGCGGCCGACCCGGGCACCCTGCTGGTCCAGCCGCGGATCCCGTTCCGGTACGAGGTGTCGTTCTACTTCGTGGACTCCGACTTCCAGTACGCCCTGTACGCGCCGCGCCCGGAGGAGCGGTGGGTGCTGGAGCGGTACCGGCCCACCGAGGAGGACCTGCGGTTCGCCCGGCGGTTCGTCGACTGGAACACCGTGGACCACGGGGTCCAGCGGGTGGACGCCTGCCGCACCCCGGAGGGCGGACTGCTGCTGGTGGAGCTGGAGGACCTCAACCCCTATCTGTCCCTCGACCTGCTGCCGGAGACGGACCGGGAGTCGTTCGTGTCGGCGTTCGCCGGGGCGCTGCACCGGCTGCTGGAGTGATCCGGTTCACGCGCCCGGCGGCCGGGGCGGGAGCGCGTCCGGCCCCCGTCGGTGCAATCCTGGACAGATGATCACTGATGGCATGAATGCGGACGGTCCGATCGTGGTGGCGGTGGACGGGTCCGAGCACAGTCTCAAGGCCCTCGACTGGGCCCTCCCGGCGGGCCGTGCGCTCGGCGCCGAGGTGCTGGTCGCCCATGTGATGCCCGGGCACGCGCAGTTCTGGCAGGCCCGCCGGTCGGCCATGGTCGGGGATCCGGCGCCGGGCCAGGAGGTCCCGGACCCGGTCGTCGAGGGGATCCGCTCGGCCGTGGCGGAGCGGGCGGACCGCGGGGCCCTTCCGCCGGTCCGGTACGCCTCGCTGGACGGGGAGGTCACCGAGGCGCTCATCGGGCGGGCGGCGGGGGCCCGGATGCTGGTGCTCGGCTCGCGCGGGCGCGGCGGTTTCGCCAGCCTGCTGCTGGGTTCCACCAGCCGGGCGTGTGCCACCTCGGCCCCCTGCCCGGTGGTGGTGGTCCCGCACGCGGCGCGGGCCTCGACCGATCCGGCCCGGCCGGCCGGCCCGGTGGTGCTGGGGCTGGAGCCCGCGGAGAGCTCCGACGCGGTGATCGGGTTCGCGTTCCGGCAGGCCGCCGCGCTGGGCACCGGTCTGGTGGCGCTGACCGCGTTCACCGACCCGGTCTCGCCGCTGCCGCTGATCGGCGCACCGGCACCGGGCCCCGCGGACCAGGACGCGGCTCCGCTGCTGCGGGAGATCGGGCTCGCCCAGCAGGAGCGGCTGGCCCCGTTCGCTACCGAGTTCCCGGGGCTGTCCGTACAGACCATGGTGGGTCCGGGGGACGCCGCGGGACAGCTGGTGGACCGGTCGGGGTCGGCGGCCCTGCTGGTGGTCGCCCGGCACCGGGGCCGTCGGGGCGCCGACTCCTCCCGGCTCGGGTCGGTGGCCAACGCGGCGCTCCAGCACGCCCGGTGCCCGGTGGCGGTGGTCCCGGCGGGCTGACCCCCGGCCCCCGCGCCCGCTCCGGCCCGATCGGGCCGGAGCGGCCGGTGCCGGGACGGCCGGGGCTCAGGGCCTGCGGGCGTAGCAGAACAGGTGCTCCTCCGGCGGTGCCAGTTCGCTGTCCGGCCGGAAGGTGGAGACGGAGTGGTGCAGCACCTCCAGCCCGCAGTCCTCGTCGAGCCGGCGCAGGTACTCCTCGGCGGAGTAGCTGGAGACCCGGACCGGCCGGCCCATCCACTCGATCTCCAGATCGGCCACGTCGGCGGGCACGGTGGCCAGGACGAAGTACCCGCCGGGGGCGAGCCAGCGGGCGATCCGGCGGAGCACCCCGTCGATCTCGGGCCGGCTCATCATCAGCAGCGGGAAGAAGGCGCAGACCGCGTCGAACCCGCCGTCCGGCGCCCGGTGGGTCCGGACGTCGGCCAGTTCGAAACGGGCGCCCGGCACCTGGGCGCGGGCCAGGTCGACCATGGCCGGGGACACGTCGAGGCCGGTGACCTCGCAGCCGGCCCGCACCAGGACCTCGGCGGCCGGCCGCCCGGTGCCGCTGCCGATGTCCAGGACCCTCGCCCCGGCCGGCAGCCGGGCGGTCAGCCAGTCCAGCGCCTCCAGTTGGGCGGGCACCCGGCCGAAGACCTCCTCGTACGCGGCACCCACCCCGTCGAACAGCTCCGCCGCCGAAACCGGCCCCTGACCCTGTCCCTGTCCCTGCCCGTCCACCGCTGTCCCCTTCCCGCCGGTCCTCGGGATTCCGGACCCCCGGAACGCCGGTCCCAGGCTAGGGGGTGGCCACCGGTCCGGGCAGGGGCCCGGGGTCAGTTGCGGTCGATGAAGACGCTGGTGGACTTCACCCGTGCGGTGGCCTGCGCGCCGACCTCCAGGCCGAGTTCCTCCACCGCCTCCCGGGTCAGCAGGGACACGATGCGGTGCGGCCCGGCCTGGATCTCCACCTGCGCCTCGACGATGCCGAGCTTGACGGCGGTGACGATGCCGGGGAAGGCGTTCCGCGCCGAGGTGTAGGGGACCTCGTCGCCTTCCGCGGCCTCCTTGGCGACGGTCACGCAGAAGGCCGCCAGGTCCGGCCCGGCGACCATCCGGCGGGTGCCCTCGCGATGGGTGGGGAAGCGGTCCGCGTCCGCCCAGCGGCGGGCCGTGTCGACGCTGACGCCGAGCAGCCGGGCCGCCTGTCCGATGGTGTACGACTCCATGGACGCCACCCTAGGGGGTGTTCTCCGCGCCGCCGCCGCCGGCCCGGTGCGCGAACCGGTCGGCGGCCCGCGCGCCGCGCCGCTCGACGGGCAGCACCCCGCTGGCGGCGGCCAGTCCGAAGGGCGGCATGTCGAAGTAGATCGACTCGTAGCAGCCCTCGGGGGCGATGTAGGTCTCGTGCCACAGCCCGACGTGCTGCCGGGACCCGCCCTCCCGGTCCCGGCGGTTGAGCAGGGTCCACATCCGGTGGTGGTGGGTGTCGGGGGCGGTGGCCCAGGCGTAGAGCTTCTCCTTGGACTCCCAGTACTGGACCACGTAGTAGGTGCGCGGCGAGGCGGTCAGCAGGACGTGGCCGAGGAGGCCGCGGCCCGGGTCCCGGGCGAGTTCGCGGAGCATCCTCGGCATGGCGAGGAGCACCGGCAGCCAGTGGTGGACCGCCCGGAAGCGGTTGATGCGCATGCCGATCAGCAGCACCACCGCCTCGCCCTCGCGCGCGGCGGTGGTGCGCCCCGGTATCGGCGCACGCCCGGACCTGTCGGTCCCGGACCTCTCGGTGCCGGACCTGAAGATGGCGGACACGGTTTCCTCCCCTGTTGGATAACAGCACTATCCAAGACTCGATGCTTGGATAGTGGCGCTCACCAAGGGAAGGGCGCAAGGGATGCGACTGGGCGAACTGAGCGAACGGAGCGGGGTCTCCATCGCCACGATCAAGTACTACCTGCGCGAGGGCCTGCTGCCGCCCGGCCGCCAGATCGGGGCCACCACCGCCGAGTACGCGGAGGAGCACCTGCGCCGGCTGCGGCTGGTGCGGGCGCTGATCCAGGTGGGGCGGGTGCCGGTGGCCTCGGCCCGCGAGGTGCTCCGGTACGTGGACGACGAGACCCTGAGCCGGACCATCCGGCTGGGCGCGGCCCTGTGGGCACTGCCGCAGGGGCCGGACCCGGACGAGTCGGACCCGGCCGTGGCCACCGCGCGGGCCGAGGTGGACCGGCTGCTGGCGGAGGCCGGCTGGTCCACCGCCCGCGAGCTCGGCCCGCTCTCCCCCGTGTACCGCTCCCTGGTGGCCGCGGCCGCCGCCCTGATCCGGCTCGGCTACCCCTGCGACGCCGCGCTGATGGCCCCGTACGCCGAGCTGATGCACCGGGCGGCCGTCCGCGACCTGGACCGGCTGGACACCTATCCGGCCGAGGCGGAGAAGGCCGAGGCCGCGGTGGTGGGGGCGGTGCTGTACGAGCCGGTGCTGCGGGCCCTGCACCGGCTGGCCAAGGAGGAGGAGTCGGCCCGCCGTTACGGGCTCTGACGGCGGAAGGCCGCCTCCCGGACGGGGAGACGGCCTTCGCGCGGTGCCGGTCGGGCGGTGATCAGACGCCGGGGACCGGGTAGGTCGGGTACTCGACCCCGGAGACGTGCTGGACGACCCGGATGACCTGGCAGGAGTAGCCGAACTCGTTGTCGTACCAGAGGTAGAGGATCGCGTTGTCCCCGTCGACCTTGGTCGCGCCGGCGTCCACGATCGAGGCGTGGCGGGAGCCGACGAAGTCCATGGAGACGGCGTCGGGCGCGGTGGTGAAGTCGATCTGGCGCTTCAGCGGGGAGTTCAGCGAGACGTCGCGGAGGTACTCCAGGACCTCCTCCCGGGTGGTCTCGCGGCCCAGCCGCAGGCTGAGGATCGCGATCGAGACGTCCGGGACGGGGACGCGGATCGAGCTGCCGGTGATCGGCGCCTTGAGGTCCGGGAGGGCCTTGGCGACGGCGGAGGCCGCACCGGTCTCCGTGATGACCATGTTCAGCGGCGCGGAACGGCCCCGGCGGTCGGCCTTGTGGTAGTTGTCGAGCAGGTTCTGGTCGTTGGTGAACGAGTGGACCGTCTCGACGTGGCCGCGCAGCACGCCGTACTCGTCGTCCATGGCCTTGAGGGGCGGGACGATGGCGTTGGTGGTGCAGGAGGCGCAGGACAGGATCTGCTCGTCCGGCTTGATCATGTCGTGGTTGACGCCGTGGACGATGTTCGGGACGTCGCCCTTGCCCGGGGCGGTCAGCACGACCTTCTCGATACCGGGGCGCAGGTGCTTGGAGAGGCCCTCGCGGTCGCGCCACTTGCCGGTGTTGTCGATCAGGATGGCGTTCTTGATGCCGTGCGCCGTGTAGTCGACCTCGGAGGGGTCGTTGGCGTAGATCACCTTGATGGCGTTGCCGTTGGCGATGATCGTGTTGGTGGCCTCGTCCACGGTGATGGTGCCCTGGAACTGGCCGTGGATGGAGTCGCGGCGCAGCAGCGAGGCGCGCTTGACGATGTCCTGGTCGCCGCCCTGGCGGACGACGATGGCGCGCAGCCGCAGGCCGTTGCCGGAGCCGGCCTTCTCGACCAGCAGGCGGGCCACCAGGCGGCCGATGCGGCCGAAGCCGTAGAGCACGACGTCACGGGACTCGCGGCGCTCGATCTTGTTGTCACCGGTGGCGCCGGCGACGGCCTCGGCGGTGAACTCGGCCACGGACAGCCCGCGGTCGTCGGTCTTGTACGTGGCGGCGAGCATGCCGATGTCGATCTGGGACGGGCCCAGGTCCAGGGTGGTGAGCACCTGCAGGAACGGCAGGGTCTCGGTGACCGAGAGCTCCTCGCCGTCGATCTGACGGGCGAAGCGGTGGGTCTTGAGGATGCTGACCACTGACTTGTTCACCAGGGAGCGGCTGTGCAGCAGGATCGTGACGTCCCGCTCCCGGTGGAGCTTCCCGATGATCGGGATCATCGATTCCGCGATCTCTTCGCGGTTTTTCCAGTTGGTGAACGAGTCCTCGTTGACAGTCACAGGTCCATCTTTCGAGCTAGGCGGCGCTCATATGCTAACCCGACCGGATTTCTTGCGCCCCAGCGGTCCCCCCGATCGAAATCCGATCGCAATCCGGGCCCGGACACGCAAAAAGGCCGTTCTCTCATCCGATGAGAGAACGGCCTCTTACATGCTTCCGACGTGTGTGGAACACCGTCGGGACGACAGGATTTGAACCTGCGACCCCTTGACCCCCAGTCAAGTGCGCTACCAAGCTGCGCCACGTCCCGATGCCCGTTGACCTGGGGTTTCCCCTGGTTGAACGCGCAGGAGAACGATACCGCACTCCGCGGGGTCCTCGCGCGCACCTTTTGCGCCGGGCGCTCCGGCGCCCGCGCGGCGGGCCGCAGGTCAGCCGTCCTGGGCCGCCGCCGCGCCGAGCTCGGGGTGGGCGGCGGCCAGCCGCTTGGGGGCGGCCTGGCGCCATGCGTCGGCCAGGATCGCCCGCAGTTCGGCGGCGTCCTCCAGGGCCGCGAGGCGGACCCGCAGCCAGGCGTAGTTGTCGTCGTGGCCCGCGCGGAGGAAGAACTTCTCCGGCTCGGCGGCGATCAGCTCGGCCCGGTCCTCCTGGGGACACTTCACCCCGATGGAGGTGTCGTCGTCCGCGATGGCGGCGAACATCTTCCCGGCCACCCGGAACGTCGGCATCCCCCAGGCGGGCTTCTCGGTGCTGTCCGGCAGCGACAGTGCGATCGTCCGCACGTCCTCGGCGGTCATCGGCATGACAGGGGCCTCCGTCTCTCCGGGTACCGACGGTAGACCCCGGCACCGACAGGCGGTCGGCGGCGCGGGCGGCCGGGGCCCGGACGGGGTGGTCACCAGCCTCCGGCGTCCTCCCGGCGGTGGATCCGGCCGACGAGTTCGGCGGCCAGGGCCTTGATCACGGCGAGTCCGTCCTGACCCCAGCGGCGCGGGGCCAGGTCGACCGCGCACACGGTCCCCAGCACCACCCCGCGCCGGTCGGTGAGCGGAGCGCCCAGGTAGGCGCGGACCCCGCTGCCGTCCACCACCGGGTTCCCGGCGAACCGGGCGAAGTCCCGGACGTCCTCCAGCACCAGCGCCCGCCGGCGCACCACCACGTACGGGCAGTAGCCCTGGTCCCGGGCCAGGGCCCGGGCCGGGTAGCCGCGGCCCGGGGCGTCCGGGCCGTGGTGCAGTCCGGCGAAGAACTGGCGCTCCTCGCCGACGAAGTTGACCCCCGCGCAGGGGGTGCCGGCGGTCTCGGCGACCCGCCGGGCGAAGGCGTCCAGTTCCGGATCGGCGCGTTCGCCCAGCCCCAGCTCGCGCAGCCGCAGGGTCCGGGCCGGGGCCTCCCGGTCCACCGGGAGGAGCAGTACCGGCGGATGGCCGCCGGGTTCTTGGTAGGTCATGGTGCGCGTTCCCCCCGGGCCGTGGTCAGCAGGTGCCGGACGAGCTCCGCGAGGATGCCCGTGCCGGAGGCGGTGCGCCGGGCGTCGCAGCGGACGACCGGCACCTCGGGCGGGAGGCCGACCGCCTCGCGGACCTCCTCGGCGGTGTAGCGGTGGGCGCCGTCGAACTCGTTGACGGCGACGACGAAGCCGATGCCCCGGCGTTCGAAGAAGTCGACGGCGGCGAAGCAGTCGCCGAGCCGCCGGGTGTCGGCGAGCACCACCGCGCCGAGGGCGCCCACGGACAGCTCCTCCCACAGGAACCAGAACCGCTCCTGCCCGGGCGTGCCGAACAGATAGAGGGCGTGCCGGCCGTCGAGGGTGATCCGGCCGAAGTCCAGGGCCACCGTGGTGGTGGTCTTGGCGGCGATCCCGTCGAGCGGGTCGGTGTCCTCGCCGGGGCCGCTGATCAGTTCCTCGGTGCTCAGCGGCGGGATCTCGCTGACCGCCCCGACGAAGGTGGTCTTGCCCGCCCCGAAACCTCCCGCGACCAGGATCTTCAGGGTGGCCGGGGGTGCCGGGGCCGGGGCCTCAGAGCCTTCTGCGCAGACCATCGAGCACCGCCTTCAGCAGGGACTGGTCATCGGCCGGCCGGTCGGGGAAGTGCGGGGCCCGGGCGGTCACCGCGCCGGCCTGGACGAGGTCGGAGACCAGCACCTTGACCACGGTCGCGGGCAGCCGCAGCCGGGCGGCGAGCTCGGCCACCGAGATCGCGGCGGTGCCCGCGCACAGCCGCAGGACGAGCGTGTGGTCGGGTCCGGGGGCGGGCCTCGGGCGGATCCCGGTCGCGGTGACCTGGGACAGCAGGTCGAGGGCGACGGCGGGGCGGGTGCGGCCGCCGCTCGCCGTGTACGGCCGGGTCACCCGGCCCGCGGTGTCGTCCAGCCAGGGCGGATCGGCACGGCCGGCCCGGGTGGTCATTCGGGGACCGCCGTCGACCCGGCGGGGGCGGTGTCCCGGCGGCGCGGCGGGGCCGCCAGATAGGGGCGGACGCTCCGGACCAGGACGGCCATCTCGTAGCCGAGGACCCCGGCGTCGGCCTCCCGTCCGGCGAGCACCACCAGGGCGGTGCCGGCACCCGCGGCGGAGACGAACAGCAGTGCCGAGTCGAGTTCCACCACCACCTGCCGCACCTCGGCGTCCCCGGCGAACCGGGCGCCGGCGCTGCGGCCGAGCGAGTACAGGCCGGAGGCGAGGGCCGCCAGGTGGTCGGCGCTGTCCGGGTCGATCCCGTGCCGGCAGGTCACCAGCCCGTCCGCGGTGAGCAGCACCGCGCTGCGGGCGTACGGGACGCGCTGGACCAGTCCGCTCAGCAGCCAGTCCAGATCGGACGGTCGGGTCATCGGCGGGGCTCCTGTGCGCTCGGTGGTCATGACGGGTTCCGTGCCGGTACGGGGCCGGGGGCCGGGGCGGGGCCGGGGGCCGCCATGTGCTCGGCGGCCGGTACGGGACCGGCGGCCGGGGAGGGGCCCGGGGCGGCCGGGGTGTCCGCGAGGGCGAAGCCCTGCTGGAAGGCGGCCATCAGCCCCGGGTCGTGCACGGGGCCCGGCTCCGCCCCGGCGGCGGCCCGCCGGGGCGCGGCCGGTTCGCGCAGCTGCGGGGCGACATGGGTCTGGGCCCGCCGCCGCGGCAGCCCCGGCCGCGGCTCGGCGCCGCCGGCCGGGACCGGGGGCTCGGCCGGCGGGCGCTGCGGGACGACGGACGGGGGCGCGGGGATCCGGGCCGGTTCCAGCAGAGAGGAGGAGCCGGTGCGCTCGGTGGCGGAGGGATGGGCGCCGAGCAGCTCCCTCGGCAGGACCAGCACCGCCAGGACCCCGCCGTAGATGTTGGACTTGAGCTCCACGGCGATCCCGTGCCGGCGGGCCAGCGCGGACACCACGTACAGTCCGATCCGGCCGTCCGCCAGCAGTCGGCCCGCCTCGGTCCGTTCCGGGTCGCCGAGCAGGGCGTTCATCCGGTGCTGTTCGGCCGGGGGCATGCCCGGCCCCCGGTCCTCCACCTCCACCGCGATGCCGGCGGTGACCCGCTCCGCCCGCAGCACCACGTCGGTGTCGGGGGTGGAGAACACCGTGGCGTTCTCCACCAGTTCGGCCATCAGGTGCACCACGTCGGCGACGGCGTGCCCGCGCACGGTCCCGCCCGTCGGCGGGACCACCTTCACCCGGGTGTACTGCTCCACCTCGGCGACCGCCGAGCGCAGCACCTCGCCCAGGTCCACCGGCCGGGTCCACTGCCGGCGGGACGCGGCGCCGCCGAGGACCGCCAGGTTCTCGGAGTGCCGGCGGATCCGGGTGGCGAGGTGGTCGACCCGGAAGAGCTCCCGGAGCAGGTCGGGGTCCTCGACGGTGTCCTCCAGCCCGTCCAGCAGCGCGATCTCCCGGTGGACCAGGGACTGGAGACGGCGGGCCAGGTTGGCGGACACCTCCACCTTCCGTTCGCCGTCGGACCGCTCCACCGGGCCGGCCAGCCGGGTCAGGGTGCTCTGGGCCAGGTCCCGGGCGCCCCTCAGCTCCTGGGAGAGCGGCCAGAACTCGTCCCGGGCCGCGGCCCGGCTCCGCCCGCCGGGGCCCGGTCCGGCACCGGTTCCGGACCGGGTCCCGGCAGCGGTCCCGGTCCCCGGGGACCGTACGGACCTGATGGCCGGTTCGCCCCGCTCCAGCCGTTCGGCGTTGGCCCGCAGCTCCTGTCGGCCCCGGACACTGGACCGGCGCAGTGCCTCGCAGCGCTCGCGTACGGTGCGGCCGGCCCGTTCGGCACCGAGCAGCGCGGCGGCCAGTGCCCCGGCCACCAGCAGGGCGCAGCCGCCCAGCACCGGCCACAGCCGGGGGTCCCGGTGGCCGGCGCCGCCGCCCAGTTGGAGGGTGAAGATGACGGCGGCGGCACCGCTGAGGGCGGCGGCCAGGGTGGGCAGCAGGGCGGCGCGGATCAACTGGGGCCGTATCGGCCGGCCGGGACCGCCGACGGCGTGCTTGGACGGGGTGTGACGGGCGGCGGCACGGGGTCCGGACATCGGCGTCCTCGGTACGTGTGGCCCGGGCCCGGGACGGTCCGGTGGCCCGGTGTTGATCACCGGTTACCCACGCTAGACCGCATCCTCACGCGCCCGGAGGCGAGTTGGGGAACTTCGCCGCCGGGCTTCCCGCTTGCGGTGGAGCGCTCGTACGGCAGCCCGATTGCGCCCCCGGCGGGCGGGCGGCGGGCGGGCGGCAGGGTGGCCGTCGGGGTCCCGGGCGGCTGCGCGATGATCGTGTCCGGCCGGCCGCCGCACTCGGTCCGGCCGGCAGCCGATTCCGAGCCCTGGAGCCTTCCGCATGTCCGATCTGACCGTCCGCACCGCCCGCCCCGAGGACTTCGACCGCTGGCGGCCCCTGTACCGGGGCTACGCCGAGTTCTACCGGGTGGAGCAGACCGAGGAGGCGGCCGCCCTGGTGTGGTCCTGGGTCCACGACCCCGGGCACGAGGTGAACGCGCTGGTGGCGGAGGACTCCGAGGGCCGGCTGGTCGGGCTGGCCCACTACCGGCCGTTCGCCCGCCCGCTGGCGGCGAGCACCGGCTGCTGGCTGGACGACCTGTTCGTGGACCCGGCGCACCGCGGCTCCGGGGCCGCCGACCTGCTGCTGGCCCGGCTGGGCGAGATCGCCGCCGAGCGGGGGTGGAGCGTGGTCCGCTGGATCACCGCGGACGACAACCACCGGGCCCGCGCCAAGTACGACCGGGTGGCCACCCGGACCATGTGGGTCACCTACGACATGGCCCCGGGCGTGGTCCGGGCCGACTGAGCCGGCTGAGACGGCTGAGACGGCCCGGACCGCGCCCGGACCCGCGGCTTGGGCGGGTTCGGGCCATGGCGTAGTTTGGACGGCCGGACGAACGGGGGCCTGGTCATGGGTTTGGTGGAGGAGATCGCCCGGATACGCGCCGGGGAGGGCGAGCCGGGCGCGCTGGTCGGGGAGTTCCGGCGGACCGCGCTGCTGGTCCCGCTGGCCGGCGGCGGGATGATGTCCGGCTTCCAGGGCGGGGTGCGCTGGATCTACGCGTTCACCGACGAGGCCGCGCTGGCCCGGTTCGCGGAGCTGCGCGGTCTGCCCCCGCACGAGGAGCTGGAATTCCTGTCCGTCCTGGGCGCCCGGCTGGTGGACGCGGTGGTCCCCGAGCAGGACGGCCCGACCGGAGTGGCCGTGGACGTGGCCGACGGGGACGGTTCGATGCTGTTCCCGCCGGTGGCCGGGATCGTCCCGGACCCGGCCGCGGTGGACGCCGGGGCGTTCGGGGGCGGACCGGAGGGGGACCGGTGAGCGGGAACGAGGACCTGGCGCTCGACAAGGGCGCGGTCAAGAACATCACCGACGGTCTGCGCGGGGCGATCGGCGGTCTCCGCGAGATCGGCACCGCGGGCGGCGCCTCCATGGGGGCCGGCTTCGAGTCCCTGGCGATGACCGGCATGGAGGCCGGGCACCCGGGGGTCGCCGATCTCTTCGAGGACTTCGCCGAGCGCTGGGAGTGGGGGGTGCGGGCCCTGGTGCAGGACGCCAGCACCCTCGCCGGGAAGCTCGGGATCGCGGCGGGCACCATGTGGGAGGAGGACCAGTACATCCAGGGCGCCTTCAAGGTCGGGGTGAACTCCCTCTACGGCAACCCGCACGCGAACGAGGACGACATCGAGAAGAAGTCCTGGGGGGACATCGCCCGGCCCCCGTGGGAGGTCTACAAGCCGGACTACAGCGCCGAGTCCTTCGAGCAGATGCAGAAGGACGTCGGCGACAACTGGAGCCAGACCGGTGACACCCTGAAGGAGAACGGCCGGATCGGCTCCCTCAACGACCTGTTGGAGCAGGCCAAGGGCAACGGCGGGGGCAACGGCTGATGGGCTGGCGGGACTTCACACCCGACTTCATCGAGGACGCCGGCGAGAAGGCCGTCGAGGGCATCGGCGACGGGGTCGAATGGCTGGGCGACAAGACCGCCGACCTCGCCGAGGACGCCGGCTGGGACGACGGCGCCGACTGGATCCGCGACAAGAGCCGCTCGCTGGCCAACACCATGGGCGCCGAGGTCGCCGAACTGGAGCTGGACCAGACCGAGGACCCCAAGAAGATCGTCTACGGCAGCGTCTCGAAGATCCGCGAGAACGCCAAGCACCTCACCGACTTCCGCACCAACTTCGACAAGGTCGGCAACGGGATCAAGGGCCTGGACTCCGACGCCATCAAGGGCGTCACCGCCCAGTCCTACGCCGAGCACGTCGCCAAGCAGCCCCCCAAGTGGTTCAAGGCCGCCGACGCCTTCGAGAAGGCCGAGGGCGCCCTCACCCGGTTCGCCGAGACCGTGGAATGGGCGCAGGGCCAGGCCAGGGAGGCGATCGAGGAGTACAAGAAGGCCAAGAAGGCCTCCGAGACCGCCCGCACCGCCTACAACGACAAGGTCGACGCCTACAACGACGCCGTCAAGGCGGAGAAGGACGACCTGCCGCCCAGGCCCGCCGGGTTCACCGACCCGGGCACCGCCGGGATCAAGGCCGCCTACGACAAGGTGATCGAGGCCCGCAAGCAGCGCAACGAGGCCGCCGAGACCGCCAAGACGGCGCTGGCCGCCGCCCGGGACGCGGCACCGCCCAAGCCCTCCTACGCGGACCAGGCGATGGACGGCCTCCAAGGACTCCAGATCGACCTGAACCACGTCGGCGGCGGCATCGTCAAGGGCACCGCCGGCCTGGTCAACTTCGTCCGCTCGGTCAACCCCACCGACCCGTACAACATCACCCACCCCGCCGAGTACCTCACCAACCTCAACTCCACCGTCACCGGCCTGGCCACCGCCGCCAACGACCCCCTGGGCACCGGCAAGGCCATGCTCGACCAGTTCATGAAGGACCCCTCCGAGGGCATCGGCAAGCTGCTGCCCGAACTCGTCGGCACCAAGGGCCTCGGCGCCGTCCGCACCGGCACCCGCGCCGCCCGCATCGCCGAGGACCTCAAGGGGCCGGGCAAGGGGCCGGGCCGGACCCGGACCGACCGGGACGGCCCGGACGGGCCCGCCCGCTGCGGCACCGACAAGGTGTGCGCGGGCGACCCGGTGGACGTGGCCACCGGGCACGTGCTGCTCCCGCAGACCGACCTGGCGCTGCCCGGCACCCTGCCGCTGCTCTTCGAGCGGACCTACGACTCCTCGTACCGGGCCGGCCGCTGGTTCGGGCCCGCCTGGGCGAGCACCGTGGACGCCCGGCTGGAGATCGACCCCGAGGGTGTGGTGCTGGTCCGCGAGGACGGCGGCATCCAGCTGTACCCGCACCCGGCCCCCGGGCTTCCGGTGCTGCCCTCGCACGGCCGGCGCTGGCCGCTGGAGCGCGATCCGGACGGCCTGGTCTACACCGTCACCGACCCCGAGCAGGGCGTGCACCGGCGGTTCGAGGTCCAGGACCCGGCCGGGGGCACCGCCAGGCTCTCCCGGATCGGCGACCGGAACGGCAACACGGTGGACGTGGAGTTCGACGCGGAGGGGACCCCGCTCGGCCTCGTCCACAGCGGCGGCTACCGGGTGCTGTTCGAGACGGCCGGGGGCCGGATCACCTCCCTCTCGCTGGCCGGCGGCGGGCGGGTGCTCGACTACGGCTACACCGGCGGACACCTCACCGAGGTGGTCGACTCCTCCGGTCGGCCGCTCCGGTTCGACTGCGACGAGCAGGGCCGGATCACCTCCTGGACCGACACCAACGGCCACCGCTTCGACTACGTCCTCGACGAACGGGACCGCTGCGTCTCCCAGCGCGGGGTCGGCGGCCGGCTGCACACCCGGTTCGCCTACGAGGACGGGGCGACCACCGTCACCGACGCCCTGGGGCACCGGCGCCGGTACACGGTCGACCACCGGTCCCGGGTCGTCGCGGACACCGACGCCTCCGGCGCCACCAGCCGCTACACCTACGACCGGTACCACCACCTGCTGTCGCACACGGACCCGCTCGGCCGGGTGACCGGCTGCCGCTACGACGAGCACGGCCGCCGGCTGTCCCTGACCCGCCCGGACGGCCGCACCGCCTCCACCGAGTACGACGCCGCCGGATCGCCGGTCCGGACCGTGTGGTTCGACGGCTCGGTGCTGCGGCAGTCCTTCGACGAGCACGGCAACCTGCTCTCCGAGACCGCACCCTCCGGAGCCGTCACCCGGTACGGCTACGACGCCCACGGGGGCATCGCCTCCGCCACGGACGCCCTCGGCCACACCACCCGGTTCCGGTGCGACTCCACCGGCCGGCCGGTGGAGGTCACCGACCCCCGGGGAGCCGTCACCCGCTACGCCTACGACGCCTTCGGCCGCCCCACCGAGGTCACCGGACCGCTCGGCGAGACCACCCGGCTGGAGTGGACCGTGGAGGGGCGGCTCGCGCGCCGGACCGCTCCCGACGGCACCGAGTCCCGGTGGACGTACGACGGCGAGGGCAATCTGCTGCGGCACCGGGACCCGGCCGGCGGCACCACCGCCTACGAGTACGGGGACTTCGACCTGCTGCTCGCCCGGACCGACCCGGACGGCGCCCGGCACACCTTCGACCACCACCCCGACCTGCGGCTCCGGTCGGTCACCAACCCGGCCGGACTGACCTGGACGTACACCTACGACCACGCGGGCCGGCCGGTGTCCGAGACCGACTTCGACGGCCGGACCCTGACCCGGGCCTACGACCCGGCCGGACAGCTGCTCAGCCGCACCAACGGGCTGGGGCAGACCGTCCGGTTCGAGCGCAACGCGCTGGGCCAGGTGCTCCGCAAGGACGCCGACGGCCGGGTCACCACCTACGAGTACGACCCCGGGGACGACCTCGCCCGGGCCGTCGGCCCGGACGCCACCCTCACCTGGCTCCGCGACCGCCACGGCATGCTCCGCTCGGAGACCGTCGACGGGCGGGTGCTCCGCTTCGAGCACGACGAGCTGGGCCGCCGCACCGGCCGCACCACCCCCACCGGGGCGGTCAGCAGCTGGGAGTACGACGCGGCCGGCAACCGGACCCGGCTCGGCTCGGCCGGCCGGGAGCTGCGCTTCCACCATGACGCCGCCGGGCAGGAGACCCGCCGGGTCCTCGGCGGGACGGTCACCCTCGGCAGCACCTGGGACCCGGTCGGCCGGCTGGTGGGACAGCAGCTCACGGTCGGGGACCGGAGCGTGCGCGGACGGCGCTACCACTACCGCGCCGACGGGCTCCTCGGCGCGGTGGAGGGCACCGGCGGCGCACCCTCGCGCGGCTTCGGCCTGGACCCGGTCGGCCGGATCACCTCCGCGGTCGGCGAGGGCTGGGAGGAACGCTACGCCTACGACCCGGCCGGCAACCTGGCCTCCGCGCACCGGCCCGCGCTGCACCCGGACCTGGCACTGTCCGAGGGCCTGCGCTCCTTCGAGGGCAACCGGGTGACGGAGGCCGGCGGGATCCGGTACGAGTACGACGGCCAGGGCCGGGTGGTCCGGCGGATCCGCAAGCGGCTGTCCCGGAAGCCGGAGGTGTGGACCCACCGGTGGGACGCCGAGGACCGGCTCGTCTCGGTGACCACCCCGGACGGGACCGTCTGGAACTATCTCTACGACCCGCTGGGGCGGCGGCTGGCCAAGCGCCGGCTGGACGCCGCGGGGGCGGTGGCCGAGGAGACCCTGTTCACCTGGGACGGCAGCACCCTGTGCGAGCAGACCACCCGGACCGCCGACCGGGCCGGGCAGGTGGTCCTCACCTGGGACCACCTCGGCCTCCATCCGCTCGCCCAGACGGAACGGCTCCTCGCCCCGGCCGCGTCCGGTGCACCGGGGGCACCCGAGGAGGAGACGGACAGCCGGTTCTTCGCCATCGTCACCGATCTGATCGGGACCCCGAGCGAGCTGGTCGACGAACGCGGCGGGATCGCCTGGCAGGCCCGCTCCACGGTGTGGGGCACCACCGCCTGGAACAGCGGGGCCACCGCCTACAGCCCACTGCGGTTCCCCGGCCAGTACTTCGACGCGGAGACCGGGCTGCACTACAACGTGCACCGGCACTACGATCCGGAGACGGCCCGTTATCTGAGCGTGGACCCGCTCGGCCTCGCCCCGGCGCCCAACCCGGCCGCGTACGTGGACAACCCGCACCTGTGGGCCGACCCGCTGGGCCTGAAGCCCTGCAAGGTCAAGGTCTCCCCGGTGGCCCCCGACTGGGCGACCAAGGGCGCCCACATCCACGTGGGCAAGGACGAGGTCCGGATCAGCGTAGACAAGGACGGGGCACTGGTGGCCGAACCGATCCGGCTGAAGACCGGCTGGGCCACCGACAAGAGCGTCAGGACGGCCCTGGAGGCCGTGGAGAACGACCCGAAGCTCCGGGCGGACCTGCTGGCGAAGGCCCGGTCGGCCAAGGAGCACATGGAGGACCACAACTGGGGCAACAACCACAACCGCAAGGACGAGATGCAGGCCCTCATCGACAAGCTGGAGAACTGGCCGTGACCGGACCCGATTTCATCGCCACCCTGCTGGCCTCCGGCAGCCTGTTCGGGCTCCGGGCGGGCGCCTCGGGCCCGGCCGACGCCGGCCCGGCCCTCCGGCTGGAGTACGTCGAGGAGGAGGACCCGCCCGGCCTCTCGCTCCGGCGGGACTACGGGCTGGCCGAGCTGTACTTCTCGGACGGCCCCGGCTGGGTGCTGACCGGCGGCTCACTGGAGCTGCACCGGCTCCCGGAGGGCCCCGAGCTGGCCTCCGAATGGCTGGCGGCGACCGGGGTGGAGTTCGCCCCGTACACGGCGTGGACCGAGGTGGCGGCCGTCCTCCGCACGGCCGGGCTCGCCGAGGACTCCCTGCTGCGCGGCTCCCAGGGCGGCTACCTGGAGTACCGGAACCCGGCCACCGGGGTCTCCGTCCTGGTGGTCGACGACCCCGAGGAGGACCGTGCGGACTGGCCGGGCCACGGCGACATCTGGAGCGTCAGCCTGAGCGCGCCCGCGCGTGCGGACCACGGGGTCCGCACCGAGGGCCGGTGAACCCGCGGCCGGCGAAGCCCTGCCCCGCCCCGTGGGACGGGGCGGGGGCGGGTCAGCGGTCGGTGGCCAGGTCGAGGTCGGGCTCGGTCTCGGGGGTGGGACGGTTCGGTTCGGGGCGGGGGTCCCCGGTGCGCCAGGGGTGGGTGAGGGGCTGGGACACCGAGCGCCACCAGGGGTCGGTGGGGAGCGGGCCGGCCGGTTCGAAGGGCTCGCCCGGGCGCGGGGAGGCCACCTGCTGGCCCGCGTCGGCCGCCGCGTCGGCGGTCCACTCGGCGGGTTCGGCCCAGGAGTGGAAGGCCAGGTTGAAGGTGCCCCAGTGGATCGGCAGGAGCACCCCGTGGGCGCTGCCGCCCTGGAGGTCGAGGTGGGCCTGGACCCCTTCCTGCGGGGTCATGTGGATGTCGGGCCAGTACTCGCTGTAGGCGCCGATCTGGATCATGGTGGCGTCGAAGGGGCCGTGGGCGGCGCCGATCTCCTTGAAGCCGGGGAAGTAGCCGGTGTCCCCGCTGTGGTAGATCCGGTGCCGGTCCCCGGTGACCACCCAGGAGGCCCACAGGGTGTGCTGCTGGTTGCGCAGACCGCGGCCGCAGAAGTGCCGGGCCGGGGTGGCGGTGAAGGAGAGGCCGGCGATCTCGGCGCTCTCGTTCCAGTCGAGCTCGCGGATCCGGGACAGCGGGACGCCCCAGCGCTCCAGATGGGCGCCGACGCCGAGCGGGACGGCGAAGACGGTGTCCGTGGCGGCCAGGGCCTTGATCGTGGGCAGGTCCAGATGGTCGTAGTGGTCGTGCGAGATGACCACGGCGTCCACCGGTCCGAGCGCGGCCAGCGGCAGCGGGACCGGGTGCAGCCGCTTGGGGCCGGCGAAGGAGTACGGAGAGCACCGCTCGCCCCACACCGGGTCGAAGAGCACCCGGCGCCCGTCGATCTCGGCCAGCACGCTGGAATGGCCCATCCAGGTCACCCGCAGGCCGCTGACCGGCGGTTTCGCCAGATCGGCCAGGGTGGTCGGGTGGACCGGGACGGGGGCCTGGGGGCTGCGCCGGAGCCGCTGCTCCTTGTGGAAGTAGATCTTGGCGAACTCGCGCCGGGACCCGGACGGCCTGGTGCGGGCCCCGACCGGGTTCTGGAACACCCCGTCGGCGAAGTTCGGCGAGCTGAGGATGCGCTCCATGCGCGGCCCGGAGGGGTCCGCGCCGAAGGCTTCGGTGCGCAGCTCGCGCAGTCGCTGACGCAGGGGACGGGAGCCGGTCAAGGCGCCTCCTGGGAGGATGGTGGCGGTTCGGTACACGCGGTGTCTGCCCTTCCCAACGCGCACCGGCCCCGGAGGATTCCGGGACCGGCGCCCGCCCCCGTGTTCACAGGGGCAGCAGATCCGGTCGCTTGGGCTCCACGTGGTCCCCGGAGGATTCCCCGCGCAGCCGCCGCCCGATCCACGGTACGAGGTGTTCGCGCGCCCAATGGATATTGTCCCGGGTGACCTCGGCCGAGCCGCGCGGTCGGAGCGGGGGCCAGGGCTGGTCGGGGTCGGTCGGTACGGCCAGGCCGAGCACCTGGGCGGCGCGCAGCGCGACCCGGGTGTGGCCCTCCGGGGAGAGGTGCAGCCGGTCGGCGTCCCAGGCCCGCCGGTCCTGGACGGACCTCAGCGACCAGAGGTCGAGGACCGGGCAGTCGTACCGGTCGGCGATGGCCCGGACGTGCGCGCTGTAGGTGGCCACCTTGCCCCGCAGATGGCGGAGCACCGGTACGCCGCGGGTGTCGAACCCGGTGGTGATCATGACCTGGCCGACCGCCCGGGTGAGGTCGGCGACGGCCGCCTCGAAGCGTTCGGCGACGTCGTCGGGGTCGCTGCCGGGGCGGATGATGTCGTTGCCGCCGGCGCAGAAGCTCACCAGGTCGGGGGCGAGCTCGCGGGCCCTGGGGACCTGCTCGGCCACGATCTGGTCGAGCAGCCGGCCCCGGACGGCGAGGTTGGCGTAGCGGAAGTCGTGTTCCTCGCGGCGGTCCGCGAGGAGGACGGCGAGCCGGTCGGCCCAGCCGAGGAAGGTGTCCCCCGGGCCGGGGTCCCCCACTCCTTCGGTGAAGCTGTCGCCGATCGCCGCGTATGAGCCGATGGTCTGGAATGTCGAGTTCGTCGAGTCGCCTGCCACGTCGGCTTATCCTTCACCTACACCTGTGACCTACGCGACCGTAGCCAGGGGTTGACGGACCGTGATCTTTGCCACCCGGTCGGGCGGAATAGACGGCGGGGCCGGGAATCCGCCTCGGATTCCCGGCCCCGGACCGCTCGGACCGCCGTGGTGCCGCCGGTCAGACGGTGACGCCCTTGGAGCGGAGGTAGGCCAGCGGGTCGATGTCCGAGCCGTAGCTCTGGGTGGTGCGGATCTCGAAGTGCAGGTGCGGGCCGGTGGAGTTGCCGGTGGAGCCGACCAGGCCGACCTGGGTGCCGGCGGTGACGCTCTGGCCGACCGAGACGGACAGCTGGGACATGTGGCCGTACTGGGAGTAGTGGCCGTCGGCGTGCCGGATGATGACCTCGTTGCCGTAGCTGCCGGCCCAGCCGGCCGAGACCACGGTGCCCGCGCCCACGGCCTTGACGCTGGTGCCCATGGTCGCGCCGAAGTCCACACCGGTGTGCGAGCCGCTGGACCACATGCTGCCGCTGGCCTTGTACTGGGTGTTGATCCGGGCGACGACCGGGGCCACGAAGCCGGAGGCGGAGGCGCTCGTCCCGGACTCCTGCCCGGTGGAGCCCTGCTCGGTCGCACCCTGGTCACCCGTACCCGGTCCGGTCGAGCCCTGGTCGTCGGTACCGCGGTCGTTCGTGCCCCGGTCGGCGGATGCCGGTTCGGTGGAGGCCCGTTCGGTGGCCGGGCTCGCGGGGCGCTGGCGCTCGGGGGTGGCGGCGGTGCGCTGCTTCGGGACGGCGGGCAGCCGCCGTTCGGCCACGGCCTTGCCGGAGCCGGCGAGGTCCAGTCGGAGGCCGGGGTGGATCAGCGAGGGGTCGGAGCCCACGGCCTCGCGGTTGTCGGCGTAGAGACGCTCCCAGCCGCCGGCTATGCCGCGGTCCTGGGCGATCTGCGAGAGGCAGTCGCCGGGGGCCACGGTGTAGACGGACGGGGCGCGGTGCGCGGCCCGCTGGGCGGGGGCCGGGGTGGTCTTCGCCGTGGGGAGGGCGGCGGCCGGGGCCGCGGCCGGGACGGTGGCCGGGACCGCGGCACGGGCGGCCGGGAGTTCGGACGCGTTGGCGCCGGCGGCACCCAGCAGCGGGAGCGCGAGGGCCGCGCCGCCGGTGCCGGCCGCGACGAAACCACGGGTGATCGGGCTGGACTTGGGGCGGCGGTGCTTTCCCTTACCGGGCATCGCGAATTCCTCTCCGTCGCCTGCGAGGTGAGCTGTCGGGTTCGGACTGGAGATGTCCGGCCGCACATCGGATGTACGGCTTCACCCCGAGCCGTCCCGGAATAAAGAAGATCCGGTCCGGCGGCCTGCCTGGTTCCCCCGCTCCTGCCGCGCACGTGAATGAGTCGGGTGCGGTTTCCGGGTGGCGGCAGGATTAGGCGTTTCACCCGGATCGGTGGTGACCGTATTCCAGTTCGGCCTTGGGGAACAAGCCGTGAATTCCCCCGGGGAATCACCGGGATGATGGATCAACGGAATTCCGGTCACCCTGAGTCCGCGCAATGGGCGCAACACCCGTCCCTGGCAGGGAATTCGGCGCCGGAGCCCGGCCACCGAACGTCACCGTATGATCTGCCTCACCCGGCAGGACCGAAGCGGAGGAGCCCTGGTGACCCAGCAGATACCCGAACTGTCCGGAGTGCGTAACTTCCGTGATGTGGGCGGTTTGTCGACCGTCGACGGACGGAGGGTCAGATCGGGCGTTCTATTTCGAAGCGGACATCTCGCACATGCCACGGAAACCGATGCGGACTTCCTCGCCTCGCTCGGGCTCCACACCGTCTTCGACTTCCGCAACGCCGCCGACCACGCGCTGGAGGGACCCGACGTCCCGCTGCCCGGTGTCCGGAACGTCAGCATTCCGCTCTCCGACCCGGCGGACGGCTCACAGTTCTGGAAGATGGTCCGGGACGGTCGGCTGGAGCAGCTGCGCGAACTGCTGGGCGAGGGCCGGGCAGCCGCCCGGATGGCCGCCTCCTACCGGCAGATCATCCGGACCCGTACCGCAGAGCACTCCCGGGTGCTGCACGCGCTGGCCGAGGACAGCGTGCCGGCCCTGATGCACTGCGCCGCCGGCAAGGACCGCGCGGGGCTGTCGATCGCGGTCACCCTGCTGGCCCTCGGCGTGGAGCGGGAGGCGGTGCTCGCGGACTACCTGGAGTCCAACGCCCCGCACCGGCGCTACCGCGTGCGCCGCACCGGGGACACCCCCGAGACCCGCTCCCCCGAGGTCACGGCCCTGCTCGCACCTCTCTTCGACGCCCGCGCCGAGTACCTGGACGCCGCCTTCGAGACCATCGACGAGAAGTGGGGCGGAGTGCCCCGGTACCTCGCCGAGGGCCTCGGACTCGACTCCGCTACCCTCGGCCGGCTGCACGACCGGCTGCTGGACTGAGCCCCGCCGGAGCGGGCCGTCAGCGCTGGGCGACGGCCTGCTTCACCAGGGTGCGGCCGAACTCCCACATCAGGCCGCCGCCCGCGTGCGCCTCGTCCATCACCGCCCGGAAGGCCGTCACGAACCGGTCCACGTCCCGCTCGTCCACGATCAGCGGCGGGATCAGCTTGATGACCTCCAGATGGTCCCCGGACACCTGGGTGAGGATCCGGTGCCGCTGGAGCAGCGGCACCACCACCATCTGCGCGAACAGGCCCTTGCGGGCCGCCTGGAGCATGCTCCAGCGGCTGCGCAGGCCCAGCGAGGAGGGCCGGCCGAACTCGATGCCGATCATCAGCCCGCGGCCGCGCACCTGGTGCAGCAGCTCGTACTCGTCCACCAGCGCGGCCAGCCGGCCGCGCAGCAGCTCGCCCATGGCCCGGGCGTTGGCGACCACCCCGTCCCGCTCCATCACCGAGAGCACCGCCAGCCCGGCCGCCATGGCCTGGGCGTTGGAACCGAAGCTCGCCGAGTGGACCAGGACCCGGTCCATGGACGAGTAGACCTTCTTGAAGATCCAGTCCTTGCCCAGGGTGGCCCCCACCGGCACATAGCCGCCGGAGAGCGCCTTCGCCACGCACACCAGATCCGGCTCCACGCCGGGTTCATGCTGGTACGCGTAGAAATCGCCGGTCCGTCCGAGGCCGGTCTGCACCTCGTCGGCGATCAGCAGCGCCTTGTGCCGGTGCAGCAGTTCCTGCGCCGCGAGCAGATAGCCGGGCGGGGCCTCGTGGACCCCCTTGCCCTGGATCGGCTCGACCACGAAGGCCGCCACGTCCCCCTTGCGCAGTTCCCGCTCCAGCGCCCCGAGGTCGCCCAGCGGGACCTCGGTGTCGGGCAGCAGCGGTGCGAACCCCTCGCGGAAGCCGTTCTCCCCGTTGACCGAGAGGGAGCCCGTGGTGAGCCCGTGGAAGGCGTGCGCGCAGTACAGCACCCTGGGCCGGCCGGTGGCGTACCGGGCGAACTTCAGCGCGGTCTCCACCGCCTCGGTGCCGCTGTTCCCGAAGAAGACCCGGTCCAGGTGCGGGCTGTACGAGAGCAGCCGCTCGGCGAGCAGCCCCGGCAGCGGCTGGCAGTCGAACCGGGTCAGATCGGCCAGCCCGGCGTCCAGCACGTCGTGCAGGGCCCGCCGGACCACCGGGTGGTGCCGGCCCAGGCCCATCACCCCGAACCCGGCCAGCATGTCGAGGTAGTCGTTCCCCTCGGCGTCCCAGAAGTGCGCGCCCTCGGCCCGTTCGTAGACCTTGTCGAAGCCGATGGTGCGCAGCATCCGGGGCAACTGGTGGTTGAGGTGACGGGCGTGCAGTTCGTACCGTTCCGCGCCCCGTTCGGCCAGCAAGGCCCTCAGGTCGAACGGGGCGGGCCGGTCGGTGCCGTCGGTCCCGGCGGGCCCGGTGGGAGCCGGGGTCCCGGTCACGACTTCTCCCGGTTCCCGGACACGGTCTCGCGGGCGGCGCGCAGGGACTCCTTCAGCGATCCCATGGTGGCGAGGACCGCGGTCGGCTCGTAGCCGCAGTGCGCCATGCAGTTGGCGCAGCGCGGGTCCTTGCCGCGGCCGTACTTCTCCCAGTCGGTGTCCTCGACGAGTTCCCGGTACGTGGGCACATAGCCGTCGCTCATCAGATAGCAGGGCCGCTGCCAGCCGAAGAGGGAGTAATTCGGAATGGCCCAGGCCGTGCAGGGGAAATCGGCCTTGCCTTCCAGGAAGTCCAGGAAGAGCGGGGAGTGGTTGAGCCGCCAACGGCGCCGGTTGCCGCCCGCGAACGCCTTCCGGAACAGGTCCCGGGTCTGTTCGACGCCCAGGAAGTGTTCCTGGTCGGGGGCCTTTTCGTAGGCATAGGCGGGCGAGATCATCATTTCGTCGACCTGGAGGTCGTCGTTGAGGTAGTCGAGGACCTCGATGATGGTCTGCGGGGTGTCGGTGTTGAAGAAGGTGGAGTTGGTGGTGACCCGGAATCCGCGCTTCTTGGCCTCCTTGATGGCGGCCACCGCCTCGTCGAACACCCCCTCCTTGGCCACCGACTCGTCGTGCCGCTCGCGGAGCCCGTCGATGTGGACGGCGAAGGCGAAGTACGGGGAGGGGGTGAACTTCTCGATCTTCTTGCGGAGCAGCATCGCGTTGGTGCACAGGAAGACGTACTTCTTCCGCGCCACCAACTGGCGCACGATCTCGTGGATCTGCGGGTGCATCAACGGTTCTCCACCGGCGATGGACACCATCGGCGCACCGGACTCCAGGACCGCCCCGACCGCCTGGGCGACCGGCATCCGCTGCTTGAGCACCCCGGCCGGGTGCTGGATCTTCCCGCAGCCCTCGCACGCCAGGTTGCAGGCGTAGAGCGGTTCGAGTTCGACGATCAGCGGGAACTTCTCCCGCTTGCGGAGCTTCTGTTCGATGAGATAGGTCCCGACCCTGATGGACTGTCGCAGCGGCATGGCCATCTGGCTCACCTCCTGGGGAGCGGCGAAGAGTGGTGCCAATCGATGAAAACGGGCAGCACGGAACGGAGAACACGGAAGGCCGATATTCCACCGCGAACCGTTCCGATACGGACGAGTTCGTGCTCCGGGGCGTCCACGATCACCCGCACGGCCGCAACCGGGGCTCCCCCGGCGCGGGAGGCGGTGCGGAGGGTGGCCGCCGACTCCATGTCCACCGCCACGGCCCCGCGGGCCAGCAGCTCGGCCCGTTCGGGGCCGCGGACCACGTGGTCGGAACCGGTCAGCAGACCGGTGTGGACGGTCCGGCCGGGCAGCGCCCGGGCCAGCGCCCCGGCCAGCAGGGCCGTGCCGTCGCAGCGCACGGTGCCGCCCGGGTCCCGGGTGGCCTCGGCCACCACCAGGTCCCCCGGGTGCATTCCGGGGGCCAGCCCGGCACAGAACCCGGTGGCGACCACCGAGGCCCCCGCCATCCCGGGCCGGGCCAGTGCCCGGGCCACCGCCCGCTCGGCGGCGCGCGGCCCCATGCCCGTACGGATCACCGTGACGGGTCCGGTGTCCCCGTCGCGGCCCGTCCGGGACGGCCGGTCCACCCGGCCCAGGGCCAGCCGCTCGATGCCGAGCGCGCAGGCGACCAGCAGCGGCGGGGCCGCCCGGACCGGCGGACCGGCGGACATCAGCCGGCCTCCGTCCCGGCCGGTGCCGCGGCCGGGGCCGGATCCGGGGCGAGCGGATCCCCGTAGAGGTAGCGGCCCAGGGCGGTGAGCGGGAACACCTGCCGGTACAGGTGGTAGTTGATGGAGAAGTCCCACGGGAAGCCGGTGCCGGTGAACTGGGGCTCGTCCCAGGAGCCGTCCGCCCGCTGGGTCCGCACCAGATGGGCGACGCCCCGGGCGGCCGCCTTCCCGCCGCCCTCCCCCGCGGCCAGCAACGCGAGCAGCGCCCAGGCGGTCTGCGAGGGGGTGGACTCGCCGCGGCCCGCCCAGCGCTCCGGGTCCTGGTAGGACCGCTGGTCCTCGCCCCAGCCACCGTCCTCGTTCTGTACGGACTCCAGCCAGCCGACGGCCCGGCGGACCGCGGGGTGGCTGCCGGGGATTCCGGCGGCGGTCAGGGCCGGGACCACCGAGCCGGTGCCGTAGACGTAGTTGGTGCCCCAGCGGCCGAACCAGGAACCGTTCTCCTCCTGGTTGCGGAGCAGCCATTCGACGCCCCGCCAGGTCCTCGGGTCCCCGGCCTTGCCGACGGCCGCGAGCATCTCCACCACATGCGCGGTGACATCGGCCGACGGCGGGTCGATGACCTCGCCGAAGTCGCAGAACGGCAGCCGGTTGGGGAGCGGGCTGGTGTTGTCGGCGTCGAAGGCGGCCCAGCCGCCGTCCCGGGACTGCATGCCCAGGTTCCAGGACACCCCGCGGGCCACCGCCCCGTCCAGCGAGGCCGGTTCGGGGTGCCGGATCCGGCGCAGCGCGAGGACCACCTCTGCGGTGTCGTCGATGTCGGGGTAGTTGTCGTTGTGGAACTCGAAGGCCCAGCCGCCGGGGGCGAGTCCGGGGCGGCGGACGGCCCAGTCCCCGGTACGGACGATCTCCTCGCCGAGCATCCAGTCGGCCGCCCGGACCAGGGCCGGGTGGTCGGCCGGGAGCCCGGCGTCGGCGAGGGCGATGGCGGCCAGACAGGTGTCCCAGACCGGCGACTGGCAGGCCTCGACCATCCGCGCCCCGTCCTCGCGCCAGACCGCGAACCGGTCCAGGGAGGCCAGGCCCGCCCGCATCACGGGATGCCCCAGGTCGTAGCCCAGCAGGTGCAGGGCGATGATCGAGTACACGGCGGGCGGCTGGATGCCGCCCCAGCAGCCGTCGTTCTCCTGACGCTCCACGATCCAGCGGGCCGCCGCGTCCATGGCCGCCCGGCGCAGCCGGCGGGGGGCCACCCGGTGGTACAGGTGCAGTGCCCGGTCCATCCGCTGGAAGGCGCCGTCCCAGCTGGTCAGCGGGGCCGGCCGGCGGGCCGGGTGGGGGGTGCGGGCGTCGGTGTGCAGCTCGTCGAGGACGAAGGGGGCCGGCCGGACCGGCCGCTTCGCGGAGACCACGGTGAGCGGCACGATGGTCTGGCGGGCCCAGCAGCCGAAGTCGTAGATGTTCAGCGGCACCCAGGGCGGCAGGAACACCAGCTCGGGCGGCAGCTGGGGCAGGTGGTCCCAGCTCCACCAGCCGAACAGGGCCAGCCAGATCCGGGTGAAGACCCGGGCCGCGGCGATCCCGCCGTGCGCCCGGATCCAGGCGGAGGCCCGGGCCATGTGCGGGGCCTCGGGCGGGTCCCCGGCGAGCCGGAGCGCCACGTACGCCTCGATGGTGGCCGAGAGGTCGGGCGGCCCGCCGTGGAAGGTGGCCCAGGTGCCGTCCTCCCGCTGCTCGCCGCGGACGAACAGGGCGGCGGCCCGGGTCACGGTCTCGTCCCGGATGCCGAGGAACTGGCGCAGCAGCAGGTCCTCGGCGTCCATGGTGACGTTGGTCTGGAGGTCGCCCTTCCACCACCCGTCGGGGTGCTGGCGGGCGAGGAGGTGCTCGGTGGCCCGCCGGACGGCCTCCTCGGCCGTCGCGGGGCCGGCCGGGTGCCGCGCCTTCTTCGTGTGCTTCGTTCCGCTGTCCGGTGCGGCACCGCGGGCGTTCGCGGAGCCGTCGGTCGTCGCTGTCATGGCTTCCCCTTCGTGCAGTGGCGTCTCTGCTGTGCTGGGGTCTGCCGTCGGCCGGCGCGCCGAAGGATCCTTCCGTCAGATCGCGCCGGCCGGCGACTCGCGGGTCATATCCGCTGGAGCGTGGCGTTCACCTCTTGCGGACGACGACGAAGTCGGCGAGGTCCACGAGCTGTTCGCGCACCCGCTCCGGCATGTCCACCTCGGACAGCGCCCGGACCGCGACGGCGTGCTGGCGGCGGGCCTCCTCGGCGGTCCACTCACGTCCGCCGGCCTGCTCGATGAGGGCGGCCCGGTGGGCGAACTCCTCCTCCGAGAAGGTGGCGAAGTCGCTGCTCTTGGCGTCCGCGGCGAGCAGCTCGGCCAGTTCGGCCGAGGCCGGGCCGCCGGCCGCGAGGGCGGCGACCACGGGGAGGGACTTCTTGCGCTGGCGGAGGTCGCTCCAGGTCTGCTTGCCGGTGGACTCCGGGTCGCCCCAGATGCCGAGCAGGTCGTCGACGGCCTGGAAGGCGAGGCCGAGGTGGTAGCCGTACTCCTCCAGCTTGTCGGCGGTCCGGTCGTCGGCGCCGCCGAGGACCGCGCCGATGGAGACCGCGCAGGCCAGCAGGGCGCCGGTCTTGTTGCCCTCCATCTCCAGGCACTCGGCGACGGTGACCGACTCCCGGTGCTCGTAGGAGATGTCCTGGGCCTGGCCGTCGATCAGCTTGCGGGTGGCGGTGGTGAGCCGGCGGGCGGCCCGGCCGGCCTCCACCGTGCCCAGTTCCAGCAGCAGCTCGTAGGCCAGGGCGAACAGGGCGTCGCCGACCAGGATGGCCTGGGCGGGTCCGTGCACCTTCCACACGGTGTCGCGGTGCCGGCGCTGCTCGTCGCCGTCCATCAGGTCGTCGTGCAGCAGCGAGAAGTTGTGGACGAGCTCCACGGCGACCGCGCCGGGGACGCCGACCTCGGGGGCGGCACCCGCGGCCTCCGCGGACAGCAGCGCGAGCGCGGGGCGGACGGCCTTGCCGCCGTCCCCGTCCGAGGGGTTGCCGAGGGCGTCGATCCAGCCGAAGTGGTAGGCGGCGACGGTGTCCATGGGCGGTGCGAGCCGGTCCACGGCCGCGCGGAGCACGGGGGTCGAGAGCGTACGTCCGCGCTCCAGCAGCGCGAGCGTGTCCGCCTTCTCGACGTTGCCCGTGTGATTCCCCGGGTTCACTGGCTCTCCTCTGGTTCCTGTACCTGCTGTGCCGGTGCTGCTGGTGGTGCTGGTGTGCGTGGGGGTCATACCGCCTCCTGGAGCGGGTCGGCCCGGCGGCGGCCGAGGACGGTGAGGGCGGCCTGTGCCGCGCTCACCCCACTGCGGACGGCGCCCTCCATGGTCGCGGGCCAGCCGGTCGCCGTCCACGAACCGGCGAGGTAGAGCCCGGGCGCGTCGGTGCGCGCGGCGGGCCGCAGCCGGCCGACGCCGGGGGTGGGGGCGAACGTCGCTGTCCGCTCCCGGGTGACGAAGAAGTCGCGGACCTCGGCGCCGCGCGCGGCGGGCAGCAGCCGCTCCAGTTCGGGCAGGTACTTGGCGCGGAGCGCCGCCACCGGTTCGTCGATGTCGGCCTGTGCGGCCGACTGCGACAGGGCCAGGTACTGGCCGCCGCCGGTGAGTCCGGAGGACTCGGTGCGGTCGAACACCCATTGGACGGGCGAGCCGAGGGCCGTGAAGAACGGCTGCCGGAGCACCTTGCGGTCGTAGACCACGTGCACGTTGAGAATGGGCGCGGTGCCGATGTCGAGGAGCTTGTCCCGGTCGTCGAGGGCGCCCTGCGGGAGCAGGCCGTGCGCCTCCCGCTGCGGGACGGCCAGCACCACGGTGCCCGCCCGCAGGCTCTCCTCCTCGGTGTCCACCCGCCAGTCGCCCTCCGCGGTGCGGGTGAGGGCGGTGGCCTTGGTGCGGAGTTCGGTGCGCACCCCGGCGGCGTCCAGGGCCTTGCGGGCGAGGGTGTCGTGGAGGTCGCCGAGCGGGACGTGGGCCCAGCCGATGTCGGCGGCGCCCGGTTCGGAGAGCAGCCCGGTCCGGAACACCATGGCGGCCAGGCCCAGCGAGGACTCGCCGGCCGGGGCGTTCAGGGTGGCCACCCCGATCAGGTCCCAGAGCGCCTCGATCGCCCGGGGCGACTGGCCGTAGCGGCCCAGCCAGGTGCCGAAGTCCAGCCCGTCCAGGGCCGGGTCGGCCGGGTCGAGCCGGCGGAGCGCGAGGGCGGCCCGGCCGACGGCGGCGCGTTCGGCGAGCGAGAGGTGCGGGTAGCGGGCCAGCGAGCCCGCCAGGTGCAGCGGAACCGGGAGCCCGGTCCGGCGGATCCGGCCCAGCCGCGGCCCCCCGGGGTGCGCCACGTCGAGGACCGGGACGTCCAGCCGGTCCTGGAGCGGGGCCAGGGCGGTGCCGTCGATCCGGTCCAGGAACCACCGGTAGGCGGTGCAGCAGCGCAGGTAGACGTGCTGGCCGTTGTCGACGGTGAGGGCGCCGCGCTGGAAGGAGAACGCCAGGCCGCCGAGCCTCGGCCGGCCTTCGAGCAGGGTGACCCGCAGGCCCGCGTCGGCGAGTTCCAGGGCGGCGGTGACCCCGGCGAGGCCGCCGCCGACCACCACGGCCGTGTTCGGCTCGGTCACGGGCGGTCCTCCTCGCGGGTGTGCGGTGCCGTGCCCGGGCCGCCCGGACGGCGGTCCGGACGGAAGGACGCGGCGGACCGTCCGGGGGTTGCCCGCGGACCGGACGCGGACCCCGGGACGCCCGCGGGGAACGGGGTGCCGTCGGGGTCCGGTGCGCCCGCCGCGCGGCCGGGGGTCACAGGGGCCGCTTCCTGGCGCTCTGCCGGGAGATGGTCCGGGCGTCCAGGCCGGAGAGGCCGCGGACCGCCACGTAGGCCTTCTCCCGGGCGGGCAGCGAGACCCGGCCGCGCAGTACGGCGTAGGGTTCGCGCTCGATCCGGTCGAGGAGCCGGCGGTAGATGCCGGCCATGGCGGCCACGCAGGCGCCGCTGCGCCGGTCCAGCATCGGCAGCAGCCGGTAGCCCTCGGTGAACAGGGCGCGGGCCCGCCGGACCTCGTGGTGGACCAGGCCGGGGAAGTCGGATCCGGCCGGGGCGCGGCCGGAGTCGAAGCCCTCGGCGCAGCCGAACCGTTCGAGGTCCTCGGCGGGCAGGTAGGTGCGGCCGTTGCCGGCGTCCTCGCGGACGTCCCGGAGGATGTTGGTGAGCTGAAGGGCGAGGCCCAGGGTGTCGGCGTACTCGGCGGCGCGGGCGGCCTCGTGGGCGTTCCGGGCGGTGCCGAACACCCCGAGGGAGAGCCGGCCGATGGCGCCGGCCACGCAGCGGCAGTAGACCTTGAGGTCGTCCCAGGTCTTGTAGGTCTCGCCGCGGACGTCCATCAGGACGCCGTCGATCAGCTCGTCCAGGCCGTCCAGCGGGATCGGGAACCGGCGGCTGGCGTCGGTGAGGGCGACCGCGACGGGGTCGGTGTCGTCCTCGTCCACGGCTCCGGCCCGGACCCGGTCGAGCAGGGCCCTGGTGTCCTCCAGCCGGGTCAGCTTGGCCTCGGCCGGGAGCGTGCCGTCGCCGATGTCGTCGACCCGCCGGGAGAACGCGTACAGCGCCGACATCGCCTGCCGCTTGTCGGTGGGCAGCAGCCGGATGCCGTAGGCGAAGTTCCGCGCCTGCGAGCCGGTGACGGCCTCGCAGTAGCTGTAGGCGGCCAGGACCGGTGCGGTCGGGACGGGGGCGTGCGTGGGGCCCTCCACGTTCGGGCTCACCTCTTTCTCGGCGTTCTCGGCGTTCTCGGCGTTCCTGGCGTTCCTGGCGTTCCCGGCGCGTGGCGGAGGACGGCGGCCACTTCGCGGACCAGACCGGTCCGGGTGGGCTTGGGCGGGCCGGGGAGTACGTCGAAGCCGGCGTCCGAGACGGCCCGCAGGGCGGCGCGCCCCCCGCCCACGAAGCCCGCGAGCAGCAGCCGGAGCCTGCCGTGCACGCTGCCGACCAGAGGGGTGCCCCGGTCCAGCAGGTCCCGGGCGCGTTCGGCCTCGAAGGCGACGAGGGAGCGGACGGCGGCGCCCGCGGACGGGGCCTTCAGATCGGCTTCGGTCACGTGGAAGCGGCGCATGTCGCACGCGGGGAGGTAGATCCGGTCGCGGGCGAGGTCCTCGGCGACGTCCTGGAGGTGTTCGACGATCTGCAGGGCGGTGCAGATCTCGTCGGAGCGGCGGATCCGCTCGGGGGTGGCGGTGCCGGTGAGTCCGAGGACCAGCCGGCCGACCGGGTTGGCGGAGAGCTCGCAGTAGGCGAGGAGGTCCTGGTGGGTCTCGTAGCGGGAGGTCCGCTGGTCCTGGCGGTTGGCCTCGATCAGCCCGAGGAAGGGTTCGGGGGTGAGGCCGTGGGCCCGGACCACCGGGCGCAGGGCCTGGAGCAGCGGGTGGCGGGGGCCGGTGCCGGTACCGGCGAAGACCCGGTGCAGGTCCTCCTCCAGGGCGTCGAGGAGGGCGAGCCGGCCGGGCACGTCGTCGGGGGTGGCGGGGTCGAGGCCGAGGAGGGCGGCGTCACCGCCGCCGGGGGCCAGGTCGCCGTCGCCGATGTCGTCGACCAGGCGGGCGTAGCCGTAGACGGCCATCAGTCCGTCGCGCCAGGCCCGGGGCAGGAAGGCGGGGGCGACGGGGAAGTTCTCCGCCGCGGCCTTGCCCAGGGTGGCCCCGGGGAGGTCCGGCTCGGACGGGGGGCGGCTGCCGGGCCCGGGGGTCACCGCCCGCCACCGGGGGCGGAGACGGCCGGTCCGCCTGGGGGCCGGAGGATTCCCGTAGCCATTGCCGTCACATCTCCCGTTCTACACTGCCAATTCAATTCATCCCATTTCGGACACGCTGTCGGAGAATTCGTCCGCAGATGCCGCGATTCAGGACCGCTCCAGCTTACGTTGTACAGCGTCGGAGCCACCCAGCGGGTGTACGCGGCGTGACGGGATGTCGTGGCAGGTCGGAAGGGCGACACGCCGAGGCCCCCGCCGCGGGGTGCGGTGGGGGCCGGACGGGCTCGGATCAGCGGGCCTCGGCCGTCAGCGGCCGGTCTCCTTCTCGTACGCGGCGACGACCTCCTCGGTGGGGCCGTCCATCAGGAGTTCGCCCTTCTCCAGCCAGAGGACCCGGTCGCAGGTGTCGCGGATCGACTTGTTGCTGTGGCTGACCAGGAAGACGGTGCCGGCCTCCTTGCGGAGTTCGCGGATCCGGGCCTCCGAGCGGATCTGGAACTTGCGGTCACCGGTGGCCAGCGCCTCGTCGATCATCAGCACGTCGTGGTTCTTGGCCGCCGCGATGGAGAACCGCAGCCGGGCCGCCATGCCGGAGGAGTAGGTGCGCATCGGCAGCGAGATGAAGTCGCCCTTCTCGTTGATGCCGGAGAAGTCGACGATCTGCTGGTAGCGCTCCCGGACCTCCTCGCGGGACATGCCCATGGCGAGACCGCCCAGGGTCACGTTCCGCTCACCGGTCAGGTCGTTCATCAGGGCCGCGTTCACGCCCAGCAGCGAGGGCTGGCCGTCGGTGTAGACCTTGCCGGACTCGGTGGGCAGCAGGCCGGCGATGGCCCGCAGCAGGGTGGACTTGCCCGAGCCGTTGGAGCCGATCAGGCCGATGGCCTCGCCCCGGTAGGCCGTGAAGGAGACCCCGCGGACGGCGTGCACCCGGCGGACGCCCGGGGTGTCCCCCTTGCGCCGGACTATCCGGCTGAGCGCCGCGGTCGCGGCACCCTTGCCGCCGCCGCCGGTGTTGACCCGGTAGACGATGTGGACGTCATCGGCGATGACGGTGGGGATACGCCCCTGCGAGGTCTCAGCCACGGCCGTAACGCTCCTCAGCCTTCCAGAAGTAGATGAACCCGCCGACGCCGATCAGGACGGCCCAGCCGACGGCGAAGGCCCACACGTGCGGCGGCAGGTTGTCGGCGGTGTACTCGTCGATCAGCGCGAACCGGATCAGGTCCATGTAGATGGAGGCCGGGTTCCAGAGCAGCAGGTCGCTGATCCAGGCCGGCTGGTCCTTCAGGTAGGCGGCGATCGGGAACATCACGCCCGAGGCGTACATCCAGGTACGGGTGACGAACGGCATCAGCTGCGCGAGGTCGGGGGTCTTGGCACCCATCCGCGCCATGATCATCGCCAGGCCGGTGTTGAACACGAACTGCATGGCCAGCGCCGGCAGCACCAGCAGCCAGGACAGCTTCGGGTAGTTGCCGAAGCTGATGGCGACCAGGAACACCACGATCATCGAGTACATCAGCTGCTGGAGCTGCTGCAGCGAGAACGAGATCGGCAGGGTGGCCCGCGGGAAGTGCAGGGCGCGCACCAGCCCCAGGTTCCCGGAGATCGCCCGGACACCGGCCATCAGGGAGCTCTGGGTGAAGGTGAAGACGAAGACGCCGATCACCAGGAACGGCACGTAGGTGCCCGGGGGCATCTCCTTGCCGGCCTTCAGGATCAGACCGAAGATCATCCAGTAGACGGCCGCGTTCAGCAGCGGGGTCGCCACCTGCCAGATCTGGCCGAGCTTGGCCTGGCTGTACTGCGCCATCAGCTTGGCCCGCGAGAAGGCGAGGATGAAGTGGCGCCGGCCCCAGATCTGCCGCACGTACTCGGCGAGCCCGGGACGGGCACCGCTCACCGACAGCCCGTACTTGGTGGCGAGCTGCGCGGGGGTCAGCCCCGCGTCGGCGGACGGCGGCGTGCTCGTGGCGAGAGCACCGTCGTGGGTTGTGTCACTCACAAGTTGAAACTTTCGTCTTCAAGATGCGGCAGGTGGCGTCGGGCCCGGGGCCCCGGCTCCGGATGTAGAGCCCATGGTCCCAGAGTCGGGCCCGTCAGACGACGGGCGGTCGTCCCAGCCGGGTCAGCAGCCACACGGTGCGCCACTTGATCGGTTGACGGGGCCCGCAGGGAGTCTGCCATCCCTCCTTGAATCCGCCGAACCAGGCCTTCATCGCGGCCTTCGACGGACGCCGGACCAGGGTCAGCAGCACCCACACCCCCAGGTACACGGGGATCAGCGGGGCGGGCAGGTTGCGGCGGGCCAGCCAGACCCGGTTGCGGGCCACCAGCCGGTGGTACTCCGCGTGCCGGGAGGGGGAGGTCGCCGGGTGCAGCAGCACCATGTCGGCCCGGTAGTCGACCAGCCAGCCGACGTCCAGCGCCCGCCAGGCCAGGTCGGTCTCCTCGTGCGCGTAGAAGAACGCGTCCGGGAGCCCGCCGACCTGCTGGAACACCTCGGTGCGCACCGCGTTGGCACCGCCCAGGAAGGTGGTCACCCGGGAGGACCGCATCGGGTCCGAGGTGCCCAGCCGGGGCACGTGCCGGCGCTGGGTGGTCCCGGTCTCCGGATCGGCGATCCGGAAACTGATGATCCCCAGCTTCGGGTCCTCGGCGAAGGCCTGCCGGCACAGCTCGGCGGTGTCCGGGCGCTCCAGCAGACCGTCGTCGTCCAGGAACAGCAGGGCGTCCACCTCGCGGCCGCCGGGGCCGAAGGCCTCGATGCCCGCGTTGCGGCCGCCCGGGATGCCCAGGTTCTCGGGCAGCTCGACGACCCGGACCCCCTCGGGGAGGTCCGCCAGCTTCACCCCCTGGCAGACCACGGCCACCTCGACCGGGTCCCCGTCCTGCCGGGCCACCGAGTCCAGCAGCGCCTTCAGTTCCTCCGGGCGGGTGCCCATGGTGATCACGACGGCGCCCAGCCGCATCGGCGCCGTCACTTGAGCCTGCTGGAGGCGAGGACCGAGACCAGGTGCAGCACGGTCTGGAGCAGGGCGATCCCGGCGAGCACGGCCACCCCGACCCGGGAGTAGAACAGGTCCCCGCGCATCTGGTCGGCCACCGCCAGCACCAGGATCAGCAGGGAGGCCTCGATGCCCAGGATCAGCCGGTGGAACTTGAGCGCCCCGGCGGCCCGGCGGGCCAGCGCCATCCCGGAGGAGCGCGGCTCGGCCGCCGACTCCTGCACGGGCGGCAGCCCGCCCTGGTGGCGGGCCACCCCGACCAGGTCCGTCTCGGCCTTGATCAGGATCGCGCCCAGGGCGGCCAGGGTGCCGAGGAAGGCCCACAGCCAGTCGATCCGGCCGGTGCCCCACAGGTCCGCGGCGCGCAGGCCGAAGCCGACCAGCACCGCCGCGTCGCACAGGTAGGCGCCGACCCGGTCCAGATAGACCCCGGACAGCGAGTACTGCTTCTTCCAGCGGGCCAGCTCGCCGTCCACGCAGTCGAGCAGCAGGTACAGCTGCACCATCACCACGCCGAGGACGGCACCCCAGACCCCCGGCACCAGCAGCGCCGGGGCGGCCAGCACGCCGGCCAGGGTCATCAGATAGGTCAGCTGGTTGGGCGTGACCTTGGTACCGGCCAGCAGCCGGGTGATGCGCAGGGAGATCTCGCGCATGTACAGGCGGCCGCCCCAGTGCTCTCCACTGCGCCGGTCCTTCACGCCCGCGGGGTGAACGACGGGACGGAGTTCAGCTACTGATGGTCTTGGCATAGTCGGCGTACGCGTCCCTGATGTCGGCGGCTGGCAGGTTGAGGTGCTCCAGGATGGTGAAGCGTCCCGGACGGGTCTGGGGGGCGTACTCCACGGCCGCGACGAACTCGTCCGCGCTGAACCCGATCTCCTCGGGCAGCACGGGCATGCCGTGGCGGCGCAGCACCTCCACGAAGAGCCCGGACTGCTCGCGGGCCCCGCGCAGGTGCATGGCGAAGGCGGCGCCGAGCCCCACCTGCTCGCCGTGGAGCGCGGAGCGCCCCGGGTACAGCAGGTCGAAGGCGTGGCTGATCTCGTGGCAGGCGCCCGAGGCGGGACGGGTGTCCCCGGAGATCGACATGGCGATCCCGGTGAGGACCAGGGCCTCCGAGAGGACCGTCAGGAACTCGTCGTCCCCGCAGCCGCCGGGGTGGCGCAGCACGGACTCGCCGGCGGTCCTGGCCATGGCGGCGGCCAGGCCGTCCACGGCCTCGCCGTTGATCCGGTGCGAGAGCTCCCAGTCGGCGATGGCCGAGATGTTGGACAGCGCGTCGCCGATGCCGGCCCGGATGAACCGGGCGGGTGCCTCGCGGATCACGTCGAGGTCGATCACCATGGCGATCGGGGTGGGCACCCCGTAGGAGCCGCGGCCGTTGTCGTTGTCCAGGATGGACACCGGCGAGCAGATCCCGTCGTGCGAGAGGTTGGTGGCGACCGCCACCATCGGCAGCCCGACCCGCGCCGCGGCGTACTTCGCCACGTCGATGATCTTGCCGCCGCCCAGCCCCACCACCGCGTCGTAGTGACGGCCCTTTATGTCGTCGGCCAGCTTGACCGCCGAGTCCAGGGTGCCGTCGACGACCGGGTACCAGTCGGCGTGCGGCAGGACCGGCTCCAGCCGGGCGCGCAGCGCCTGGCCGGAGCCGCCGCTGATCGCGATCGCCAGCTTGCCGGAGGCGGAGATCCGCTGGTCGGCGAGGATGCCGTCCAGTTTGTCCATCGCCCCGGCGCTGATGTCGACGACGAGCGGGGAGGGGATGAGCCTCGTCAGTACTGGCATGCGATCGTCCGGCCCTTGGCGAGGTCGTCGTGGTTGTCGATCTCGACCCACTTGACGTCGCCGATGGGGGCCACGTCGATCGTGAAGCCGTCGTCGACCAGCTTCTGGTAGCCGTCCTCGTAGTAGAGGTCGGGGTCGCGCTCGAAGGTGGCCTTCAGGGCGTCCGCGAGGGCCTCGGCGGCCTCCGGTTCGATCAGGGTGACGCCGATGTACTCGCCGGTGGCGGTGGCCGGGTCCATCAGCTTGGTGATCTTGCGGACGCCCTCCCCCTCGGCGGTGATGACCTTCATCTCCTCGTCGGCCAGGTTCTTGACCGTGTCCAGGGCGAGGATGATCTTCTGGCCGTCGCCGCGGGCGGCGAGCAGGGTCTTCTCCACCGAGACCGGGTGCACGGTGTCGCCGTTGGCGAGGATCACGCCCTGCTTGAGGACCTCACGGGCGCACCACAGGGAGTAGGCGTTGTTCCACTCCTCGGCCTTGTCGTTGTCGATCAGCGTGATCGTGACCCCGTACTTGGCCTCCAGCGCGGCCTTGCGGGCGTAGACGGCCTCCTTGCGGTAGCCGACGACGATCGCGACCTCGGTGAGGCCGACCTCGGCGAAGTTGCCCAGGGTCAGGTCGAGGACGGTGAGGCCGTCCTCCTGGCCCTCGGGGCCGACGGGCACGAGGGCCTTGGGGAGGGTGTCGGTGTAGGGACGCAGACGGCGTCCGGCACCGGCAGCGAGGACAAGGCCGATCATGCGGGTTCTCCTTCGTCGTGTACGGCGGGTGCTCCGGCGGAGACCCAGAAGCGGATGCTCTCCACAAGCACCACGAGTGCCACGAACGCGGCCGTGGCCGTGAGCGCGACGGGGAAGTCTGTGTCGTGCGCGAGGACGGCCGCCAGGACCGTGGTCAGCAGGACCCGGCCCTCATGGCCGCCGATCGTCCGCACCAGCCAGTGCGGGGGCGCTCCGGTGCCGCCGCGAATGCGGTACACCGTGTCGTAGTGATGGTAGGCGACCGCCGCCACCAGGCCGAATGCCGCCGGGAGGGCCCCGGGGACGTCCGCCTTGTACGCCAGGATCAGCACCGTGCCGTATTCGGCGGCCCGGAACACCGGCGGGAGCAGCCAGTCGAGGGCCCCGGTGAGCGGGCGGGAGACGGCGGCCCCGGCGAAGACGGCGTAGACCACGGCGGCGATCACGGCCTGCCGGTGGCCGAAGGGGTACGCCCAGGCCGCGTAGAGCAGGCCCAGCGAGGCCAGTACGGCGAACACCGGGCCGACGCCCGGGTACAGGAACCGGCCGAGCAGTCGGGCGGAGAGCTCGCCCAGCGGGCCGGTGTCGGTCAGCTCGGCCAGCGCGCGGGCGGCCCTCGGGGTCCGCCGGGCCTTGCGGGTCAGGGAGCGCAGCACCCGGCCGGCGGTGGTGTAGAAAGCGCCGAAGGCGCAGCCGACCAGCAGGGCGTAGAAGGTGATCCGGGGGGTGGTCAGCGCGGTGAGCAGGGCGATCATCGCCCAGCGCTCGCCGATCGGCAGGATGATCATCCGGCGGACCCAGACCGTCCAGCCGACGCTGTCCAGCCGGCCGGAGAGCGCGGCGGTCGGCGAGGTGTTCGCGGTGGCGTCGTGGTTGGCCTCGTTGAAGGCGAAGTCGACCACGTGCCGGCAGGTCATCAGGATCATCGCGCCGAGCGCCAGGGCCCACACGTCGTCGCCGTCGCGGGCCGCGCCCAGCGCCAGACCGGCGTAGAAGGAGTACTCCTTGGCCCGGTCGAAGGTGGCGTCCAGCCAGGCGCCCATCGTGGAGTACTGCAGGGAGTAGCGGGCGAGCTGCCCGTCGGTGCAGTCCAGGACGAAGGAGACCAGCAGCAGCACGCCGGCCGTCACATAGCCCCAGCGGTCCCCGGTGGCCGCGCAGCCGGCCGCGACCAGCGCGGTGATCAGGGAGGCGGTGGTGACCTGGTTGGGCGTGAGGCCGCGGCGGGCGCACCAGCGGGCGATGTAGCGGGAGTAGGGGCTGACGAAGAAGGTGGTGAAGAACCCGTCGCGGGACTTCACGGCGGTGCGCAGCCGGACCGCCTCGTCGTCCACGGCGGCGACCGCGGCCTCGGCCTCGGCCCGCTCGGCCGGGCCGTCGGGAACGGCCGCGACCAGGGTGCCGAGCTCGGGACGCTGGACGGGCAGCCCGCCGGCCTCCAGCAGACCGGCCAGTCCGGCCGGGTACGGGCCGTCCGGCGCGGCCCCGGCGGCCGCGTCCTCGGGAGCGGTCCCGGGGGCGCTCGGCGGGACGGTCACCGGGGCGGTCCCGGCCGCCGCCACGGCCCGGTCCAGGGCGGCCCGTCCGGCCGGCCGGACGGTCAGCGCACCGGGTACCGCGCAGGCGTCGAACCGGGGGTCGGTGAGGGCCAGCCGCAGACTGTGCAGGTGCCCGACGAAGGCGCTGTCCACCACGGCCACCCGCTGGTCGGCCGGCACGGCGGCCAGCGCGGCGGCGGTTCCGGACGGCCCGGGGACCGGCACGACCTCGAAGCCGAGGGTGCGGAGGTCGCCTTCGAGCGGTGATCCGGGAACCGGCGGGCCGGTGAGGATGGCGGTCGGCGACGAACTCACTCCTTGGGACGGGCGCCTCGTGGGGCGGCGGCACGTCGGCAGAGGCTATCCGATGAATGGAACACGGGGTTCACCCCCCGTTCACACCCCAACCGTCCACCGCTTGATCATCATTGACGATCCCGGCGACCGACCACAAACCGCCTGGATGTTAGGGTGGCCGCAGACGCGTACAGGTGGGGTAAAGCCCGGTGGAAGGCCGAGAAATCCCGGGAAGGCCCGCCGAAGCGCGATATGGACCGATGCGGAACAGGAAGAGGTGGGGTTGATGACCGTCACGGTGTTCGCTGCCATGCGCGGCGAGACGCGGCACATCCCCGACTTCCACCGGGCGTCCGGCCGGGTCTGATCCCACCGATCGACCCCCGTCGGCCGGAGCCCCCGTTCCTAGGGTTCACGTTGACCGACCAGTCCCCGCACGACCTTCACGACGCCTTCTTCGCGCTGCACCACGGCCTGCCCCGGCAGGGCCCCGGTTCCGACGCGACCACCCGGCAGCTCCTCTCCCTGGCCGGACCGCTCCCCGGGCGGCCCCGGATCCTGGACCTCGGCTGCGGCCCCGGCCGCTCCGCGCTGCTGCTCGCCGCCGAGGCGGGCGGCGCCGAGGTGACCGCCGTCGACCTGCACGAACCGTTCCTCGACGAACTGCGCGCCGCCGCCGCGGCCCGCGGGCTCGCCGACCGGATCCGGCCGCTGGCCGCCGACATGGCGGACCTCCCCTTCGAAGACGGCTCCTTCGACCTGGTGTGGGCGGAGAGCTCCGCCTACGCCATCGGCTTCGACACCGCCCTCGACCGCTGGCGGCGGCTGCTCGCCCCGGGCGGCACCCTGGTGCTGACCGAATGCGAGTGGACGGACGGGGAGCCCTCCGCCGGGGCCCGGGCCTTCTGGGACCGGCACTACCCGCTGCGCCCGGCCGCCCGGAACCTGGCGGCCGCCCAGGCCGCCGGCTACCGGGTGCTCGGCAGCCTCCGGCAGCCCGACTCCGACTGGGCCGAGTACTACGGTCCGCTCGCCGAGCGGGCGGACACGGCCGACCCCTCGGCTCCCGGGATGGCGGCCGCGCTGGCCGCCACCCGCGAGGAGATCGCCGTACGGGCCCGGCACGGCCGGGAGTACGGCTACACCGGCTACGTACTCCGCCCGGTGACGGCCGGGGACGGCGACCGCTGGCCGGCCCGGCCGGAGACCGCGGCGGACACCGGGGCGGTCCGGGCCGTCAACCTGGCCGCCTTCGACACCCCGCTGGAGGCGGACCTGGTCGACGCTCTGCGCGGTGACCCGGCCTGGCTGCCGGGCCTCTCCTACGTGGCCGAGGGCCCGGACGGCGCGGTCGCCGCGCACGCCCTGCTCACCCGCTGCACGGTCGGCGGGGCACCGGCGCTGGCCCTGGCACCGGTGGCCGCCGCTCCGGCGCTCCAGCGCTCCGGTGCGGGCAGCTCGGTCGTCCGGGCGCTGCTGGCCGCGGCCCGGGAACGCGGGGAGGGCCTGGTGCTGGTGCTGGGGCACCCCGACTACTACCCGCGGTTCGGTTTCGTGCCGGCCTCGCGGTTCGGGATCCGGGCGCCGTTCGAGGTGCCGGACGAGGCCATGATGGCGCTGGTGCTGGACGCCTCGGCGCCGGTGCCCTCGGGCACCATCGGCTATCCGGCCCCCTTCGGGGTCTGACGGCCGGCCGGCTCGCCGTTCCGTCCCCCGCCACGGGCCATATCACGTGGCGGGGGACGGACATGCGCGGATGGGCGAAGTGCGGACAAGTCGCGTTCGTGCGGCAGACTGAAGGCCGTAGTCCGAAGCGAAGGATGGTCATGCCGATCACACCCGCCACCGCCGCGACCCCCACGGCACCCGGCACCGCCCCGCAGGAACCGATCATGCTCGAACTGGTCGACGAGGCGGGCAATACCATCGGCACGGCGGAGAAGCTGTCCGCCCACCAGGCCCCCGGGCTGCTGCACCGGGCGTTCTCCGTGTTCCTCTTCGACGAGCGGGGCCGGCTGCTGCTCCAGCAGCGCGCGCTGGGCAAGTACCACTCCCCCGGCGTCTGGTCGAACACCTGCTGCGGGCACCCCTATCCCGGCGAGTCCCCGTTCGCCGCCGCCGCCCGCCGCACCTACGAGGAGCTGGGGCTGTCCCCGTCGCTGCTCGCCGAGGCGGGTACGGTCCGCTACAACCACCCGGACCCCGCCTCGGGTCTGGTGGAACAGGAGTACAACCACCTTTTCGTGGGACTCGCGCAGGCCGCGGTGCGGCCCGACCCGGAGGAGGTCGGCGGCACCGAGTTCGTGTCGGCGGAGGAGCTGGTGAAGCGGCACGCCGAGGCGCCGTTCTCGGCCTGGTTCATGACCGTGCTGGACGCGGCCAGGCCGGCCATCCGCGAGCTCACCGGGGAAGCCGCGGGCTGGTAGCCACCCGGTCAGGCGGGCAGCCAGGGCAGGGCCGCCCAGATCACCTTGCCACCGGTGGAGGTGTGCTCCACGTCGCAGACCCCGCCGGCCTCCAGGGTGACCTCCCGGACCAGCAGCAGGCCCCGCCCGCCGGTCTGGCCGAAGTCGGCCTCCAGGGCCTTGGGGCGGTACGGGTGGTTGTCCTCGACGGCCACCCGCACCCACTGCGGGCCGATGGCCACCTCCACCGCGACCTCGGGCGAGAGCAGCGCCGCGTGCCGTACCGAGTTGGTGACCAGCTCGGAGACGATCAGCAGCAGGGAGTAGACCAGGTCCTGGTCGGCCGGCACTCCCTGCCGGCCGAGCAGGTCCCGGACCGCCCGGCGGGCCTGAGGAACGGATTCTTCTGTCGCGGGAGCGGTGAACCGCCACACTCCCTCGTACTGTGCTGGCGGGGCGCTCCCGCTGACGTCCATGTTCCGGCCCCCGTCTTCGCGCTCGATCGTCTCCACGCGTCAAGAGTGGAGAACGCGCTGGTCCGGACCGGACCGCTGACCAGAAGTCAGCGTCATTCGGGCACTTTCTGACCGCTGGCGTATGACAGAGTCAGTTGTTGGACTGTTCTTGATCTGCCACCGGGCCCCCGGCCGGGGGCTTCGGGGGCGCCGCGGGCACCACCGGCTCGGGCCGCGGCCCGGACCCGGGCTCCGGCCCGCCCGCCGGCCCCTCCGGCTCGGTGACCAGGCCCAGGATCTTGCGAGCGCCCAGCCCCAGCCCGATCAGGCTCAGCCCGTCGAACAGCAGGGCCAGCGAGAAGAACGCCCCGATCACATAGCGGCTGCTGCTCGGCCACTCGGCCAGGATCAGGATGCCCAGCAGCACCCCGAAGGCGCCCTGCACCAGGGTCAGCCCGAAGTTGGTGCCGCGCACCACCAGCGCCCCGGCCAGCCGGAACAGCCCGCCCACCAGGAACAGCAGCGCGGCGAACATGGTCAGCGCCTCGGCACTGGCCTCCGGGCGGGCCAGCACCACGCAGCCGGCCGCGATGTTCAGCGCGGCGACGATCACGGCCAGCCAGAAGTAGTTGCTCTTGCGGGACTGGACCGCCTGGAGCAGCCCGACCACACCGCCGATCAGCAGCAGCCAGCCGAAGAGGAACATCGAGGTGAGCGTCGCGAAGCCGGTGTAGACGAGACCCACCAGCCCGGCGAGCACCAGGATCACTCCCAGTACCGCCAGCCAGCCGAAGCTGCGGTGCAGCTTCCGCTTCTGCTGCTGTTCCTCGGTGCGGTCTGCGGCCATGGACGTGCCTCCTCGTCACACCCCCCGGACCCCCGTATTGATCATAGGATTCCCGGCATGGACCCGCAGCTGCTGCACTCCGTCACCGACGGGGTCGCCAGGATCGTCATCTCCCACCCGGCCCGGCGCAACGCCATGACCGCCGCGATGTGGCGGCAGCTGCCCGCCCTGCTGGACCGGTACGCGGCCGATGCCGCCGTCCGGGTCCTGGTCCTCACCGGGGCCGGGGACAGCTTCTGCGCGGGCGCGGACATCTCCTCGATGACCGGCGGCGAGGTGCCCCAGGACCTGGCGGTCACCGCCGAGGAGGCCCTCGCCGCCTTCCCCAAGCCCACCCTGGCCGCGATCCACGGCCCCTGCGTGGGCGGCGGCACCCAGCTGGCGGCAGCCTGCGACCTGCGGTTCGCCGCCGAAGGGGCCCGGTTCGGGGTGACCCCGGCCCGGCTGGGCATCGTCTACCCGGCCTCCTCCACCCGGCGGCTGGCCGCCCTGGTCGGACCGGCCACCGCCAAGTACCTGCTGTTCTCGGCCGAGCTGATCGGCGCCGAGCGGGCGCTGCGCACCGGTCTGGTGGACGAGGTGCACCCGGCGGAGCTGCTGGACAAGCGGGTGGCCGGGTTCACCGCGGTGCTGGCGGCCCGCTCCCAGCTCACCCAGGCCGCCGCCAAGGAGTTCACCGACGGGCGCACCGACCGGGACGCCCACTGGGCCGCGGTGGCGGCGGCCAGCGGCGACACCGCCGAGGGCGTCGCCGCCTTCCTGGAGCGCCGGGACCCGCGCTTCACCTGGACCCCCTGAGAGGGTGCCGGCTCCGGCCGGCGGCTACTCCGCGGAGAAGCGGCTCTGCCCGCGCCATTCGGCGACCAGGTCGGCCGGGGCCTTCTCCGGGGAGCCCGCGTCGTAGGGCGGCTGCGGGTCGTACTCGGTCAGCAGCTGCACGGACTGCGCGCAGCGGTCCCCGGCGATCCGGCCGAGCAGGGTGAGCCCCATGTCGATGCCCGCCGAGACCCCGGCGGCGGTGACGTACTTGCCGTCGGTGACCACCCGCTCCCCGGTCGGTTCGGCCCCGTAGGCGGGCAGCTGGTCCAGGGCCAGCCAGTGCGAGGTGGCCCGGCGGCCGTCCAGCAGGCCGGCCGCCGCCAGCAGCAGCGAGCCGGTGCAGACCGAGGTGGTCCAGGTGCTGGTGCGGTCCACCGACCGCAGCCAGTCCAGCACCGCCTTGTTCTCCATCTGCGCCTCCTGTCCGGGGCCGCCGGGGACCAGGACGATGTCCGGGGCGCCCACCTCGTCCAGGGACTTCTCGGCGACCACCGTGAGCTGGCCGGAGTCGTTGCGTACGGGGCCGGGGCGCTCGGCGACGAACACCGTACGGGCGTCGGGCAGCCGGCCGAGGGTGTCGAAGGGGCCGATGGCGTCGAGCGAGGTGAAGCCGTCGAAGAGCAGGATCGCGATCTGCACGGGGTCCTCCTGGGCGTGCGGTCGGTGGGTGGTCGGGTGGGCGCGGGTGTGGTCTAGCGGGTTCCGGGGCCGAAGCGGCGGCGGTATTCGGCGGGCGGCTGGCCCAGGGTGCGGACGAAGGCGCGGCGCAGGGCCTCGGGGTTGCCGTAGCCGCAGGCCCGGGATATCCCGGCGATGCCGTCGGTGCCGTCCTCCAGCAGCCGGCGGGCGTGTTCCACCCGGACCCGCTCCACATAGCGGCCCGGGGTGAGCCCGGTCTCCGTCTGGAAGGCGCGGGCGAAGTGCCGGGGCGAGAGGGCCGCCCGGGCGGCCAGCGCCGGCACGCTCAGATCCGCCCCGGGATGTTCGGCGATCCACTGCTGGAGGTCCCGCAGCGGTTCCCGGACGGCGGTCTGGGAGGCCAGCTGGGCGCTGAACTGGGCCTGGTTGCCGGGCCGGCGCAGGAAGACCACCAGGTGCCGGGCGATCGTCAGGGCGTCCTCCCGCCCGCGGTCCTCCTCCACCAGGGCCAGTGCCAGGTCGATCCCGGCGGTGACCCCGGCGCTGGTGGCCACCGGGCCGTCACGGACGTAGATGGGGTCCGGTTCCACCCGGACGGCCGGGTAGTCCCGGGTCATCCGGTCGCAGGCCGCCCAGTGGGTGGTGGCCCGGCGGCCGTCCAGCAGGCCGGCTTCGGCGAGCAGCAGTCCGCCGGTGCAGACCGACACCAGCCGGCCCGCGCGTCCGCCGTGCGCGCGGAGCCAGTCGGTGAGCCTGGGTTCGAAGGTGCCGGAGAACTGCCCGCCGGGGACGAGGACGGTGGTGTCCGCGTCCGGGACGGCCCCCTCCAGGGGCCCGTCGGGGACCAGGGTGAGCCCGCTGTTGGTGCGGACCGGCAGGCCGCCGGGCGAGACGGTCCGGATCCGGTAGCCCTCCCGGCCGGGGATCCGGCCGGCCCCGGCGAACACCTCCACCGGGCCGGTGACGTCCAGGCTCTGCACGCCCTCGTAGAGGAGGACGAGCACATCTCGCGTCGGCATGGCTCCATGGTCCGCCGGTCCGCCGACGGCGGCAATGACGGGCATCCCACCTTTCCTGCCATCGCCGGGCGGCCGGGGCCGCCACGGCTCGATAGGATCGCCGGATCATGACTGCAACCCTCGTCGCCAAGGAACTCGCCGCCGGTCACGGTGAGCGCTCCCTCTTCTCCGGGCTCGACCTCGTGGTCGCCCCCGGGGACGTCATCGGGCTGGTCGGCGTCAACGGCGCCGGGAAGTCCACCCTGCTCCGGCTGCTGGCCGGTCTGGACACCCCGGAGAGCGGTGAGCTGCGGCTGTCCCCGCCGACGGCCAGCGTGGGACACCTGCCGCAGGAGCCGGACCGGCGTCCCGGGGAGTCCGTACGGGAGTTCCTGGCCCGGCGCACCGGGGTGGCCGCCGCGCAGGCGGACCTGGACTCCGCCACCCAGGGTCTGGTGGACGGGGTGACGGGCGCGGACGACGCCTACGCGACCGCCCTGGACCGCTGGCTGGACCTCGGCGGCGCCGACCTGGACGAGCGGGCCCAGGAGGTCGCCGACGACCTGGGGCTGTCGGTGGGCCTGGACCTGCCGATGACGGCGCTGTCCGGCGGCCAGGCCGCCCGGGCGGGTCTCGCCTCGCTGCTGCTCTCCCGGTACGACGTGTTCCTGCTGGACGAGCCGACGAACGACCTGGACCTGGACGGGCTCCAGCGGCTGGAGCGGTTCGTGCAGGGGCTGCGGGCCGGCACCGTGGTGATCAGCCACGACCGCGAGTTCCTCGCCCGGACCGTCACCAAGGTCCTGGAACTCGACCTGGCCCAGCAGGAGATCAACCTCTACGGCGGCGGCTACGACGCCTATCTGGAGGAGCGCGAGACGGCCCGCCGGCACGCCCGCGAGGACTACGAGGAGTACGCCGACAAGCGGTCCGCGCTGGAGGGCCGGGCCCAGATGCAGCGCAACTGGATGGACAAGGGCGTCCGCAACGCCCGCCGCAAGGCCACCGACAACGACAAGTTCGCCCGGAAGTTCCGGGCGGACGCGAGTGAGAAGCAGGCCGCGAAGGCCCGGCAGACGCAGCGGGCGATCGAGCGGCTGGAGGTGGTGGACGAGCCCCGCAAGGAGTGGGAGCTGCGGATGGAGATCGCGGCGGCCCCGCGCTCCGGTTCGGTGGTGGCCACCCTGCGCGAGGCCGAAGTGCGGCGCGGGGACTTCCGGTTCGGGCCGGCCAGCCTCCAGATCGACTGGGCCGACCGGGTGGCGATCACCGGGTCCAACGGCTCCGGCAAGTCCACCCTGCTCGCCGCGCTCCTGGGCCGGCTGCCGCTGGACTCCGGTTCGGCCGTGCTGGGTTCGGGGGTGCTGGTCGGCGAGGTGGACCAGGCGCGCGGGCTGTTCCTGGGCGAGGAGCCGCTGCTGGAGGCGTTCTGCGCGGCCGTGCCGGACACCGAGCCGGCCGAAGTACGCACCCTGCTGGCCAAGTTCGGGCTGAAGGCGGCGCATGTGCTGCGGCCGGCCGGCACCCTGTCCCCCGGCGAGCGGACCCGGGCGGCGCTGGCGCTGCTCCAGGGACGCGGGGTGAACCTGCTGGTGCTGGACGAGCCGACGAACCATCTGGACCTGCCGGCGATCGAGCAGCTGGAGTCGGCCCTGGAGGCCTACGAGGGGACGCTGCTGCTGGTCACCCACGACCGCAGGATGCTGGAGGCGGTGCAGGTGACCCGGCGCCTGGAAGTGGCCGCCGGCCGGGTCACCGAGCTGTAGCCGGCCCGGGGGCCGGGCCCGGACCAGTGGCCTGCGGCCGGGCCGCGCGCGGAGGCTCCGGGTCGAAGGCCCCGGCCCGTCCGGGCCCCGCCCGGAGGCCCGGCCGGACGCGTCCACGGGGCCTCCGGGGCCGGGCGATGCCGGGGCCAAGTGCCTGTGGCCGGGCCGCGGCCAGGGCCGAACGGCAGGGGCCCCGGGGTCGAGGGCCCTGCCGGGCGCGGCCGCGGCCGGGGCGGCGGGCCGGACGCCCGGGTCAGCGCTTGCGGGAGTTGCCCTCGTTGCCGCCGGCCAGGCCGGCCCGGCGCAGGGCGTCGGCCATCGCGCTGTTGCCGGGGGCGGCTCCGCCGCCCTGGCCGCGCCGGCCGGAACCTCCCTGGCCACCGCCCTGGGCGCCGCGCTGCTGCGGCGGACGGCCGCCGCGCTCGCCGCGCTCGCCCCGTCCTCCGCGCTCGCCGCGTTCGCCCCGCTCCTGGCGCGGCTTGCCGCCGCCCGGCTGGGCGGTCTCGTCCTCCAGCCGCAGGGTGAGCGAGATCCGCTTGCGCGGGATGTCCACGTCCATCACCTTGACCCGGACGATGTCCCCGGGCTTGACCACGTCCCGGGGGTCCTTGACGAAGGTCTTGGACAGCGCCGAGACATGGGCGAGGCCGTCCTGGTGGACGCCGATGTCGATGAAGGCGCCGAAGGCGGCCACATTGGTGACCACGCCCTCCAGGATCATCCCGGGGGCCAGGTCGGCGATCTTCTCGACGCCGTCCTTGAAGCTGGCGGTCCGGAAGGCCGGGCGCGGGTCCCGACCGGGCTTCTCCAGCTCCCGCAGGATGTCGGTGACGGTCGGCAGGCCGAAGGTGTCGGTGACGAACTCCTCCGGGCGCAGCGAGCGCAGCACCCCGGTGTTGCCGATCAGCGCGGCGACCTCGCCGCCCGACTTCTTCCCCATCGCCCGCACCAGCGGGTAGGACTCGGGGTGCACGCTGGAGGCGTCCAGCGGGTCGTCGCCGCCGCGGATCCGGAGGAAGCCGGCGCACTGCTCGTACGCCTTGGGGCCGAGCCGGGCCACGTCCTTGAGTCCCTTGCGGCTGCGGAAGGGGCCGTTGGCGTCGCGGTGCGCGACGATGTTCTCGGCGAGGCCGCCGCTGATCCCGGAGACCCGGGAGAGCAGCGGGGCGGAGGCCGTGTTGACGTCCACGCCGACGCCGTTCACGCAGTCCTCGACCACGGCGTCCAGCGAGCGGGACAGTTTCACCTCGGAGAGGTCGTGCTGGTACTGGCCGACGCCGATCGACTTGGGGTCGATCTTGACGAGTTCGGCGAGCGGGTCCTGGAGCCGGCGGGCGATGGAGACGGCGCCGCGCAACGACACGTCCATGTCCGGGAGTTCCTGGGAGGCGAAGGCGGAGGCCGAGTACACGGAGGCGCCGGCCTCGGAGACCATCACCTTGGTCAGCTTGAGTTCCGGGTGGCGGGAGATCAGGTCCCCGGCCAGTTTGTCGGTCTCGCGGGAGGCGGTGCCGTTGCCGATGGCGATCAGCTCGACGGAGTGCTCCTTCGCGAGCCGGGCCAGCTTGCCGAGGGCCTCGTCCCAGCGGTTGGCGGGCACGTGCGGGTGGATCACCTCGGTGGCCACCACCTTGCCGGTGGCGTCCACCACGGCCACCTTGACCCCGGTGCGGAAGCCCGGGTCGAGGCCGAGGGTGGCGCGGGTGCCGGCGGGGGCCGCGAGCAGCAGGTCGCGCAGGTTGGCGGCGAACACCCGGACCGCCTCGTCCTCGGCGGCGGCGCGCAGCCGCATCCGCAGGTCGATGCCCAGATGCACCTGGATCTTGGTGCGCCAGGCCCAGCGCACGGTGTCGGCCAGCCACTTGTCGGCGGGGCGGGCGCGGTCGGCGATGCCGAAGCGGCGGGCCACCATCCCCTCGTACGTGGAGGGGGTGCCGGGGGTCTCGGAGGGCTCCTCGGGCTCCAGGGTGAGGTCGAGGACGTCCTCCTTCTCGCCGCGCAGCATGGCGAGCACCCGGTGGGAGGGCAGGGCGGTGAAGGGTTCGGCGAAGTCGAAGTAGTCGGCGAACTTGGCGCCGGCCTCCTCCTTGCCCTCGCGGACCCGGGCGAGCAGCCGGCCGCGGCCCCACATGCGCTCGCGGAGTTCGCCGATCAGGTCGGCGTCCTCGCCGAACTTCTCGGTGAGGATGGCGCGGGCGCCCTCCAGTGCGGCGGCCGGGTCGGCGATCCCCTTGTCGGCGTCGACGTAGCCGGCCGCGGCGGCCGCCGGGTCGGTGCCGGGGTCGGCGAGGAGGGCCTCGGCGAGGGGCTCCAGTCCGGCCTCGCGGGCGATCTGCGCCTTGGTGCGCCGCTTGGGCTTGAAGGGGAGGTAGATGTCCTCCAGCCGCGCCTTGGTGTCGGCCGCGTTGATCCGGGCCGCCAGCTCGTCGGTGAGCTTGCCCTGGTCCCGGACGGAGTCGAGGATCGCGGCCCGCCGGTCCTCCAGCTCGCGCAGATAGCGCAGGCGCTCCTCCAGGGTGCGCAGCTGGGCGTCGTCCAGCATCTCGGTCGCTTCCTTGCGGTAGCGCGCGATGAACGGGACGGTGGAGCCGCCGTCGAGCAGCTCGACGGCGGCCTTGACCTGCCGCTCCCGTACGCCGAGCTCCTCGGCGATCCTGCCTTCGATGGACGTGGTCACGTTCTTCGTCCCGCCTTCGTCTGTGCCTGGAGCGGCCAATTGTGGCAGGTGGCGCGGGCCCCCGGGGTCAGGCCTTGCCGAGGAGGTCCGCGGGGAAGGCCCCGGCGGCGAAGGCCCGGGCGACGAACGCCCCGCCGAGTTCGGCGAGTCGGGCCAGTCCGTCGGCGCCCAGGTGCTCGTAGGGGGCGGCGTCCAGCCGGTCGGTCTCGGACTCCAGGTGTTCGCGGGCGCCGCGGCCGGCCTCGGTCAGTTCCCCGTCGGCGTCGAGGAGGCCGCGGTCGCGGAGCCGGGCGGAGGCGGCGTCCAGGTCGGCCTGTTCCCAGCCGCGGGTGGCCTTCAGCCATTTCCGGGAGAAGCCCTTGCCGGTGGCGCTGTGGCTGACCAGGGCCTCCAGGGGGTCCAGGCCGGCCGTGAGGAGGGCGGCGAGGTGGCCGTCGCCGCGGTGCTCGCGGAGCAGGGTGGTGGCGTGCCAGAGCCGCAGGTGGGGCTCCTCGGGGACGGGGAGGTCGGCGTGCGCGGAGTACAGGACCCGGCCGTGCCGGGTGCAGGCCTCGGTGGCGCGCAGGGCCAGGGCGGCGGCCTCGGCGAGCTCGGCGGAGGCGAGGGCCTCCTCGCCCAGCAGCCGGCGCAGGGTGGCGTCGGCGGCCCGGTAGCGGGCGGCGACGACCTGCTCGGGGGAGGCGGCGGTCCAGACGGCGGGCAGGTGCCGGGCGATCAGGTCGTACCGGTAGTTGTAGAAGGCGGCGGCCACCGGGCCGGCCCCGACGGCGCCCATGGCCGCGGACCGGGCGGCGAGGTTGGCGGCCGCCCGGTCGTGGATCCCGGCGGCGGCGAACTCCCGGGGGGTGTCCGGGGAGAAGTACACGGTGGAGTGCAGGGGGTTGACGGCTCCGTGCCAGGCACGGCGGGCGGCTCGCGGCTCAAGGCTCATGCGCGCAGGTTACCGACTGGTTGGTACGGCGTGAACCCCGGCCGGGTTCCCGCAGGTCGGAGCCCTCCCGGCGGGTGCGCGGGCGACGGGCCGGGAGACGGGCGGGGAGGCGGCCCGGGCCGGGGATATTCGATGGGAGCCCGGCCCCCCGCTGATTACAGTGGCGCACCGAGCGGACCGCCCGGACCGCCGGTCGGGAGGTCTCGTATGGGTGCGTTCAGGGTCGCCGTGGTGTCCGGCAAGGAGTTCCTCGCGCTGGACACCGATCTCCCGCTGATCGTGGACGCCCTGCGGTCGGCGGGACTGGACGCCGAGGCCGTGGCCTGGGACGGCGACCCCGGGCCGGCCGGCTGGGCCGGTTTCGACCTGGTGATGATCCGGTCCACCTGGGACTACGTCGACCGCGCGCGGGAGTTCCTGGACTGGGCGGACGCCACCGGGCGGGTCACCCGGCTGTGGAACCCGGCGCCGGTGGTCCGCTGGAACAGCGACAAGCGCTATCTGCGGGAGCTGGCCGCCCAGGGGGTGCCGGTGGTGCCGACCCGGTTCCTGGAGCCCGGCCCGGACGGCGCCGGGTGGACCGAGGAGCGGCTCGACGGACCGGACGGGGTGGTGGTCAAGCCCTCGATGTCCTCCGGGGCCCGGGACACCGCCCGCTACGAGCCCGGCCGGTCGGCCGACGCGGCCGCGCACGCCCGGACCCTGCTGGACCAGGGACGGACCGTGCTGATCCAGCCATACGTCCCGGGGGTGGCGGAGGGCGAACGCGCCCTGGTGTTCCTCGACGGGGAGTTCAGCCACGCGATACGCAAGCGGGAACTCCTCACCGAGCCCGGAGTGATCGACAACTTCCGTACCGCGCACCCCGGGGTCGAGCCCTACGACCCGACCGCGGCGGAGCTGCGCACCGCGCGGGCGGCCCTGGCCGCCGCCCCCTCCCAGGCCCCGCCGCCGCTGGCCCGGGTGGACCTGGTGCCGGGACCCGACGGCGAACCCCTGCTGATGGAGCTGGAACTGATCGAGCCGAACCTCTTCCTGGGGATGACCCCGGGCGCGGTGGAGCGATTGGCGGCGGCGGCCGCGCGGGCCACAGGAAGGACGGGGAGGGACCCGCTGGACGGGTGATCCTTTCGGCCGGATGGCGATCATGTGACAGCGGGTGCCGTGGACATGACTTGGGGCGGCGGGGGTGAATACGGTCGGACGGAGCAGTCGAACCGATCAGCGCCCCCTACCCCTTGGAGCTTTTCGTGCACCGCAGAGTCATCGCCCCCAGTGTGCTCGCCGCCTCCCTCCTGCTGGTGATCCCGGCGTCGGCGACGAGTTCCGGCCCGGGCGCCGCGGGGATCGGTGATCCCTACTATCCGGCCAGCGGCAACGGCGGATACGAGGTCTCGCACTACGACCTCCGCCTCCAGTACCAGCCCGCCACCGACCTGCTGGAGGGCACCGCCACCCTGCTGGCCACCGCCAAGCAGGACCTGTCCCGCTTCAACCTGGACTTCGGACTGAAGGTCAGCGAGGTCCGCGTCAACGGCGCCAAGGCCCGCTTCGCGACCTCCGGGACCCAGGAACTGGAGGTCACCCCGGCCGCCCCGCTGGCCAGGAACAAGCCGCTGACCGTGGTCGTCAAGTACGCGGGCAAGCCCTCCGAGCTGAAGGTGGACGGCTGGACCGCCTGGCACCGCACCCCGGACGGCGGGGTGGCCGCACAGGAACCGGACTCGGCGATCTGGTGGTTCCCGAGCAACGACCACCCGCTGGACAAGGCCACCTTCGACGTGTCCGTCAACGTGCCCGACGGCACCCAGGCCATCAGCAACGGCGTGCTCCAGTCACAGAGCTCCAAGCTCGGCTGGACCCGCTGGAACTGGCGGTCCAACAAGCCGCAGGCCACCTATCTGGCCACCCTCGCCATCGGCAAGTTCGACATCACCACCGACAGGACGGCGAGCGGGCTGCCGATCCTCAACGCGTACAGCAAGGACCTCGGCGACAACGACGGCGCGGCCCGCGCCAGCATCGAGCGGACCGGCGAGGTCACCGAATGGCTGGAGGGCGTGTTCGGCCCCTACCCCTTCAACGCCCTCGGCGGCTACGTCCCCAACGTGACCAGCGGCTACGCCCTGGAGACGCAGACCCGGCCGTTCTACAGCCCGCGCCAGTTCGCCAACGGCGCCAACGTCTCGGTGGTCGTGCACGAGATCGCCCACCAGTGGTACGGCGACAGCGTGTCCGTGGACAACTGGAAGGACATCTGGGTCAACGAGGGCTTCGCCCGCTACGCCCAGTGGCTGTGGTCGGAGAAGGAGGGCGAGGGCACCGCCCAGGAGCTCGCCGACTGGGTGTACTCCACCCGCCCGGCCGAGGACCCGTTCTGGCAGGTCAAGCCCGGTGACCCGGGCCCGGAGAACCAGTTCCACGGCGCGGTGTACGACCGCGGCGCCGTCGCGATCCAGGCGCTGCGGAACGAGGTCGGGGACGAGAAGTTCTTCAAGATCCTGAAGGGCTGGCCGACCGAGCTGAAGTACGGCAACGCCAAGGTCGGCGACTTCGTGCACTACGCCGAGCGGATCTCCGGCAAGTCCCTCGGGAAGCTGTTCGACACCTGGCTGTACAAGCCGGGCAAGCCGGCCGAGGGCCCGGTGGCCAAGAACGCCAAGCCGGCCAAGCCCGCCAAGCAGCGGATCCGGGCCGCCAAGCCGGCCGAGCCGCGCTCCTGGAAGAAGATCGCCGCGACGAACACCGTCCACGAGCACTGACCCCGACACCGGCCTCCGGGCCGCCCGGTCGCGCCGTCGCCCCTCAGCGGGCGGCGGCGCGCCACCGTCTCCGGGCCTCCCGGGCCACCGGCAGGTACCGCAGCCGCTCCGGGAGCAGCGGCACCAGATGCCGTACGAGCAGGCTGAGCAGCCGCAGCCGGCGCTCCTGGGCCGGGGTCCACTCCAGCCCCAGCGCGGCCCGGGCGTCCGGCGGCATGTAGCCCACGGTGGCGAAGGCCCGGAACCGCAGGAACAGCGTGCGCAGCGCGGGCCAGGCCAGCCGGGTCAGCACCCGGACCGGCAGCGGTCCGCCCTCCGGGCGGGGCAACGGCACGTCGGTGGCGAGGAGTTCGGCGGCCACCGGGGTCAACTCGGTCTCCTCGGCGAGCATCCGCCGGTAGTAGGGCCAGAACTCCTCGATGCTCTGCGGCATGTCCCGGTCGCGCAGCCCCAGGATCCGGCCGACCTGGAGCCACTCCCGGTAGAGCTGCCGCTCCTGGGCCGGGGTGAAGGGGCGGTAGAGATAGCGGGCCGCGTGCCGGTAGACGGGGAAGCCGGTGGCGTGCACCCAGGAGTAGCAGGCCGGGTCCAGTGAGTGGTAGGGCCGGCCCCGGGTGTCGGTGCCCTTGATGTCCTGGTGCAGCCGGCGCACCCGGCGGCCCTCCTCGGCCGCCTCCTCTCCCCCGTACACCCACAGCTGCACCGACCGCAGGGAGCGCTCGCCGCGCCCCCAGGGGTCGGTGCGGAAGACCGAGTGGCTGTCCACTCCGGCGCCGATGGCGGGATGCGCGACCTGCATGGTGAAGGCGGCGGGCAGCATCAGCAGCTGCCGGACGTCCCCGGCGAGGGTCCAGAGGATCCCGCCCGGCGGCGGCGGTTCGGGGTCCTTGCGCATGCGTCCTCCCAGGTCGGACCCGGTGGGCCCGGGCCTGCTCACAGTATGGCCACCGCGTATGGCCACGACCCGTCCAGATTCCCGGTGCACGGGTGTTACCCAGAGGTAACTGGGGCTGCTTTGATGGCGCCGTCGATCTCCCCCACAGGAATGTTGGAGACCCATGCCGCTCACCGAGCACCTCCGCAACCGGGCCGCCGTCAGCGCCGTCGCCGCCGTGGCCGTGGCCGCCCTGGCCGCCACCACGGCCCCGGCCACCGCCGCGCCCACCGCCGCGGACGCGACCCCGAGGCTCAGCGTCCTGACCTACAACGCGTTCCTGTTCAGCAAGAACCTCTATCCGAACTGGGGCCAGGACCACCGGGCGAAGGAGATACCGAGGGCCTCCTTCTACCAGGGCCATGACGTGGTGGTGCTCCAGGAGGCCTTCGACAACTCCGCCTCCGACGCGCTGAAGGCCGACTCGGCCGCCCAGTACCCCCACCAGACCCCGGTGGTGGGCCGCAGCAAGAGCGGCTGGGACGCCACCGGCGGCGCCTACTCCGCCACCACCCCGGAGGACGGCGGGGTCGCGATCCTCAGCAAGTGGCCGATCGTCCGCAAGGAGCAGTACGTCTACAAGGACGCCTGCGGCGCGGACTGGTGGTCCAACAAGGGCTTCGCGTACGTGGTGCTGAACGTGAACGGCGCCCGGGTGCACGTGCTCGGCACGCACGCGCAGTCCACCGACCCGGGCTGCTCGGCGGGCGAGGCGGCGCAGATGCGCAGCCGCCAGTTCAAGAACATCGACGCCTTCCTCGACGCCAAGAACATCCCGGCGTCCGAGCAGGTCATCGTGGCGGGCGACATGAACGTGGACTCGCACACCCCCGAGTACGGCACCATGCTGGCGGACGCGGGCCTGGCCGGGGCCGACGCCCGCACCGGGCACGTCTACTCCTTCGACACCCGGGACAACTCCATCGCGGCGGAGCGCTACCCGACCGACCCCCGCGAGGACCTGGACTACGTCCTGCACCGCACCGGCCACGCCCGCCCGGCGGGCTGGACCAACGAGGTCGTCAAGGAGCAGTCGGCCCCCTGGACGGTCTCCAGCTGGGGCACCTCCTACACCTACACCAACCTTTCCGACCACTACCCGGTGATCGGCCGCTGACCACGCGCCGCCGCCCGGAGGGCGGGGTTCTCCGGGCGGCGGCGGGGTGGGGCAGTCGGGTCAGGCGGGTCAGGCGGGTCAGGACTCGGTGGAGCGTTGCCATTCGCGGGCGTAGTCCTGGAAGATCTCGCGCAGGTGGTGGCCGATCTTCAGGTAGTCCAGGTCGTCGAGGTTGGCCAGGGAGACCCGGACCGACCATTCGGGGCCCTCGAAGCCGCCGCCGTTGAGGAGGACCACCGAGGTCTGCTCGGCGAGCCGGAACAGCGGGTCCACGGGTTCGTAGTTCTTTTCCAGGAAGTCCGCGAACTCCTTGCCGTGGACCCGCTCGGCCTCGGCGAGCAGGTCGAGTTCGATGTAGTAGCCGGCCCGCTTGTCATCGGCGGCGATCTTCATCTGGGCGCCCTCCAGGAGGAGGTCCAGCCGGCGGTGGACGATCTCGCGGAGCCTGCCCTTGTACTCCTGGCCCTCGTCGAGGAGGTCGAAGAGGGAGAACAGGGCCATCATCGTCTGCTGCGGCAGCGAGAGGCCGGCGGTGTGGTTGAGGGCCACCGAGCGGGAGTCGGCGACCATCCGGTCGATGAACCTGATCTTGTCGGGTTCCAGGGTGAGGGTGCCGTACCGCTTGGCGAGGCGGGCCTTCTGGTCCTCCGGGAAGGCGGCGATCATGTCGTCGATGACGTTGTCCCGGGCCAGGCCGATGACTCCCAGGCGCCAGCCGGTGCAGCCGTAGTGCTTGGAGTACGAGTACACCAGCAGGGTGTTGCGGGGCAGTTCGGCGGCGACGGACCGGAAGCCGGGGACGAAGGTGGCGTAGACGTCGTCGGTGACGATCAGCAGGTTGGGGTTGGCGGTGGCGACGATGTCCTTGATCTGGTTCGCGACCCGGTCGCTGAGCGCCAGCGAGGGCGGGTTCGAGGGGTTGACCAGGCAGACCAGCTTGACCGCCGGGTCGGCGAGCTTGGCGACCTCCTCCTCGGGGTAGCGCCACTGCCGCACCCCGCTCTCGGCGAACAGGCTGGCGTTGACGTAGACCACGTCGAACTCGAAGGTGTCGAGCTCGGGGATCTCGATGTACGGGGTGAAGACGGGCACCATCAGGGCGATCTTGTCGCCCTTGTGCAGGATGCCGTTCTTCATCAGCGAGTCGAAGATGTAGCACATGGCGGCGGTGCCGCCCTCGGTGGCGAACAGGTCCAGCGGGTTGTCCTTCGGCGGCCGTCCGTCGAAGAGCTCCGCCCCGAGGTAGGAGCGGACGACCTGTTCGGCGTGCACCAGCATCCGGTCCGGCACCGGGTAGTTGTCACCGGTGATGGAGTCGGTGAGCTCGTGGACGAAGGAGTCCTTGTCGAACCCGAAGGTGTCCAGGGCGTACCGGACGCACTTGTCGAGGAGTTCGACGCCGGGGAGGTCGGGGTGGCGGCGCTGCCAGGAGTCGAAGCGGTCGCCGATGCCCTTCTTCTCCGGCATGCCGCCGAGGTTGTCGGCGGTCCAGACCCGGCGGGACTCGTCGAGGGCGAAGTAGCCCAGCGCGTAGAAGGCCTCGCGGGGGCCGGTGGCGATCCAGTTGGGGTTGCCGCGGCCCGCGTTGAGCATCGCGCGGGTGGTGGTCTCCTTCTGGCCCGGCTTGTCGCCCTGGGCGGCCTGGGCGAGCTCGATGAACTTGTCCTTCAGCTCGAACGGGCTGAGCTGGGCGAAGGACTGGATCTCCTCGCGGGTGAAGCTGGTCTTCGGCACGGTGTTCCGTCCTTCGTTCGGTGTGGTTCGGGACCGCGGGTCAGTGGTTGAGGAGGACGATGACGGCGCCCCAGATGGTGAGGAGCACATTGCTGATGGCGTACGGGATCGTGTAGCCGAGCACCGGGACCTGGGACTTGGACTGCTCGTTGACCGCGCCGATGGCGGCGGTGGTGGTCTGGCCGCCGGCCAGCACGCCCATCAGGATCGGGAACCGGATCTTCTGGATGTGGTGGCCCACCAGGAAGCCGACGAGCAGCGGGATCAGGGTGGCGACGGCGCCGAAGACCAGCAGGCCCCAGCCGGCCGTGGCCAGTCCGCTGGTGAAGCTCGGTCCGGCGTTGATGCCGACCACGGCGACGAACAGGCAGAGCCCGAGGGTGTCCATGAACCACTGGGCGCCGGGCGGGACGTTGCCGTACGTCGGGTACTTGCCGCGGATCCAGCCGAAGATCAGGCCCATGATGAGGGCGCCGCCCGAGGTGGACAGGGAGATCGGGACACCGCCGGCGGTGAGCGCGGGGATGCCGAGGCAGCCGCCGAGGAAGATGCCGAGGCCGACCCAGATCATGTCGGTGGCGAAGCTGGTGGGCACCGGCTTGCCGATGGCCTTCCCGGCCGGGTCGACCAGCCGCTTGGGCCCGGAGAGGATCAGGGTGTCGCCGCGCTCCACCGGGGTGGAGAGCCGGTAGGGGAACTCCGCGCCGGCCCGGAACAGCTTGTCGATGTAGACGCCGACCATGAAGGGTTCCTGGCGGAGTTCCGCGATGCTCTTGCCCAGTTGGGCCTTCTCGGAGACGACCACGTGCAGGGTCTCGGTCTGGTAGCCGAGGAGTTCCACGTCGTCGGTCTCGGGGCCGATGTGGGAGCGGGCGTCGAACTCGACCAGGGAGCCGCGCAGGGCGCTGACGGCGACGATGTCCCCGGCGCGCAGGACGGTCTGCTGGGTGTGGTCGAGGATCGCGCCGTCCCGCCGGATGCGGGTGAGGTAGATCCGCCGGCCGAGGGCCTTCTGCTGCTGCTCGAAGTCCTCGATGGTGCGGCCGACGAGGTCGGGATGGCCGAGGGTGTAGGCCCGCAGGACGATCTCGTAGTAGCCCTCGTGGAGGTCGGGGTCGTCGACGGGGGCGTCGAGCTCCTTGGCCAGCTGGACGCTCTCGGCGGCCAGGTCGCGCCGGTACAGCCTGGGCAGGATGTTGGCGAGCAGGATGGCGCAGAGGATGGTGCCGAGCGGGTAGGTGACCGCGTAGCCGACGGCGACCAGGTTCTCCTGTTCCTTGAGCTGGTCCGGGGTGAGGCCCGGGAGGCTGCCGATCGCGTCCTGGGCGACACCGATGACGGCGGACTGGGTGAGGGCGCCGCCGAGCAGTCCGGCGGACAGGCCGGGCCCGTAGCCGAGCATCACGGCGAAGCCCCAGCAGACCAGCAGTCCGGTGACGCAGACGATGACGGCGTTGATGACCTGGGGCAGGCCGTCCTTCTTCAGTCCGCGGAAGAACTGGGGGCCGACCTTGTAGCCCAGGGCGAAGAGGAACATGATGAAGAAGAGGTTCTTCACCGTCCCGTCGATGGTGATCTTGAACTGGGCGCCGAGCACCAGTCCGGCGATGAGGCAGCCGGTGACGGCGCCGAGGCCGATCGCCCGCCAGCGCAGCTTCCCGACGAGGAAGCCGAGGGCGACCGTGAGGAACACCAGGAGCTCCGGATGGGGCTGGAAGATGTTCCGGTTCAGGAAGTCGATCATGTGCGGGCTCCGTCGGTGGTCATATCAGGCTCCGAGGACGCCGACGAGGATCGGCCCGGTCAGCGGCAGCAGGAAGTTCGACAGGGTGTACGTGATCGTGTAGCCGAGCATCGGCACCGAGCTCTGGGCGACCTGGGTGATGGAGGTGATGGCCGGGGTGGAGCACTGCTGGCCGGCGATCGCCCCGATCAGCAGGGGTTTCTCGATCTTGAGGAACTTCCGGCCGATCACCAGGGAGAGGGTGGCCGGTACGAGCACCATGGCGATGCCCGCGAAGGGCAGCAGGGCCCCGTACTCCTTGAGCAGCGGCCAGGCCTGCGGGCCGGAGGTGAGGCCGGTGCAGGCGATGAACACGGCCAGGCCCATGTCCTTGATGGTGGTGGCGGCCTGCGGCGGGAAGGCGCCGAAGGTCTGCCGGGTGGACCGGAACCAGCCGAACAGCAGCCCGGAGATCAGACAGCCGCCACCGGTGCCCAGCGAGAGCGGGATGTCTCCGAAGCGCACCACGATCTGGCCGAGGAGGGAGCCGGCCGCGATGCCCAGTCCCAGGTAGATGAAGTCGGTGGAGTCGTTCTTGGCCACCGTCCCGATCCTGGCCACCAGCCGGTTGAGCCCGGCCCGGGCACCGACCAGGGTGACCACGTCGCCGCGTTGGATCACCGTGTCGGCGGTGGCCGGCAGGGTGGTGTCCCCGCGCACGACGTCGGTGACGTACACCCCCGAGCGGCGGAACTCCGGGTGGTCCTGCTGGATCTGGTCCAGGGTGCGGCCGCCCACCGCCTTGTCGGTGACGGCGATCTGGCTGGTGGCCAGCGCGGTGTCCAGGCCGGGGATGCCGGGGGTCTCGGGGCCGATGGCCTGGCCGGCGGCGATGGCGTTGGCCCGGCGGCCGACGATCAGCACCAGGTCGGAGAGGGTCAGTTCGAGGGCGGGGTCGGGCGGCAGGTTCTTGGAGCCGCGCCGGACCGCCTCCACGGTGACCCGGCCGCCGAACTCGTGCTCCAGCGAGCCGACGGTCCGCCCGTCGGCCCGGGTGACCAGATAGGTGCGGCCGACCAGTCCGGGCAGCGCCTCCAGCTCGTCGCTCTCCAGACCGCCGCCGCCACCGCCGCGCATCTTCTCCCACAGCTCGCGGGAGGCGTCCCGGAGGTTGATGCGGAGCAGCATCGGCATGAACTGGCTGGTGTAGAGGACGATGGTGATCAGGCCGAACAGGTAGCAGACCGTGTAGGCCGTGGCCACGTGCCCCTGGTAGGTGGTGATCTGCTCCGCGGTCAGGTTGTCGAGCTTGCCGATGGCCTCGGTGGCGGTGCCGACCACCGCGGACTCGGTGGCGGCCCCGGCCAGGATCCCGGAGGCGGTGCCCACGTCCAGGTCGAAGGCCTTGGCCAGCCCGTAGGCGATGCCCAGCACGCTGACCAGCTCGATCAGGCAGAGCGCGAAGAAGCGCATGCTCCTGCGGTTGAGGTTGGCGAAGAACTGCGGGCCGGCCATGTAGCCGAGGGCGAAGATGAACAGCGCGAAAAAGATCGTCTTCACGTCCTCGTCGACCACGATGCCCGCCCAGGCACCGAGCAGCAGCGAGACGATCAGCGTGCCGCAGATGCCGCCCAGCTGGATGGGTCCGACCCGGACCTTGCCCAGCAGGTAGCCGGCCGCGAGACAGAGGAACAGGGCCAATTCCGGATGATCGCGAAGTACTCCCACCCGCCCACCGTCACCCGGTGCGCGGCGCGCCGCTCACCGGATGACCCGAACGGGTGGTCGAGGTACCGCTCCGGGCTAGGGGATCTCGGAAGTGTCGGAGGTCTCGTAGAGGCCGTCGATCAGTTCGGCGTAGCGGGCGCGCACCACCTTGCGGCGGAGCTTCAGCGAGGGGGTGAGCTCCCCGGACTCCGGCCCCCACTCCCCGGTGAGCAGCCGGTACCTCTTGATCTGCTCGGTGCGGTTGAGCCGGGCGTTGGCGGCCTCGACGGCCCGTCCCACCTCGGCGAGCACCTCGGGGTGTCCGGCGAGCGCCTCCGGGCGGGTGTCCCCGATGCCGTGGGCGGCGGCCCAGACGGGGGCCAGTTCCGGGTCCAGGACGAGCAGGGCCACCAGATAGGAGCGGCCGTCCCCGTGCACCAGGGCCTGCCCGATCAGCGGGTGCTCCTTGACGGTGTTCTCCACCAGGGCCGGGGAGACGTTCTTGCCGTTGGAGGTGATGATCAGTTCCTTCTTGCGGTCGGTGATCCAGAGGAACCCGTCCTCGTCGAGCCGGCCGATGTCCCCGGTGGGGAACCATCCCTCGGCGTCGGCCGCGTCCTCCACCGACCCGTCCGGCCGCAGATAGCCGGCGAACACGGTGGCCCCGCGGGTGAGGATCTCCCCGTCCTCGGCGAGCCGCAGCTCCAGGCCCTCGATCGGACGCCCCACCGAGCCCAGCCGGAAGGCGTCCGGGCTGTTGACCGTGCACACCCCGGAGGTCTCGGTGAGCCCCCAGGCGTCCATGATGGTGATCCCCCAGCCGGCCCAGAACCGGGTGACGTCCAGCGGCATGGGCGCGGTGGCGCTGGCCGTCCAGACCAGGCGGTCCATCCCGGCCAGCCGCAGCAGCGGGTCCAGCACGGTCTCCTTGGCCCGGCCGTAGGCCTCGGCGAGCGCGGCCGGCGGCTCCTCGCCGCGCTCCCGGTGGGCGGCCCGCTCGCGGGCCAGGTCGTTGGCCGCGCCGATGGCCGTACGCTGCTCCTCCGGCAGCCGGGCCAGGACCGCCCGGACCGAGGCCGCGAGCTTCTCCCAGACCCGGGGGACGCCGAAGAACTGCACCGGGCGCAGTTCGCGGACCGCCGTGGACACCGCGGCCGGGTCGGCGCACATCCGGACGTGGGCGGCCCGCAGCAGCGGCAGGTAGATGCCCAGGACCCGTTCGGCGATGTGGGCGAACGGCAGGTAGCAGATGTGCTCGGCGTGCTCGGGCAGTTCCACGTGCCGGTCCAGCCGGACGGTCTGGAGCATGATGTTGCGGTGGGTGAGCCGGACCCCCTTGGGGTCCCCGGTGGTGCCCGAGGTGTAGACCACGGTCAGCGGGTCCTCGGGCCGGACCTCCCGCCAGGCCTTCTCGAAGGCCTCGGCGCGGTGCAGCCGGGCCCCGCTCGCGTACAGCGAGGCGTACGTCCCGTGCCCGCCGGCCTCGGCAGGCTCGGCGACCAGCAGGCGGGCCAGCGGCACCTCGGGGTCGGTCAGCAGCGGTTCCCAGCGGGCCAGTTCGCGGGCCCCCTCGACCACGGCGAGACGGGCCCGGCTGTGCCGGGCGATGTGGGCGATCTGCTCGGGGGCGGAGGTTCCGTACACGGTGACCGGGACGGCACCGAGGTGGACGAGGGCGAGGTCGCTGAGCCAGTGCTCGGGCCGGTTGCCCATCATCAGCAGGACGTGGTCCCCGCGCTCCACCCCGGCGGCGGAGTAGCCGGCGGCGAGCACGGCCACCTTGCGGCGGACCTCGGACCAGCTGAGCGTGGACCAGCCGGTGTCCTCCGGGCCGGTGGCGGCCTGCCGCCAGGACAGGGCGGGCAGCTCGGGATGGTCGGCGGCGTTGCGGGCGAGCAGCGCGGGGAGGGTGAGTTCCTCGGCGGGGGCGGGCAGTCGCAGGTTCGTCGTCATGGGCAGCTCCTGGACGTTTCACATCGTTGGTGCGACAGCAATACTGTTGAACCAAGGGCGCAGTGAGCAGTGGCGCAGTGAACAGAGAGCGAGGCACAGCCGATGAGCACCCGGGCGCAGGAGTCCACGCTCACCGTGGACGAACTCGCCGCGCGAGCAGGTGTCACCGTCCGTACCGTACGGTTCTACAGCACGCGCGGGCTTTTGCCCCCTCCCGTGATCGGACCCCGTCGGGTCGGCCGGTACGGGCCGGAGCACCTGTCGCGGCTGGCGCTGATCGAGGAACTCCAGCACCAGGGGATGACCCTGTCCGCGATCGAGCGGTATCTGGACGCGCTGCCGGACGATCTGAGCGCGCACGATCTGGCCATCCACCGGGCGCTGGTGGCGAGCTGGGCGCCGGACGCGGCGGAGGAGACCTCCCGGGAGGAGCTGGAGCGGCGGGCCGGCCGGGCCCTGTCGGAGGAGGACCTGCGGCGGCTGACGGCGATGAACGTGCTGGTCCCGCTGGGCGAGGGCTACCGGGTGGATCCGGGGCTGCTGCGGCTGGGGGTGGCGCTGCTGGGGGTGCCGATCGCGCACGAGACGATCCTGGCGGCCCGCCGGGTGCTGATGGAGCACGCGCGGTCCACGGCCCATGAGCTGACCCGGCTGTTCCGGGACGAGGTGTGGGGGCCGTTCACCGAGGGCGAGGACGATCCGGAGCGGGTGGAGTCGATGAAGGCGCTGTCCGCGCACATGCAGCCGCTGGTGGTGCAGGCCCTGGTGACCTCGTTCCAGCGGTCGCTGCGGGACGAGCTGCGGGCGGCGTTCGTCCCCGGGGAAGGCTCCGGGGACGAACGCCGGTAGCGGCTAGTCGGTGAAGGTCTCGCCGCGTTCGGCCTTCTCCCGCAGCAGGGCCGGCGGTTCGAACCGCTCGCCGTAGGCGGCGGCCAGCTCGCGGGCGCGGGCCGTGAAGCCGGGCAGTCCGCCCGGGTAGCCGTTGACGTACTGGAGGACGCCGCCGGTCCAGGCGGGGAACCCGATCCCCATGATGGAGCCGATGTTGGCGTCGGCGACGGAGGTGAGGACGCCCTCCTCCAGACAGCGGACGCTGTCCAGCGCCTCGGAGAACAGCATCCGCTCCTTCATGTCCTCGAACGGGATCTCGTGGCCGGGCTTGGTGAAGTGCTCGCGCAGTCCGGGCCAGATCCGCTCCCGGCGGCCCGAGTCGTCGTACGCGTAGAAGCCGCCGCCGCCGCTGCGGCCGGGGCGGCCGAACTCGTCGACCATCCGGTCGATCACGGTGTCCGCCGGGTGCTCGGCCCAGGTGCGGCCCTCCGCCTCGAAGGCCCTACGGGTCTCGTCGCGGATCTTCCGGGGCAGGGTGAGGGTCAGTTCGTCCATCAGGGAGAGGACCTTGGCCGGGTATCCGGCCTGGGCGGCGGCCTGTTCGATGGAGGCGGGTTCGAGGCCCTCGCCGACCATGGCGACGCCCTCGTTGATGAACTGGCCGATCACCCGGGAGGTGAAGAAGCCGCGGGAGTCGTTGACCACGATGGGGGTCTTGGAGATCTGCCGGACGAGGTCGAAGGCGCGGGCGACGGCCTCGTCCCCGGTCCGCTCGCCCTTGATGATCTCGACCAGCGGCATCTTGTCCACCGGGGAGAAGAAGTGCAGTCCGATGAAGTCGGCGGGCCGGGAGACCCCTTCGGCGAGGCCGGTGATGGGCAGGGTGGAGGTGTTGGAGCAGAGCAGCGCGTCCGGGGCGACGACCTCCTGGATCTCCTGGAACACCTTGTGCTTGAGGGCGGTGTCCTCGAAGACGGCCTCGATGACCGCGTCGCAGCCGGCCAGATCGGCGGCCGAGCCGGTGGGGGTGATGCGGGCCAGCAGTTCGGCCTTCTTGGCCTCGGTGGTGCGGCCCCGGGCCAGGGCCTTGTCGAGCAGCTTCTCCGAGTAGGCCTTGCCCTTGGCGGCGGCTTCGGCGGTGACGTCCTTGAGGACCACCTCGATGCCCGCCTTGGCACAGGAGTAGGCGATGCCGGCGCCCATCATCCCGGCGCCGAGGACCGCGACCCTGGAGACCTTGCGGGGCGGGACGCCCTGCGGGCGGCTGCGGCCCGCGTTGACGGCCTGGAGGTCGAAGAAGAACGCCTGGATCATGTTCTTCGCGGTCTGGCCGGTGACCAGTTCGGTGAAGTAGCGGGCCTCGATGGTGAGGGCGGTGTCGAAGTCGACCTGGGAGCCCTCGACGGCGCAGGCCAGGATGTTGCGGGGCGCCGGGTAGGGGGCGCCGTTCAGCTGCTTCTTCAGGCTGGCCGGGAAGGCGGGGAGGTTCGCGGCGAACTTCGGGTTCGACGGGGTGCCGCCGGGGATCCGGTGGCCGGGCACGTCCCAGGGCTGCCGGGACTCCGGGTGGGCGTCGATGAACGCCCGCGCCTTGGCGGTCATCTCCTCGGGCGTGGCGGCCAGTTCGTGGACCAGCCCGTTGTCCAGGGCGCGCTGCGGCGGGTACTGGGTGCCCTGCAGCAGCACCTTGAGCAGGGCGTCGGCGATGCCGAGCAGCCGGACCGTACGGGTCACTCCGCCGCCGGCCGGGAGCAGGCCGAGGGTCACCTCGGGCAGTCCGATGCGGGTGCCGGGGGCGTCCAGGGCGATCCGGTGGTGGGCGGCCAGGCAGATCTCGTAACCGCCGCCGAGGGCGGTGCCGTTGATGGCGGCGACCACGGGTTTGCCGAGGGTCTCGATGCGGCGCAGCGAGCGCTTGATCTCGTTGCCGGTGTCGAAGGCGAGCTGGGCGTCCTCGGGGCGGAGCCGGATCATGTCCTTGAGGTCGCCGCCGGCGAAGAAGGTCTTCTTGGCGGAGGTGTAGATGATGCCGCGGATGGAGTCCTTCTCGGCCTCGGCCCGGTCCGCGACGGCCGCGATGGAGTCCTTGAAGGCCTGGTTCATGGTGTTGGCGGACTGGTCGGGGTCGTCCAGGACCAGGGTGACGACGCCGGTCTCGTCCTGTTCCCAGCGGATCGTGCTGGACTCGCTCATGGTCACTGCTTTCGTTTCGGGAGGTCCGGGGCGGAGCGGGGCGGGGCGGGGGGAGCGGGACGGGTCAGAGGCGTTCGACGATGGTGGCGACGCCCATGCCGCCGCCGACGCAGAGGGTGGCCAGGCCGTAGCGCTTGTCCTGGCGTTCCAGCTCGTCGACGAGCGTGCCGAGGATCATGGCGCCGGTGGCGCCGAGCGGGTGGCCCAGGGCGATGGCGCCGCCGTTGACGTTGACCTTGTCCAGGGACAGCCCCATGTCCTCGACGAAGCGCAGGACGACCCCCGCGAAGGCCTCGTTGATCTCGACCAGGTCGATGTCCTCGATGGACAGGCCGGCCTTGGCCAGGGCCTTGCGGGTGGCCGGTGCGGGTCCGGTCAGCATGATGGTGGGCTCGGAGCCGGAGACGGCGGCGGAGACGATCCGGGCGCGCGGGGTCAGGCCGTTGCGCTCGCCGGCCTCGCGGGAGCCGATGGCCACCAGGGAGGCGCCGTCCACGATGCCGGAGGAGTTGCCCGCGTGGTGGACGTGGTCGATCTTCTCCACCCAGTGGTACTTCTGGAGGGCGACGGCGTTGAACCCGCCGAGCTCGCCGATGTCCGCGAAGGACGGCTTCAGCTTGGCGAGGGTGTCGGCGGTGGTGCCGGGGCGGACGAACTCGTCGTGGTCCAGGACCACCAGGCCGTTGCGGTCGGTGACGGGGACCACGGAGCGGGCGAACCGGCCGTCCTTGATCGCGGCGGCGGCCCGCTCCTGGGAGAGGGCGGCGTACTCGTCGACGTCCCGGCGGCTGAACCCGCCCAGGGTGGCGATCAGGTCGGCGCCGATGCCCTGCGGGACGAACCCGGTGTCCCAGTTGGTCATCGGGTCGGCGAACCAGGCGCCGCCGTCGGAGGCCATCGGGACCCGGGACATGGACTCCACCCCGCCCGCCAGGACCAGGTCCTCCCAGCCGGAGCGGACCTTCGCGGCGGCCAGGTTGACGGCCTCCAGCCCGGAGGCACAGAAGCGGTTCTCCTGGACCCCGGCCACGGTGTCGGGCAGTCCGGCCGCGATCGCGGCGATCCGGGCGATGTCGGAGCCCTGGTCGCCGACCGGTCCGACCACGCCCAGCACGATGTCGTCGATGGTGCCCGGGTCCAGTCCGGGGTTGCGCTCGCGCAGGGCGTGGATGAGGCCCACCACCAGGTCGATCGGCTTGGTGCCGTGCAGGGAGCCGTTGGCCTTGCCCCGGCCCCGCGGGGTGCGGATCGCGTCGTACACGTAAGCTTCGCTGCTCACTGGATCAAGCCTTTCGAGGGGAGGTTTCAGCCCAGCAGGGAACGGCCGATGATCTCTTTCATGATCTCGGTGGTCCCGCCGTAGATGGTCTGGATGCGGCCGTCGGTGAACGCCCTGGCCACCCGGTATTCGGTCATGTAGCCGTACCCGCCGTGCAGTTGGAGGCAGCGGTCGGCGACCCGCTTCTGCAGCTCGGTGGCCCACCACTTGGCCATCGAGGCGTGGACGTGGTCGAGTTCGCCGTTGGCGTGGTCGACGATGCAGCGGTCGAGGAAGGTGCGGGTGACGGCGCACTCGGTGGCCATCTCGGCGATCTCGAACCGGATGTGCTGGAGCTTGGCCAGCGGCCGTCCGAAGGCCTCGCGCTCCTTCACGTACGCGGTGGTGATCTCCAGCAGGTGCTCGGCGGCGGCGATCCCGGCCATGGCGATGCCCATCCGCTCCTGAGCGAGATTGGTCATCAGATGGACGAAGGCGCCGTTCTCCTCGCCGAGCAGGTTCTCCTTGGGGACCCGGACGTCGTGGAAGAACAGCTCGGCGGTGTCCTGGGCCTTCTGGCCGATCTTGTCGAGGTTGCGGCCGCGTTCGAAACCGGCCGTGCCGCGTTCCACGACCAGCAGGGACAGGCCGTGCGCCCCGCCCTCCGGGGTGGTGCGGGCCACCACGATCACCAGGTCGGCGAGGATCCCGTTGGAGATGAAGGTCTTGGAGCCGTTGAGCAGCCAGTGGTCGCCGCGGTCCTCGGCGGTGGTGCGGATGCCCTGGAGGTCGGAGCCGGCCCCCGGCTCGGTCATCGCGATGGCGGTGACGGTCTCCCCGGAGCAGAAGCCGGGCAGCCAGCGCCGCTTCTGCTCCTCGGTGGCCAGCGAGGTGAGGTAGGGACCGATGATGTCGTTGTGCAGGCCGATGGCCAGGCCGGGGGCGCCGGCCCGGGTGAACTCCTCGGCGATCACGGCGGAGTAGCGGAAGTCGGTGTTCCCGCCGCCGCCGTACTCCTCCGGGACGGCCAGGCCGAGCAGGCCCTGCCGGCCGGCCGCCAGCCAGGCCTCCCGGCTGACGATGCCGTCCTTCTCCCACTGCTCGTAGTGCGGCAGCACCTCCTTGGTGAGGAAGGTGCGGACGGTCTCGCGGAACGCCTCGTGGTCGGCGTCGAAGATGCGGCGTCGCATCGGGCCCCCTACGGCAGTTTCTCGGCGGTCGTGGTGTCGGACAGTGCGGGGAGGCCCCAGTCCCGGGCGACTTCCTCGGTGTCGCCGCCGGGCAGCGCCGGACCGCGGCGCACCGCGCCGGGGGTGGCGGAGAACCGGGGCGCGGGGGCCGGCTGGACGATCCCGCCGAACCCGGTGAAGGTGCCGCGGGCGGCCAGGTGCGGGTGGTCCGGGGCCTCGCGGAGCGAGAGCACCGGCGCGACACAGGCGTCGGTGCCCTCGAAGACCTCCGTCCACTCGGCCCGGGTGCGGCTGCGGAACCGCTCGGCGACCGCCTCCCGCAGCTCGCCCCAGCGGGCCAGGTCCTTGCGGGTGGGGGCCCGGTCGGCGATGCCGAGGAGCTCGGTGAAGGTGTCGTAGAACTGCTGCTCCAGGGCGCCGACCGCCATGAACCCGCCGTCGGAGGTCTCGTAGGTGCCGTAGAAGGGGCAGCCGCCGTCCAGCAGGTTGGCGCCGCGCCGGTCCTGCCAGCCGCCGGCCGCCATCATCCCGTGGATCATCGAGGTGAGGTGGGCGGTGCCGTCCACGATGGCGGCGTCCACGACCTGGCCGGCGCCGCCGGGCGTACGGGCGTGCCGCAGGGCCGCCAGCAGGCCGATCACCAGGTAGAGGGAGCCGCCGGCGTAGTCGCCGACCAGGTTGGCGGGGACCGCGGGCGGCTCCCCCGGGTTGCCGATCATGCCGAGCGCCCCGGTGACGGCGATGTACGCGATGTCGTGCCCGGCGGTGTGGGCCAGCGGGCCGTCCTGCCCCCAGCCCGTCATCCGGCCGTAGACCAGGGCGGGGTTGCGGGCGTGGCAGTCGGCCGGGCCGACCCCGAGGCGTTCGGCGACCCCGGGCCGGAAGCCCTCGATCAGGATGTCGGCGCGCTCGACGAGGTCCAGCACCCGGGCCGGACCCGCCGGGTCCTTGAGGTCGAGGACCACGGAGCGCTTGTTGCGGTTGGTGATGTCGTAGGCGGGGTTGACGGCGAGGCCGCCGCCGCCCGGCCGGTCCACCCGGACCACGTCGGCGCCGAGGTCGGCGAGGAGCATGGCGGCGAAGGGGGCGGGGCCGATGCCCGCCAGCTCCACCACCCGGACGCCCGCCAGCGGACCCTGTCCGCCCGCCGTCCCGTTCCCTGTCACTGCCATCGGGCCCCCTGCCGGACACGTCTGTGACACAACTGATGTAACACCAGTGATGCTAGGAAGGTGCCCCACGCAGCACAACCCCCGGAACCGGCCCGGAACCGGCCGTACGGCCACCGGGAACCGGCCGTGCGCCACCGCGAACCGGCCCGGAAGCGGGGCCGGGCGCGCGAACGGCCGGGGCTCACGCTAGCCTCGGCGACCGACGCCAGCTGGGAGGAGCGGGAGATGACCGCGCAGGACGCACCCGAACGCAACTACGACCTGGTGCTTTTCGGGGCCACCGGGTTCGTGGGGGCGCTGACCGCCGAGTACCTCGCCGCGCACGCGCCGGCCGGCTGCCGCTGGGCCCTGGCCGCCCGCGACACCGCCAAACTGGAACGGCTCCGCGACCGGCTGGCCGCCGAGCACCCGCACTGCGCCGAGCTCCCGCTGCTGCGCGCGGACGCCACCGACCCGGACCAGGTCCGGGAACTGGCCGCCGCCACCCGGGTGCTGGCCAGCACCGTGGGCCCGTACATCTGGTACGGCGCGGAACTCGTCGCCGCCTGCGCCGCGGCCGGCACCGACTACCTGGACCTCACCGGGGAACCCGAGTTCGTCGACCGGATGTACGTGGAACACGACGCGCGGGCCCGGGAGACCGGCGCCCGGCTGGTGCACGCCTGCGGGTTCGACTCGATCCCGGCCGATCTCGGCGCCTACTTCACGGTCCGTCAGCTGCCCGCCGGGGTCCCGCTCACCGTGGACGGGTTCATGAGCGGCGGCGGACTGTTCTCCGGCGGCACCCTCGCCTCCGCCCTCACCGCCATGGGCCGCGGCCCGCAGACCCTGCGGGCGGCCCGGGAACGCCGGCTGCACGAGCCCCGGCTGCTGGGCCGGCGGGCCCGCGGACCGGCCGGCGCCCCCCGGTTCAGCCGGGAGGCGGGGGCCTGGGCCATGCCGCTGCCCACCCTGGACCCGCGGATCGTGACCCGCTCGGCGGCCGCCCTGGACTGCTACGGACCGGACTTCCGCTACCGCCACTACGCCGCCGTGAAACACCTCCCGGTGGCCGTGGGCGGGGCGGCGGCGGTGGGCGCGGTGGCGGCCCTGGCACAGGTCCCGGCGGCCCGGAACTGGCTGATGGGCCGCTGGTCGGCCGGCCAGGGCCCGGACGCGGAACGGAGGGCGCGCAGCTGGTTCCGGGTGCGGTTCGTCGGGGAAGGCGGCGGCCGCCGGGTGTTCACCGAGGTCTCCGGCGGCGACCCCGGGTACGGGGAGACCGCGAAGATGCTGGCCGAGTCGGCGCTGTGCCTGGCCTACGACGACCTCCCGGCGGCGGCCGGCCAGCTCACCACCGCCACGGCCATGGGCGATGCCCTGCTGACCCGCCTCCAGGACGCGGGCATCCGCTTCCGCACGGCCACGCCCCGCTGAGGGGGCGGCCGGGACGTTCAGCCGGCCTCGCGGAGGGCGCGGCGGCAGAGGGCGTCGGCGTGCCGGGTGGTCTCGGGGATGCGGTACCTCGGGCTGAGCGCCAGCGCGTGCGCGCAGGCCGTGTCCAGCGAGACCCGGTGCCCCACGGACACGTACACCGGTTTGATCCCGGCCTGGGTGCGGACCGCCCGGCCCACCTCCGCCCCGTCCTCGGCACACAGCGGCGCGGAGTCCCCGCGCCGCTCCCCCGGCGGATCGTGGCGGAAGGTGAACGGGTTCTTCGCCACGCCCATGGCGGGCAGCCCGGTCACCACCCCCAGATGGCAGGCCAGCCCGAACCGGCGCGGGTGGGCCAGCCCGTAGCCGTCGCAGACCACCAGGTCCGGGGCGGTGGTGAGGGCGTCCAGCGCGGCCAGCACGGTCGGCAGCTCCCGGAAGGCGAGCAGCCCCGGCACATAGGGGAAGGTGACGTGCCCGACCGCCGTCGCCTCCTCCACCACCCGCAGGGTGGCCGCGTCGAGCACCACGGCGGCCGCGGCCACCAGGTCGCGCTCGTCGTCGTAGGCCACGTCGACCCCGGCGACCAGCCCCGCTCCGGCGGCCGGGCCGGACTCGTCGAACACCACCCGGCCGCGCAGCTCGTCCTGTATCGCCCGGGCCTCGGCCTCGTCGGCGGGGGTCTTCACACTCGTCATGATGCTCCGAGGGTAGCCTGACGATCATGTTCGTCATGGAGCTGACCTACACCGCGCCCATCGAAGCCGTCGAGGAGGAGCTGGACGCACACGTCGCCTGGCTGGACACCCACTACGCGGCGGGCGTCTTCCTGGCCTCCGGCCGCAAGGTCCCGAGGGACGGCGGCATGATCCTGGCCGGCGGGGTGACCCGCGCGGAGGTCGAGCAGATCGCGGCCGGGGACCCCTTCGTGACGGCGGGCGTGTGCACCTACCGCATCACGGAGTTCATCGCCACCAAGACCTCCGCCGACCTGTCCACGGTCCGCGAGACCCCGCGGACGTAGACGGACTTTCGCCATGCGCACGGGAGTACCGGGTCCGCCCGCGGCTATCGTGCACGTATGACGTGGCGGGGGCCGACGCACCGGGTGGTCGACGGGAAGCGGATCGACGGCGTGTGGCGCCACGTGTGGCGCCACGACTGGACCGGCCCCCCACACGTGGACGACCTGTTCGTCTACGCGGACGGCCGAATCGGCTGCACCCCCACCCACCCGACCAGCGCCCCGGGCGGCGAGCCCCGCGGCTCGACCGGGGGTGACGTCGACGGGACCGCGGGCGGCCCCGGCCGGGGCTCGGCTCGGGGCGCGGATGGCCGCGCGGCGGGCGGGAACGGTTCCGCGCCGCTGGCCGACGCGCACCTCACCGATCTGGCCGGCCTGCGCCGCCAGTTGCTCTCCGGCCGGATCTCGGCCACCGATCCGGCCCGCCGGTCCGGCCCCACGGAGCCCGGCGGATGGCGCTCGCGCGATGCCGAACCGCTCACCCCGGACAGCTTCCTGGCCGAGGTGGCCGACCGGATCGAGGCCCTGAACGGCCGTCCCACCAGCGCGGACCGCTGCTGGGAGGCCATCCGCCGCTACCGCGACGACCCGACCGAACCGCACCGGCTGGCCCTGCGCTCGGCCTATCTGGCCGTACCGGCGCACCACCGGATCCACGTCCTCGGCGATCTGGACCGCCAGGACCGCCCGCTGCGGGTGCTGACCACGGAGATCGGCCACCCGGTGGACGGCGACGGCCCGGTGGTCACGGCCTTCATGCACCAGCAGACCCTGGACTACTTCATCCGCGCCGAACCCCCGGCCCCGGCCCCGAGCGTGGCGGGGGCCGGCGGGACGGGAGCCGTCGCCATGCCCAGCCCCCGGGCCGGGGCCGGGGCTGAGCCCGGAACGGGGTCCGAACCAGCGGTCGTCCCCGTCACCGGACGGCTCCGCAACGAACACCCCTGCCCGCTCACCGTCGGCGGCACCGAGCATCCCTCCGTGGAGGCCGCCCACGCCGCCCTCACCGGTGGCTCCACACGGCCCCGCCCAGCCCTGATGGCCGGTCTGCTGCGCGCCAAGTTCACCCAGCACCCCGAACTCGCCGATCTGCTGCGCGCCACCGCCGACGCCCCACTGAGCTACCGGGACAGCGCCCTGCCCGCGTACTGGCGCGACGGCCCGGACGGCCGCAACTGGCTGGGCCGGCTCCTGGAACTGATCCGCTCGGAACTCACCGCACTGGACTGCGACCCGGGCGGGGAGATCCAGGAGCACCGCCCCGACTAGGCCGGTCAGCCGAGCTCCAGCCGGGCCACCCGCCCCTTCTCCCCCGCCGCCCAGCAGCCGGTCAGCCCGGCGCAGTCGACCGTGTCGAAGGACCCGGAGTCCATCGGCTTCCAGGTGCGCCCGCCGTCCCAGGTGAGGTCCGTGCCCGTGGGCCCGACGGCCAGGGCGACCGGCCGGAGGTACGGGAGCCAGGTGACCCCGGATCGGTAGGCGGGCGGTGCGGTGGCCGCCGCCCGCCAGGTCCGGCCGCCGTTCCCGGTGACGGCCGCGGCCTGCGGCGACGGCTGGCCCGTACGGTAGTCGCCGCCCACCGCGAGCCCGTGGTCCCGGTCGCGGAAGGCGAGCCCGAAGACCCCGCGCGCGGGGTCCCCGCCGGGCATCGGCGCCTCGGTGGCCTTCCAGGTCAGGCCGCGGTCGGCGGAGTGCAGGATCCGGGCGACCGCGCCGCCGCCGGTGGCCATCCAGGCGTCCCGGGCCCCCGAGCTGACCAGGCACTGGCCGCTGGCCGCGAACCCCGCCTCGCCCGGCAGCGCCTCCGGCATGCCCGCGTCGGGCAGCACCCGCCAGCTGCGGCCGCCGTCCGCGGTGGAGAGGATCCGGAACCGGCCGTCCACCGGATCGCTCATGGCGAGTCCGTGCCGCTGGTCGAAGAAGGTCAGGCAGTCGTAGAAGGCTCGCGGATCGGGGTTTCGGAAGCTTTCCGTCCAGTGCGCGCCGCCGTCCTCGGTGCGGAAGATCCGCGAGTCCTCGCCCTCCCCGATGGACAGGGCCACGGCCCGCCGCTCGTCGAAGGCCTCGATGTCGCGGAGTTCCAGCCCGGCCGCACCGGGCGGGGAGACGTCCTGCCAGCTGCGCCCGGCGTCCACCGTGCGCAGTACGGTCCCCCGGGAGCCGGACACCCAGGCGGAGCGGGGGCCGACGGCGGCCAGTCCGCGGAAGCGGGCGTCGGTGCCGGTCGGCTTGAGCGCCCAGCCCGGGCCGGGCAGCCCCGCGCCCGGCGCCGGGGCCGCCGCCGGTCCGGCCGCCGCGGCGCGCTGCTCCGGCACGGCCCGCGCCTGGGCGGGTCCCGCCAGCGCACCGACCGTAAGAACCGCCGCGCACATGCCAATTCCCAGAAGTCTCATGGCGCCGGAAGCTAACGCACCGGGAGATCGTCGTCCAGGGCGCCTTGAGCCTGTGGAGCGAGCGTAAACCGGCCGTACTTGGGGGAGTTCAGCGCCTCCTCGGAGCTCGGCCGAACGGGCTCGGATCGCGTTCCGCGCAGACCCGAACCCCTGCCCGGCGATCACTCTGTGCGATCACACAGATGAATTCAGGCCAATCGGTGACACAGGTCACGTGCCTTCCCGTGCACGGATCCGCCCGTTCCCGCGTCTATCCCGGTGCCGGGCCCCACCCCATGGCCCGCAACCGATCCACAGCAAGGGAGCGAGCCGTGATCAACGTCATCGAGCAGGCCGTGGAGGCCCGTCTGGTCGCCGCCGCGCCGAAGGTCGAGTCCGTGCCCGTCACCCTCCGCTACGAACGGTCGGACCCCTTCGCCGTCCAGATGGCCTTCCCCGCCCCGGCCACCCTCGAAGGCGTCGAAGTGTCGTGGACCTTCGCCCGCGAGCTCCTGGAGGCGGGCGTGCAGCGGCCCGCCGGCCACGGCGACGTGCGCGTGCGCCCGTACGGGGCGGGCCGGACGGTCATCGAGTTCCACGCCCCCGAGGGGGTCGCGATCGTCCTCATGCACTCGGCCGATCTGCGGCACTTCCTGGACCGGACCTGCACCGTGGTCCTCCCCGGCCTGGAGCACCTCTACCTGGACATGGACCACAGCCTGGCGGAACTGATGCGCGACTCCTGCTGACCCTCCGACCCGCCCGCTCAACCTCCTACCGACTTCCACCGGCTCCTACGGGCCCCCACCGGCTCCTGCCGGAAAAGCGTTTGCGGGTGGCGGGGGGCCGCCCGTAGCTTCGAAGACGCCCCATTGCCGTCGATCGGAGCAGGACATTGCTGGTCTGAGGTCTGAGACACCACACCGACAGGACCACCCTTCGCGCCGCCGCGCCCTCGCGTCCGCGCCCCGTCCCGTCCTCATCCCCGGTGTCTCCCCACGTTGCAGCTCTTCATCCACGCAACCTGGAGGCCTCCATGAGCCATCCCCCCGTGTTCGTCACCTGCTCCTCCCTCGCCTTCGACTGGCCCGACGGCACCCCCGTCTTCGAGGGCCTCGACCTCTCCGTCGGCCCCGGCCGCACCGGCCTGATCGGCCTCAACGGCTCCGGGAAATCCACTCTGCTGAAGCTGATCTCCGGTGAGCTGCGGCCGACCGACGGCCAGGTCTCGGCCGCCGGAACGGTCGGCTACCTCCCCCAGGGCGTCATCCTCGACACCGCGCTGCGCGTGGACGAGGTGCTCGGCATCGCCGCCGCCCGGACCGCCCTGCACGCCATCGAGGCGGGCGAGGCCACCGAGGAGAACTTCACCCTGCTCGGCGACGACTGGGACGTGGAGGAGCGCGCCCGCGCCACCCTGGACCGGCTGGGTCTGGACCGGATCGATCTGGACCGGACGGTGGGCGACCTGTCCGGCGGCGAGTCCGTACTGCTGCGGCTGGCGGCCCTGCTGCTGGCCCGGCCCGAGGTCCTGCTGCTCGACGAGCCGACCAACAACCTCGATCTGAGGGCCCGTCGGCGACTGTACGCGGCCGTGGAGTCCTGGTCCGGGGTGCTCGTCCTGGTCAGCCACGACCGGGAGCTGCTGGACCGGGTCGACCAGATCGCCGAACTGCGCGAGGGCGAAGTCCGCTGGTACGGCGGGAACTTCAGCGCGTACGAGGAGATCGTCGCGGCCGAACAGGAGGCCGCCGGCCGGATGGTCCGGGTGGCCGAGGCCGACGTCCGCCGCCAGAAGCGCGAACTGTCGGAAGCCCAGGTCAAGTTGGCCCGACGCAAGCGGTACGGCCAGAAGATGTTCGAGAACAAGCGCGAACCGAAGATCGTCATGGGGATGCGCAAGCGCTCCGCCCAGGAATCCGCCGGCAAACACCGGATCATGCACACGGAGAAACTGGCCGAGGCCCGAGAGCGGCTGGAGACCGCGGTGGACGCGGTCCGGGACGACGACGAGATCCGCGTCGACCTGCCGGCCACCCTGGTACCGGCCGGCCGGAGCGTCCTCAGCCTGCGCGAGCTGGTCCTCGCGCACGGGGGCGGCGCACCCGTCGTACCGGGCGAGCTGGAACTGCGCGGACCCGAGCGGATCGCCCTGGTCGGGCGGAACGGCTCCGGCAAGACCACCCTGCTCCGCACCATCGCGGGACTGCTCCCGCCGGAGTCCGGGGAGGCGGTCCGGCACGTACCGGCACGCTTCCTGCCGCAGCGGCTGGACGTACTGGACGAGGAGCTGTCGGTGGTGGCGAACGTGGCCCGGTTCGCCCCGGACGCCACCGACAACCGGATCAGGGCGCGGCTCGCGCACTTCCTCTTCCGCGGCACCCGGGCGGAACAGCCGGCCGGCACCCTGTCCGGCGGGGAGCGGTTCCGGGCCGCGCTGGCGGCCCTGATGCTGGCGGAGCCCGCTCCGCAGCTGCTGATGCTGGACGAGCCGACGAACAACCTGGACCTGGCGAGCGTCCGCCGGCTGACGGAGGCCCTGGACTCCTTCCAGGGGGCGCTGATCGTGGCGAGTCACGACGTGCCGTTCCTGGAGTCGATCGGCATCACCCGCTGGCTGCACCTGGACGGCGTCCTGCACCCCGCCACGGCCGAATCGGTCCGCGACGCGATGTGGGACTGATGGGGCCGGTAGCCGAAACCAGGCGAACCGGCCCCATCCCACCCCAAACCAGACCTGACGAACCCATCGCCGATCCCCCGATTACGGCGCGATCGGCACCCTCGGACGTGTCTCATTTTCATGCATCTACACGCGCTCCCACCTGCACACATAACTCAATGTAACGGGCCATACCCCCGGTCCGGGCTTGGCTGGTCTTCACGCCATGCTTAACCTACGGATTCGTAGGCTACGGAACCGTAGGTAATTGACTTGTCCCACCAGGAGCACCCGTGACGATCACCTCTCCCCACCTTGGCAGCTCGGAGGCGTGGACCGACGCGAAGCTGCTGTTCGCCCTGGAAGAGGTGGTCGAGAAGGAGCTGAACCGCCACCTGAAGATCACCAAGGACTGGATGCCGCACGAGTACGTGCCGTGGGGCGACGGCCGGAACTTCCCCGGGTTCTTCGAGGACGGCGAGGCCTGGGAGCCCAGCCAGTCCAAGGTGACCGAGATCGGCAAGATCGCGCTGGTGGTGAACCTCCTCACCGAGGACAACCTCCCCAGCTACCACCACGAGATCGCCTCCCTCTTCGGCCGCGACGGCGCATGGGGCACCTGGGTGCACCGGTGGACCGCGGAGGAGGGCCGGCACGGCATCGTGATGCGCGACTACCTGCTGGCCTCGCGCGCCGTGGACCCGGACAAGCTGGAAGCGTTCCGGATGCAGCACATGTCGGAGGGCTTCGAGTCCGACAACCGGCACTCGATGCTCCACTCGATCGCGTACGTGGCCTTCCAGGAGCTCGCCACCCGCATCTCGCACCGGAACACCGGCCACCAGTCCGGCGACCCGGTCTGCGACCGCATGCTGGCGCGCATCGCCGCCGACGAGAACCTGCACATGATCTTCTACCGGAACCTCCTCGGCTCCGCGTTCGAACTCGCCCCGGACCTCACCATGCAGGCCGTACGCGATGTGGTCGTCAACTTCCGGATGCCCGGCCACGGCATGCCCGGCTTCGAGCGGATGGCCGCGCAGATGGCCATCGGCGGGGTCTACAACCTGCGCATCCACCACGACGACGTGCTGAGCCCGGTGCTCCGCTTCCTGAAGGTCATGGAGATCGACGGGCTCGGCCCGGAGGGGCAGCAGGCCCAGGACGAACTCGGCCTGTTCATGAACGGCCTGGACGCGGAAGCCGCCAAGTTCGACGAGCGCCTGGCCGCCCGCGCCGCCCGCGTCGCCGCCCGCAAGGGCTGACCGGTTCCCCATCCCTCCTGGGAGTGACGGAGATTCCCCTGGCCGAGCACCGCTCTGCCAGGCTTCTCCGCCATGACCCTTCTCCGGGCGGACCTGGACCAGCTCACCCGCTTCACCCAGTCCCTGGACACCTCGCTGACCGCCCTCCGCGAAGCCCGCCAGGCCCTCGACCACATCCGCGCGGACCAACTGGGCACCAAGGAACTGGACTCGGCCTGCGACCGCTTCCAGAACAGATGGTCATACGGCGCGAAGCAACTGTCGAAACGCGTCAAAACAGTCCGCGAAGCCGTCCGCTCCGCCGCCACGGACTACGCAGCCGTGGACACAGCCATCCACGAAGCCTTCCGCACCACAGCCGCGACCGGCGGCCCGGCGGGGCATACGGCTCCGACCGGAGGCCCGTCCGGGTGGCCCGGAGGGCCCGCTCCGGCGGGGTGGCCGGCCGAAGGCCCGGCCCCGGCGGGAGGCCCCGCGGGATGGCCCGGAGGGCCGACGCCCGGAGGGCCGGCCGGGGAGTCGGCTCCGGCTGGGCCGGCCGCAGGCCCGGCCACCGCAGGGCAGGCGCCCCCGGCGGGCGCGGCCGGCGCGGCCGCCACGGCACGAGCGGGTCACCATGGGTGACTCCCTCGGCTTCGACCCCGCCCCCGGCTCACCACCCGCCGTCCTGGCCCTGGCCGCCAAGCTCCGCACCTCCGCCGCTTCCCTCGGCGAAGCCTCCCGTGTGGTCGACGCCCTGGTCTCCCGCAGCGGCTCCTGGCAAGGCGAAGCAGCCACCGCCTTCCGCTCCGCCCTCTCCGAGGACCTCCCCCGCTACCTCCGCTCCGCCCACGATTCCCTGACCCAGGCCGCCCGCCGTCTCACCACCTGGCACGACACCCTGGTCTCCCACCAGTCCCTGGCGGCCCGCTACGAGTCCCTGGCCGCCTCCGCCACCACCCCCGAAGCCCTGGCCCACGCCCGCCGCCTGGCCACCGAACTCGCCGCCCAGCACACCGCGGACGCCCGCCGCATCGCCAAACAACTGGATTCGGCCACCGACCGTCTGGCCCCCAAGGAACCCGGCTACCTCGCACAGCTCTGGCAGAAGATCACCGACGACCCGGCCGACAGCCTCTCGAACCTGTCCGCCGTCCTCGGCCTGACCAGCGCCGGCCTCGCCTTCATCTGCCCACCCGCCGCCCTGGCGGTCATGCTGGTGGGCAGCGGCCTGAGCCTGGCCGCCCTGACGATGCACGCCTCGGACCCCAAGTTCCGCAAGCCGTTGAAGGACGGCTTCACCAAGGCCGAGTTCGACGCCGACTTCTGGAAGAGCGGCGTCACCCTCATGGGCGACACCCTCGGCTCGGTCCCGGGCGTCGCCACCCTCGCCACCGGCGCCAAGGCCGGCATCACCGCCACCCGCACCGCCATGGCCGCCGCCCCCGAAGCCAGCGCCCTCTCAGGCCTGAGCACCGGCACCACCGCCTTCGCCCGCACCACGTGGACGGAAGGCCACGCCATCCGACAGGTGGAGAGCCCCTTCACCCAATGGGCCCTACGCGACGCAAGCCCGCGCGTCCGAAACACGGTCAATGTGCTGGTGCCGGGCACTGGCGTGGCAACGGCCTTCGCCAGCTACTCGCCGTGGGCAAAGGAGACCATCAGCGAGACCAGTACCGCTGTGGACGGCACCCGTGGGGTGCTGGAAGACGCACCGGCTGCCGCCGCCAGGGCCTCCTACGCCTGGACTGTAATGAGGCCCCGATGACTCACGACTTCCCCACCATCTGGTTCCGGCTCCCTCCCGGGTTCTACGACGTCACCGACGAGCAACGACCTGAGTTGGAGGCCGTCGCCGAGTTCATGGGCAGCGCGGAGGCCGAGCGGCAGCTCTCGGCGCTCCTTGACCAACTGGACGAGCTTGCCGAGCATCACGTCGTACACACGGCTGTCGGACTGCACCCCGACGAAGTCTCTGGCCTAGCAACATCTCTGTTCTCCCTGACCGTACGACCGACCGGCACCGGCAGTGCCGGATTGGCAGTAGCCAGAGCTGCCCTCGGCATCGCGCAGTCGGGGCTGTGGGAGACGTCGGTCCGGCGAGTCGTCGAATTGCCGTCAGGGCTCCCCTGCTGCCTGGTGGGCGGGACTCTGAGCCTGCCCGAATTGGATCAATCGATCTTTCAGGCACGGATTGCGACAGCCCACTCTGAGAGCCCGCACGTGCTCGTCCTTGACCTGACCAGTGCATCGACCGATCACCACGAGGAGTACACCATTCTGCTCGAAGCCATCAGCCACACGGTGACGTTCGTGAATCCGACACCACCCTCCACCCCTCCGTCGCGAATCCTGGAGGTCCTGTTGTGAACCTCCCGTTGACGAAAGTGGCCTGGGATCATCCGCCCACGGCGCGCGGATACAGAGAACTGGTGGTCCGCCGAACGGTCTGGCTGATCGGCATCGGCTGCATTTTCGCGCTCTCCTGGCCCATCGGTCTCTTCGCACCTTCGCCACTGATTGTGATCGTATTCCTGACGGTCCTGGTCACCGCGGTGGCCGTGCTGCCAGCGGCGCTGATCGCCTATCTCCGGCGCGGGCGCGTGGCCGCGGTGCTTCAGGCTTATCCGTGGCAGGAGTTCCCTTGCCGTTACCCCGCGGTGGGAGCTGGGAATCCGACGACCATTTCGGTCTCGGTCGGGGATGAGCCCGCGCCCACGTTCCGCATCGTCCCGTTTCCCGTCGCGCTGGCCGAGACGCAGAATTCCGAGCCCGGGCGGATCTGGTTTGCCGGGGATCCGCGGTTCGGGGGGGTGGTGTCGCCCGTGGGGGGGCACTACCCGGTGCGGGTCGTGCCGCATGTGGTGGGTGGGGTGGGGGGCGGCGGGGACGTGGAGTTGGCGCGGCGGGTGGGGCTGGTGCGGCGGAGTGGGAAGGGGACGCAGACCTAGCGGGGCGGCGGGGTCGCGGGGTGGCGGGGTGGTGGTCAGGTGCGGCGGAGGGCCGAGCGCTCGGATTCGGAGAGGCCGCCCCAGACGCCGAAGCGTTCGTCGTTCGCCAGGGCGAACTCCAGGCATCCGGCCCGGCCCTCGCACGCGCCGCACAGCCGCTTCGCGTCCCGGAGGGAGGATCCCGGCTCGGGGAAGAAGAAGCCCGGGCCGGTCTGGGCGCAGAGGGCGAGTTCGTACCAGGGGGCCTCGACTGGGCCCGCAGCGATCGTGTTCATCGACATGCGGCGATCCTCACCACCGCCGATGTACGTCCGATCAACGACTGATCAACGGGCGTGGTCAGGAGGCCGGGGGGTGTTTGGCGCGGCTGGGTTGGACTCGTTTCGGTTCGCCGGGCATTTTCGGGTAGTCCGGGGGGTACGGCATGTCGCCGAGACCGTGGTCCTGTTCGTCGCGGGCGGCGCGTTCCAGGAGGGGTTCCAGGGAGAAGGCGTGGTCGTCCATCTCCGCGTGGAGGTCGCCCAGTTCGGCGAACCGGGCCGGCATGGTCAGGATGTCGAAGTCGCGGGGTTCGGCCGTGTCGATCTCCTCCCAGCGCAGCGGTGCCGATACCGGGGCGTCCGGGCGGGGGCGGACCGAGTAGGCGGAGGCGATGGTGCGGTCGCGGGCGGTCTGGTTGTAGTCCACGAAGATCCGCTCGCCGCGCTCCTCCTTCCACCACGCCGTGGTGACCTTGCCGGGCATCCGGCGTTCCAGCTCCCGGCCGAGGGCGATCGCGCAGCGGCGGACCTCGGTGAAGGTCCAGCGCGGTTCGATGGGGATGAAGACGTGCAGCCCGCGGCCGCCCGAGGTCTTGGGCCAGCCGCGCAGGCCCAGTTCGGTGAGCAGGGCGCGCAGTTCGTGGGCGGCGGCCACCGCGTGGTGGTAGTCGGTGCCCGGCTGGGGGTCCAGGTCGATGCGGAGTTCGTCGGGGTGGTCGACGTCCGCGCGCCGCACCGGCCAGGGATGGAAGGTGAGGCAGCCGAGTTGGGCGGCCCACAGGACGGCGGCCGGTTCGGTCGGGCAGATCTCGTCGGCGCTGCGGCCGCTGGGGAAGGTGATGTGGGCCGTCGGGATCCAGTCGGGCAGGTTCTTCGGGGCGCGTTTCTGGAAGAAGGACTCGCCCCCGATCCCGTCCGGATAGCGCTCCAGGGTGGTGGGGCGGTCCCGGAGCGCGCGGGTGATGCCGTCCGCCACGGCCAGGTAGTAGCGGGCCACGTCCAGCTTGGTGAGGCCCCGCTCGGGGAAGTACACCTTGTCCGGGCTGGACAGCCGCACCTTCCGGCCGCCCGCCTCCAACTCGATCGCGTTCCCGGCAGCAGCACCCATGAGCGCCACGGTAAGCGGACCCGGCCCGGGGCGCATGCCCAGGACGGAGGGCCGGTACGGAGGGGCTGGACGGCGGTCTACGCCGGGCGGTGGCGGGCGGGGCGCCGCAGAATCTTGGGTATGGACCTGCCGGTGATGCCCCCTGTGAAGCCGATGCTCGCCAAGTCCGTGGCCCGGATCCCGGAGGGCATGCAGTACGAGGCGAAATGGGACGGCTTCCGCGCGATCGTGTTCCGCGACGGGGCGGAGCTGGAGATCGGCAGCCGCAATGGCAAGCCCCTGACCAGGTATTTTCCCGAGCTGGTGGCCGCGCTGCGGGAGAATCTGCCGGAGCGCTGTGTGCTGGACGGGGAGATCGTGATCGTGCACGGCGACCGGCTCGACTTCGACCGGCTGACCGAGCGGATCCATCCCGCCGCCTCCCGGGTCGAGCTGCTCGCCGGGACCACCCCCGCCTCCTTCGTCGCCTTCGACCTGCTCGCCCTCGGCACCGAATCCCTCCTCGACACCCCGCTCGCCGACCGCCGCACCGCCCTGGCCGATGCCCTCTCCACCGCCCGTCCCCCCGTCCACCTCGCACCCGCCACCACCGATCCGGCCGAGGCCCAGCAATGGTTCGAGCTGTTCGAGGGCGCGGGGCTGGACGGGGTGATCGCGAAACCGCTCGACCTGCCCTACCGGCCCGACGCCCGACTGATGTTCAAGATCAAGCACGAGCGTACGGCCGATGTCGTGGTCGCGGGCTACCGCTTCCACAAGAGCGGTCCGATTGTCGGATCGCTCCTGCTGGGCCTCCATGACGAGCACGGCGCACTCCAGCACGTGGGGGTCTGCGCCGCCTTCCCCATGAAGCGCCGCGCCGAACTCGTCGAGGAGCTGGAACCCCTCCGGATGACCGACCCCTCCGGCCACCCCTGGGCCGCCTGGGCCGAGGAGTCCGCCCACGAGAACGCCCGGCTGCCCGGCGCGCAGAGCCGCTGGACCGGCAAGAAGGACCTCTCCTGGGTGCCGCTGCGCCCCGAACGGGTCTGCGAGGCGGCCTACGACCACATGGAGGGCGACCGCTTCCGGCACACCGCCCAGTTCCGCCGCTGGCGGCCGGACCGCAGCCCGGAGAGCTGTACGTACGCCCAGCTGGAGGAGGTCGTACGGTACGACCTCGCCCGGGTTCTCGGGACGTAGGGGGGACGGAGGCGGCCGGCCCGCCGCGGGTCAGCCCGCCGTCAGCTTCTCCCAGGCGGGGCGGTCCGGGCCCGCGTCGTTCGGGAGGTAGCCGGGGCGGGCGGCCAGCCAGCGGGCCACCCTGGCCCGGACCTCCGGGTCGGCATAGGCCCGCTCGGGGAGTTCGGCCAGGTGCCGGACCCTGGCCCGGGCCCGCATCACCTCCGGGTCGTCCAGGGCGCAGTCGAAGAGGGCGGCCACCTCGCGCGCGGTGCCGGTCCGGGCCGCCCGGGCCGCGAACCGCTCCCCGATCGCCGTGTCGGCCACCACCTGGAAGTCGAACCAGGGTTTGAGGGTGCGCACCGTCCACGCGTGGTAGTCGGTGGCGAAGGCCGCCGAGCCCGGGTCCCGCCCGGCGGTCCGGGCGATCCGGCGGGCCGCCCACAGGGTCAGCGACGCCCCCTGGCCGAGGGTGGGGTTGGTGTGCGCGACGGCATCGCCCACCGGTACGAACCCGGTGACCTGCGGCCCCCGTTCGTCCACGAGCGCGCACCACCGGTTGTCCAGGCTCGCGGTGGCCCGCACCTCGGACAGCGGCTCGGCGCCCAGCTCCAGCCAGACCTCGCCGGGCGGGAAGGAACGCGCCGCCGCCTCGAACACGGCGGGGTGCCGGAGGGCGGTCCGGGTCGGATCGCCGGTGTGCACGATCAGGGTGACCGCGAACGTCCGGTTGTCGGCGGGGAAGACGGCGCAGCCGGCGAAGGTCCCGCCGGTCACCGCCCAGGGCCGACTCGGGCCCTCGGCCATCCCCTCGGGCAGCCGGTACCAGCGGCAGAAGTACGCCAGTCCGGTGCGGTGCCGCTCCACCACGGCCGGCCGGCAGCCGGCCGCTGCCAGCCAGCGGTCCGAACCGGCGCGGCGGCCGCCCGCGTCCACGACCAGGTCCCCTTCGTGGCGGCCGGCGGCCGTCCGCACCCCGGTCACCCGCACCGGCCCGTCGCGGCCCACCGATCCGCCCCCGCTACCACCGCCACCGCCACCGCCACCGCCACCGCCACCGGTCAGGCTCGCGGCAGCGGTCGTCAGGCCGGTGACCGCCGCCCCGTAGTGGCTGACCACCCCCGGTTCGGCGCGCAGCGCGCTGACCAGGGCGCTCTCCAGGACGATCCGCCGGGCCTGGATCATCACCAGGTCCTCGTCGCCGGGCCGGGCCGGCGGCCGCCGCTCGAACCAGTCCAGTTCGTGCCGCTCCCGGGCGCCGAGCCGCAGCATCTCCTCGTACACGTCGGGGAGTTCCGTACGGAGGACCGTGCGGGCTGCGCCCAGCAGGGCGTGCGGCTGGACGGCCTGCGGGACGGCGGGGCGGCGCCAGCCGTAGAAGTCGCGGTCCAGGGCGCCGCCCGGGGCCCTGGTGTCCCGCTCGAAGAGCTCCGCCGTATGTCCTTGCCGGGCTGCCATGAGAGCGGTGGCGAGCCCGCCGACCCCGCCCCCGATGACGATCAGATGTGCCATCGCGACCCCCGTTGCTCTCGTGCATCAAGTGCGACGATCAGATCGTCGGAGATTCGGAGATGATGCGCGGCGGCGGACCGGCCGAAACCCGCACACCAGAGCGAGCGGCCGTCACCGCCGGTCAGCGGCCCCCCGCCGGCTCGAACCGGGGGTCGTCCACGGCCCGGCGGATCTCCTCGGCGATCAGGTCCGCGTTGATCGACACGGCCGCCCGGGCCCCCTGGGCGGCCGCGCCCAGCAGTTGTTCGGTCGGGGAGGTGACGTTCCCGGCCACCCATGCCCCCGGCAGCAGGGTGGCCCCGGTGAGCGGTTCGGAGTCCACCACCGTGCCGAGCACCTCGCCGTCCCGCCGCACCTCGGTCAGCGGCAGGCCGAGTCCGGTGAGGAGTCCGGCACGGGCGGCGAACCGGGGCGCGACCACCAGCGCCTCGCAAGGCACCGCCGTACCGTCGGCGAGCTCCACGCCCGTGAGCCGGTCATCGGCCGAGATCCGCAGGCCGGCCACCTCGCCCCCGGTCACCGCGATGTCCCGGGCGGCCAGTTCCCGGTGCTGCTCCGTCGAGAACCGGACCCCGTTCCCCAGCAGGGTGATCCGGTCGCTCCACTGCCGCCACAGCTGTGCCTGCCGGACGGCCCCCGGGCCGGTCGCGAGCACGGCCAGCGGCCGGCCGCGCACCTCCCAGCCGTGGCAGTACGGACAGTGCAGCGCGTCCCGGCCCCAGCGCTCGGCCAGCCCCGGGAGCCCGGGCAGGACATCGGTCAGTCCGGTGCACACCAGCAGCCGGGCGGCGCGGACCGTACGGCCGTCGGCGGCGTGCACCAGGAATCCGCCCCCGGGCAGCCGGTCCGCCGAGACCGCCTCGGTACGGGCGAACCGCACCCCGTACCCCTCGGCCTCCGCCCGCAACCGGGCGGTGAACTCGGCGGGGACGGCACCGTCATGGCCCGGAAAGCCGTGCAGATCCGCGGCGCGGGCGTTCCGCGGGGTGCCGGAGTCCAGCACCAGCACCGTGCGCCGGGCCCGGGACAGGGTCAGCGCCCCGCTCAGCCCGGCGGCCCCGCCGCCCACCACCAGCACGTCCACATCCCTGTCCGTGGCCACTGTCCCTGCCACTGCCACTGCCGCCTCTGCTCCCATGGCCGCTCACCCCTCGTCTCCGCTGGTGTCCTTCCCCGTGAGCCTGCGCGCGAGCCCGCCCGCTTGACAAACCATGTTGCCGAATCGGCAAATGGAGGCATGGCGCACGATCAGGACCGGAATCAGGGGCGTGGGCAGGAGTCGGACCGGGAGCTCGCCGAGGTGCTCGTCGCCGTGGGGCCCCGGCTGAGGGAGCTGCGGCGGGCCCGCGGCACCACGCTCGCCCAGCTCAGCGAGACCACCGGGATCTCGCTCTCCACACTGTCCCGGCTGGAGTCGGGTCAGCGCCGGCCCACCCTGGAGCTGCTGCTGCCGCTGGCCCGGGCCCACCGGGTGGCCCTGGACGAGCTGGTCGGCGCGCCCGAGACCGGGGATCCGCGGATCCGGGCGAAGCCCTTCGTCCGGGACGGGCGCACCCATGTGCCACTGACCCGCAGCATCGGGGGCATGCGGGCCTTCAAGACGATCCTGCCGCCCGCCCCGGACCCGGCGGCCGGCACCGGTCCGTGCTCTCCCGAGCAGCGGGTCCACGAGGGCTACGAATGGCTGTACGTGCTGTCCGGACGGTTGCGGCTGCTGCTGGGCACGCACGACCTGGTCCTGACGGCCGGCGAGGCGGCCGAGTTCGACACCCGCACCCCGCACGTGTTCTTCAACGCGGGCCCGCAGCCCGTGGAGTTCCTGAGCCTGTTCGGACCCCAGGGAGAACGCATCCACCTGCGGGCCCGGCCCGCCGGAACCGACCGCACCGAAGGAGCAACCGGACGATGACCACCGCAGCCCCGCACCCGGAGCACGAGCGTCCCGAGCGGGGCGCGCCCCGGCCCCACGCCGTCGTCGGAGTGGGCCTGATCGTGCTGGACGGGACCGGCCGGGTCCTCCTCGGGCAGGCACACGACGGGCGCTGGGAGCTGCCCGGCGGCAAGGTGGATCCCGGGGAGGGTTTCGAGCAGGCCGCGGCCCGCGAACTGGCCGAGGAGACCTCGCTGAAGACCGACCCGGCGGCGGTCCGGGTGCTCGCCGTGCAGCTCGCCGGACCCACCGACCCGTTGGCCGAGACGTCAGCCGGCACCGCACCCGGCACGGCATCCGGCTCCGCACCCGGCACGGCATCCGGCTCCGCACCCGGCGCCCCGGCCGGCTGCACCCGGCTGACGGCGGCCGCGCTCACCGAGGCGGCCGAGGGCACCCCGGCCGTCACCGAGCCCGACAAGATCGCCCGCTGGGAGTGGTTCGCCCCCGAGCGGATCCCCGCAGCGCTCTACGCCCCTTCGGCCGCGGTCCTGCGGGTCTGGCGCCCCGACCTCGGCGGCCTGCCCGAGGTCCCCTCGTACGACTACCCGACGGTGACGGCCCACGGCGAGGCCACCCCGTAGGAACCGGCGGCCGAGGCCTCAGGAGACGGCGGCCGCCGCCGAGGCGGCGGTGGCCGCGATCACCGCGGCCTGCATGTCCCGGATGGCCACCCGGACGCTCTCGGCCGCCCACTCGCCGGCCGATATCTCCGCCATCCGGCGGGTCACCTCCCGCCGCGGCAGGTCCGGGAAGGCCAGCGGATGCAGCCGGGCCGAGTGCAGCAGGGCCGTCAGGCCCGCCGTCCGCTCGTCCGGGTCGGTCCTGCCCAGGACCGCGGCGGTCAGCCGTTCCCGGAGTTCCCGTTCGATGCTCCCGTCCGCCTCCGGATAGCGGCGGACCGGGAACAGGCCCAGCACCCGGTGCCGTTCCTCCACCACCAGTCCCCGCTCGGCCAGCCGCTCCACGGCCGCCCCCACCGCCTTGGTGTGGTCCTTGGCCAGCCAGTCGGTGATCCGGCGCTTTCTGCGGCCCTTCATCCAGGTCTCCAGCTGGGCCAGTCTGCCGTCGAGCAGCGGCTCTCCGGTGGGCCGCGTGTCGAGCACCTCCAGATAGGAGCCGGTGACCGACACCCGCCCCGCCATGACCAGTTCGAGCAGCAGGCCGCCGGCCACCGCCCAGCCGGCCGACTGCCGTGATCTCGCCGCCCCGGACTCGTCGTCCAGCGACAGCAGCATGATCTCCTCGCCCAATGTGACCCGCATCAGCGGTCCCCCACTCCCCCGTAACCTCCGGGTACCGTTCCGTTACCCATCTGTTGAGACGGACGGCCCGACCCGAAGGTTCCCCACGGCTTCCGGATCCGGGTGTCCGTCAGGTCCGGAGGGCGCCGCCCGGGCGCGGTGCGAAGAGGCCGTACTCCAGGTCCTCCGCCAGCAGCCGCTTGGCGATCGCGTCCGCCGCCGCCCGCAGTTCGTGGCTGCGCGGACGTCCCCGGTCCTTCTCCAGCTGGTCGCCCAGCCACTTCGCCCAGGCGGCGGAGATCACGTCGGCCTCCCGCTGACCGCCCCGGGTCAGCGTGAAGTAGCCGCCCTGGCGGGTGAGGAAACCTTCCTCGACCATCCGGTCGAAGACCGGCACCAGCACCTCGGGGGGCAGCGAGCGGCGCCCGGCGATGAGCCCGAGGCCGGCGTGGCCGACGGTCCGGGTCAGCAGGTCCACCTGCATGACCGTCCAGGCTCCGGCCATGTCGAGCCGGGTGTCGGAGGAGTCGACGATGGCGCGGGCGGTCTCCGGCCCCATGCCGCGGACCAGCTTGCCGACGGCCAGTTCCAGCAGTTTCGCGGAGTCCCCGGAGGCGGTGGCCGGGGAGCCGAACCCGTCGCCCATGTCGGTGGAGGCGGCCCGTGCCGTGTCCCGCAGGGTGACCTGCTTGAGGAACAGGGCCACCACGAATCCGAAGAGGGCCACCGGCACGGTCCACAGGAACACCGTGTGCAGGGCCTCCGCGTAGGCGTCGATGACGGGGGCGGCCGCGGCCGGGTCCAGGGCGTGCACCCCCTGGGGGCTCTGCGCGGCAGCGGTCAGCGCGGCCGGGTCGGCCCCGGTGGCCCGGGCGGCCTCCTCGACACCGCGGCGGAGTGCCGGCTCCAGCTGGTTGGCGTAGATGGTGCCGAACACGGCGGTGCCGAAGGAGCTGCCGAGGGTGCGGAAGAAGGTGACGCCGGAGGTGGCGGTGCCGAGGTCGGCGTAGTCCACGGTGTTCTGCACGGCGATGGTGAGCACCTGCATGCACAGGCCGATGCCGGTGCCGAGGACGAACATGAACAGGGATTCCAGCCAGGCGCCGGTGCCGCGGCCCATCAGCGACAGCAGGTACAGGCCGACGGCCATGACCAGGGAACCGACGATCGGGAAGACCCGGTACCGGCCGGTCTTGCTGGTGACGTTGCCGCTGAACACGGAGGCGATGAGCAGGCCGATGACCAGGGGCAGGGTGCGGACTCCGGAGACGGTGGCCGAGTCCCCGTCCACGTACTGGAGGTAGCTGGGCAGGAAGGTCATCGCGCCGAGCATGGCGAAGCCCACCACGAAGCTGAGCACCGAGCAGACCGTGAACACCTGGTTGCGGAACAGCCGCATCGGCAGCATGGGTGCGGCGGCCCGGGTTTCGGCCAGGCAGAACAGGGCGAGGGCGACGGCGCCGCCGACGAAGAGGCCGAGGATGACCGGGGAGCCCCAGGCGTACTCGTTGCCGCCCCAGCTGGTGGCCAGGATCAGGGCGCTGGCGCCGACGGCCACCAGGGCGATGCCGAGGTAGTCGATGGCCGGGCGGGTGGCGGAGCGTACGGAGGGGATGGTGCGGGCGGCGGCGAAGACGACGAGGACGGCGATGGGGACGTTGACGTAGAAGCACCAGCGCCAGCTGAGGTGGTCGGTGAAGAGTCCGCCGAGGAGCGGTCCGATGACGGTGGCCACGCCGAAGACGGCGCCGATCGCGCCCTGGTACTTGCCGCGTTCGCGCAGCGGCACCACGTCCGCGATCAGGGCCATGGAGGTGACCATCAGGCCGCCCGCGCCGATGCCCTGGAGGCCGCGCCACAGGATCAGCAGGGTCATGTTGCCGGCCAGACCGCAGAGGAACGATCCGGTGATGAACACGATCGCGGAGATCTGGAAGATCAGTTTTCGGCCGAAGAGGTCGCCGAACTTGCCGACGAGCACGGTGGCCACGGTCTCGGCGAGCAGATAGGCGGTGACCACCCAGGACATGTGGGCGGCACCGCCCAGGTCCGCCACGATCGTGGGCAGGGCGGTGCCCACGATGGTCTGGTCGAGGGCCGCCAGCAGCACCCCCAGCATGATCGTGCCGAAGACGATGTTGCGCCGTCTCCGGTCCAGCACGGGGGGCGCCTCGGCGGTCGCGGGGGCTGTGGTCACATCTCGCACTCTCACAGCGGGCCGGGTCCCCCGCATGCCGCGTTGGGCCGTACGGGGCCCGGCACGGCCGCCGCCCCGGGACCCGGCGGGCGGGGATCAGCGCAGGTAGCCGAGCCCCGGGTGCTCGGCGGTGTAGCCGTCCAGCAGGCGGCGGGCCACGTTCACCGAGTCGACCAGCGGGTGCAGGGCGAAGGCCTTGACGGCGGTGGCCCGGGAGCCGTCCCGGGCGGCGGCCAGCACCTCGCGCTCCACCGCCTTGACGGCGGTGACCAGGCCCACCGCGTGGTAGGGCAGCGGGTCGACGGCGACCGGGTGCGGGCCGTTGGCGTCCACCAGGCAGGGCACCTCGATCACCGCCTCCGGGTCCAGCACGGAGAGGGTGGAGCCGTTGGCGACGTTGAGGATCAGGGTGGCCCGCTCGTCCCGGGCGATGGCCCGCATCAGGGCGAGGGCGACCTGCTCGTAGCCGCCGGACTCCAGGTCCTCGGGCTCCCGTTCGCCGACCCCGGCGGTCTCCCGGTTCTCGGCCATGTACGTGGCCTCCCGCTCGGCCCTGGTCCGGTCCCAGGCGGCCAGCGCCGCCCCCGCGCCCGGCGCCCCGTTCGGCCCGTTCGCCCCGTTCGGCCCGGCCGCGCCGGTCTCCGCGTAGAAGGCCCGCTGCTGGTCGCGCAGGAAGGCCCCGCGGGTCTGCTCGGCCTCCTGGTAGGCGCGGACCGTCTCGCGGTTGAAGTAGTAGTAGTGGAGGTATTCGTTCGGGACGGCACCGAGCGATCTCAGCCATTCGGCGCCGAACAGCCGGCCCTCCTCGAAGGACTCCAGGGCGACCGGGTCGGCGAGCAGCCGGGGCAGCTGGTCCCGGCCGTCCAGACGCAGTCCGCGCACCCAGCCCAGGTGGTTGAGGCCGACGTAGTCGATCCAGGCCTCGGCCGGGCGGGCGGCGCCCAGCACCCGGGCGATCCGGCGGCCGAGCCCGACCGGGGAGTCGCAGATCCCGACGACCCGGTCGCCGAGCTCCTCCCGCATGGCCTCGGTGACCAGGCCGGCCGGGTTGGTGAAGTTGATGACCCAGGCGTCCGGGCAGGTCCGGGCGATCCGGCGGGCCAGCTCCCGGACCACCGGCACGGTGCGCAGCCCGTACGCGACCCCGCCGGCGCCCACCGTCTCCTGGCCGAGGACGCCTTCGGCGAGGGCGACCCGCTCGTCCGCGGCCCGGCCGTCGAGTCCGCCGACGCGGATGGCGGAGAACACGAAGTCGGCTCCGCGCAGCGCCTCGTCCAGGTCCCGGGTGGCGGTGACCTCGGGCGCGTCGGGGATCCCGGCCGCCTGGTCGGCGAGGACCCGGGAGATGGCGGTGAGCCGGGCGTGGTCCTCGTCGTAGAGGGTGACCTCGGTGATCCGGCCGGGGGCCCGGTCGGCGAGCAGGGCCCCGTAGACCAGCGGTACCCGGAAGCCGCCTCCGCCGAGGATCGTCAGCCGCATGTCCCTGCCACCCTTCGTCGGTCGGTGGCGCCCGGCGCCCCGGTGGCCGGTGCCACCGCACACCAGTGTCACCGACCGGGGCCCGCGGGCCGGCTCACTCCCCCAGCGGCGGCACGGCGCGCAGCCGCGGGGCGGACTGCCGGGCGGCGGCGGCAGCGGCCTGGCCGCCGGACGGTCCGGTGGATCCGGGCGGGGCGGACAGCACCAGGGTGATCCGGGTGAAGCCCATGCCGGTGAGCTTCCGGCCGGTCTCGCACACGATCCGGCAGCGGACCAGTCCGCGCGCCGGGTCCGGGTGGCGCACGGAGAGCACGGCGCCGTCGCGTTCGGCGGCCTCGGCCCCGTACGTGCTGAGCCAGTGCGGCACCCCGTACCGGTAGGCGGCCTCCATGAACGGGTCCCGGGCCACCTCCTGGCGGATGCTGCGCAGCCCCTCGTCCTCCGGTTCGGCGGCCAGCGCGGTGGCGAACTGCGCGAGCAGCGGTACGCACCAGGCCGGTTCGTGGTCCTCCAGGACGGAGGCGGCGTCCGGGTGGAACAGCACGAAGCGCAGGAAGTTGTCGTCGGGCAGTGCCGTCGGGTGCGGGCGGACGGCCTGGAACAGCTGGTCGAAGGCCGAGTTGGTGAGGGCCACGTCCCAGCGGTGGTCCACCAGGAAGCTCGGGTACGGCACGGCCTCCATCAGGGCCGCGTAGTCCCTGAGGTAGTCGCGCTGGGCCGGGTCGTCGGGCAGCCGGTTCTCCTCCGGGGCGCGCCAGGTGGGCGGCGGATCCCGGTCGACCATGACCCGGAACAGCCAGAAGCACTGCCGTTCGCTCATCTCCAGGGCCTCGGCCAGGGCGAGCAGTTTGCGGTCCGTCCATTCCTTGACGAGGCCGCGTTCCCAATTCCCGTACGCGCGGAGACTGATGCGCAGGCGGGCGGCTACGTCCTCCTGGCTCAGGCCCAGTTCCTCGCGGCGCTGGCGCAAAATCTCCTTGCGGCGCTCCAGCCGCACTGTGCCACGGACGGGCTCATCACCCGCCGGGCCTTCTTCACCGGTCCGGGCGGCGCGGGAGAGGCCGTCGGACGGGCCCACCGCTGCGAGATGTGGCACCGAGAGCTCCCCCTTCTCACGGTCTGGATCTTCATTTCCGTGTGGCGATCCTGCTACCCGAATCATTCGAGTGTCAACTATTGTGGCAATTCCAGCCCCTTGACAGCGCATTCCCGCCACAGCTGTGGCAAGTTCTAGCCCTCCAAGGCCGGACAGGCTAGCCTCCAGGGGCCAACCACGTGCCCGAAACCGACCTGACGTGATCTAGGAGAACCACTGGTGACAGACGGCTTCCCGGCTCCCGTCGCGGTGGCCACCATGCCCCTGGCCGCCACCGTCGCACGCGTGGCCGACCTCGCGGACAAACTGGGCCGCAAACAGGGCGAAGTCTTCAACCTGCGCCGGCTCTCGGACGCCTCCGGAGTCCCCGCGGATGTGATCAAGGCCCTCCTGGAAGGCCGGCCCGCCGGCGAACCGGACCTCCAGACACGCTTCCTCCAGCGCCTCGACCTGCTGCGCCGCACCCGGGTGAAGCCCAACGGCCGCCGGTACACCCAGCAGGAGATCGCCGACGGCGCGGCCATGTCCCGCCAACAGGCCGGCGCACTGATCAACGGCGACCGCCGCCCCACGATGGAACACTGTGACGCGATCCAGCGTTTCTTCGGGGTGCACGCCGGATTCCTCACCGCGCACGACGCCGACGCCCTCACCGACGCGCTCCAGCGCACGGAACAACAGCTGCTACAGGATTTCGCGGGCCGTGAGCGGGAACGAGAACGGGAGACGGTTTCAGCCGAACCGGTCCCGGCCGATGACGACCCGCTGGCCCGGCTGTTGCAGAATCACGGGGTACGCGGGATCGCCTGGCGGGCCGCCCAGCTGCCCAGTGACAAACATCGGGACAAGGTCACTGAATGGCTGGACATGCTGCTGGAAAGCGTCAAACGGAACGACCTTGAGTCCTGATCAGGATCCGTGCCGACGGGGAGAACGGTGAGCATAGGCAGGGAGCAGCGGAGGCTGTGCGGGGAGCTGGTGGCCGGGATCCGGCAGGCAGCCCCCGCGGGGCCCGTGGACCTCTACGCCGCCCTCTGCGAGGGGATGAGCAGACACCGCGGCCGCCGGGTGGACTTCCGGATGGCCTCCTTCCCGCCGGGAACGGCGAGCGGTCTCTGGCTCGACATGGCGGACCGGGACCTGGTCGTGATCGAGGAGCGCACCGCCCCGGACCACCAGCTGGTCATCCTCGGCCACGAGCTGTGGCACATGAAGGCGGGGCACTGCAGCCACCACGTCGACGGCGCCGCCGTCGCCGCCCGGCTGCTGTCCGACGAGGCCGACATCACCGAGACGGTCCGGCGGGTCGCCGCCCGGACCCGGGCCGATGTGCGCGAGGAGACCGAGGCGGAGTCCTTCGGGCTGCTGCTGGGCAGCAAGTGCCGGCCGTGGCTCTCGGCCGCCCTCGGCCCCGCCGTCTCCGAACGGGACGAGCTGGCCGGCCGGATCGAGGCCTCCCTGGGCTATCGAGGACCGCGAGGCTGAACCTTGGAAGGCCTGGACTTCTACATTCCGGCCGGCGTACTGGTCGTCGCGTTCGCCTGCAAGCTGCCCGGACTCTTCCGGCACTGGCGGGACCCGCTGGTGCGGGCCGTCAGCGTGCTGCTGCTGGTGGCCAGCTCGGTGTTCTTCTTCGCCGCGCCGCCCACCATCGCCGCGGTCAACCGGATCACCGGCGTGCCCAACTTCTCGGCACCGCTGGTCTACTGCATCCTGTCCGCCTTCAGCGCCTCCTGCCTGCTGCTGCTGATCAACTGGCGGGGCGGGCCACCGGAACGCACCCGCCGGCTGTCGCGCTGGTGCGTGGGCGTCTACAGCGCCGCGATCCTCGCCCAGGTCCTGCTGTTCACCATCGGCGACGCCCCCGAACAGCGGCTCCGCGACTTCGACACGTACTACGCGCACACTCCGTTCATCCGCGAGATGGTGCTGGTGTACCTGACGGTGCACACCGGGGCGGCGATCGTGATGACCGTGCTGTGCCGGCGCTGGTCGCTGCACGTGCGGGGGTCGCTGCGGTCCGGACTGATCCTGATGGTGATCGGGTTCGTCCTGAACCTGGTCTTCGACGCGGCCAAGTTCGCGGCCGTCTTCGCCCGGCTGGCCGGGCACGACTGGGACATGCTCAGCAGCACCGTGGCCCCGCCGGTGGCCTCCTTCTCCGCCCTGCTCATCGGCACCGGGTTCGTGCTGCCGCTGCTGGTCCAGCGGTTGTCGGCCAGCTGGCACACCTGGGCCACCTACCGGGGGCTCGGGCCGCTCTGGCGGGAACTGCGGACGGTGGTCCCGCACGGCTCCCGGGCGGTCCGGATCTCCTGGTGGTCCCCGGCCGACCTGCGGGTCACCCAGCGGGTCGCGGACATCCACGACGGGATGCTGCACCTGGACCCGTACTTCGACCACGAACTGCGCGAGGGCGCCCGGGCCTCGGCGCTCGCCGCCGGCGCGGGCGCCCGGCAGGCCGAGGCCACCGCCGAGGCGGCCATGGTGGCGGCCGCGGTGCGGGCCCGGGCGGCCGACCCGGAGGAGAAGGTCATCGGCTCGGCGGACGCCTACACCTCGGCCAGCGGCGAACGCCCCCGCGACCTGGTGGGGATCTCCCGGGCGCTCCGCTCCCCCGTGGTGGAGCGGCACCGCCGCCCCGCCGCGACCACCGGCGGATCCCCGCAGACCCCGTGACGCCGCGGGCCTCGCGTCCGTAGGCCTCGCGTCCGGGGGCCTCGCGTCCGGGGGCCTTGCGTCCGCGGTCCGGCCGGCTCGGCCGGGTCAGAGGCCGAGGAGGGGGAACAGGTCCTGGAACGGGGCCGCCGAATCGATTCCCTCCCGTCCGTAGGGCGCGTCCAGGCTCCACACCAGGAACAGCAGGAACACGATCAGCGCGCTGAACAGTCCGGCCAGCAGCAGCTCCCGGCCGGAGCGGCGGATCTGCAGGGTGAAGATCAGCCCGACGGTCACCACCCCGCCGGTCAGCAGCCCGAACCAGACCACCCCCGGCAGGGTGGAACCGGAGCTCTGGGTGCGGGAGTGCCGGGCGTCGTCGGCGGCCGCGATGTGGTCCAGCAACGGCTGGTAGGCCTGGGCCTGGAGCTCGGTGGCCGGGCTCTGGTGGGTGACGTCGGTGCGCAGCTTGGCCAGCAGCAGGGCGCCCTCGTCGCTGGGGGTGTCCCCCGCGGTCATCCGCGGCCAGTCCACCGACACGGTGTGGCTGACGTAGGCGTCCACCTCGCCGCGGATCCGGTCCCGTACGGCCGCCGGATAGACGTCGGAGCGCTGGGTGACCTCGTACAGGGACTGCGCCTCGCGGCGCACGCTGTCCTCGGCGGCACCGCGCGCCTCCCAGACCCCGGCGATGGCCAGGCCCAGCACGATCGCGTAGACCACACCGACCATCATCGTCATGTACTCGATGACATCGGGGGTTTCGCTGGTGTCCTCGTCCGCGGCCACCCGGCGGTGCCGGATGGTGGTGATGGAGAGGACGAGGGCGCAGACGAGCGCCATGGCGATGGCCAGAACCAGCCATTCGGACACGAGGGAGCTCCCGTTCTGGGGTGCGGTGGGTGCGGTGGGTGCGGTGCGGTGCGGTGCGTGGGATGTGACGGGTGGGATGGCGCCCGGGGTCAGGCTCCGCGGCCCCGGCCGCGCGGGCGCAGGGCCGCGGCCGCGAGCACGGCCGGGGTGGTGACCACCGCCATCAGCATCATGGGAGAGAGCCCGCCGGCCCCGCTCTGCCGGACCGCGGTGGGCCGGTAGGGGCGTACGTGGAACCGGGCGGGAGCGGCCGCCGCGCCACGCGCCGGGGCGGGGGGCGCGGGCGCCGCGGTGGCGGGCGCCCCCGGTGCGGCGGGCGCCAGGGCCGGGGTACCGGCGAAGGGCGCCTCCCCCGGTACCGGTTCGGGCACGGCCGCCTCGGGGCGGCGGCCGGGGCCGGGCAGGGCGGCCGCCAGGGGCCGCTCGGGCGGGTCCGTGAGGACGGCCGCCCGGCCGGGCGGCACACAGCCGGCCAGCCGGCTCCCCTCGGGCGCGCAGTCGGCGGCGGCCGGGGCCGGCCGGGCCGGAGCGGGCCGGGAAGGTGCCGGACGGACCGGGGTGGGACGCGCGGTACGGGTCGGCCGGACCGCCTCCGGCGAGGGCGGTACGGGCGGCGCGGTGGCCGGGGAACCGGGCGCCGCCGGGTGGACCGGCGGCAGCCGGACCACGGGCACGCAGACCTCCACCCGGGCGGTCCCGTCCCCCACGTCCACGAAGCCGTGCAGCGGGCAGAGGGCCGCCACCAGCCCCGCCCCCGCCAAGACCTGCCAAGCGGCCACCGTGCGCCCGCCCCTCTTCCGATGCCTCGCGGATACGATCCTCCACCCGAAGAAACGATCAAGGCCGGAGGACGACACGCCGAAACCCGGGCCGACCCTCCGACCGGCTCCGTTCACCCACTCGGCCCCGCACCCACGGCGACCCCGCCGCCCCGATCGCATGATCGGAGGAAGGGCCCGCGAACCGGCGGAGACCCCGGACCGGATCGGAGGGCGCTGCCGGATGGAACCCACGCACCGGTCGGCGAGTCGACCCACAGCGGCACCGGCGGAAGCCCAGGCCCCGGCGGCGGACGGACGGACCCGACGCCCCTCGGCGACCGGCGCCGCCCGGTGACCGGGAGCGGACCGGCCCCGGTGGGCCCGCTCGGCCCGACGGCCCCGCCGCAGGCCCCCGAAGAGCCGCCGCCACCCCGCAAGTTCACCTTCCCCAGCGCCCTCACCATCCTGGCGATCGTCACGGTGGCCGTCTGGCTGCTGGCCTTCCTGGTCCCGGCCGGCCTGTACGACCGCTCCGAGGACGGTTCACCGGTCGCCGGCACCTACCACCGGGTCCAGGGCACCCAGAGCTTCACCGACCGGCTGAACGACCTGTTCCTGTCCCCGGTCAACGGCCTCTACGGCATCCAGGACAGCCAGACCGGCGAGGTCGGCCCGAGCTTCACCGGGGCCCTCTACGGCAGCGCCGGGGTGTTCCTGTTCGTCCTCGCCATCGGCGCGTTCATCACGGTGGTGTTCGCCACCGGCGCCCTCGACCGGGGCATCGCCCGGCTGGCGCACCGGCTGCGGAACCGCGGGGCGCTGCTGATCGCCGCGGTGATGGTGGTCTTCTCGGTGCTGGGCACGGTCGAAGGGTTCGCCGAGGAGACCCTGGGCTTCTACGGGCTGCTGGTCCCGATGATGCTGGCGCTGGGCTACGACCGGCTGGTCGCGGTCGGTTCGGCGATCCTGGGCGCCGGGATCGGGGTGCTCTGCTCCACCGTCAACCCGTTCGCCACCGGGGTGGCCTCCTCCGCCGCCGACATCTCGCTGGGCGACGGGATCGCGCTCCGCTTCCTGATGTGGATCGTGCTGACGGCGGTCACCGTGCTGTACGTCATCCGCTACGCGCGCCGGGTCCAGCGGGATCCGGCCAAATCGATCTGCGGGTTCCTGCCCGGCGACCGGGACCGGAAGGCGGTGGCCGACGCCCCGGAGGAGCCGGAGCTGACCCCGCTGCACCGGACCGTACTGGTGCTGCTGGTGCTGGTCTTCGCGTTCATGATCTTCTCGGTGGTGCCCTGGTCCAGCGCGCTGTCCGGCAAGGCGGACGCCAAGCCCTACGGCTGGGAGCTCGACTGGTCCTTCCCCCAGCTGTCCGCGCTGTTCCTGTGCGCTGCGGTGCTGGTGGGGGTGGTGGCCCGGTTCGGCGAGGCCAAGCTGAGCTCGACGATCATCCAGGGCGCGGCGGACTTCATGTCCCCGGCGCTGGTGATCATGCTGGCCCGCGGGGTCACCGTCATCATGAACAACTCCCGGATCACCGACACCGTGCTCCACTCCATCGAGGGCGCGGTGAAGGGCACCTCCTCCGGGGTGTTCGCCGTCTTCGTGTTCCTGGTGAACCTGCCGCTGGCCTTCCTGATCCCGTCCACCTCCGGGCACGCCACCCTGGCCATGCCGATCCTGGCCCCGCTGGCCGATTTCGCGGGGGTGTCGCGGGCGGTGGTGGTGACGGCCTGGCAGTCGGCGAGCGGCTGGATGAACCTGTGGGTGCCCACCACCGCCGTGGTGGTCGGCGGGGTGGCGCTGGCGAAGGTCGGCTACGACAAGTACCTCCGGTTCGTCTGGCCGCTGCTGGCCCTGCTGTTCGTGCTGATCTGCGGCTTCGTGGCCCTGGGCGCGGCCGTCTCCTGACCGGTCCGGGTTCCCCGGATGCCGGTGCGCCGTCGCCGACCGCCGTCTACCGTGGAGGCGGGATCGCCGGGCTTCGGGAGGGGGCGCCACGATGCGGGAGCAGTTGTCGGGTCTGGCCGCGAGGGGCGCGGCGGCCCTGGTGTCCGCCGCCGGTACGCACACGGGGGACGGCCTGCGGCAGGCGTTCGCCCGGTGGTTCGGCCGCGGGGACGACGGCCGCGAACGGGCGGCCCTGGACCGGCTGGACCGGATGGCCGCGGAACTGGAGGCCGCCCTGACCGCCGGAGCCGAGGCCGGTGCCGAAGCCTCAGCCGAGGCCGAGGCGGCCCGCAGCGAGCAGACGGCCCGCTGGACGACCCGTATCGAGGACCGGCTGGAGGACCTCCCACCAGCCGAACAACCCGCCGCCGCAGCAGAGTTGACGGAGCTGCTGGCCGCCCACGCGCCACCGCCCCCGGCCCCGCCACGGGCCGCCCCGGTCACGGCCGGACGCGGTGGTCTGGCCGTCGGCGGCGACCTGGGCGGCATCCGCGCCGACAACGGCTCCATCGCCGCCGGCACGATCAACGGAGGCGCCCGGATCCTCCCCCCTCCCCCGCCGAATCCGCCCCGGGGCTGACCGGATCGGCAGCACCGAGCCCACCGAGATCACCGAGCACACCGAGCCCACAGACCGCCCCGCACGCACCGCCCGGCGCACCGCCGTACCCCCCTGACCGGGAGGTACGGCCGTCCGTGGGCGCCGACGGGCACAGCATCGCCATCGGTTCCATGGGAGCCGGAGCCCAGGTCGTCGTGAACCACCCGCCGGCCCCGTGGGGCACCGGCCCCGACCCGGCCTGGCCGCCGCCCGCCGAGGCCATCGCCCCGCTGGCGCTCCCCCGGCGGCGGGTCCCGGCGGACCGGCTGCGGGGGCGGGACGGGCTGGTCGCCGAGCTGACCGCCGGTCTGACCCGGCACACCGGGGACCCCCTTGACGGGCCGGCGGGGGCGGGCGGCCCGGAGGCTCCCGGCACCTCCCGGGTCTGGCTGCTGTCCGGCATGGGCGGCTGCGGCAAGACCACGGTCGCCCTGGAGGCCGCCCACCGGGTGGCCGCGACCTCGACCAGGGTGTGGTGGGTGTCGGGGGCGGACAGCGGCGAACTGTCCGCCGCCCTGCGGTCGGTGGCCCTCGCCGCCGGTGCCCGGCTGACCGACTTCACCGGCTCCCATCCGGCGGACGTGCTGTGGAACCACCTCGACGCGCTCACCATCCCCTGGCTGCTGGTCCTGGACAACGTCGACGATCCCGCCGACCTGGCCGCCCACCACGCCCCGGCCTCCCGGGGCACCGGCTGGCTGCGCGAACCGGCCCGCCCCTGGGGACGGGTCCTGGTCACCAGCCGGGAGTCGCGCGGCAGCCGCTGGGGCGACTGGGTCCGTATGAGGGAAGTCGGCCTGCTGTCCGGGCCCGACGGCGCCCGGGTGCTCTGCGACCTGGCTCCCGGGGCGGGCAGCACCGAGGGGGACCGGGAACGGGAGGCCGCCGAACTGGCCGAGCATCTCGGCGGGTTGCCGCTCGCCCTGGACCTCGCGGGCTCCTATCTGGCCCGCGCCCTGGAGAGCGGCTGGCCGACACCCTCGGTGCCGGACACCTTCACCGGCTACCGGGAGAGCCTCGACGCCCGCCTCGCCGACATGACCACCGACCCGGACACCGACCTCGACCCGCGCGAACGGACCCGCCGCACCCTGGCCAGCACCTGGGAACTCTCCCTGGACCACCTCCAACGGCAGGGCATCGCGCCGGCCCGGCCGCTGCTGCGGCTGCTGTGCGCGTTCGGACCGGCCCCGCTGCCCTATCTGGACCTCCTGGATCCGGGGCTGCTCGCCCGCAGCAAGCTCTTCGGACGACCGGATCCCGAGCACCTCCAGGACGCGCTGAACGGTCTGGCCGGACTGAAACTCGTCACCGTCGAGGTCACCCGCGACGACACCGGGTCGGGCGGCCCGGCCGCCGGGCGGCGGCTCACCATCCATCCCATGGTGCGGGCAGCCTGCCGCACCCACCCCGACTACACCACCAGGGCACCGCGACTGCTCCGGCTGGTCACGGCCCTGCTGCTGCGGACCACCCGTCCCCTCCAGCCGACCGACCCCGCGCACTGGCCGCGCTGGCATTCCATCGCCCCGCACTGCGGCGCCGCCCTCGTCCTGCTGTCGGCCTGCGCGGACCGACCGGGCCGCACACCGAGCCCCCGGCTGGTGACCGAGGCCACCGAACCCGTCGTCGGAGCAGCCGAGTTCCACAACCACGTGGGGATGTACGGCGAAGCCGTCGCCGAACTCGGCCCCGCCTGCTCCCTCCGTGGCCGGTTCCTCGGCGACGGACACCCCGAGACGGTCGGTGCACAGCTCCAGCGCGCCTGGGCGCTGCGCGAGAGCGGCGATCTCGCGGATGCCGACCGGCTCTACGCGGAGGTGGCCCGGGCGGCGGCCGCCGGTCTGCCCGCCGGCCACGTCCACCTCCAGTCGGTGCGGACCGGCCGGGCGCGGGTGCTGCGCGACCTGGCGCGCTACGAGGAGGCGGAGCGCCAACTGATCGAGGCGCTGGCCCTGCGCCGGGCCGATCCCCGGACCGCCCCGATCGGGATCCTCCGCATCCGCTACGACCTGGCCGTGCTGGCGCACAAGCGCGGCCGCCACACGGCGGCGGCCGCCGAACTCCGCGATGTCGTCGACCGGATCAGGGCCCTGCGGCTCCCGGACGATCTGGACACCCCGGCCGTGGAGATCACCCTCGCGCGGGCCCTGCGCGCCGCCGGCCACCCCGAGGAGGCGGCGGAGGCGGCCGAGAACGCCCTGGCCGCCTACCTCGGCATGCTCGCCCCCGACCACCCGCACGTCCTGCTGGCCCGCCACGAACGCGCCCGCATCCTCAGGGACCACGAGGAGGATCCCGTCCGGCTGGAACGGGCCGGGGAGGAGTTCGAGGACATCTGGCGGACCGGCGAACCCCGGCTGGGGCCCGATCATCCCTGTGTGATCGCCGCCCGGCACGAACTCGCCACGGTCTGGCACCTGCTGGGCCGCACCGATCTGGCCGCCGAGCACTTCCGCGCCGCCTTGGACGCCGGCCGCCGACGGCTCGGCGAGGACCATCCCGATGTGCGGACCGCCGCCCGCAACCTCGCCCGGTTGCTCGCCGACGCACCCGGCGACGCGCCAGGAGGCGCACCGGAGGACGGAGGAGTGACGTTGACCGACGAACAGGACGGAACGGAAGGGCGGTCACCCGCCCCGGACCTGTCCGCGATCACCCTGGCGGACGCCCTGTCCCCCGGACCGGACGGCGGGCACCCGGAAACGGCCCGGGTCCTGTCCCGGATGCGCCGCCCCCGACTGAGCCGGGGCGGCGGCAACCCGCTCGGCGGCGGGTACTCCAGCGGCGACCGGCAGGTCGGGGGCGCGGGAACACCGGCCCCCACCTACCGCCCGACCGGAGGCACCGGGGCCCCGCCACCGCTCTGGGCACAGCCCGGCTTCCCGAGCGACGCGGTCCTCCGCGCCCTGGCCACCGGAGGCGAGGACCGGCCCCTGGTGGGGCGGCTGAGGAGCAGGCAGCGGGGCGCCCGGCTGCTGGCCCTGGGCGAGGTCCTGCGCCTGGCGGAACTCCCCGGGAACGGCTCCCCGGACGGCCCGGACGCACCGGAGGGCACGAAGGCCACGGACATCCGCCGGACGGCGGCCGAGGTGCGCCGGCTCCTCGCGCGGGTCGACACGTACAGCGGGCCCGCCGTCGACTCGGTGCTGCTCTACCCGGCGGTGGGCCGCTGGCTGGGCCATGCGCTCCGCGCCCTGGACCGGAGCCCCGACCACGGTCCCGGCCCGGACCCCGACCTGCTCCAGCTGTACGCCGTCGCCGCCGCTGCCGCCCTCGGCACCCCGCTCGCCTTCGACCTCCCGCTGCCGGTCCGGGAAGGCTTCGCCGTGCTGCCCTCCCTGGGCGCCGCGGACCTGCGGACCGGCGGGAGCGCCACGGCCCGGATCGTGGCCTCGCGGGACGGGGCCGAGATCAGATGCGGACGGACCACCGTGCGGGTCCCCCGCTCGCGGGCGACCCCGGCACCCGGGTGGATCCCCCTGCACTACGTCTCCACCTCGACGGCCGAGGGCGGGCTGGGCTTCCATCTGGACGACCTGGACCCCTACCGCGAGACCGAGGGCCCGCTCCCGCCCGGCCCGCTCGGCCCCGCCGACACCGACCGCTGGCAACGGCTGGCCGGCGAGGCCGGGAGACTGCTGGCCGACAGCGGCCGGCGGCAGGCCGACGCCCTGGGACTGGCCTTCACCGCACTGACGCCCCGGCCCCCCGCCCGGGGCGGTGTGATGACCTCGATCTCGGGCAGCGACTCCTTCGGCGGAGCCGTCCTCAGCAGCCCGCCGGACGCCGTCGAACTCGCCGCCACGCTGACGCACGAGTTCGGACACCTGAAACTGAACGCCCTCCTCGACGCGGCCGACCTCTACGAGGAGGACGGAACCGGGGAGGACCGGCCCGGGAAGGCCGGCTCCGACGGCTCCGAGGGACCGCTGTACTACGCGCCCTGGCGCGACGACCCGCGCCCGCTGCCCGGGTTCCTGCACGGGGTCTACGCCTACTTCGGCGTGGTGGACTTCTGGCACCGGCTCACCCGGCACGCGGAGGGCGAAACCCTGCGGCGCGCCTGGTTCCAGCTGGAGTACTGGCGCCGGCAGACCCTCGACGCGTACGCGATCCTGCGCGCCTCCCCCCGGCTCACCGCCACCGGAAGACGGTTCACGGGGATGATGGAAGAGGCCGCGGGCGCCTGGAGCGGTTCGGGCGCGGTGCCCGCGGAGGTGGCCGCCCTCGCCGAGGAGGCCGTACTGGTCCACCGCGTGCGCTGGCGGCTGCACCACCTGCGGCCGGACCCCGCCGCCGTGGCCGCCCTCGCCGACTCCCCGGCGGCCGGCGCGCCCGCCCCGTACGGCGCGTACGGCGCGTACGGCCGCGAACCCGGGCCGCCGGCCGTCACCGTGCACGCCGACCCGGAAGTCGGCTCCCTCAACGACCACACGGTCCTGCTGTGCCGTGCGGCCATGGCCGCACGGCCGGTGCCCCGGCCGCTGCCCGCGGACCCGCTGGTCAGGCTGCTGCTCACCCTGCGGGAGGCCGGCACCGGCCCGGGGGCCGTGCGGGTCCTCACCCACCGCCCGGAGCTGGTCCGGGCCGTGTACGACCGGCTCACCGCCCGGGTCGGCGACCCTCCCCCGCCGGCACAGCTCACCGAACTCGCCGAACTCGCCGACCGGATCGCCCGAACGCACGGCCGGACCGGCGAACTCGGCCTGCCCGCGATGGACTTCGGCTAGGAGGCGGGGGCCGGGGTCAGGCTCAGGGCGGGGAGGTAGCGGCGGAAGCCGTTGGTGCGGAGGGCCGGGAAGGTGAGGACCTTCTGCCATTCCGGTGTGGTCGAGCCGACGCCCGGTCCCGGGGCGGCCAGGGCGTCGATGTGTGCGCGTTCGCTGTCCCATTCCGCGTAGTTGAGCATCCGGGCGCCGTCCGTCCCCAGGTGGAAGCTGCCCGAGATGCCGCCCGGGGCCGGCGCGGGGTCGGCCGCCAGGGCGTCGAGGACCAGATCGACCCAGGTGCGCGCGGCGTCCGGGACCGAGGGGTCGAACTCGGCTTCCACCACGACCACGCAGCCGGGTACCCGGCCGCCGTCCGCTTCCGTGCCGGGGCCGCGATCGAGGCCGACGGAGCGGTAGGGGGTGTAGCCGTGCAGGGCGAGCCGTTCGATGCCGGGCACCGCCGCGTCGATCTCCGCGTTGCGCTCGTCCCGGAAGGTGCGGACGAACTCCGCGTAGGCCGCTTCGTCGGTCCACTGGGAGTAGTGCAGCAGGGTGTCGCCGTCCGTGCCGGTGTGCACGGTGTACGAGAGCAGGCCGACGGCCGGCCAGGGCCGGGAGCTCCAGGCGGCGCCGATGGCGTCCACGGCCGCCCGCTGGCGTTCCGGGCCGCCGACCCGCCAGGTGCTGGCCTTGACGTGGCCCACCCCGGGCCGGGTGAGGTCGGGACGGGCGTCGGGCCGGGGCCGGGCTATGGCGTCCATGGTGGTTCGGTTCCCTCCGGTAGCGGACTCGGTGGTCGTGGTCGGTCGGTGCGTGAACCGATCCTCCGGCCTCAAGTCCGCTTGAGGTCAAGCGGTTCCGGCCCCGGGCGCCGACGCCGCGAGGGGCGCGGTCCCGGTGGACCGCGCCCCTCGCGTCGTACGTCTCACAGCGGCCCGCGGCCGTGTCCGCTACTGGTCGTCGGAACCGCCGAAGCGCTCCCGGTACGCCTCCAGGTCCTCTTCGGTGATCCGCGCGAACAGCACCGGCGGCACGGTGAAGGGGGTGCCGGCCGGCACCGAGTCCAGGGACTTCGCGCGCTCCGGGCTCACCCAGGCCGCCGTGTCGTCGGCGAGGTCGAACGAGGACCGCATGGTGCGGGCCGAGGCCGGGATGAGGGGCTCGGAGACCACCGAGTAGAGGTGGATGAGGTTCATCGCGGTGCGCAGGGTGAGCGCGGCGGCGTCCAGGTCGGTCTTGACCTCCAGCCAGGGGGCCTTCTCGTCCAGGTAGGCGTTGCCGGCCGACCACAGGGCGCGCAGCGCGGCCGCGGCCTTGCGGTACTGGAGGGTGTCCATGTGGCCCTCGTACTCGGCCAGCAGTTCGGCGATCTGCTCGCCGAGGCGGGCCTCGGCCTCGCCGGCCGGGCTGCCCGCCGGGACCTCGTCGCCGAACTTCTTGCGGGAGAAGGTCAGGACGCGGTTGACGAAGTTGCCGAGGGCGCCGCCGAGGTCCTTGTTGACCGTGCCGGCGAAGTGCTCCCAGGTGAAGGAGGAGTCGTCCGACTCGGGCGCGTTGGCGATCAGGAAGTAGCGCCAGTAGTCGGCCGGCAGGATCTCCAGCGCCTGGTCGGTGAAGACACCGCGCTTCTGCGAGGTGGAGAACTTCCCGCCGTAGTACGTCAGCCAGTTGAAGGCCTTGACGTAGTCGACCATCTTCCAGGGCTCGCGGACGCCCAGTTCGGTGGCGGGGAACATCACCGTGTGGAACGGGACGTTGTCCTTGGCCATGAACTGGGTGTAGCGGACGTCCTCCGCCTCGTACCACCAGGACGCGTGGTCCCGGTTGTCGGAGTCGAGGTCGGCCCACTCCTTGGTGGCGCCGATGTACTCGATCGGGGCGTCGAACCAGACGTAGAACACCTTGCCGTCGGCGGCGAGCTCGGGCCAGGTGTCGGCCGGCACCGGCACGCCCCAGTCCAGATCGCGGGTGATGGCGCGGTCGTGCAGGCCCTCGGTGAGCCACTTGCGGGCGATCGAGGAGGCCAGCTGGGGCCACTCCTCCTCGTGCCGGGACACCCACTCCTCGACCTCGTGCTGCAGCTTGGACTGGAGCAGGAAGAGGTGCTTGGTCTCGCGGACCTCCAGCTCGGTGGAACCGGAGATCGCCGAACGCGGCTCGATCAGGTCGGTGGGGTCCAGGACGCGGGTGCAGTTCTCGCACTGGTCGCCGCGGGCCTTGTCGTACCCGCAGTGCGGGCAGGTGCCCTCGACGTAGCGGTCCGGGAGGAAGCGGCCGTCGACCGGGGAGTACACCTGCCGGATCGCCCGCTCCTCGATGAAGCCGTGCTGCTGGAGCTGGCGGGCGAAGTGCTGGGTGATCTCGCGGTTCTGCTCGGAGGAGCTGCGGCCGAAGTAGTCGAAGGACAGCTCGAAGCCGTCGTAGACCGCCTTCTGCGCGTGGTGCGCCTGGGTGCAGAACTCGGCGACCGAGAGACCGGCCTCCTTGGCGGCGAGTTCGGCGGGGGTGCCGTGCTCGTCGGTGGCGCAGATGTAGAGGACCTCGTGGCCGCGCTGGCGGAGGTACCGCGCGTACACGTCCGCGGGAAGCATCGACCCGACCATGTTGCCCAGGTGCTTGATCCCGTTGATGTAGGGAAGCGCGCTGGTGATCAGGTGTCGAGCCATCCCGGGATGCTCCATTTCAGTTGTGCCGTAAGCGAGCGGCGGTGAAGGGTTCATCGTATCGAACCGCCGCGGGGCCCTCGTCCTCGCCCACCGGTCCATCACCTGCCCGTACCGATCGGTTCCAGTCTCAGAGTGACCATCTCCGGACGGATTGTCACCAGCTTTTCCCGACGGCCGTTCCCGGCGGCCGACGGCTGACAGGCTGGCGGCAGATGCCTCCCGGGCCCCGAGGGGAAGGTGGAACGATGAGCGATGGCGGACCGGAGGAGTCCGGCGGAGCCGTCGGGCTGCCCAGCCGGCGGCAACGGCAGCAGCCCACGGCCATGAGCCAGTGGGAACCGAGCGCACGGCTCTCGTACTGGGCCTTCCACAGCGACCGGCGGCCCGCGTACATGCGGTTCGCCTATCTCCAGCTGGGCTCGGACGCGGACGCGGAGAATGCGGTGGACGCCACGTTCGACGCGATCATGAACGAGTGGCTGCGGATGCTGCACATGGACCGGCTGGAGGCGTACGCCTGGACGGTGCTCAAGCACCGCATCGTCGACCAGCAGCTCAGGCGCGACCGGCGGCCGGCCCCCATGGACATCACCGCCTTCGAGGCGGCGCTCAAGGAAGCGGTGGTCGATCCGTACGAGGTGCTGACCGACACCATCCAGTTCTACTCGGCCGTGGCCAGGCTGGCCGAACGCCAGCGGGACGCCGTGCTGCTGCGCTACGGACTGCACTGCACGGCCGGGGAGGCGGCCGCCGTCATGGGTGTGGAGGAGGCCACCGTCCGCTCCCATCTGAGCCAGGCCCACCGCAGACTGGCCCGACTCCTCGACACCACCACCGCCGGCGGCGGTACGGACCCGGCCGACGGGGACGGCCCCGGCGGCGCGGCCGGCGCGCGCGGCGGGGAGGCCGGCGGATGAGCGACCGGCACCCGGCGCACGGCACCCCGCGCCCCCGCTCGCTCGCCGAGTTCCTCGCCCGGGCCGGCGTCCGCGACCGCTACCCCCACTACGACCTCGGCGCCGCCGAGGCCCGGCTGCTGCACCGCCGGGCCGCCCGGTCCACCGACTGTCCGTGGACCACCGGACCGGCCGACCCCGACCGCGGCTCCGGGCCCGGCCCCGATCCCGGCGCCACCGGCCGGTGCGACCCGGCCCGGGACGACCCGGCCGACGCCGAACGCGCCTGGCGGGACCTCAAGGCCACCGCCGTGGCCGTGGTCGGCTCACCCCAGGCGCTCACCGCCCTGGCCTCCTTCGCCGACGGCTGCCACGCCGACCCGGACGGCGCCCGGGTCTTCGGCTGTCTGCTGCACCTCGCCGGGCTCCGCGACGGCGCCCGGTTCTGGTGGCAGTTCAGCGCCGGCGCCGGCGACGACCAGGCCGCCTACTGCCTGTTCCTCGACCACTCCCGGCGCGGCGAGCACCACGACGCCCGGATCTGGGCCCGCCAGCTGGTCCACCGCGGCTATGTCCCGCCCGCCGGCCGGGCCCCGGCCGAACCACGGGTCCTCGGCCGGGCCGCCGTCCTGAGGTTCGTCCTCCAGACCGAGCACCCCGACCTCGGACCGGTGCCGCTGCCCCGGCCCGGCCTGGCACAGGCCGTGCACGCCCTGCTCCCCCCGCCCGCCGCCCCCGCCCCGGCAGCGGACCCTGCTCCGGACCCGGCCCCGGCCCCTGCCCCGGCCCCGGCGGACACCCGCGGCTGTGGTGGGCCCGGCAGGAACGGTCCCGTACGGAACAACGGGCCCGCGCACCACTCACCGGCGCGCCACGCCCCCGGCCCGCTCCGGCACCCGGCCCTGACCTCCGCCGCCCGCCGGACCACCGTCGGCCGCGGCGCCACCGACCCGACGGCCGAGGCGCACCGCGCGCTGGAGGTCGTACGGATCCTGGCCCGCCACCCCCAGGGCCTGCCCGGCGGCCCGCTCGGCCGTGACGCGGGCCTCGCCGGGCCGGAGCTCGCCAGGATCCTGGCGATGCTCTGCGAGGAGCAGTTCGCACACCGCCTGTCGGACGGGGTGTTCGCCCCCGGGCCCGCGCTCGACCGGCTGGCCGCCCCCGGCGGGCACGGGCTGGCCGCCCAGCTCCAGCACACCCTGGCCCTGGCCCGGGACAGCGCCGGGGCCGCCGTCTACCTCAGCCGCTACGCGGGCGGCGAGGTCCGGATCACCCAGATGGCGGACGGGCCCGCGGCACCGCCCGTCAACGAGTGGGTGGACTTCCGGCTGGCCGCGCACGCCAGCGCGGTCGGCAAGTGCCTGCTCACCCAGCTCGACCACGACGGCCGCGCCGACCACGTGGCCCGCCACAAACCGGCCAGGCTGACCCCCCGCACCATCACCGACAGCCGGGCCCTGTTCACCGCCCTGGACTCGGTCGCACCCGGGGACCCGGTCTTCGACCTCCGGGAGTACTCCCCCGGGGTCGTCTGCTCGGCGGTACCGATCACCACCGGCGGCGAGGCCGGCTGTCTGGCCCTGTCCATGCCCGCCGCCCACGCCCACCGGCTGTCGGCGGCCACCGGGGCCCTGCGCCGCAAAACGGTCCCGCTGCTGCTGGCCCTGCTGCTCACCGGCGCGCTCCCGCCCGACGAACCGCCCGGCGGGGACACCGGCCCGGACGCCCTGCGGCACCTGCGCTCGGTGTTCCGGACCCCGTGGCGGGCGGCGGCCGACCCGGCCGGCCCCCACCTGGTCAGCGACCCGTCCTCGGCCACCGCCTACCTGTTCGACGCCCCGGACCCGGCCGACACCCGCCCGGCCCTGGCCCTCCCGCACTCCTACGCCCCCTTCGCCCCCCTCCCACCGGAGGGCAACGGACTGGTCGTACTGGGCATGTGACGATCCATCACCACAAGCGGCTGACCATCGCCGGCCGACCGGCCCGGAAACGCAGAAGACCCCACACGAAGTGGGGTCTCAGCTGGTGTCCGAGGGGGGACTTGAACCCCCACGCCCGATAAAGGGCACTAGCACCTCAAGCTAGCGCGTCTGCCATTCCGCCACCCGGACCGGTGGTCGGCCCCGGTTTCCCGTGGCGACAAGGACAACAATAGCAAAGGTTCCCGGTGCCCCTCGACCACATTTCCCGTGGTCAGCTCGCTGCGCCGGTCCTGTTGGCCTCGATCCAGTCGGTGTTGTCCTGCCAGGCGTACAGGGTGTTCCCGTCCGTGTACGCGTAGTACAGGCCGCAGCGCGCGGTGGCCTTGCCGCGGGCACCCTCGGGGAACCAGCCGGCCTTGAGCTGCGGTTCCTTCGCGGCGGCCCCGGCCGCCTCGGCGCAGCCCCGGGGGAGGCCGGCGGTGGGGAGGGTCGCCCTGAGGAGGCGTTCGCCGCCGGTGGTCTTCATGGAGTACCGGACCGAGGCCGCGTCGTCCGGGAGCCAGCGCGGGACCGAGATCCGGTCCTTCTTGGCCTCCGCTCCCGTGTCGTACGCCGACATCTGGTCGTGCCGCTTGTCCAGCCAGTCCTTCGCGGCGGGGAGGGCCACCAGGGCGGCGAGGCCGCATGCGACGAGGACGCCGGCGGCGGTCATGGCGAGGGATTTGGGGTTCATCGCGGTATTGCTCCGTTGTCGATCGGTACGCGGCGTACACGGACTTTGATGGATCCATCGTCCGATTCCGCGGGGTCCGGACACATCAGTCCGCCGGACCAACCCGGCCCCCGATCCCTCAACCCGAAGTCGCACCCTCCGTCCGCCTCCGGAATGCCCACCCGGGACGCCCACCCGGGGTACCGCCACCCCGCTCGCCGAGGGAGCGGGGTGCGGGGGCGTTACGGGCAGCTGATGACCTGGCCCGCGTACGAGAGGTTGCCGCCGAAGCCGAACAGCAGGACCGGGGCGCCGGTGGCCACCTCGCCGCGCTCGACCAGCTTGGAGAGGGCCATCGGGATGCTGGCCGCGGAGGTGTTGCCGGAGTCGACCACGTCCTTGGCGACCACCGCGTTCACCGCGCCGATCTTCGCCGCGAGGGGTTCGATGATCCGCAGGTTCGCCTGGTGGAGGACGACGGCGGCCAGGTCCTCGGGGGCGATCCCGGACTTCTCGCAGACCTTGCGGGCCAGCGGCGGGAGCTGGCTGGTGGTCCAGCGGTAGACGGACTGGCCCTCCTGCGCGAACACCGGCGGGGTGCCCTCGATCCGGACCGCGTGCCCCATCTCGGGCACCGACCCCCACAGCACCGGGCCGATCCCGGCCGCCTCGGCCGGGCAGGCCTCGACCACGGCGGCGCCCGCGCCGTCGCCGGTCAGCACGCAGGTGGTGCGGTCGGTCCAGTCGGTGATGCCGGTCATCTTGTCCGCGCCGATGACCAGGGCGCGGGTGGCGGCGCCGGCCCGGATGGAGTGGTCGGCGCTGGCCAGGGCGTGGGTGAATCCGGAGCAGACCACGTTGAGGTCCATCACGGCCGGGGCGCCCTTCATCCCGAGGCGGGCCGCGACCCGGGCCGCGGTGTTCGGGGAGCGGTCGATCGCCGTGGAGGTGGCGACCAGCACCAGGTCGATGTCGTCGGGGGTGAGGCCGGCGCTCGCGAGGGCCTTTCCGGCGGCCTGGGCGGCCAGCTCGTCGACCGGCTCCTCGGGCCCGGCGATCCGGCGGGTCCTGATGCCCACGCGGGAGCGGATCCACTCGTCGTCGGTGTCGACGATCGCCGCGAGGTCCTCGTTGGTCAGCACCCGGGCGGGCTGGTAGTGCCCCAGCGCCACCACACGTGATGCGGTCGTCATGGGTGCGGTCCCCCTCGTACAGCGGTCAGGATCACCCAGCTTTGCCTGCTACCGGCCGGTACGAGGGTGGGTGACCCGACAGGAATACCGCACCCGAATTTGGAGAGTCCTGAGGACCTTCCTGGCGTAAAGGACAATGAACGGGACACGGGACAGCACTTCACACAGGGACGGACGGATCGGAATGGGACGGGTCACCGAGCGCCGGCGCGTGGTGCGCATCCGGGGCGGTGTCGCGGGGGCACGCCCGGACACGCTCGTCGCGGAGGAACCGCTGGAGATACGGCTGAACGGCCGCCCGCTGGCGATCACCATGCGGACCCCGGGGGACGACTTCTCGCTCGCGGTCGGTTTCCTGGTGAGCGAAGGGGTGCTGGGGTCGGCGGCGGAGGTGCGGGCCGTCACCTACTGCGAGGGGGCCACCGAGGACGGCTCCAACACGTACAACGTGGTCAACGTGCGGCTGGCGGACGGGGTGGAGCTGCCGGACATCACCCTGGAACGGAACGTGTACACCAGCTCCTCCTGCGGGCTGTGCGGAAAGGCCAGCCTGGACGCGGTGCGGACGGCGACCCGGTTCGAGGGCCTGGCCGAGGACCCGGTGCGGGTGTCCGCCGCGCTGCTGGGCGAACTCCCGGACCGGCTGCGGGCCGCGCAGAAGGTCTTCGACCGGACGGGCGGGCTGCACGCGGCGGGACTGTTCTCGGCGGACGGCCAACTGCTGGACCTGAAGGAGGACGTGGGCCGGCACAACGCGGTGGACAAGGTGGCCGGCCGGGCGCTGCGCGAGGGACGGCTCCCGCTGCGCGGATCCGTGCTGCTGGTGTCCGGGCGGGCCTCGTTCGAGCTGGCCCAGAAGGCGGTGATGGCGGGCGTACCGGTGCTCGCGGCGGTCTCCGCCCCCTCCTCACTGGCCGTGGACCTGGCCCTGGAGACGGGCCTGACCCTGGTCGGCTTCCTGCGCGGCGGGGACATGAACATCTACGCGGGCGAGCACCGCATCACCCTCGACGGCCCGACCGCCCCCGCCCCCTAGCCGGGCGGTCCGGCGCCGCGTCCGGCTTGCCGCCCCGGCTCTTCCTGGCGCCGCTCTTCGCCGGGGTGTCCGCGGGCGGGGCCACCGCGTGGAGTTCCAGGGCGGCCGGCAGCGGGACGGTGCCGGGGCCGCCGGCCAGGGCCCAGCCGGTGATGTCGTCGGTGGCCGAATCGTCCAGCACCCAGCCGAACCAGGCCGCGCGGGCACCCCGCCGGCGGGCCTCGGTGGTGGGCTGCACCACGATCACATTGGCCTGTTCGCAGGGGCCCAGACAGTCCACGGTACGGACCTGGAGGCGCCCCTCGGAGGACTCCGCGGCCGCCTCCAGCCGGGCCAGTTGGGCGGCGTGGTCGGTGCCGGGGTGCTTGCGGGCGGTACCGCAGCAGCAGCCGCGGCAGACCACCAGGGTGCAGGGGCGCGGGCCGTGGGCGGCGAGGGGGCGTATCCAGGTCACTACCGCAAGGTAGCGGCAGGGGCGGGCCGATGGGCCCCCGGGGAGGGGGTTCGCTCCCGTTCGTCCGGGTCCGGCGGGTCCTGGGCGCGGCGGCGGGCCAGTACCGCGCAGACCATCAGCTGCATCTGGTGGAACAGCATCAGCGGCAGCACCGCGAGGCCCGCCTGTGCCCCGAACAGGACGCTGGCCATGGGGAGTCCGGCGGCGAGGCTCTTCTTGGAGCCGGCGAACTGGATGGCGATCCGGTCGGCCCGGCCGAAACCGAGGCGGCCGGCGCCGTACCAGGTGACCAGCAGCATCACGGTGAGCAGCAGCGCCTCCACCAGGACCAGGGCGGCCAGCCGGGCCGGGCTGATCAGCCCCCAGACCCCGCCGGCCATACCCGCGCTGAAGGCGGTGTACACCACGAGCAGGATGGAGCCCCGGTCGACGTATCCGAGGACCTTCCTGCGGCGGACCAGGAAGCCGCCCACCCAGGGGCGCAGGGCCTGGCCCAGGGCGAAGGGCAGCAGCAGTTGGAGGCCGATCTTCAGCAGGGAGCCGGCGGAGAAGCCGCCCGCTCCGCCGCCGATCAGGGCCGCGGCGAGGAGCGGGGTGAGGAGGATCCCGGCGAGGCTGGAGAAGGAGCCGGCGCAGATCGCGGCCGGGACGTTGCCGCGGGCGATCGAGGTGAAGGCGATGGAGGACTGGACGGTGGAGGGCACCAGACAGAGGAACAGCAGTCCCTGGTAGAGGGGTTGGGTGAGGAGGCCGGGGACCAGGACGGCGGCGGCCAGGCCGAGCAGCGGGAACAGCAGGAAGGTGCAGCCCAGCACGGTCAGGTGGAGGCGCCAGTGGCGCAGGCCGTCCAGGGCCTCGCGGGTGGAGAGCCGGGCCCCGTAGAGGAAGAAGAGCAGGGCGATCGCGCCGGTGGCGGCCGCCTCGGCGACGGTGGCGGCGGTGCCCTCGGCGGGCAGCAGGGCGGCCAGGGCGACGGTTCCGGCGAGGGCCAGGACGTACGGGTCCAGCGGCAGCCGGGCCGTGATCCGGGCCGGTATCCGGGGGCGGGGCATGGTGGTGGTGGTCGGCTCTCGCTCGGTCGGGCGCGGGGCGGAGGTCGGCCGCCGCCACGGGTTCGCCCCATCCTCACCGGGGCGGGTGGTGATCGGGAACCCCGTTCACCGTTCTGACTGTCATCACGGTTCGCGATGGGTGGGGCTACGGTGGGGGCATGTACGACCCGGTCCAGCTCCGCACCTTCCTGACCGTCGCCCAGACCCTGAGCTTCACCCAGGCCGCGGGTCGGCTCGGGGTGCGCCAGTCCACGGTGAGCCAGCACGTGCGGCGGCTGGAGGAGGCGACCGGGCGTCCGCTGTTCCTCCGGGACACCCATGGTGTGGAACTGACCGAGGACGGGGAGGCGCTGCTCGGCTTCGCGGGGACCATCCTGGCCGCGCACGAGCGGGCGGCGGCCTTCTTCACCGGGACCCGGCTGCGCGGGCGGCTGCGGTTCGGGGCCTCGGAGGACTTCGTACTGACCCGGCTCCCGGAGGTGCTGGAGGAGTTCCGGCACCAGCATCCGGAGGTCGACCTGGAACTGTCCGTGGAACTGTCCGGAACGCTGCACGAGCGGCTCGACGAGGGCCGGCTGGACCTGGTACTCGCCAAACGGCGCGGGCCCGGCGACGAGCGCGGGCGGCTGGTGTGGCGGGACCGGATGGTGTGGATCGGCGCGGAGGGGCTGCGACTGGACCCGGAACGGCCGGTGCCGCTGATCCTGTTCCCGCCGCCGGGGATCACCCGGGCGCGGGCCCTGGAGGTCCTGGAACGGGACGGCCGGGCCTGGCGGATCGCCTGCACCAGCGGCAGCCTCAGCGGCCTGACGGCTGCCGCCCGGGCCGGGCTCGGGGTGATGGCCCACACCCGGGGACTGATCCCGCCCGGGCTGGTACGGGTGCCGGGCCTGCCGGAACTGGGCCCGGTCGAGTTCGCCCTCCTCCGCGGCACCCAGGGCGGCCCGGCCGCGGAGGCCCTGGCCACCGCCATCCTCACCGGCGGCCACCGCCTGAACCGCCCGGCATAACCCGGGGCGGGCCGGGCCCGCCGGGCCGTGGCGCCGGGCCCCCGCCGGGCCGTGGCCCCTGAGTGGATCTCGTGGAGGTTTTCCGGGAAGTGGGCTGGTGGGAGTCGGTGTGCGGGTAGCGTCACCGCGCCGGTACGGAGAGGAGTGGAGTTCTTGCGCGAGTTGAGCGTTCCACCCGTGGTGACCGCCGCGCCCGCCGGGGGGCTGGCGGACGTGGTGTTCCGGCACGCGCGGGAGGATCCGGGCCGGGTGGTGCTCGGCCGGAAGGCCGGCGGGGTGTGGCGGGACGTGACCTCGGTCGAGCTGCGCGATCAGGTGCTGGCGCTGGCGAAGGGGCTGCTGGCGCAGGGGGTGCGGTTCGGCGACCGGATCGCGGTCATGTCGCGGACCCGGTACGAGTGGACCCTCTTCGACTTCGCCCTGTGGGCGGTCGGCGCGCAGCCGGTGCCGGTGTATCCGACCGCCTCGGCCGAGCAGGTCCAGTGGATCCTGGCGGACTCGGGCTGCTCGGCCTGTGTGGTGGAGAACGAGGACCAGGCGATGACGGTCGGCTCGGTGATCGACCGGCTGCCGCTGCTGCGCCGGTTGTGGCAGTTGGACACCGGCGCGGTGGAGCGGCTGACGGAGGACGGCGCGGCGGTGGACGAGGAGGTGGTGCACCGGCACCGGGGCGCGGTCACCCCGGACGCGGTGGCCACGGTGATCTACACCTCCGGGACCACCGGCCGGCCGAAGGGCTGTGTGCTGACCCACGGCAACTTCATGTACGAGACCGACACCATGGTGAAGCGCTGGGAGTCGGTGTTCGAGGGGGGTCCCGGGGAGCGGCCGTCCACCCTGCTGTTCCTGCCGCTGTCGCATGTGTTCGGGCGGATGGTGCAGGTGGCGGCGGTGCGGGCGCGGGTCAAGCTGGGGCACCAGCCGGTGCTGGCGGCCGCCGAGCTGCTGCCGGACCTGGCGGCGTTCCGGCCGACCTTCGTGCTGGGCGTGCCGTACGTCTTCGAGAAGGTGTTCGCCTCGGCGCGGCGGAAGGCGGAGGCGGAGGGGCGGGTCGGTCCGTTCGACCGGGCGGTGGAGACCGCGGTGCGGTACGCGGAGGCGCGCGAGCAGCGGGCCTTCGGCACCGGGCCGGGGCCTTCGGCGGCGCTGCGGGTGGAGCACCAGCTGTTCGACCGGCTGGTGTACGCGAAGGTGCGCGAGGCGATGGGCGGCCGGGTGCGGTACGCGATGTCCGGCGGTTCGGCGATGTCGCGGCGGCTGGGGCTGTTCTTCGACGGGGCAGGGATCACGGTGTTCGAGGGGTACGGGCTGACGGAGTCCTGCGCGGCGGCGACCGCGAACCCGCCGGGGGCGGTCAAGTACGGGACGGTGGGGCGGCCGATCCCGGGGAGCACGGTGCACATCGCCGAGGACGGGGAGGTGTGGCTGCACGGCGGGCACGTGTTCTCCGGGTACCTCAACGATCCGCTGTCCACGGCGGCGGTGCTGCGCGGGGGCTGGCTGGCGACCGGGGACCTGGGTCGGCTGGACGGGGACGGCTATCTGACGATCACCGGGCGGAAGAAGGAGATCCTGGTGACCTCCAACGGCAAGAGCGTGTCGCCGGGCGCGCTGGAGGACCGGGTGCGCTCGCATCCGCTGGTTTCGCAGTGCGTGCTGGTGGGGAACGACCGGCCGTACATCGCGGCGCTGGTCACCCTGGATCCGGACGGGGTGGCGCACTGGCTGTCGATGCGCGGGCAGCCGCAGATGGCCCCCGCGGAGCTGGTGCGGGACGAGGGGCTGGCGGTGGAGGTGCGGCGGGCGGTGGTCGCGGCCAACACGCTGGTGTCGCAGGCCGAGTCGATCCGGACGTTCCGGGTGCTGGCCGAGCAGTTCACCGAGGAGCGGGGGCTGCTGACCCCTTCGCTGAAGCTGAAGCGGCGGGCCATCGAAGCGGCATACGCGGCCGAGATCGCTGCCCTCTACCAGCACTGACCGCCGCGGCCGCTGGCCCGTCCAGGCGTCTCCCACCTGCCCGGTATCGATTCTGACGAACCGTCACTTCACCCTGCTCAGATTATTGACGGTTCGTCAGGTCGCGCACAGAATGCGGGAATTCGCAACCGGAGGGGTATCCGAACATGCCGCGACCGATCCGCACCCTGGCCGCCACGCTGGCCGCCCTGGCCCTCGCCGCCACCGCCTCAGCCTGCAACTCCGCCGCCACCGACGGCCCCGGCACCGGGACCGCCACGGACGACTCCGCCGGCCGCAACGACACCCGGGGCGTCACCGCCGACTCCATCAAGGTCGGCGGGATCGTCTCGATGACCACCAGCAGCGGCTACAGCAAGAAGGACACCGACCTCGGCGCCCGGGCCCGCTACCTCCGGGCCAACGCCGAAGGCGGGATCCACGGCCGGAAGATCGACTACATCGGCGCCCAGGACGACGGGCAGGACCCCGGCAAGAACCTGGCGGCGGCCCGCAGGCTCGTCCAGCAGGACAAGGTGTTCGCCGTCGCCCCGATGAGCTCCGTCACCTTCTCCGGCGCCGACTTCCTCCAGCAGGAGAAGGTCCCCACCTTCGGCTGGGGCACCCTGCCCTCCTTCTGCGGCCCCAGCTACATCTACGGGTTCAACGGCTGCCTGGTGCCCAGCCCCGGCGGCACCATCAACCAGACCTGGCCGGAGGGCATCGCCACCATCCTGGGCGGCGCGGCCGGCAAGTCCGTGGCGATCATCGCCAACGACAGCGACGCCGGGAAGTTCGGCATCCGCACCTTCCAGCAGGGCTTCGCCAGCGCCGGTTTCCAGGTCGCGTACGCCAAACCGAGCGTGCCCGCGACCGCCGTGCCCAGCGACTGGTCCGCGTACGTCAAGGAGATCATGGGCAGCGCCGGGGGCAAGGCCCCGGACGCCGTGGTGTCGGTGATGCAGACCCCCAACAACATCGGGCTGTTCACCGCCCTCAAGCGGGCCGGATACCGGGGTGTGCTGTCCGACCCCACCGACTACGACCCCGGACTGCTCGCCAAGGACGCCACCAAGCAGGCACTCGACGGGGTGCACGTGCTGCTCCAGTTCGAACCCTTCGAGTCCGCCTCCCCCGCCATGGACCGCTTCAAGGCCGACATCAAGGCCGCGGCCGGCGGAAAGGACGTCCCCCTGAACATGCACATGCTCACCGGATACATGTCGGCCGACCTGTTCGTGTCCATCGCCGACAAGGCCGGCAAGGACCTGACGGTCTCCGGCTTCCAGAACGCCGCGCAGAAGTTCGGCGACACCGGCACCCTGGTCGGCGACCGCGCCCTGCCCAAGGGCCAGAAGGACAGCTTCGGCTGCGGAGCCCTCGTCCAGCTGAAGGACGGCGCGTACAAGGTCTCCGTACCGTTCGAATGCCACCAGCCCATCCCCTTCAAGTAACGGCAGGGGTCCGCACATGGGTGATCTGCTGGGATTCGTGCTGAGCGGGCTGGTCTCCGGCGCGCTCTACGCCCTCCTCGCCACCGGACTGGTGCTCTCCTACTCGGCCTCCGGCCTGTTCAACTTCGCGCACGGGGCCACCGCCTACGTCTGCGCCCTCACCTTCTACGAGCTGCACTCCGGGCTCGGCTGGCCGGCCGTGCCGGCCGCCCTGCTGGTGGTCTGCGTCCTCGCCCCCGGCCTCGGCTGGACCCTGGACCGGCTGATGTTCCGGAAACTGGCCGCAGTCGGCGAGACCGCGCAGATCGTGGCCACCATCGGACTGCTGGTGGCCCTGCCGGCCGCCGCCCTGTGGCTGGTCGAACTCCTCGCCGAGGCCGGCGCCCCCGTCCAGCCCGCCGAGAACCAGTTCGGGCTGCCCGGGGTCGGACCCAGCCCGGCCGTGTCCTGGCAGCTCACCGACGGGGTCGGCATCGACTCCGACCAGCTGATCACCTGGGTGGTCACCGCGGCCGTCGCGGTGGCCCTGTGGGTGCTGCTCCGGCACACCCGGCTAGGACTGCGGCTCCGCGCCGCCGTCGACAACCGCTCCCTCACCGAACTGCGCGGGATCGACGCGGACCGGCTGTCCGCGCTCGCCTGGATGATCGCCTCCGCGCTGGCAGGCCTGGCCGGGGTCCTCGCCACCCCGCTGCTCGGACTGTCCGCCCACGACTTCACCCTCTTCCTCTTCGTCTCCGCCACCGCCGCGGTCATCGGCCGGTTCGCCTCCGTGCCGCTGGCCTTCGCGGGCGGGCTGGGACTGGGCGTCCTGCAGAACCTCGTCGCCGGCTACGCCGGCTTCGCCGAGGGCATCACCGGATTCCGCACCGCCGTCCCCTTCCTGATCCTCTTCGGCGGACTCCTCGTCCTCACCCGGCGGCAGCGGGCGGCCGGCACCGCCGCCACCGACACCGCCCCCGTCGACCACCTCGCCGGCGCGACCTGGCTCCGCCGCTGGGGGGTGTGGGTGGCGGGGGCGGTGCTCCTGGGCACCTCCTTCTACACCGTGACCACCCCGTTCTGGAGCGGACTGCTGGCCCAAGGGCTCGCCGTGGCACTGGTGTTCATGTCCTTCACCGTGGTCACCGGGCTGGGCGCGATGGTGTCCCTGGCCCAGGCCACCTTCGTCACCGGCGCGGCCCTCGTCGCCGGACTGCTGATGAGCCGGGGCTGGCCGTTCGTCGCCGCCCTCGCCGTCGGCACCTGCGCCGCCGCACTCCTCGGCGCGCTGGTCGCACTGCCCGCCCTCCGGCTCGGCGGCCGCTCCCTGGCCCTGGCCACCCTCGCCCTGGCCTTCCTCGCCGACCAGGTCCTCTTCCAGCTCCGCTGGCTGCGGAACGGGGACTCCGGCTGGTCGATCCCCCGCCCGGTCATCGGCCCGCTGGACCTCTCCGACGACCGGGCACTGGGCGTCGCCCTGCTCGTCCTGGCCGTCCTCGCCACCGCCGCCCTGACGGCCCTGCGCAACTCCCCGGCCGGCCGCGCCATGCTCGCCGTGCGCTCGGCCCCCGCCGCCGCCATGGCCTCCGGGGTGTCCGTCCTGCGCACCAAATTGCTGCTGTTCACCGTCTCCGCCGGGCTGGCGGGCTTCGGCGGAGTCCTCTACGCCTCGTACAACACCCGGATCACCGCCACCGACTTCACCGCGATGACCGGACTCGTGTGGCTGGCGGTGGCGGTCGCGGCGGGCGTCCGCAGACCGCAGTACGCGATCGTCGCCGGCCTGGTCTTCGCCGTCCTCCCCCACCTGTTCTCCGACTACCTCACCGACTCCCCGCACCTCCCCGTCATCCTGTTCGGCCTGGCCGGCCTGGCCCTGGCCAACGACCCGGACGGCTACTGCGCGGCCATCCCGGTCCGCTTGGCCCGCCGCCGAGCCATCGCCTCGGCGGCGGGCAACACGAACCCGACGGCCCCGGGCGCGGGCGGTGCGGCCGCCCCGGGCCGTACGGACGGCCCGGTGACCGCCGGTCCGCCGGACGGCTCGGCCGGTACGGCGGACGCGGCGGCGGCCCGCTCGGGGCCGTCGGGCCCGGCGGGACCCGGCGGCCTGGCGGGCGCGGCGGCGCCCGGCGCGGGCGGCCCGGCGGGCATCGGCGGCTCGGCCGGTACGACGGCCACGGCGCCGCCCGCCCGGGCGGGTGCCGGTACGGCCGGTACGGCCGGTACGGCGGGCACGGCCGGTACGGCGGGCACGGCCGGTACGGCGGGCGGCTCAGCCGGAGTGCCCGCGCCGCGCGGGGGCGGAGCCGGGCTGCGGGCGGAGCTGCGCAGCGGTGAATTGGGCCCTGCGGCGGCCGGCGACGGCCCGGCCGGCATGGGTGGCACGGCCGACACGGCGGCCACGGCGCCGCCGGGCCCGGCGGGTGCCGGTGCGGCCGGCGGCTCGGGCGGGGTGCCCGCGCCGCGCGGGGGCGGGCTGCCGGCGGAGCCGCGCAGCGGCACGGACCCCGCCGCGGCCGGCGACGGCCCGGCGGGGGCGGGTGGCCCTGCCCGTACGGCGGGCGCGGCGGCAGCCGGGGGCCGGGGGCCGGGGGCGGTGGCGTTGGAGTTGTGCGGGGTGGCCGCCGGGTACGACGGGGGGCTGGTGTTGCACGGGGTGGATCTGCGGGTCCGGCGGGGGGAGGTGCTCGCCGTGCTCGGGCCGAACGGGGCGGGGAAGAGCACCGCCTGCCGGGCCGCCGCGGGGCTGCTCCGGCTCGCCGCCGGGTCGGTCCGGATCGCCGGGCGCGACGCCTCCCGGCGGGGGCCGGTGGGCCGCGCCCGGGCCGGCGTACTGCTCGCGCCCGAGGGACGCGGCATCTTCCCCTCGCTGACCATCGAGGAGAACCTCGCCCTGTACCTCCACGAGGCCGAGGCCCGCGCGGCCGTCTACGACCGCTTTCCCCGGCTCGCCGGGCGCCGCGGGGTGCCGGCCGGTTCGCTGTCCGGCGGTGAGCAGCAGATGCTGGCGCTGGCCCCGCTGCTCCAGCGCCCGCCCGCGGTGCTGATCGCCGACGAGCCGTCGCTGGGCCTGGCGCCGCGGATCGCGGACGAGGTGTACGGGCTGCTCACCGAGCTCCGCGACTCCGGCAGCGCGCTGCTGCTGGTCGAGGAGAAGGCCGCCGAGATCCTCGGGATCGCCGACACCGTCGCCTATCTCTCGCAGGGCCGGGTCTCCTGGTGCGGCCCGCGGGCCGAGGTGGAGACGGACCGGCTGACCGAGGCCTACCTGGGGATGACCCGATGACCCTCACACCCGGCACCACATCCCCCGACCCCGCGGCTGCCGCTGCGGCTGCGGCCGCCGCTGCCGACGGGCCGTACGTCCTGGAGGCGGCCGGCATCGGCGTGCGTTTCGGCGGGGTCCGGGCCCTGGCCGACGTGTCCCTCCGGGTCCGTCCCGGCGAGGTCTGCGGGCTGATCGGGCCGAACGGGGCGGGCAAGACCACCCTGTTCGACGTGCTGTCGGGGATCCGGCGGCCGGACCGCGGCCGGATGCTGCTCGACGGGGTCGACATCACCCGCCGTTCCCCGGTGTGGCGGGCCCGGCACGGGATGCGCCGCACCTTCCAGCGGCAGCAGCTGTTCGGCCGGCTCACGGTGGCCGAACAGCTGCTGGTCGCCCAGGAGTGGCGGGGGTCCGGTCTGCGCGGGCGGCGGCGGCTGGAGCGGGAGCGGCGGGACCGGGCCACGGAGGTGCTGGCCGGCTGCGGGCTCTCCGCGCTGGCCGGGACGCCCGCGGGCGGGCTGCCGGTGGGCCGGGCCCGGATGGTGGAGCTGGCCCGGGCGGTGGCGGATCCGCCGAGGGTGCTGCTGCTGGACGAGCCGGCCTCGGGGATGTCCGCGCCGGAGCGGGAGCAGCTGGCGGCGGTGGTGCGGCGGCTGTCCGCGGAGGAGGGTTGCGCGGTGCTGCTGGTCGAGCACAACGTGGCGTTCGTGATGGAGCTGTGCAGCCGGGTGGTGGTGCTCGACCTCGGGACCGTACTGGCCGAGGGCACGGCGGCGGAGGTACGGGCGGATCCGCGGGTCCGGGAGGCCTACCTGGGGCACCCGGCGTAGCCGGGGCCCGGGCCCCGGGCGCGGGGCGCCCCGCGCCCGGGAGGACGTGCGGGCCGCGCCGTGTTGCGGGTGGCTCCCACGGGTGGCGGGAATAGGCCGGTACGGTGCCCGGTTGTCGCCGGTCGTACCGCACGGCCGCACCGCGGCACGGCGGCACGCCCGGATTCCCGTACGCACGGGCGTCCGACCGCACACCAGACGTCGCACCACGAGGGAAACACCACACGTGAACCAGGCACCTCAGGACCCCGCCGTCCCCGCCGTCCCTTCCGTCCCCGCCGTCGCGCTCAACAACGGTTCGCTCATGCCGCAGCTCGGCTTCGGCGTCTGGCAGGTGCCGGACGACGAGGCGGAGCAGGCGGTGGGCGCCGCCCTGGAGGCCGGCTACCGCAGCATCGACACCGCCTCGATCTACGGCAACGAGCGCGGCACCGGCAAGGCCGTCACCGGCTCGGGCCTGCCGCGCGAGGAGCTGTTCGTCACCACCAAGCTGTGGAACGGCCCGTCCGAGACCTGGGGCCGCGACAACGTGCTCCGGGAGTTCGACGCCTCGCTGGAGAAGCTGGGCCTGGACCACGTGGACCTGTACCTGATCCACTGGCCGCGCGCGATGCGCGAGGACTACCTGGCCATCTGGAAGGCCTTCGAGGAGATCGCCGCGAGCGGCCGCGCCAAGGCCGTCGGCGTGTCGAACTTCGGCCCGGCCGAGCTGCGCCGGCTGGCCGCCGAGAGCGAGCTGCTCCCGGCGGTGAACCAGGTGGAGCTGCACCCGCTGTTCCCGCAGACCGCGCTGCGCGAGGTGCACGCGGAGCTGGGCATCGCCACCGAGGCCTGGTCCCCGCTGGGGCAGGGCAAGGAGCTGCTGACCCTGCCCGAGGTCGAGGCGGTCGCCGCCCGGCACGGCCGGACCGCCGCCCAGGTGGTGCTGCGCTGGCACCTCCAGCAGGGTGTCATCGCCATCCCGAAGTCGGTCACCCCGTCCCGGATCCGGGAGAACCTCGACGTGTTCGGGTTCGAGCTGACCGCCGAGGACCTGGCGGCCCTGAACTCGCTGGGCGAGGGCCCGGCGGCCCGCCGGATCGGCCCGGACCCGGCCGTCTTCGACGTCTGAGGGAGTCCGGCATGGCGGACGGGGGCCGGGCGGGCGTGTACCGCCTGTTCAACGCGGAGAGCGGTCTGGTCCTGGAGGTTGAGGGCGGCCGTACGGGCAGTGGTACGCGCGTCCGGGTGGCGCCGGAGGGGCCGCCCGCGGCCCCGGGCGCGCAGCGGTGGCGGATCGTGCCGGTGCACCCGGGCGGGGCGGTCTTCCACCTCGTGAACGAGCTGAGCGGGAAGCGGCTGGACGTCGCGGGCGCGTCCACGGAGAGCGGCGCCCGGATCCAGCTGTGGAAGGCCAACGGCTTCGGCGCGCAGGAGTGGCTGCTGGAGGAGCACGTGGACCAGCCGGGGCTGTTCTCGCTGGTCGCCTGTGTCAGCGGGCTGCCGCTGGACGTGGACCCGGCCGGGTACGCCCGCCAGTGGGAGGAGACGGACGCCCCCTCCCAGGCCTGGCGGCTCGGCCCCGGCTAGTCCAGGCCGCCCCGGCCCCCGGCCTAGGCCGGTCCCTGGTGGGCCGGGCCCCGGCCGGGGCGGTCCCGGGCGAACACCCGCAGGTCGTAGGTCGGTTCGGCGCGCGGGCGGTCCGGGTCGGGCAACCGGGCGAGCATGGCGGCCAGTTCGGCCGGGGCCGTGGCGCCCCGCGGGTCGATCAGCGAGGCGTAGCGGCCGGCCAGGACGCCCGCGGCGACCGCGTTCGGGGTACGGCCCTGGCCGTGGCCGCGGAAGCGGGCCCGGCCGGCCGGCCGCAGTCCGGCGGCCGCGGCGTACCGGGTGACGGCGCCGGCCTCGTCGGCGGCGCCGGCCCACCGGTGCGGGGCCAGCAGTTCGTCGATGTCGCTGCCGACGTCGTGCGCCCGGTCCTTGTCCACGCTGGTGACGAACACCCCGCCGGGCCGCAGCACCCGGGCGGCCTCGGCGACCACCGCCGCGACCGCTCCCGGCTCGCGCAGCAGGTGCAGCAGCCAGACGGCGCTGACCGCGTCGACCCGGGCGCCCGGCAGCGGGAGCGCGGTCGCGGCGGCCAGGGCGACCTGGACCCCGCGCCCGGCGGCCGTGCGGGCCATCCCGTACGAGGCGTCCAGGCCGAGGACCCGCAGCCCGGGGCGGGTGGCGAGCCGGGTGGTGACGATGCCGGTGCCGCAGCCCAGGTCCAGCAGGGTGGCGGTGTCCGGGGGCAGCAGTCCGAGGACGGCCCGGGCGGCGGCCTCCGCGCGCGGGGCGCCGCCGCGGGTGGCGTCGTAGACGGCGGCCTCGGCGTCGTAGTCGACCAGTGCGGCCATCAGCGGGCCCCGTGGGCGGGGGCGATGTCCTCCACCCGCCGGGCGAGCTCGAAGTCGGTGGTGGTGACGGTGCCGCCGGCGCTGTGGGTGTTGACCGACAGGCGGACCGTGTCGTAGCCGAGGGTGAGGTCGGAGTGGTGGTCCAACTCCTGCTGGAGCGCGGCGATGTGGGAGACCAGGGCGCTGGCCGCGAAATGACTGCCGAGGCGGTAGGTGCGCAGGATCCGGTCGTCCTCGAAGGACCATCCGGGGAGTTCCCGCAACCGGTCCTCGATCTCCTTCTGGGAAAGCGGCTCGCTCGGCATCCACCGGCTCCTTCTGCATCGGGTGGGGCGTCGACGGGGGGACCCCAGGTTCGCACAGGGCGGGCGCCGGGGGAGCTTTCGCGCCATAGTGCGGGCGGGTGCTTCTGCGCCTTCCGCGACCGGTGGACGGCCCCTAGGATCCTGCGCCGGACCTGACTGTTACCGGCGGTAATGAGGGGGCGGCTATGGCTCGTACGGGCAATTCCAGGCGGAGGTTCATCGCGGGAGCGACGGCGGCGGGCGCTGCGGCTGCGGCCGGAGCGGCCGGACCGCTCGGCACCGGCCCCGCCTCGGCGGCGGCCTTACCGGCGGCTCCCCCGGCGGCCGGACCGGCCCCCGGCGCCCGCCGGGTGGCGGTGCTCGGCGGCGGGGTGGCCGGACTGACCGCGGCACACGAACTCGCGGACCGCGGCTATGCCGTGACCGTCTACGAACGCCGCGCCCTGGGCGGCAAGGCGCGCAGCATGGACGTGCCCGGCAGCGCCCGCGGCGGCCGCCGGCCGCTGCCCGCCGAGCACGGCTTCCGGTTCATCCCCGGCATCTACCACAACCTGCCGGACACCATGCGGCGCATCCCGTTCCCCGGCAACCCCAACGGCGTCTGGGACAACCTGGTGGCCCCGCGCGAGATGATGTTCGCCCGGGCGGGCGGCCGGGAGGACCTCCGGGCCCCCATCCCCTGGCGGGACCACCCGCCCGCCGAGCTCACCCCGGATGAGCTCCGGCGCGCCCTCACCGGGATCCTCCAGACCCTGGTGCGGCTGCCGCTGCACGAGACCGCGTACTTCGTGGACCGCGCCCTGGTCTTCCTGACCAGCTGCGACGAGCGCCGGGACCAGGTGTGGGAGCGGACCCCCTGGTGGGAGTTCACCCGGGCGGCCCGGATGTCCACCGAGTACCAGCGGATCCTCGCGATCGGGGTCACCCGCAACATCGTGGCCACCAAGGCCGAGGAGGCCTCCACCCGCACGGTCGGCACCCTCGGCGAGGCCTTCGTGTTCAACGCCCTGGGCCTGGGCGCCGACGGCCCGCCGGACCGGATCCTGAACCTGCCCACCAACGAGGCCTGGATCGACCCCTGGGAGGCCCATCTGCGGTCCCTGGGAGTGGAGTTCAAGATGGGCTGGACGGTCCGGGAGGTCCGGTACGACCCGGCCGGACGGCGGGTCGGCGGGGTCCTGGTCGAGGATCCGGCCGGGGTCCGGCAGACCGTCACCGCGGACCACTACGTCAGCGCCCTCCCGGTGGAGCACGCCCGCCCCACCTGGGGCCCCGAACTGCGCGCCGCGGACCCGATGCTGGCCCGCTGCGACCGGCTGCGGACCGACTGGATGACCGGCATCCAGTTCTACCTCACCGAGCGCGCCCCCCTGGTCCACGGCCACCTCAACTGCATCGACTCCCCCTGGTCGCTGACCGCGATCCAGCAGGCCGAGCACTGGCCGGCCCGGGACTTCCCCGCCGACTACGGCGACGGCGCGGCCGTGGACTGCCTGTCCGTGGACGTCTCCGAATGGGACAGGCCGGGGATCCTGTACGGGAAGACGGCCAAGCAGTGCACCCGCGAGGAGGTCGCCCGCGAGGTGTGGGCGCAACTGAAGGCCTCCCTCAACGACAGCGGCCGGACCGTGCTGCGCGACACCGCCCTGCACTCCTGGTTCCTGGATCCGGGGGTCGACGGCCTCGGCACCCCGAACCCGACCAACGAGGACCAGCTGCTGATCCACCCCACCGGCACCTTCCACGACCGTCCGACGGCCGGCACCCGGATCCCGAACTTCTTCCTCAGCGGGGACTACGTGTCGGTGGACATCGACCTGGCCACCATGGAGGGCGCCAACGCCTCGGCCCGCGCCGCGGTCAACTCCCTGCTCGACCGGGACGGTTCGACGCAGCCCCGGTGCACGGTCCGGGGGCTGCACCGGGTGCCGGAGATCGAACACCTCAAGCGGCACGACCGGCTGCGCCACCGGCTCGGCCTGCGGAACGCCTTCGACCTGGGCTGAGGCGGACTGGGCTACGGTCCTGGGCATGACCACACCCACGACCACGCCCTCCGCCCCGACCGTCGGGGCCCTGCTGCGCGCCTGGCGGGAGCGGCGCGGCCTCAGCCAGCTGGAGCTGGCGGGCCGCGCCGACTCCTCGTCCCGGCACATCAGCTTCGTGGAGACCGGCCGGTCCCGGCCCAGCGAGGAGCTGCTGCTGCGGCTGGCCGACCGGCTGGACGTACCGGTGCGGGAGCGCAACGCCCTGCTGCTGGCGGCGGGTTACGCCCCGCACTACGCCCAGACCCCGCTGGACGATCCGGCGCTGGGCACCCTGCGGGAGGGGCTGGAGCGGCTGCTGACCGGCTACGAGCCGTATCCCGCGCTGGTCGTGGACGGGACCTACACGGTGATCGCCGCCAACCGGGGGATCACCATGCTCCTGGAGGGCCTTCCCGAGCACCTGCTGGAGCCGCCGCTGAACGCGATGCGGATCACCCTGCACCCGGAGGGGCTGGCCCCGCGGATCCACAACCTCAAGGAGTGGCGCGGGCATCTGCTGGCCCAGATGGAGCGGCAGATCGCGCTGGCCCGTTCGGAGCCGCTGCGCGCCCTCTACGAGGAGGTCTCCGGCTATCCGGCCCCCGAGCTGACCGGCCGCGCCGACAGCGCGGTGCGCGGCGCCGACGCCGAACCGGAGGAGCCGGTGGCCTACTTCGCGCTGCCGCTGGTCATCGAGCACGAGGGCCATCTGCTGTCCTTCGTGTCCTCCATCGCGACCTTCAACACGCCGATGGACGTGACCGTCGCCGAGCTGGCCATCGAGACGATGCTCCCGGCCGACCCGGCGACGGTGAAGTACCTGCGCTCACTCGCGCCCTGAGCGCAGCGCGAGCTGCTGGAGCAGGGCGAAACCGGCGACGGTCGCGGCCTGGGCCGGGATCCACACGGCGCCGGCCAGCGTCGGGGCCTCGAACAGCATCGCCACCGCGACCACGCTGGCCGCCGCCCACAGGTAGTTGACCTCGATGACGGCCTTCACCCAGCCGGTGCCGGGGTTCGGCCGCGAGGCCAGCAGGCCGACCGCGGCGGCGAACATGGTGAGCATGATCCCCAGCTCCAGCACCAGCTCCTCGCCGACTCCGAGGAGCCCCGAGAGCTGGCCCGGGAAGGCCGCGTAGGCGATCCCGTTGACTCCGGTCACCACCGCGTCCAGCGCGAGGAACCGGCGCAGCGCGGTCTTCGGCTCAGCGGTCCGGGCCAGGCTTCCGATCAAGGTCACGGACACGGGAATCACCCTCCATCTGTACGGGACGAATGCCGGGCTCCGGAGACGAGTGCGCGCCCCCGGAACCCGATGCCCTTACTCTCCCGCCCCCGCCCCCACACGTCGATTACCCCCCAGGTAATGCCGCCCGGCCGGCGGGCGGAACTCGATGGCGGGGGTGTTCGGGGCGCCGGTAGGGTCGCGGGTTCCGGGGGTCCGTGGGGGCCGCCATGGTGGGGGGAGGAGGGCGGATGGACGGCGGAACGGCCACGACGACGCTGTGGCGGCCGACCGGTCCGGTCGAGCTGGAGCTGGTGCGGGAGCTGGACTGGCGGGCCTGGCCGCCCCGGCTGCCCGAGCAGCCGATCTTCTACCCGGTGCTCGACGAGGACTACGCGATCCGGATCGCCCGGGACTGGAACGTGAAGCACGACGGCGCCGGGTTCGTCACCCGGTTCGAGGTGGATTCGGGTTTCCTCGGGCGGTACCCGGTGCGGCAGGCCGGCGGGCGGACCATCCTCGAACTGTGGGTTCCGGCCGAGGAGCTGGCGGAGTTCAACGCGCACATCGTGGGCCCGATCCGGGTGGTCCACGAGTTCCGCTGAGGACCTCTCAGGCCGCGAGGGCCGGAGCAGGGGCCGCGGTCGGGGATTCGCCGATCAGGGCCCGGAGGCGGCGGGTGGCCAGCAGCATGCCGGCGCCCGCCGCGATGACCACGGCGCCCTGCCAGAGGAAGTTGAGGTTCTGGCCCAGCACGGGGTCCAGCCGGGGCAGTTGGCCGCCGATGCCGTCGCCGGTGGCGGCGGCCAGGAACCAGACGCCCATCATCTGGTTGGTGAAGGCCCGGGGGGCCAGCTTGGTGGTGGCCGACAGCCCGACCGGGCTCAGGCACATCTCGCCGAGCACCTGGATCACGTACACCCCGACCAGCCACATCAGGGAGACCCGCACCCCCTTGGAGGCGATGGTGGCGGCGCCGGACATGACCAGGAAGGAGGCGCCGACCAGGAGGAGGCCGAGGGCGAACTTCAGCGGGGTGCTGACGTTGCGGCCGCGGCGGACCCAGAAGGCGGCGAAGAGCGGGGCGAAGGCGATCACGAACAGGGAGGGCAGGGACTGGGTCCAGCTGGCCGGCATGTGGAAGCCCAGCAGGCTCATGTCCGTCTTCTCGGCGGCGAACAGGTTCAGCTCGTTGCCCATCTGGTCGTAGACCATCCAGAACAGGGTGGCGGCCAGGAACAGCCAGACGTAGGCGCGCAGCCGGGTCCGCTCGGTGGAGTCGATCCTGGGGCTGCGGTACATGGAGAACAGCACGCCCGCCGGGACCACCACCGCGATCACGGTGAGGACGAAGGTGATGGAGTCCACGTCGAAGGAGTGGGCGGCGAGCAGGACGCCGGTCAGTCCGGCGGTGCCGGCCAGGCTCCAGGCGCCGGAGCGGCGCAGCCGGGCGCGTTCGGCGGGGGTGAGCCGGGCCACCGGCTCCTCCCGGAGGGAGGCGGCCAGCTTGCGGCCGCCCAGGACGTACTGGACCAGGCCGAGGGCCATGCCGACGGCGGCGGAGCCGAAGCCCAGGTGCCAGTCGACCTCCTCGCCGAGGTAGCCGACGACGATCGGGGCGAGCACCGCGCCGAGGTTGACGCCCATGTAGAACAGCGAGTAGCCGGCGTCCCGCCGCTGGTCCTCGTCCGCCCGGTACAGCCGGCCGACCAGGGCCGAGATGTTGGGCTTGAGGAGGCCGGTGCCGATCACGATGAGGATCAGTCCGGGCCAGACGCAGGCGGCGCTGGGCACGGCCATCGCCAGGTGCCCGAGCATGATGATCACTCCGCCCCAGAGGACGGCGCGGCGGGCGCCGAGGAAGCGGTCGGCGATCCAGCCGCCGGGCAGGGCCAGCAGGCAGATCATCGACATGTAGACGCCTTCGACGGCCTCGGCGCTGCCCTCGGCCAGGCCCATCCCGCCCGCGGAGCGCGGGGCGGCGAGGAAGTGGACCAGGATGGCGACCATGCCGTAGAGGCTGAAGCGCTCCCACATCTCGGCGAGCACCAGGGTGGCCAGTCCCCGCGGGTGGCGGCGGCTGCCCGCGGCCCGGTCCGGCTCCCCCGGCTTCGGCTGCATATCCATCGGTGCGTTCACATAACCAGTGCACCCCGGTGGGAGCGGCGGGGGATCCTGCTTTCGGCCAGTACGGGCCGCCGGGCCGGGTCCCGGGCCCTGTGGCCCGGGACCGAAGCCCCGGTCAGTCCAGGACGATGCCGGCCTGCTCGGCGGCCGCCGCGACGGTCTGCTCCAGCAGGACGGCGATGGTCATCGGGCCGACGCCGCCCGGCACCGGGGTGATCAGCGAGGCGCGCTCGGCGGCCGAGGGGAAGTGGACGTCGCCCACGTTGCCCTCGTTGTATCCGGCGTCCAGGACCACGGCGCCCGGCTTGATGTCCTCGCCGCGGATGAACTCGGCCTTGCCGACGGCGGCGACCAGCACGTCCGCCTGCCGCACGAGGGAGGGCAGGTCCCGGGTGCGGGAGTGGCAGTAGGTGACCGTGGCGTTGCGCTCCAGCAGCAGCATGCCGGCCGGCTTGCCGAGGATCGCGCTGCGGCCGACGACCACGGCGTGCTTGCCGGTGAGGTCCACCTCGTACTCCTCCAGCAGCCGCATGATGCCGCCGGGGGTGCAGGAGACGAAGCCCGGGAGTCCGAAGCCCATGGCGGCGAAGGAGTGCATGGTGACCCCGTCGACGTCCTTGCCGGGGGCGATGGCCTCGAAGGCGGCCCGCTCGTCGATGTGGTGCGGGACCGGGTGCTGGAGCAGGATGCCGCTGATCTCCGGGTCCTCGGAGAGCGCCGTGATCGCCGCGACCAGTTCCTCCGTGGTGGTCTCGGCCGGGAGGGCCACGTGCCGGGAGGTGATCCCGGCCTTGGCGCAGCGGTTCTGCTTCATCTTCACGTAGGTGACGGAGGCCGGGTCCTCGCCGACCAGCACGGTGGCCAGACAGGGCGCGGTGCCGGTGAGTTCGGTGATCTTCGCGGCCCGGGCCGCGGTCTCCTCGCCGATCCGGCGGGCGAGGGCGGTGCCGTCCATCAGGCGTGCGGTGGCGGTGGTCATGGGGCTGGTCTCCTGAGCGTCGCGGATCGCGGTTCGTGTTCGCGGTTCGCCCAGGCGCGCGGCAGCGGCGCACGGCCCGCCGTGCGCGGGCCGCTCCCCGGTGGTGATCCACCCGAACGCCAGTCACGGCCCGCCGCCCACTGTAGTCGACGGCCATCCCGCGAAATCGGCTGGATCCCGGAGGTCCGTACTGGGACGATCAGGGCATGACTCGCACTTTCGACCATCTCGTCGCGGAGGCCGACTCGGTCTCCGTGGACGGCTGGGACTTCTCCTGGCTCGACGGACGGGCCACCGAGCAGCGCCCCTCCTGGGGGTATCAGCGGCTGCTCGGCGAACGGCTGCTGGGCGGGGCCCGGGCCGTGCTCGACATCCAGACCGGCGGCGGCGAGGTGCTGGCCGGGGCCGTGCCGCCGGGACGGCTGCCCCCGCTGACGGTGGCCACCGAGTCCTGGCCGCCGAACGTGGACCGGGCGACCCGGCTGCTGCACCCGCTGGGCGCGGTGGTGGTCGCCGACGCCGACGAGCCCCCGCTGCCGTTCGGCGACGAGGCCTTCGACCTGGTGGTCAGCCGGCATCCGGTGACCGTCTGGTGGGACGAGATCGCCCGGGTGCTGAGACCGGGCGGAGAATACCTCTCCCAGCAGGTCGGACCGGCCAGCGTGTTCGAGCTCGTCGAGTACTTCCTCGGGCCGCAGCCGGAGGAGGTCCGCCGGGGCCGGCACCCCGACGACGCGGTCGCCGACGCCCGCCGGGCGGGCCTGGAGGTGACGGATCTGCGTGCGGAGCGGCTGCGGACGGAGTTCCACGACATCGGCGCCGTGATCTACTTCCTGCGGAAGGTGATCTGGATGGTGCCCGGCTTCACGGTCGGCCACCACCGGGACCGGCTGCGCGAGCTCCACGAACGGATCGAGCGCGACGGCCCGTTCGTCGCGCACACGTCCAGGTTCCTGATCGAAGCCCGCAAACCGGGCTGATCCGGGACCGATCACCACGGCCTCCGATTGGCAGCGTGGCGCAGGTCACTCAATTCAGTGCGTAACGAATCGACTCGGGCATGCGATGAACCGACAGGCGTCTTCGCGCAGCGGCCGGAATACGCACCCCGCCCGGGGTGTTTCCGGAAGTCCGCGCGATGATGTCCCGCCCGCCCTTTATCTGTTCGCAACGAGAGGCTCCTTGTGTCGCTCAGCCCGTCCCGTACGTTCCCTCCGGAGATCGCCGAATCCGAGGCCCTGGTCGCTCTCGTCGAGCGCGGCCGCGAGCAGGGTCACATCAACGGTGACGACGTGCGCCAGGCCTTCGAGGCCGGCCGCATCCCGGTGGACCAGTGGAAGCGGGTCCTGCGCAGCCTGAACCAGGTCCTGGACGAGGAGGGCGTCGCGCTGCACGTGAGCGCGGCCCCCGCCGCCAAGACCGCGGCGAAGAAGCCCCGCAAGGCCGCGGCGGCGCCGGCCCGTACCGCCGTGAAGAAGGCGGCCGCCGCGCCGCGCCCGATCGGTGCCCGCAAGACCGCCGCTTCGGCCCCCGCCGCCGCCGCGGCGATATCCGCTCAGTCGACGGCCGCCGAGGCCGGAGCCGAGGCGGACGCCGACGCCGTGACCGGTGCCGAGCCGAAGAAGCGCGCGGTCAAGAAGACCACCGCCGCGAAGAAGACCGCCACCAAGAAGACCGCGGCGAAGAAGGCCGGGGCCAAGGACGCCGACGGCGGCGAGAACCCCGAGGCCGAGGGCGAGGACATCTTCGAGGACCTCGGCGAGGACACCGAGGAGGACACCGCCAAGCCCGGCGCCCAGGGCTTCGTGCTGTCCGACGATGACGACGACGACGCCCCGGCCCAGACGGTGATGGTGGCCGGTGCCACCGCCGACCCGGTCAAGGACTACCTCAAGCTCATCGGCAAGGTGCCCCTCCTCAACGCCGAGCAGGAGGTCGAGCTCGCCAAGCGCATCGAGGCGGGCCTGTTCTCCGAGTACAAGCTGGAGGAGGAGGAAGACCACAAGCCGGCCTTCAAGCGCGAGCTGGAGATCCTGGTCGAGGACGGCCGCCGGGCCAAGAACCACCTGCTGGAGGCCAACCTCCGTCTGGTGGTCTCGCTGGCCAAGCGCTACACCGGCCGCGGCATGCTCTTCCTGGACCTGATCCAGGAGGGCAACGTCGGTCTGATCCGCGCGGTGGAGAAGTTCGACTACACCAAGGGCTTCAAGTTCTCCACCTACGCGACCTGGTGGATCCGGCAGGCGATCACCCGCGCCATGGCCGACCAGTCCCGCACCATCCGCATCCCGGTGCACATGGTCGAGATCATCAACAAGCTGGCCCGCGTGCAGCGCCAGATGCTCCAGGACCTGGGCCGCGAGCCCACCCCGGAGGAGCTGGGCAAGGAACTCGACATGACCCCCGAGAAGGTCATCGAGGTCCAGAAGTACGGCCGCGAGCCGATCTCCCTCCACACCCCGCTGGGCGAGGAGGGCGACAGCGAGTTCGGTGACCTGATCGAGGACTCCGAGGCGGTCGTCCCGGCCGACGCGGTCTCCTTCACCTTCCTCCAGGAGCAGCTCCAGTCCATCCTGGGCACGCTCTCGGAGCGCGAGGCGGGCGTGGTCTCCATGCGCTACGGCCTGAACGACGGCCAGCCCAAGACCCTGGACGAGATCGGCCGCGTGTACGGGGTCACCCGTGAGCGGATCCGGCAGATCGAGTCCAAGACCATGTCCAAGCTGCGCCACCCCTCGCGTTCGCAGGTGCTGCGCGACTACCTCGACTGAGCCGACCGGTCGGTGTCGAACACCGCCGGGCGGGACCGTTCCCCGGTCCCGCCCGGCGGCGTCTGCGGGGGGACCGGCCGCGGCAGCCAGCCGCGCAGCACCTCGTGGACCTCCTCCGCCCCGACCAGATCGGCCGGCGGGGCCATCAGCACGGTCGGCCACATCAGGAACGGGTGCGCCTGCTCCCCGCCCAGCCCGCCGTGCGAGCCGATCTGCTCCTCGAAGGCGTGCACCTCACCGGTCTCCGGGTCGTACGCCGAGTTGACCATGACGTCGGCCACGTGCGGGAAGGTGTCGGTGCGCCGGACCGCCTCGGCCGCACCCGGCCCGAAGCGGGCCAGCAGCCGCTCCGCCTCGCCCGGGACGGACAGCCGCGCCTCGGCCCCGTCCGGGCCCAGCACCACCCCGTCCACCAGCAGGAACCCGATCCCCGGATGGTTGGCCAGGGTGGCCAGCAGTCCCGGACGGGTCCGTTCGATCTCGGCCCGCCCGGCCCGGCCCGGCAGATCGGGGAACGAGATCAGCCCCAGGTTCCCGGAGGCCAGCACCACCGGGTCCGAACCGGGCTCCTCCCCGTCCCCCGCGCCCTCCGGCGCCTCCTCCTCCGGCCGGTGCAGGGCGGTGCGGACCGCCGTGCGGAACGCGGCGCGGGCCTCCGCCCCGCTGTGGGTCCGGCCCGCCTTCCGGGACACCGGCAGGCCGCAGCCGGCCCGCACCAGGTCCTTGAGGGTGAGCCCGTAGCGGCCGAGGAAGGTCTCCCCCGGGCTCTGCCCGTGGTCGGACAGCAGCACGATCCGGTAGTCCCGGGGGGCGTGGTCGGCGACCCTGGCGATCAGCTTCAGGCTCCGGTCCAGCCGGGCCAGCACCTGTTCGGTGTCCCGGCCGCGCGGCCCGGAGTGGTGGGCCACCTCGTCGTAGGCGACCAGGTCCGCGTAGACCGCCGAACGGCCCGCCAGCATGTCCCCGATCACCGCCGAGACCACCACGTCCCGCTCGACCACGGTCGCGAAGGCCCGGATGAACGGGTACAGGCCGCCCCGGGACACCCGGGGCCGCACCCCGCGCCGGCGGGCCCGGAGCGACTGGCCCGTCTCCCGGGCCACCTCGGCCACGAAGGACAGCGCGGTGCGGACCGCGTTCGCCGGATCCGAGAAGTACGCGAAGTAGCCCGCCCGGGACCGCTCCCCCTTGCCCCGCCGGGCCGACACCGACAGCACCAGCGCCAGCTGGTCGGCGCCCCCGCTGAACAGGTTGCCGCGGCTGGCCCCGTCCCCGGTCAGCAGCCCGCCGTGGCCCGCCCGGGCGGTGGCCCGGCGCTGGAGCTCGGCGGCGCTGCTGGGCCGGTTGCAGACCACGACCTCGCCGCTCTCCTTCTCGTACCAGCGGAAGGCGGGCACGTCGAAGTTGGAGCCGTGCAGCAGGCCGAGCTGACTGGCACCGGTCTGGCTGGACCAGTCGGTCCGCCAGGGGGCCACCCGGTGGCTGCGGTCCAGCCAGTCCGCCACCGTGGGCATCAGCCCGGCGGCGGCCGCCTCCCGCAGCCGCTCGTACCCGACCCCGTCCAGTTGCAGGAAGACCAGCCCGGGGGTGCCCTCGCCGCCCGCCGGGTCCCCTTCCCGGCCGCGGCGCCTGCGGCGGCGGTCGGCCAGCCGGTAGAGCCTGCGGCGGTACGCGTCGTCGTCCCGGACCGCGAGGGCCGTGGAGGTGGCGGAGGCCACCGCCGACATCACCGCGGCCACCACCACGGCCGTCTCCGGGGCCGCCTCCCCCCGACCGTCCGGAATCAGACTCAGGGCGAGCAGCAGCAGCGAACCGTTCAGGAAGAAGGTCAGCAGCCCCAGCACCAGCGCCGGCACCAGCAGCAGGGCCCGCACCACCACCGGCCAGACCAGCGCGCTCAGCACACCGAAGGCACCCGCGCCCCAGGCGGCCGTCAGCGCTATCCGGGTGGGACTGTCGCCGTCGTCCGGCTGCAGCCGGAAATCGGGCAGGACCACCGCCAGCACCAGCATGGTGACCGTCGACACCGCCCAGACCAGCAGCATGCGCACCACCGCGCCGCCCGTGGTCCGCCACCGCCCGTGGAGCACTCCGCACCCGCCTCGCATCCCGGCCCGCGCCCCGCCCGCGAGATCCTCTCCCAGCCTCGCACAAGGCGGCTGACCGGGCGGTTCGACACGGACGGCGCAATGCCGCGCGCAGCCGGATCCGGCGGCCCGGGCCAGCGCCGGGGCGCCCCGGGCGCGGGTCCGGGCCGCCGGCAAGCGGGCCGGGAATGTCAGGTGCCGTCGTAACCGGCGGTCGGCATCGACAGCCTCCGGTGCACCTCGGCCTTCATCGCGGAGGTGTACCGCGGCTCGTCCAGACCGGCGGTTTCCAGCCGTACCCCGCGGCGCCCGCACTCGGCGGCGAACTCCTCCACCGAGCGCAGCGCCCGCCCCAGCACCCGACGGTTGGGGGCGACGAAGAGGTCCACCTGACCTGCGTCGACATCCGACCACAGGGCGCAGTGGTCGGCCCGCAGCCCGTAGAAGAGGAGTTGTCTCGTGATCACGTAGCCCCGGTCGTCGGCCCAGCGCGCGCACATGGCCTGCTGGCTCCGGGTGTCGACCACGAAGGGGTCGGCGTCCAGTTGTTCGAGCGGGACCAGGCTGGCGATCGCGGCCACCCGCAGCTCATCCATGCCGCCCGACCCTACTCCGATCGGTCTCCCACGAGGAGGGGTCCGTCGGCCAGTGATCGCCTACGCTCGGATTCGAGCGCCGCCCGAGGGATCGTCCGGACCATCGGGAGCGACGCACGAGGAACGAGGGGGCCGCGGTGCCGGTGGAGATCACCTGGTGGGGACATGCCACCTGCACGGTCGAGGACTCCGGGGTACGGCTGCTGACCGACCCGCTGTTCGCCCGCCGGCTGGCGCACCTGCGCCGCCGCCGGGGCGCCCCGCCCCCGCCCCGGGCGGCCGTGGCCGACCTGGTCCTCGTCTCCCACCTGCACGCCGACCACCTGCACCTGCCCTCGCTGGCCCGGCTGGCCCCCGGCACCCGGCTGCTGGTCCCGCGCGGCGCCCGGCGCGCCCTGCCGGCCCTGGCGCGGCTGGCCGCCGCCCGGTCCCTGCACGTCACCGAGGTCTCCCCGGGCGAGGAGGTGGCGGTCTCCGGGGCGGTGCGGGTCCGGGTGGTCAGCGCCCGCCACGACGGCCGCCGGCTGCCGTTCGGCCCGCACCTCTCCCCCGCCCTCGGCTATGTGGTGCACGGCTCCGCCACCACCTACTTCGCCGGGGACACCGGTCTGTTCGACAGCATGGCGCAGGAGGTCGGCCCGGTGGACGTGGCCCTGCTCCCGGTGGGCGGCTGGGGCCCCTACCTGGGCCCGGGGCACCTGGACGCGGCGCGCGCGGCGGAGGCGCTGGCCGCCCTGGCCCCGGCGGCCGCCGTCCCGGTCCACTACGGCACGTACTGGCCGATCGGCATGGACGCCGTCCGGCCGCACGAGTTCCACGCCCCGGGGGCCGAGTTCGTACGCCGTGCGGCCCGGCAGGCGCCCAAGGTGGCGGTCCGCACCCCCGGGCACGGCGAGCCGGTGCTGCTGCCGTGATGACGCTCGCCCCCCTCGCGTCACTGACGCCGCTCACTCCGCTGACCCCGCTGGCACCATGGGCCCCGCTGGCCCCCTGGGCGGACACGGTCCAGCAGGTGCCGCCTCCGGAGACCGCCCAGCAGGCCGTCGGCTACCCCGCCCTGTTCCTGCTGGTGGCCCTGGGCGCCCTGGTGCCGGTGATCCCGACCGGGGCCCTGGTCAGCTCGGCCGCGGTGGTCGCCCTGCACCAGCACCAGTCGCTGCCCTTCGGACTGCTGCTGGTGTTCCTGGTCGGGGCGCTCGCCGCGTTCCTCGGCGATCTGGCCCTGTACTGGCTGGGGCGGCGCGGGGTCCGCTCGCGCAACGGATCCCGCTGGCTGGCCCGGCTGGAGAGCCGGGCCACCCCGGAACGGCTCGCCAAGGCCCAGACCGGGCTGGAGGAGCACGGGGTACTGGTCCTGGTGCTGTCCCGGCTCGTCCCGGCCGGCCGCATCCCGGTGATGCTGGCCTGCCTGCTGGCCGGACTGCCGATGCGGCGGTTCGCCCGCGGCGACGCCCCGGCCTGTCTGGCCTGGGCCGCCACCTACGGTCTGATCGGCATCCTGGGCGGCGCCCTGTTCCCCGAACCCTGGCAGGGCGTGGCCCTGGCCGTGGCCCTGACCCTCCTGATCAGCCTGGCCCCCACCCTCTGGCGCCGACTGCGCGGCTCCGCCTAGAGGGCCGCCGAGGCGCCCACCGGGAGGTCCCAGAGGTGCGGGCGGGGCAGACCGGCGCGCGCCCAGGCGGACCGGACCCGGTGCAGCGGCTCCAGGACCGGCTCGGCGGAGAGCACGAAGGTGCCCCAGTGCATGGGGGCCATCCGCAGCGCGCCGAGGTCCAGACAGGCCTGGACGGCCTCCTCCGGATCGGCGTGGACGTCCCTGAGCCACCAGCGGGGGGCGTAGGCGCCGATCGGGAGCAGGGCCAGGTCGATCCCGGGGTGGCGGCGGCCGATCTCCCCGAACCAGTGCCCGTATCCGGTGTCCCCGGCGAAGTAGACCTTCTTGCCGGTCCCCGTGTCGGTGAGGGCCCAGCCGCCCCACAGGGTCCGGCAGGTGTCGACCAGGGAGCGCTTGGACCAGTGGTGGGCGGGGACGAAGTCGAAGCGGACCCCGCCCAGTTCCACCGCCTCCCACCAGTCCAGCTCGGTGATTCTGGTGAAGCGGCGGCGCCGGCACCAGCGGCCGAGACCGGCCGGGACGAACAGCGGGGTGTCGCGGGGCAACCGCTTCAGGGTGGCCGCGTCGAGGTGGTCGTAGTGGTTGTGGCTGATCACCACCGCGTCGATCCGCGGCAGCTGCTCCCAGGGCACCCCCACCGGGGTCATCCTCGCCGGGGTGCCGAGGATCCGGCGGGACCACACCGGGTCGGTGAGGACGGTGAGTCCGCCGATCCGGATCACCCAGCTGGCGTGCCCGGCCCAGGTGACGCTCACCGTGCCGGGGCCTGCGGCGGGCAGCGGGGCCGGCTCGTACGGCAGGTCCGGGATGCCGCGGAGTCCCTCCGGGCCGGGCCGGAAGGCGCCCTCGCGGGCCAGCCGGGCGAAGGCGCGCAGCCCCGGCAGCGGGGTGGTCAGCCGGTCGGCGAAGGACCGCGGCCAGGAGCGGAGCTCCCCGGCGGTCCGCAGGGTGCTGCCGGGCGGGTGGGTGCCGGGGGGCTGCGCCCTGCGGACCGGGACGGGCTGCCGGGCCCCGGCGGGCGGGGCGGCGACCGGTGCGGGCGGGGTGGCGACCGGTGCGGGGGCCGCTGCGAGGGCGGGGCCGGGCGCTGACGCGAGGGCGGGGCCGGGCGCGGGCTCGGGGGCGGACACCGGTGCGGGGGCGGGCGCGAGGGCGGGGCCGGGCGCGGGCCGCGGTGCGGACGCGGGTGGCGGGCCGGTGCGGCGGTCCTCGGGGGCGGTCGGGCGCACCACCGCGCGGTGCGGGACCTCGCGCCGGTCCGTCTGTTCCCTCATCGGTATGACTCCGTTCGGCGAGCGGGCGGCTGCAGTCTGCGGTGCGATGTGCTCGGGGCGGGGTGCGGGGCGGTGCGGGGGCGGGTCGGGGTGGGGCGGGGTGCCGGGCGGCGCGCGGGGGTGGAGCGGGGTGCCGGGTGGCGCGCGGTGCGGATCGGGGTCGCGGGCGGGTCGGGGTGACGGGCGGGTTGCGGCGGGGGCGTCGGGTGGCGGGTGGTGGGCGGGGCGGGTTGCGGTGGCGGGCGGTGCGGGTCGGGGTGGGGTGGGGTCAGGGGTGGAGTTCGGTCAGGGTTTCGGACAGGGTGGCCAGGGCCGCTCGGACGTGCGGGAGGTTCGGGGGGTCGGCGGCGGTGAGGGCGGCCAGCCGCTCCGCTCCGGTCGCGCCCAGCAGCGGGCCGGTAGCCAGCCGGAACCGCAGCGCCCCCAGTTCGTCGGCGAATCGCTGGCCGCCGGGGGCCGGGGCGCCCAGCCGGCCGCCGAGCCAGTCCTCCAGCTCCATGGCGTCGGCCACGCCCCGGCGGGCCAGTCCGGCGCGCAGCGGGCTCAGGTCGGCGTAGAGGTGGCGGCCCGCCTGCGGGGGGCGGGCCAGGGCCCCGGCGGAGAGCAGGATCCGGTGCGCGGCCCCGGCCACCGCCCCGTAGGCCGTGGCCGCCGCCCGGATCCGGGCCCGCACCGGCGGGGGTTCCGTCAGGGCGTATCCGGCGGCGGCCGCGACCGGGCCGGCCGGTACGGCTCCGGTGGCGGTCAGCACGTCCAGGGTGCGGGCCCGCAGCCAGGTGCCGCGCGGGGTGCCGGGGAAGCGGGCGACTCCGGCGGGCCAGCCCGGCGGCAGCAGGGCCCCGGCCAGGTCGGCGAGGACCACGACCCGGTCGGGCAGCATTTCGGCGGGGCTGATGACCGGGGTGTCGTGCGGCCGGTGGACGGTGTCCCGCCAGGTCTCGTCGGCGACCACCAGCAGGCCTTCGGAGGCGGCCGCCTCGCAGGCCTCCAGCAGCAGTTCGGGCGGGGCCACCGTGCCGGTCGGGTCGTCGGCCGGGCTGAGCAGCAACAGCCGCGGGTCACCGCCCTCGGCGCGGATCCTGCGTACGGTCTCCAGCAGCGCCCAGGGGTCCGGCACCCCGCCGCACTCCGCCGGGGTGGGCACGTGGTGGGTGCGCCGTCCCAGCAGCCGGACCTGCGGGGTCCACCAGGCGGGACAGGGGCGCGGCAGCAGCACCTCGCCCCCGGCGGCGGCGAGCAGGGCGAGCAGCAGGGCCGGAGCTCCGGGGGCCGCCGCCACGTCCTCGGGGGCGGTGGGCAGGCCCCGGCGCTCCCAGTAGCCGCAGGCGGCGGTCCGCAGGGCCGGGCCGCCGCCGGGCGGTTCGGGGGTGGCCAGGCCGGCGGCGCCGGCCAGCACCTCGCGCAGCTCGGGGAGGACGGGCAGGGCGGCTCCGGGTGCGGGGGCGGAGGTCGCGGGGCCGTGCCGGACCGCGCCGGGGCCGCCGCCCTCCCGGGCCGTCGCCGCGGTGCTCCGCACCTCTTCGGTCCCCTCCACCGCCCCGGCCTCCTCGTCCCTCGGTGCCGTACCGGATTCTCGCCCTTCGCCGACCTTTATACGGCTGTTTGGCAGGGAATGCCCCTCGGGATGCGCTCAAGGCCGTGCAGGACCGCTCAAGACCTCCGGCCGACCAGGGCCAGCAGCCGGGTCTGGGCGTCGGCGCCGGGCGGGATGTCCAGGGGTTCGGCGAACAGGCCGCTGGCCGCGAGCCCGTCGGCGTAGGGCATGACCTCCTTGATGGAGAACTCCACCAGGCCGTCCGGGAGCCGGTCGTCGGCGCCGATGGCCCGGGAGAGGTCCCAGGCGTGCACCACGCAGTCGGCGGTCAGCTCGGAGCAGTACGCCGCTCCGAGCGCGGGCCCGTAGGACAGCCGGACCGTCCGGTCCAGCGCCCCGGGGGCGGCGAAGGCGGCGCGGGCGCCGGCCGCGGCCCGGTCCCAGGCGGCGGGCGGGTCCTCACCGAGGAGGTCTCCGTCGAGGGCGTCGCCGACCTCCGCCACCGTGCGCCCCTCGGTGAGCAGCGGCGGGATCCACAGCTGCTCCCCGGTGACGTGGTTGACCAGGTCCCGCACCGTCCAGTCGGTGCAGGGGGTGGAGTCCGCCCACTGCCCGGCGCGCACCGAGTGGACCCGGTCGCCGAACAGGCGGAGGGCCTCGGTGTGCCGTTCGAGCAGTGTGGCCGGCCGGGTTCCTTCCATGGGTCCCACCGTCCTCTCCCCTGGCTGGGTCTCCCTGGAGCCCACTGTCCTCGCCCCCCGGCGGCCCTGCCAGCCACGGCCCGACACCCCTTGGCCCACAAGACTACTGTCCGAATGTCAAGACGCCTATCTCAGATCCCGAAATGATCCTCTACGGTGGTGACCGTCCCGAGAAGAGCCGGAGAGCCGGACCGATCCCCGAGGAGCGCCGCGATGAGCCATGACCGCGTCCAGGAATCCGCCGTCTACACCCATGGGCACCACGAGTCCGTGCTGCGCTCGCACCGCTGGCGGACCGCCCGGAACTCGGCCGCCTATCTGCTGGACGAGCTGCGCCCGGGCCTGGACCTGCTGGACGTGGGCTGCGGGCCCGGCACGATCACCGCGGACCTGGCCGAGCTGGTGGCCCCCGGCCGGGTGGTGGCGGTGGACGCGGCCGCGGACGTGGTCGCACAGGCCGCGGCCCACGCGGCCGAGCGCGGGCTGACCGGGATCGAGTTCGGCACCGCCGACGTGCACGCGCTGGAGTTCCCGGACGACAGCTTCGACGTGGTCCACGCGCACCAGGTGCTGCAGCACGTGGGCGACCCGGTACAGGCACTGCGCGAGATGCGCCGGGTCTGCCGGCCGGGCGGGGTGGTGGCGGTCCGGGACGCCGACTACCAGGCCATGGTCTGGTACCCGGAGCACCCCGGACTGGACCGCTGGCTGGACCTGTACCGGCGGGTGGCCCGGGCCAACGGCGGCGAGCCCGACGCGGGACGGCGGCTGTCGGCCTGGGCCCGGGCGGCCGGGTTCACCGAGGTCACGGCGACGGCGACCGCATGGTGCTACGCCACCCCGGAGGAGATCTCCTGGTGGTCCGGCCTGTGGGCGGACCGGACCACCGCCTCCTCCTATGCGGGCATCGCGACGGCCGGCGGGCACACGACGGAGGAGGAACTGACCTCCCTGGGTGCGGCCTGGCGGGACTGGGGCACCTCGCCCGACGCCTGGTTCTCGGTGCTGAACGGCGAGGTCCTGTGCCGCGTCTGAGCCCTCCCGGCCCGGCCGCCGGTCAGTCCGCCCGCTCCGGCCGCATCCGGAAGTCGTAGCGGGCCGGGAGGGGGAAGTCGGTCAGCGAGGACCACACCTCGCCGAGGATCTCGTCCCCCTCCCGGAGGTCGGGAACCTCTATGCCGTCCTCGAAGAGCCGCCGGGCCGCGGCCACATGGCCTTCCGCGACCAGCAGCCGGGCCGCCAGCAGCCGGAACCTGCCCCGCTCGCGCAGGGCCGGCCGCAGCCGGTCCCAGACCGCCCTCGCCTCGAAGGGCCGGCCGGCCGCCAGCTGGGCGGTCATGGCCTCCTTGCCGAGGGCGGCCTCGGCCGCCTCCCAGGCCTCCCCGCCCCGGCTCTCCGCCATCAGGTCGGCGAAGGCCTCCGCATAGCGGTCGGCGGCCCGGCGCGGATCCCCGGCCAGGACGTCCGCGGCCGCCAGACAGCGCAGCAGCGGCCAGCGGGACGGTGCGAGGGCCAGCCCGCGCTCCCAGCTGCGGACCGCCTGGGCGATGTCACCGGCATGCCACTGGGCCACCCCGAGGTGGTACTCGGTGAGCGGGTCGGCGGGGGCGGTCTCCAGCATGTCCCGCCAGTGCGGGGCCACCAGGCTGGGCCCCGGCGGGGCGACCGGGCCCGGCCCGGGCAGCGCCCCGCTGCGCCACAGTTCCAGCCAGGGCCGCTCCGCCTCGCCCAGGGCCGACTCCTCGAAGGGGGTGCCGGGCAGCTTCAGGCCCCCGCAGAGCACCTCCAGGGTGCCCCAGCCGGATCCGGTGGCCAGCCGCTCCTCCGGTTCCCGGTCCGCGAAGGGCCGCCACGCCTCGTACGCCGCGTCCACCCGCCCCCTGGGCAGTGCGTCCCCCAGCGCCCGCTCCGCCTCGGTCCGGGCCGCCGCCCAGTCGGCGCCGTGCACCGCGGCGGGGTCGGCGGCCAGCGGGCCGTACGCCTCAAGCCAGCTGAACTCGGCGCCCGCCTCCAGCCGGACGTGTTCCAGCTGGGTCCGGGCCAGGCCCGCCTGGATCTCCGCGTATCCGGGGGTGCCCGGTTCGGTGAGCCATTCCTGCCAGCGGCGGCCGCCCCGGCCGGACCCCCAGACGAAGAGCTTCCGGCCGCTCAGCAGATCGGTGGAGGTCTGCACCAGGCCGCGGCCCTCAGAGTCGAGCGAGGCGATCCAGGGCCGGGCCCCCGGCTCCGGCTCGTAGAACCAGTCGGCCGGATACTCGCTGCGGGTCGGATAGCTGCGGTCGGCGCCCTCCCACTCGGGCACCGGCACCCGGCGCAGGCTCCGCTCGTATCCGAAGTGCCAGGCCTGGTCGGCGGGGGCCAGGATCCGACTGCCCGGATCCTCGGGGACCGCGATGTTGGACCACCAGTAGACCGGGGCGGCCCGCTCGTGCGGATTGCGGACCCGGACCCCGACGTACAGGAACGCGGAGTCCTCCGGCAGCCACAGGTCCACCTGGAAGGGCAGGTCCCGCAGCCGCTCCCACTCCCAGAGCCGGAGCATGACCCCGCCGTCGGGCGCCGGGACCGCCGCGGCGTGCAGCGGGGCGCAGGACAGGGCGGTGTGGCCGGTGGCGCCGATGTTCCACTCGACGCCGCCGGAGAACCAGGCGCCGTTGAGGGCGAACGCGGCGGGCTGGAACACCGGGTTGCGGTAGAGGAGTTCCCTGCCGGTGGGCCGGTGGACCAGGGAGTACAACCGGCCGCCGAGACCGGGCAGCACGGTGGCGCTGAGGTGGTCGTTCTCCAGCACCAGGGCGTCCATCCCGGTGGCCGTCCGGTCCCGCCGGTATCCGTCGCGGAGCCGGACCGGCAGCAGGGAGCGGAGCGGCTCCCAGCCAACCTGTCTGGCCATCGGGCGCGGCAGGCCGTCCCGCGACCGCTGGTCGAGCTCGTGGACCTCGTCGAGGACACGGAGCGGGGGCAGGGGGTTCTCGGGCCCCAGGGGGGCGGCTGGCAGGGTGACGACGGCGCGACGCACGGTAGTGGCCATGAGGGAATGGAACACGCCACGGCGGCCGGAGAACAAGTCCTGTGGACAACCGCCCTGACGGTCCGCCGGAGACCCCCCGGGGGGCGGGCCCGCCGCCCGGCTCAGGGGGCCGGGAAGGCTCCGGCCACCAGGTCCGCCAGCAGGGCTCCGGCGCTGCCGTCCGGATCGAGGTCGGGGTCGTAGACGGTGACGTTGAGGCCGACGCAGCGCGGTGAGGCCACCAGCGGGGCGAGCAGGGCGGCCAGTTCCCCGGGGAGCAGCCCGCCGGGATCGGGGCTGTCCACGGCGGGCATCACCGCGGGGTCGAGCACATCGGCGTCCAGGTGCACCCAGAACCCCTCGGTGACCGGCGGGTGCAGTCCTTCCAGCGCGGCCCTGGCCACCGGCCCGGGCCCCAGGGCGCGGATCTCCCCGACGGGGGCCGTACGGATGCCCAGTCCGGCCAGTTCGGCGAGGTCCGGGTCCCCGTCCCGCACCCCGAACACCCGGACGTCCTCGTCCCGCAGGTACGGTCCGAGCCCCTCGATGTCGGCGAGCTCGGGCCGGCCCCGCCCGGTGGCGATGGCGAGCTCCTCCCCGGCGGCGGCTCCGAGCGGACCGTTGACCCCGGTGTTCCCGGCGTGCCGGAAGTCGGCGGAGCCGTCGATGGCGGCCAGCCCGAAGCGGCCCAGCCGGCGCATCGCGAGGGAGGCGCCCAGCTGGACGGAGCAGTCCCCGCCGAGGACCACCGGGAACTCCCCGGCCCGCAGATGGGCTTCGACGCGGTCGGCGAGGGTGACGGTGTAGGCGGCGAGGCGGTCGGCGTGGAAGGTCCCGTCGCCCTCCCGCCAGTCGCCCAGGTCGTAGCGGGGCGGCACCACCACCCCGCCCTCCCGGGCCCCGAGCCGGGCCAGCAGCCCCTGTTCGCGGAGCGCTCCGGCCAGCTTGTACACCCCGGGGACGGTGCCCGGGGCGGGCGGCCGCAGCCCGAGGTTGGACGGGGCGTCGATGAGCACGATCGTTCTCATCGTTCCACTATGGCGCAGCCGCCCCGCCGCGCGGCGGGTTCCGGTCAGCCGCGGTGGCCGAGCAGGCCGTGCAGGGCCGCGCCGCCCGAGGAGGCGGGCAACTCCCGGGTCCCGGCGACCGGTTCCGGGGCGGGCTGGGCCGGGCACACCGCGTCGGCGGCCCGCCCGGTGGCCAGATAGGCGGCCACCTTCTCGTCCAGGCACTTGTTGCCGCTGAGCGCGACCCCGTGATTGCCGCCGCCCTGTTCCACCAGCAGCACCGAGCCGGCCAGCTTCGCCTTCATGCTGACCGCGCCCTCGTACGGGGTGGCCGCGTCCTCGGTGGCCTGCACCAGCAGGGCGGGCGGCAGTTCGGTGTTGGTGACGTCCGGGGCCCGCAGCTGCTCGGTGGGCCAGAACGCGCAGGGGGCGTTGTACCAGGCGTTGTTCCAGGTCATGAAGGGGGCCTTGGCGTGGGTGGCCCACATGTCGCGCCGCCAGGTGTTCCAGTCCCGCGGCCAGGAGGAGTCCCGGCACTGGACCGCGCTGTACACGCTGTAGCTGTTGCCGGCGGCCGGGTCCACGGCGCCGAACCGCTGGTAGGCGGCCACCAGCGGCTCCGGGTCGCGGCGGACCGCGTAGGCGGCGAAGGCCTCGGCCAGGTGCGGCCAGTAGCCGTTGTAGTAGCCGCCCGGCATGTAGGTGTCCTCCAGCTCGGCCGGGCCCACCTTCCCACCCGCCGGGGTGGTGCGCAGTTCCTCGCGCATCCCGTACCAGCGGCGCTCCACCTCCGCCGGGTCGGTGCCCAGCCGGTAGGTGGAGTCGTGGCGGGCCACCCAGGCCGCGAACGCCTTGTGGCGGGCGTCGAAGGCGAGGTCCTGCGCCAGGTTGTCCTGGTACCAGACCCCGGAGGGGTCCACGACCGAGTCCAGCACCAGCCGGTGCACCCGCCCGGGGTGCAGCTTGGCGTACACCGCGCCCAGGTAGGTGCCGTAGGAGTAGCCGAAGTAGCTGATCCGGGGCGCGCCGAGGGCTTCGCGGACCAGCTCGATGTCCCGGGCGGCGGCCACCGTGCCGATGTGCGGCAGGACGTCGGCGTGCTTGTCCCCGCAGGATCGGGCGAAGGCGCGGACCCGGTCCAGGTTGGCCCGCTCGTCGGCCGGGAGGTAGGGCACGGAGTCCGGGCGGACGGGTGCGAAGTGACCGGATCCGCAGTCCAGGGCGGGCTCGCTGCGGCCCACCCCGCGGGGGTCGAAGCCGATGACGTCGTACTGGGCGGCCACCTCCTTGGGCAGGGCGGAGGCGATGTATCCGGCCAGGCTGCGGCCGCTGCCGCCGGGGCCGCCGGGGTTGACCAGCAGCGGGCCCTGGGAGGTGCGGGCGGTGTGCGGGACCCGGGTCAGGGCGAGGGAGATCTTCCGTCCCTCCGGCCGTTCGTGGTCGAGCGGCACGGCGAGGGTGGCGCACTGGAGGGCGGGGTAGCGGCTGGTCGCGCAGCCGGTCCAGGTCAGCGCGGCGGCCCGGGGGCCGGCCGGGGCCGGCCCGGTGGCCGCGGTGACCGGGCTCGCCGGGACGGTGGCGGCGACCACGGCGGTGGCGGCCGAAAGGAGCGCCGCGGCGCGCCGCTTGAACGGGCTGGGGATGTTCTTCAAGGGGATCACGGGGCCTCCCGGCAGAGGGTTCTGGCCGGAATCGTCCCGGAACCCGCACCCGAAGGGCGGTATATGGGCAGCCTATTGGCCCGAACTGATGAGTCCGGGGCGCTCCCGCACCGCCGTCCGGCCGCAGCAGGGCACCCGATGGAGTACCGGGAGCCCCGCCGCCGGGTCCGGTTTGCGGTCCGCCCGGAGCGGGGAGCACAGCCGCACGACCGACCTGGGGGGGGTAGGACATGGGAACGTTCGTCTGGCTGATCCTCTTATCGGTGGCGGGACCCGTGTACTGGGTGCACGCCGACCGGCACGTCCGCTCGTACCGCGCCTATCGCGGGGTGCCCGACGCCCTGGGACCGCTCGACGCGGTCCCGCTCACCGTCTACGAACTGGCCTGGCTGCGGCACGGCGCCGAGGGCGTGGCGCTGACCGCCCTCTACCGGCTGCACCTGGCCGGGCAGGCCGTCGTACGGGCCGGGAGCACGCCCGGTCTCAAACCCCCGCTGCCCGAGCGGCCCGCACCCCCGGCCCCGCCGCCGCCCCGGGTCCCGGAGCAGCGCGGCGGGCGCGGCCGCAGGCCGTCCCGGGGTCCGCGCCCGGCCCCGGCGCCCGTGCCCCCGCCCGCGCCGGACCCGGTCGGGGACGCCGCCCGGACCGTGGTGGCGGAGCCCGGCGCCCCGGGCTGGGAGCAGCGGACCGCCCTGGCGGGCACCCGCACGGTGGCGGCGGTCGCGGCCAGCCTGACCCGGCGCGGCCTGGCCTCCGACGACCGGCTGCTGGCCCGCGCCCGGTCCGCGCACCGGCGGCTCGGCGCGGTCCGGCTCGGGTTCGCGGCGGCGGCGCCGGCCGCGGTCGCCGCCGACCTGTTCCTCGGCCCGACCTTCGGGCTGACCCCGGCGGTGTGCTTCGGGCTCGTGGCGTTCGCCCTGGAGCGGTACGTCGACCGGCACGGCGGCCGTCCACGGCCGCGTCTCAACACCGTGCCGGGCGACCGGCTTGCGGCGGAGGCGGCGGCCGCCCGCGGCTGGCAGCCGGCCGAGGAGCCCGGCCCCGCGGTGCCCCGCCGGGCGGCCAACCGGCTGCTGAAGGTGGCGCTCGGCGGCCGCGCCTCGCTGCCCAGGGAACTCGCCGGGGTCCTGTACGCCCCGCAGCCGGCACCCGCCAGGAAGACCGAGTCGACGTCCCGGAACCCGGCCACGAGCACCCCGAACAACGACCCGCCCGGACTCGGCGGCGTCGGGAACGCCGGCGGTGGCTGCGGCGGGGCGTCGAGCAGCGGGGGCGGATGTGGCGGGGGCGGTTGCGGCGGAGGCGGCGGCGGATGCGGGGGCGGCGGCCTGTGACCAGCGGTGCGGCGGCCGGTCCCGGCCCGGATTTTGGGCGGCCGCCCCGGAGGTGATTGGCTTGCCGCCGCAAGAGCGTTCACGACTGCTGGAGGAACAGGTTATGGCGCAGGTCGAGGCCACCACGGAGCGGATCATCGCGGCCGACGCGGAGACGGTGTTCGACGCGCTGGCGGACTACGCCGGCACGCGCGGCAAGCTGCTCCCCGAGCACTTCAGCGAGTACGAGGTCCGCGAGGGCGGCGACGGCGAGGGCACCCTGGTGCACTGGAAGCTCCAGGCCACCAGCAAGCGGATCCGCGACTGCCTGCTGGAGGTCACCGAGCCCTCCGACGGCCGGCTGGTGGAGAAGGACCGCAACTCCTCCATGGTCACCACCTGGACCGTCACCCCGGCCGGCGAGGGCAGCTCCCGGGCCGTGGTCTCCAGCGTCTGGACCGGCGCCACCGGTATCGGCGGATTCTTCGAGCGCACCTTCGCCCCCAAGGGCCTGAACCGCATCCACGACGCGGTGCTCGCCAACCTGGCCACCGAAGTCGAGGGCTGAGCAAGCCGGTTGCCGAAGCCTCCGGAGGCGACCGCGGTCCGGGACCGGCCCTCACCGGTTCGGGTGATTTCCCCGCCCGGACCGGTCCGGCCCGCCGGCCGGCGCGCCGGGCGGCGCGCCGCGCCCGTCCCGCCCTGGGCCCGGCCGGGCGCCCTGGTTAGGGTGGGGCGTCCGAGCGAACCGACCCCGGGGGCCCGATGAAGATCCTCATCTCCGCCGACATGGAGGGCGCCACCGGCGTCACCTGGCCGGCCGACGTGCTGCCCGGCACCCCGCAGTGGGAGCGGTGCCGGGCCATGTTCACCTCCGACGTCAACGCGGCCGCCCTCGGCTTCTTCGACGGCGGCGCCGACCAGGTGCTGATCAACGAGGCCCACTGGAGCATGCGCAACCTGCTGCTGGAGCGGCTCGACGAGCGGGTGGAGATGCTCACCGGCCGGCACAAGTCCCTCTCCATGGTCGAGGGGGTCCAGCAGGGGGACGTGGACGGGATCGCCTTCGTCGGCTACCACACCGGGGCCGGAAGCGAGGGGGTCCTCGCCCACACCTATCTCGCCAACTCCATCACCGGGGTCTGGGCGAACGGGGTCCGGGCCAGCGAGGGCCTGCTGAACTCCCTGGTCGTCGCCGAGTACGGGGTCCCGGTGGTCCTGGTCACCGGGGACGACCTGACCTGCGCCGACGCAGCCGGCTACGCGCCGCGGGCCCGGACCGTCGCGGTCAAGGACCACGTCTCGCGGTACGCGGCCGTGTGCCGGCCCCCGGCCCGCACCGCCGCCGACATCCGCGCCGCCGCCAAGGAGGCCGCCGCGCTGGCCGTCCGTCACCAGCCGGCCGAAGCGGGCCCCTTCACCGTGGAGCTGGAGTTCGACGCCGAACACCTGTCGATGGCGGCGACCGTGGTGCCCGGGGTGCACCGCACCGGCGAACGCCGGGTGGGCTACACCAGCCCGACCATGTACGAGGGCATCAGGACCTTCAAGGCGGTCACCACGATCGTCTCGGCCGCCGTGGAGGAGCAGTATGGCTGACAACCGGACCGCAGGGACCACCCCCGTCGACGGCGGCGGCCCGGTCGACGGGACCGCCCTGGACGAGGTGGTGGAGTTCACCTCGGGCCTCATCCGCATCGACACCACCAACCGGGGCGGCGGCGACTGCCGCGAGCGGCCCGCCGCCGAGTACGCGGCCGAGAAGCTGGCCGCCGCCGGACTGGAACCGGTGCTGCTGGAGCGGACCCCGGGCCGCACCAACGTGGTCGCCCGGCTCTCCGGCACCGACCCGTCCGCGGACGCCCTGCTGCTGCACGGCCATCTGGACGTGGTCCCGGCCGAGCCCGCCGACTGGAGCGTGGACCCGTTCTCCGGCGAGGTCCGCGACGGGGTGGTCTGGGGCCGCGGGGCCGTGGACATGAAGAACATGGACGCGATGATCCTGGCCGTCGTCCGGGCCTGGGCCCGGCACGGTGTCCGGCCGCGACGGGACATCGTGATCGCGTTCACCGCCGACGAGGAGGACAGCGCCGTCGACGGCTCCGGCTTCCTCGCCGACCACCACCCGGAGCTCTTCGAGGGCTGCACGGAGGGGCTCTCCGAATCCGGGGCCTTCACCGTGCACCCGGGCCCCGGCCGGGCCCCGCTCTACCCGGTGGCGGCCGGCGAACGCGGCACCGCCTGGCTGCGACTCACCGCGCGCGGCACCGCCGGTCACGGCTCGAAGCCCAACCGGGCCAACGCGGTGAGCCGGCTCGCGGCGGCCGTCGCCCGGATCGGCGAGTACGAGTGGCCGGTCCGCCTCACCGACACCGTGGTGGCCTGCATCACCGAACTCGCCGCCGCCCAGGGCATGTCGGTGGACCCGCGGGCGCCCGGGTTCGATCTGGACGAGGTGCTGGCCAAGCTGGGCCCGGCCGCCGTGCTGGTCGAGGCGACCGTCCGCAACAGCGCCAACCCGACCGTGCTGAGCGCCGGTTACAAGGTGAACGTCATTCCCGGCCAGGCCACCGCCTTCGTGGACGGCCGGATGCTGCCGGGCGGCGAGGCCGAGTTCGTCGACACCCTGAACGCGCTCACCGGACCGGACGTGGCCTGGGAGTTCCACCACCGCGAGGTGGCCCTTCAAGCCCCGGTGGACGGCCGGACCTTCGCCGTGCTGCGCGAGTCGGTGGAGCATTTCGACCCGGAGGGGCGGGTGGTGCCGTTCTGCATGGCCGGCGGCACCGACGCCAAGCAGTTCTCCCGGCTGGGCATCACCGGCTACGGCTACTCCCCGCTCAGGCTGCCGCCCGGCTTCGACTACTGGGCGCTGTTCCACGGGGTGGACGAGCGGGTCCCGGTCGACGCCCTGCACTTCGGGGTGCGGGTCCTGGACCGGGCGCTGCGGGGCCTGTGATGGACGCCGACGGAACCTGCGGACCGTACGGCGGCTGGCCCTCGCCGATCGGCGCCGCCCTGGCCGCCTCGCTGGACGGGCGGCCCGAGTTCCTGGGCGCGGTCGGCGACGAGGTGTGGTGGACGGAGCCCCGGCCGGCCGAGGGCGGCCGGCGGGCCCTGGTCCGGCGGCCCGCCGACGGCGGCCCGGCCCGCTCGGTGCTGCCGCCGCCCTGGAACGTGCGCAGCCGGGTCGTGGAGTACGGCGGCCGGCCGTGGACCGGCGTGGCGGAGGGCACCGGTCCGCCCGGGGAGCGGGCCGGCCGGGGACCGCTGGTGGTGTTCGCGCACTTCGCCGACCAGCGGCTGTACGCGTACGAGCCGGACGCGCCCGGGGAGGCCGGGCCGCGCCCGCTGACCCCGCTGTCCGCCGTCGGCGGCGGGCTGCGGTGGGCGGATCCGGTGATCCGTGGCTCCGAGGTGTGGTGCGTGCTGGAGGAGTTCACCGGGCCCGAGCCCACGGACGTGCGCCGCCTGCCGGTGGCCGTACCGCTGGACGGGTCGGCGGCCGGGGACCGGGGTGCGGTCCGGGAACTCACCGACGGCCGCCACCGGTTCTGCACCGGGCCCCGGCTGTCGCCGGACGGCCGGCGGGCCGCCTGGCTGGTCTGGGACCATCCGCGGATGCCCTGGGACGGCACCGAGCTGCGGGTGGCCGAGGTGTCCGGGGCCGGCACGCTGGAGGGTGCCCGCACCGTGCTGGGCGGCCCTTCGGAGGCGGTGGCGCAGGCCGAATGGGCCGCGGACGGCGGCCTATTGGCGGTCAGTGACCGCAGTGGCTGGTGGAACCCCTACCGGGTGGACCCGGCCGGCCGGGCGGAGCCGGTGAACCTGTGCCCGCGCGAGGAGGAGTTCGGCGGCCCGCTGTGGAAGACCGGGCTGGGCTGGCTGGCGCCGATGCCGGGCGGTCCGGTGGCGGTGCTGCACGGGGTCGGCTGCTCGGTGCTCGGGATACTGGACCCGGAGTCCGGGGACCTGGTGGACGCGGCCGGCCCGTGGACGGCCTGGCAGCCGACCCTCGCGGTGGCCGGCTCCCGGGTGTACGGGGTGGCGGCCAGTCCGCGCAGCGGGTACGAGGTGGTGGAGCTGGACACCTCCACCGGCCGGGCCCGGGTGGCGGGCGCGCCCGCCGTGGACCCGGTGGACCCGGCCTACTATCCGGAGCCGCAGACCCGCACCTTCCTGGGCCCGGACGACCGGGAGATCCACGCGCACGTCTATCCGCCGCACCACCCGGCCTGCCGGGCCCCGGCGGACGAGCTGCCGCCGTTCGTGGTGTGGGCGCACGGCGGTCCCACCGACCACGTGCCGCCGGTGCTGGACCTGCACATCGCCTACTTCACCTCCCGGGGCATCGGGGTGGTGGAGGTCAACTACGGCGGGTCCACCGGATACGGCCGGGCCTACCGGGAGCGGCTGCGCGAGCAGTGGGGCGTGGTGGACGTCGAGGACTGCGCGGCGGTGGCCCGGGCGCTGGCCGCCGAGGGCACCGCGGACCCGGCCCGGCTGGCCGTCCGGGGCGGCAGCGCGGGCGGCTGGACGGCGGCCGCCTCGCTGGCGGCGGGCGGGCTGTACGCCTGCGGGACGGTGATCTATCCGGTGCTGGACCTAGAGGGGTTCGCGCGGGAGACGCACGACCTGGAGTCCCGGTACGTGGAGTCCCTCGCGGGGCCGCCGGGGACCTGGGCGGTCCGCAACCGGGAGCGTGCGCCGCTGGCCCTGGCCGACCGGATCCGGGCCCCGTTCCTGCTGCTCCAGGGGCTGGCGGACCCGGTGTGCCCACCGGCCGAGGCGGACCGGTTCCTGGCGGCCCTGCGGGGGCGCGGGGTGCCGCACGCCTATCTGGCCTTCGAGGGCGAGGGGCACGGCTTCCGGCGGGCCGAGACCATGGTGGCGGCGCTGGAGGCGGAGCTCTCGCTGTACGTGCAGGTATTCGGGCTGTCCCGGACCGATGTCCCCCGGCTGGATCTGCGGACATGACGGCCGGGCGGCGCTGGCCGACCATGGGGGCATGAGCCATCAGAGCGGACAGGGCGGCGCGGGCGGCAAGGGCGGCGGCCGGCGGAAGGACCTCTTCACCCCCGGCCGGATCACCGCGCTGGTCGTCATGGCCCTCACCCTGGTCTTCATCTTCGAGAACACCGACCGCACGAAGATCCGGCTGCTGATCCCGGTGGTCACCATGCCGCTGTGGGGGGCCCTGCTGATCTCCGCCGTACTGGGCGGGCTCTGCGGGGCCTATGTGATGCGGCGCCGAGGCCGCTAGCCGGGCCCGGGCCCGCCCTGGTTAGCCTGGCGGGCATGGTCACCGAGTACGTCCGCCGCGGCCCCCGGGTCGGGCTGCGCCCCTTCACCTCCGCCGACGGCCCCGAGTTCACCGCCCGGGTGCGGGAGAGCCGTGCGCTGCACCACCCCTGGCTGGCCCCGCCCGCCACGGCGGAGGAGTACGAGCCGTACGCCCGCCGGCTGGCCGGCGGGGAGGGCCGGGCCGGGTTCCTGGTGTGCGAGCGGGACGGCGGGGCGATCGCCGGGTTCGTCAACATCAACAACATCGTGCTGGGGGCGTTCCGGTGCGGGGCCCTGGGCTACGGCGCGTTCGCGCACTCGGCGGGCCGGGGGCTGCTCGGCGAGGGGCTGGACCTGCTGGTGGCGCACGCCTTCGGGGAGCTGGGGCTGCACCGGCTGGAGGCCAACATCCAGCCGGGCAACACCGCCTCGGTGGCCCTGGTGCGCGGGCGGGGGTTCCGGCTGGAGGGCCTGTCCCCGGACTTCCTGTTCGTGGACGGGGCCTGGCGGGACCACGAACGCTGGGCGCTCACCCGGGAGATGACGGAGCGTGCGGGGGCGGCGGGGCCGGCAGCCGGTTGAGCGCCTCGGTGGCGGCGACCGCCAGCCGGGGGTGGCCCTGGGCGCGCAGCAGGACCTCCCGGGCCCGCGGGTCGGCGAGGGCGCCGAGTCCTTCCACGCAGGCCAGGGCGATCCGCCCGTAGGGGTCCTGCGGGGTGAGCAGCCGGGACAGGGTGGCGATGAGGGCGGGTGCGGACTCGGGGGCGCGCAGGGCGGTCAGCAGCCGGACCGGCTGGAGGGCGTAGGCGGTGCGGAGCCCGTTGGTGGCGAGGGCGGCCGCGGCGCGGGCGGTGCGCGGGTCGCCGAGCGCGGCGAGGGCCTCGGCGGCGGATTCGCAGCGGGGCGGGTCCCGGTGGTTGAGGAGCAGCACCAGGGCCTCGAAGGCGCGCCGGTCCCCGGCCAGGCCCAGCCGGTGGGCGGCGAGTTCCCTCGCCCAGAGCGGGAGGCCGCCGGAGGTGAGGGCCTCGGCGAGCTCCTCCGGTCCGGCCGCGGCCAGCCGCTCGTACTCCCGCGGGCCGGCCGGTCCGGCGGCCCCTGCCTCGGCGCGCAGCCGTTCCAGCGCGGTGATCCGTCCCATCCGTTCACGATAGGGCGGCGGGGAATTCCCTTACCCGGGTTCGCTGGAACTCTGGTCAAGCGGTTACCGACGGGTTAATCTCGCTTCCAGCAGGAGCGGCCTGGTGACGCAGCCGTTCCCGTATCGGTCGGTTCGGCATGTCCGGACGGCGGGCACCCCGGGACAGGGTCCTCCGCCGTGCACCGCCAGGCAACGCGTACCGCGCGCCCATCGGGCCGCGCCGGGGCTCTCCTCGCCCCTTTCGCCGTTCTTCCGCTCTTCCCGCTCCTCCGCCGCGCTGTTCGCGCGCCCTCAGCCGTCACCCCTTTCACCCTCACTGGAGTCCTGTGATGGACCGCTCTCCGTCCACGTCCACGTCCAGTCAACCCTCCTCCCCCACCCCGCAGACGATCGCCGTGGTCGGCCTCGGCACCATGGGCACCGGCATCGCCGAGGTCCTCACCCGGGCCGGTCACGAGGTCATCGGGATCGATCTCACCGAGGCAGCCGGACGGGCCTGCGCGGCCTCGCTGGCCGAGGCCACCGCCCGCTCGGTGACCAAGGAACGGCTGACCGAGGCCGAGCGGCAGGCCGTCCTGTCCCGGCTGCGGACCTTCACCGACCTCCAGGCGGCGGTGCACGCCGACCTGGTGATCGAGGTGGTCCCGGAGGACTACGAGCTCAAGCAGCGGGTGTTCCGCGAGCTCGACGCGATCGTCCGCCCGGACACCATCCTGGCCACCGGCACCAACGCCCTGTCGGTGACCCGGCTCGCCGCCGAGTCGCTGCGCCCGGAGCGGGTGCTGGGCCTGCACTTCTTCAACCCGGCGCCGGTGATGCAGCTGGTCGAGGTGGCCTCCTCGGTGCTGACCGCCCCGCCGGCCGTGGCGGCGGTGACCGAACTGGCCCGCTCGCTCGGCAAGGAGCCGGTGGCGGTCGGCGACCGCCCCGGGTTCGTGGCCGACGGCCTGCTCTTCGGCTACCTCAACCAGGCCGCCGCGATGTACGAGTCGAAGTACGCCTCCCGCGAGGACATCGACGCGGCCATGCGGCTGGGCTGCGGGCTGCCGATGGGCCCGCTGGCCCTCCTCGACCTGATCGGGGTGGACACCGCGCGGACCGTGCTGGAGGCCATGTACGCCTCCTCCGGCGACCGCCTGCACGCCCCGGCGCCGATCCTGGGCCACCTCGCCGAGGCCGGGCTGACCGGCCGCAAGGCGGGCCGCGGCTTCTACACGTACGAGCGGCCGGGCGGCGCGGTGCCGGTGCCGGACGCGCTGACCCCGGCGGCGGGCGGCGGCCCGGTGGCCGGGCGCCCGGTGGAGTCCGTGGGCGTGGCCGGATCCGGGACCATGGCGAGCGGGATCGCACAGGTCTTCGCGCAGGCCGGATACACGGTGGTGCTGGCCGCCCGCGGCGCCGAGAAGGCGGCCGCCGCGAAGGCGGCGATCGGGAAGTCGCTGGACCGGGCCGTGGCCAAGGGCCGGCTGTCGGCGGAGGCGGCCGCGGCGACCCTGGACCGGATCACCCCGGCCGGTTCGCTGGAGGCGTTCGCCGAGGTGGACCTGGCGGTCGAGGCGGTGGCCGAGGACCTGGCGGTCAAGCAGGAGCTGTTCGCCGCCCTGGACAAGGTCTGCAAGCCGGGCGCGGTGCTGGCCACCACCACCTCCTCGCTGCCGGTGATCGCCTGCGCCCGGGCCACGTCCCGTCCGCAGGACGTGGTCGGGATGCACTTCTTCAACCCGGCCCCGGCGATGAAGCTGGTGGAGGTGGTCCGCACGGTGCTGACCGCCGAGGACGTGCACGCCACGGTCCGCGAGGTCTGTCTGCGGGTCCGCAAGCACCCGGTGGACTGCGGGGACCGGGCCGGGTTCATCGTGAACGCCCTGCTGTTCCCCTATCTGAACAACGCGATCAAGATGGTGGAGGAGCACTACGCCTCGCTCGACGAGATCGACGCGGCGATGAAGCTGGGCGGCGGCTATCCGATGGGCCCCTTCGAGCTCCTCGACGTGGTCGGCCTGGACGTGTCGCTGGCCATCGAGAAGGTGCTCCACAAGGAGTTCCGCGATCCGGGCCTGGCCCCGTCCCCGCTGCTGGAGCACCTGGTGGCGGCGGGCTGCCTGGGCCGGAAGACCGGCCGCGGATTCCGTGAGTACGCCCGGCGCTAGGCCTTCCCCGGCGCCGGCCCCAGAGCCGGATGCGTGGGGAGGGCTGCTCGGGTCCGCCGGACCCTCATCACGGCGGACGAACCCTCCCGAGCCCAGTGCGGGCCCTCCCCCGCATCCGTCCCACCCTTCGGGCACGCAGAGCCCTCGGGCGCGCGCCCCGGCGCGCATGCAGTACGTTCGCACTATGTCCCAGCCCGCCAAGACCCAGGCCAAGACGCCCGCACGCGCCGCCGCGGCCTCCTCCGACGCCCCGGAGAGCGCCGCCGGCACCCGGGCGGCCGCCCAGCGGCTGAAGATGCGCCGCGAGCTCGCCACGGCGGCCATGGAGCTGTTCGCGACCAAGGGGTACGAGGCGACGACGGTCGACGAGATCGCCGCGACCGCCGGAGTGGCCCGGCGGACCTTCTTCCGTCACTTCCGGTCCAAGGAAGAGGCGATCTTCCCGGACCACGACGACACCCTGACCCGGGCCGAGGCGGTCCTGGACGCGGCACCGGCGCACGAGCACCCGCTCGACACCGTGTGCCGGGGGATCAAGGAAGTCATGAAGATGTACGCCGCCTCCCCGGCGGTGTCCGTGGAGCGGTACCGGCTGACCCGCGAGGTACCGGCGCTGCGGGAGCGGGAGATCGCCTCGGTGGCCCGCTACGAGCGGCTGTTCACCCGCTATCTGCTGGCCCATTTCGACGAGACCGACCACCACGACGGCAACGACGACCCGCTGCTGGCCGAGGTGGCCGCCTCGGCGGTGGTCACCGCGCACAACCACGTGCTGCGGCGCTGGCTGCGGGCCGGTGGCGAGGGCGATGTGGAGGGCCGGCTGGACCACGCCTTCGCGATCGTCCGGAAGACCTTCGGCAGCGGGATCGGCGCGGGCCGCACCCCGCACGCGACGGCGGGTGCGGGGGCTTCTCCGGCCGGGCCGGAGCCGTCGGCGGCGGTGCGTTCCGAGGGGGAGGTCCTGGTGGCGGTGGCCCGGACCGACGCCCCGCTCGACGAGGTCATGCGGACCATCGAAGAGGCCCTGCGCAGCAGATAGCGACCCTCGTCACAGTGGCCGCTCCCGTTTTCGGGGGCGGCCACTGTCGTTTGTCCAAGTTGCCCCTACTCGCCGGTAACTCTGATCGATCATCGCTCATCTGCGCAGGTCAATCGGCAAATGAGAGAAAGTTTTGGCACGTGGTGCCTTGTCGAGTGGCACGGGGTGCCATACGTTGAAGTCGTCCGGATGTCCCCGCGATCCCGCCCACCACGGCAAGGGAACGCGCCCCGGACGCCTGCGTCACAGGCAGCTCAGACGCCCCACCACGGGCGTTGCCGGCACCCCGCACAGCACCCTCACCGCACAGCACCCTCACCGCGCAGCAACCGCACCGCCGGACCGACGGCACCGCACACCCTCATCCAGCTCAGCACTTCTCTTCAGCGCACCCTCATCCAGCGCTCGCCGGAGGCACTACCGTGAAGGACATTCTGGACGCGATCCAGTCGCAGGCCGCGACGGCCGACGACTTCGCGGCCCTGCCGCTCCCCGACTCGTACCGCGCGATCACCGTGCACAAGGACGAGGCGGAGATGTTCGCCGGGCTCACCACCCGCGAGAAGGACCCGCGCAAGTCCCTGCACCTCGACCAGGTCCCGGTCCCCGAACTCGGCCCGGGCGAAGCCCTGGTGGCCGTCATGGCCTCCTCGGTCAACTACAACTCGGTCTGGACCTCGATCTTCGAGCCGGTCTCCACCTTCAGCTTCCTGGAGCGCTACGGCCGCCTCTCGGAGCTCACCAGGCGCCACGACCTGCCCTACCACGTCATCGGCTCCGACCTCGCGGGCGTGGTCCTCCGCACCGGCCCCGGCGTCAACGCCTGGCGCCCCGGCGACGAGGTCGTCGCCCACTGCCTCTCCGTCGAGCTGGAGTCCTCGGACGGCCACAACGACACCATGCTCGACCCCGAGCAGCGGATCTGGGGCTTCGAGACCAACTTCGGCGGCCTCGCCGAGATCGCCCTGGTCAAGTCCAACCAGCTGATGCCCAAGCCGGACCACCTCAGCTGGGAGGAGGCCGCCTCCCCCGGTCTGGTCAACTCCACCGCCTACCGCCAGCTGGTCTCCCGCAACGGCGCCGGCATGAAGCAGGGCGACAACGTCCTGATCTGGGGCGCCAGCGGCGGCCTCGGCTCCTACGCCACCCAGTTCGCGCTGGCCGGCGGCGCCAACCCGATCTGCGTGGTCTCCTCCCCCGAGAAGGCCGACATCTGCCGGGCCATGGGCGCCACCGCGGTCATCGACCGGAACGCCGAGGGCTACAGGTTCTGGAAGGACGAGCAGACCCAGGACCCCAGGGAGTGGAAGCGCTTCGGCAAGCGCATCCGCGAGCTGACCGGCGGCGAGGACATCGACATCGTCTTCGAGCACCCCGGCCGCGAGACCTTCGGCGCCAGCGTCTACGTCACCCGCAAGGGCGGCACCATCACCACCTGCGCCTCCACCTCGGGCTACATGCACGAGTACGACAACCGCTACCTGTGGATGTCGCTCAAGCGGATCATCGGCTCGCACTTCGCGAACTACCGCGAGGCCTGGGAGGCCAACCGCCTCATCGCCAAGGGCAAGATCCACCCCACGCTCTCCAAGGTCTACTCCCTGGAGGAGACCGGGCAGGCCGCCTACGACGTCCACCGCAACCTCCACCAGGGCAAGGTCGGCGTGCTCGCGCTGGCCCCCGAGGAGGGCCTCGGCGTCCGCGACCACGAGCTGCGTGCCACCCACCTCGAAGCGATCAACCGCTTCAGGAACGTCTGACGGAACGTCTGAGGTCAAAGGGACAGCCTGAGATGACAGAGCGCCAGAAGGACCGTCCGTGGCTCATGCGGACGTACGCCGGCCACTCCACGGCCGAGGCGTCGAACGAGCTGTACCGCCGCAACCTCGCCAAGGGCCAGACCGGCCTGTCGGTCGCGTTCGACCTGCCGACCCAGACCGGCTACGACCCCGACCACATCCTCGCCCGCGGCGAGGTCGGCCGGGTCGGGGTCCCGGTCTCCCACCTGGGCGACATGCGGCGGCTGTTCCAGGACATCCCCCTGGAACAGATGAACACCTCGATGACGATCAACGCCACCGCCATGTGGCTGCTGGCGCTCTACCAGGTGGCCGCCGAGGAGCAGGGCGCGGACATCGCCCAGCTCCAGGGCACCACCCAGAACGACATCGTCAAGGAGTACCTCTCGCGCGGGACGCACGTCTTCCCGCCCGGGCCCTCGCTCCGGCTGACCACCGACATGATCGCGTACACGGTCAACCACATCCCCAAGTGGAACCCGATCAACATCTGCTCCTACCACCTCCAGGAAGCCGGGGCCACCCCGGTCCAGGAGATCTCGTACGCCATGTCCACCGCCATCGCGGTCCTGGACTCGGTGCGCGACTCGGGCCAGGTGCCGCCGGAGCGGTTCGGCGAGGTGGTCGCCCGCATCTCCTTCTTCGTGAACGCGGGCGTCCGCTTCATCGAGGAGATGTGCAAGATGCGCGCCTTCGGCCGCATCTGGGACCAGGTCACCCGCGAGCGCTACGGCATCGAGAACCCCAAGCAGCGCCGCTTCCGCTACGGCGTCCAGGTCAACTCCCTCGGACTGACCGAGGCCCAGCCGGAGAACAACGTCCAGCGCATCGTGCTGGAGATGCTCGCGGTCACCCTCTCCAAGGACGCCCGCGCCCGCGCCGTGCAGCTGCCCGCCTGGAACGAGGCGCTCGGGCTCCCCCGGCCCTGGGACCAGCAGTGGTCGCTGCGCATCCAGCAGGTCCTGGCCCACGAGAGCGACCTGCTGGAGTACGAGGACATCTTCGCCGGCTCGCACGTGATCGAGGCCAAGGTCGAGTCCCTGGTCGCCGAGTGCCTGGCCGAGATCGAGCGGATCCAGGAGATGGGCGGCGCCATGGCCGCCGTCGAGTCCGGCTACCTGAAGTCCGAGCTGGTCTCCTCGCACGCCCTGCGGCGGGCCCGGATCGAGGCCGGCGAGGACAAGATCGTCGGCGTCAACTGCTTCCAGCAGACCGAGGTCAACCCGCTCACCACCGACCTCGACGGGGCCATCATGACGGTGGACCCGGCCACCGAGGCGCAGACCGTGGAGCGGATCGGCCGCTGGCGCGCCGAGCGGGAGGAGTCATCCGACCGCCAGGGCAACGGCGACCCCTTCGTGTTCCCCACCACCCGGCAGGCCCTGGAACGCCTCAAGGAGGCCGCCGCCGGCACCGAGAACCTGATGGAGGCCACCCTGGAGTGCGCCCGCGCCGGTGTCACCACCGGCGAGTGGGCGAGCGCCCTGCGCGAGGTCTTCGGCGAGTTCCGGGCCCCCACCGGGGTCTCCTCCGCCCCCGTGGCGGTGACCGCCGAACCGGGCACCCCGATGCACGAGGTCCGCGCCAAGGTGTCCCGCACCGCCGAGGAACTGGGCGCCGGCCGGCTCCGGCTGCTGGTCGGCAAGCCGGGCCTGGACGGGCACTCCAACGGCGCCGAACAGATCGCCGTCCGGGCCCGCGACGCCGGTTTCGAGGTGGTCTACCAGGGCATCCGGCTGACCCCCGAGCAGATCGCCTCGGCCGCCCTGGCCGAGGACGTGCACTGCGTGGGACTGTCCATCCTGTCCGGCTCGCACAGCGCCCTGGTGCCGGACGTCCTGGAACGCCTCCGCAAGGCGGGGGCCGCCGACCTGCCGGTCATCGTCGGTGGCATCATCCCGAACGCCGACGCGGCGGAACTGAAGGCCGCCGGGGTGGCCGCCGTGTTCACCCCCAAGGACTTCGGCATCACGGAGATCATCGGCCGTATCGTCGACGAGATCCGCAAAGCGAACAAGCTCAGCCCCCTCATCAGCACGGAGGTCCCCGCATGACCACGCCCCTGTCTCCCGTGAACCGGCTGCGGCCGCGCCGGTCCTGCCTCGCGGTGCCCGGCTCGAACCCGCGGTTCCTGGAGAAGGCCCAGGGCCTGCCCGCCGACCAGGTGTTCCTGGACCTGGAGGACGCCTGTGCCCCGCTCGCCAAGGAGGGCGCCCGCCACACCATCGTGGACGCGCTGAACAACGGCGACTGGACGGGCAAGACCCGGGTGGTCCGGGTCAACGACTGGACCACCCACTGGACCTACCGGGACGTGATCACGGTCGTCGAGGGCGCGGGCCCCAACCTCGACTGCATCATGCTGCCGAAGGTGCAGGACGCCCAGCAGGTGGTGGCCCTGGACCTGCTGCTCACCCAGATCGAGAAGACCATGGGCTTCGAGGTCGGCCGGATCGGCATCGAGGCGCAGATCGAGAACGCCAAGGGCCTGGTGAACGTCGACGCCATCGCCGGCGCCTCGCCGCGGCTGGAGACCATCATCTTCGGCCCGGCCGACTTCATGGCCTCCATCAACATGAAGTCCCTGGTCGTGGGCATGCAGCCGCCCGGCTACGGCGCCGACGCCTACCACTACATCCTGATGCGGATCCTGATGGCGGCCCGCACCCACGACCTCCAGGCGATCGACGGCCCCTTCCTCCAGATCAAGAACGTGGACGGCTACCGCGAGGTCGCCGGCCGCGCCGCCGCCCTCGGCTTCGACGGCAAGTGGGTGCTGCACCCCGGCCAGGTGGACGCCGCGAACGAGGTGTTCTCGCCCTCGCAGGAGGACTACGACCACGCCGAGCTGATCCTCGACGCCTACGACTGGTGCACCTCGGAGGCCGGCGGCAAGAAGGGTTCGGCGATGCTCGGCGACGAGATGATCGACGAGGCCAGCCGCAAGATGGCCCTGGTCATCGCGGGCAAGGGCCGGGCCGCGGGCATGCAGCGCACCACCAAGTTCGAGATCCCGGAAGGCTAGGGCCATGCAGTTCGGACGCACGTACGAGGAGTTCGAGGTCGGTGCGGTCTACAAGCACTGGCCCGGGAAGACGGTCACGGAGTACGACGACCACCTCTTCTGTCTGCTGACCATGAACCACCACCCGCTCCACATGGACAGCAACTACGCCGAGAACACGACCGACTTCGGCCGGAACGTGGTCGTGGGCAACTACATCTACTCGCTGCTGCTCGGCATGTCCGTGCCGGACGTCTCCGGCAAGGCGATCGCCAACCTGGAGATCGAGTCGCTGCGGCACATCGCCCCGACCTTCCACGGGGACACCCTCTACGGCGAGACCACGGTCCTGGACAAGACCCCGTCGAAGTCCAAGGACGACCGCGGGATCGTGTACGTGGAGACCCGCGGCTACAAGCAGGACGGCACCGTCGTCTGCGTCTTCCGGCGCAAGGTGATGGTCCCCACCGAGACGTACATCAAGGAGCGCGGCGGCGAGCAGCCCGGCCGCCCCCAGCCCAAGGAACAGGGGAAGTAGCCATGGCACGACTCGCCCAGACCGCCGGGCTCACCGAGGTCCAGCAGGAGATCCTCAAGACCGTCCGGGAGTTCGTCGACAAGGAGATCATCCCGGTCGCCACCGAGCTGGAGCACCGCGACGAGTACCCGCAGCAGATCGTCGACGGGCTCAAGGAGCTCGGTCTCTTCGGGCTGATGATCCCGGAGGAGTACGGCGGTCTGGGTGAGTCGCTGCTCACCTACGCGCTGTGCGTGGAGGAGATAGCGCGGGGCTGGATGTCCGTCTCGGGCATCATCAACACGCACTTCATCGTGGCGTACATGCTCAAGCAGCACGGCACCCAGGAGCAGAAGGACCACTTCCTGCCGCGGATGGCGCTGGGCGAGGTCCGCGGGGCCTTCTCGATGTCCGAGCCGGGGCTGGGCTCCGATGTGTCGGCCATCACCTCCAAGGCGGTGAAGGACGGTGACGAGTACGTCCTGAACGGCCAGAAGATGTGGCTCACGAACGGGGGATCCTCGACCCTGGTGGCGGTCCTCGTCCGAAGTGACGAAGGACACGCGGAGGGCACCGCCCCGCACAAGTCGATGACGACCTTCCTGGTGGAGAAGGAGCCGGGCTTCGGTGAGGTCCGTCCCGGCCTGACCATCCCGGGCAAGATCGACAAGATGGGCTACAAGGGGGTCGACACCACCGAGCTGATCATGGACGGACTGCGCATTCCGGCCAATCGCGTGCTCGGCGGGGCGACCGGCCGAGGGTTTTACCAAATGATGGACGGGGTCGAGGTCGGCCGGGTCAACGTGGCGGCACGTGGCTGCGGGGTCGCACAGCGTGCCTTCGAGCTGGGTGTCTCGTATGCCCAGCAACGTCACACTTTCGGCAAGCCGATCGCCCAGCACCAGGCCATTCAGTTCAAGCTCGCCGAGATGGCTACCAAGGTCGAGGCCGCCCATGCGATGATGGTCAATGCAGCACGCAAAAAGGACTCCGGGGAACGAAACGACCTCGAAGCAGGGATGGCGAAGTACCTCGCCTCCGAGTACTGCAAGGAGGTGGTGGAGGACGCCTTCCGGATCCACGGTGGATACGGCTTCTCGAAGGAGTACGAGATCGAGCGGCTGTACCGCGAGGCTCCGATGCTGCTCATCGGTGAAGGTACCGCCGAGATCCAGAAAATGATCATTGGGCGACGCCTGCTTGAGGAGTACCGCCTCCAGGGCTGAAAGTCCCGATTCGCCCCCCTATGGGGGCGAAATGGGTCACATCCGGTCACTGGCCTAGGGGCACCGACTCGGCTTCTGGCTTGCCCAGTTGTTGCGCGCAACCGATAGCATTCCAGTAAAGCCGCCGTCCCGTCCCCCCGTTTACGGCGCGGCAATCACCCCGCTACGAAGGTCATCCATGCCCCACAGCCAAACCTCTGCACCTCGCGACAGCCGCACCGGCGTACGCCTCGCGCGCGGAGCATCGCCGTGGCTTCTGCCGACCGTCGCCACCGCGGCCCTCAGCCTCGCCCGGGCCCGCAAGTCCGGGCGCTGGGCCGCTGCGGCCGTGCCCGCCACCGCGCTCGCGGCGGGCATGCTGTGGTTCTTCCGCGACCCCGAGCGAGAGATCGCCCAGGGCCGGGTCATCTCCCCGGCCGACGGAGTGGTGCAGAGCATCATGCCGTGGAAGGACGGGCGCACCCGGGTCGCGATCTTCATGAGCCCGCTGAACGTCCACGTCAACCGTGCGCCGCTGGCCGGCACGGTGACCTCCGTGGAGCACGTGCCCGGCGGGTTCGTCCCGGCGTTCAACAAGGAGAGCGAGAACAACGAGCGCGTTGTCTGGCACTTCGACACCGAGCTCGGCGACATCGAGATGATCCAGATCGCCGGCGCGGTCGCCCGCCGGATCGTGCCCTACATCCCGGCCGGCACCAAGGTGGAACAGGGCGAACGGATCGGTCTGATCCGCTTCGGCTCGCGCGTCGACATCTACCTCCCCGAGGGCGTCGAGGTCGCGGTCGAGGTCGGCCAGGCCACGACCGCGGGGGTGACTCGCATTGACCGTGACTGATCCCGAATCACGTACGGACTGGGTTCCGGAGGCGGCCGAGGAGGAGACGGACGGCGAGGAGATGCCGCTGTCCCTCCGGCTGTCGATAGCGGACACCCTGACGCTCGGGAACGCCACCTGCGGGTTCATGGCGGTGTACTTCACCACCACGGGCATCCTGATCCCGCACCTCACCGGCAGCACCGAGTCGGGCATGGCCCGGCACAGCGCGGCCACCGCGGTGATACTGATGCTGCTGGCGGCGGTCTTCGACCTGTTCGACGGGCTCGTGGCGCGCAAGCTGCGCAGCTCGCCGATGGGTGCGGAGCTCGACAACCTGTCCGACCTGATCAGCTTCGGTCTGGCCCCCGCCTACTTCGTGCTCGTCTACGGCATGGTCGCCGACGACGCGCACCAGAAGGTGTCGGCGGTGGCGGCGATCGTGGTGCTGCTCGCGGTGGTCCTGCGGCTGGCCAGATTCAGCTGCGTGACCATGAAGGACGGCATGTTCCAGGGCATGCCGAGCCCCTTCGGCGCGCTCACCGTGGTCTCGATCGTGCTGCTGGAGCTGCCGTTCGTGCCCACCCTGCTGGCGATCGTCGGGGTGGCCTGGCTGATGGTGAGCCGGGTCGAGTACCCCAAGCCGCGGGGCGTCCTCGCGGTGGCGATGCTCAGCTGGATCGCCGGGGCGATGGGCCTGCTGACGGCCTGGGCGTTCGACGCGCCCGGCGGCCAGCTGCTGCTGCAGACCGGCTGCGCCCTGCAGATCGTGCTCGCCGCGACCATCCCGCTGTTCGCGACGACCCGCCGGGTGAACACCTTCCGGCACAACCGCCGCGAGGCGCGGGCCGCACAGCTCCCGTAGCCCGGGAGCCGGTGCGCACGGAACGACGAGGAGGGGCCCCGGACGCCGATGGCGTCCGGGGCCCCTCCCGTTGCGTATGCGGTCAGCCGGCCGGGGTGAACTTCTCGGCCGCCGGGGCGACGGCCGCGCCCTTGACCACCGTCAGCCCGCCCGGCACCTTCTCGTCCGGCTTCATGATCAGGCTCTGCCGCGAGGAGGGGGCCTTCGGGTCGGAGAAGTCGTGGGTGATGCCGAAGCCGTTGTCGTACGACTTCAGGCCCAGCAGGGCCTTGCCCACGCCCTCCCGGGTGAGGTCCTTCGCCTCGCAGGCCTTCTTCAGGACCTCTCCGTACACCTGGGCGGCCGTCCAGCCGGCCGCCACCCCGTTGTCCAGGCCCGCGCCCGGGTACGCCGCCTTGTAGGCCGCCGCCAGGCCGGCCGGGCCCGCCTCGGTGGAGCCGATCGGGAGGGTGGAGGCGGCGATGTAGTAGTTCTTCTGGAGGGCCGCGCCGGCCGGGGTGGCCAGCAGCTGGGGGGCGTAGGCGGAGTTGTTGCCGACGATCGGGACCTGCCAGCCGCTCGCCGCCGCGACCCCGACCAGGGAGGCCGCCTGGCGCGGGCCGGCGCTGATCACCACGGCCTTCACCCCGGCCCGCCGCAGCGCCGCGACCTGGGCGGTCATGTCGTTGTCGGTGGGCTTGATCTTCTGCTCGACCACGGTCAGCCCGGCCTCGGCGGCCGCGTGCTCGGATCCTTCGAGGGCGTTCTCGCCGTAGTCGCCCTCGAAGTAGACATGGCCGATCTTGTCCCCGGAGGCGATCTTCTTCTCGTCCAGCAGATAGCCGATCGCGTTGACCGTCTCGATGTCGTAGGTGGCGCCGACCGTGCGGATGTACGGGCTGCCGAGCAGTGAGGCGGACCAGGCCTGCGGGATCACCAGGGCCTTGTCCCGGCCGTCGATCCGCTCCTTGGCGGCCGCCACGAACGGGGAGCCGATGAACTGGGCGAAGCCCAGCACCTGGGGTTCCAGCTCGGTGTAGGAGGCCAGCGCCTTCTGCGGGTCGTAGCCGTGGTCCCGGACGGCGAGCTCGACCGTCCGGCCGCAGATCCCGCCGGCCTCGTTGGTCTGCTTCGCCCACAGCTGCTGGGCCTGGGTGACGCTCTTGCCCAGCGAGGCGTAGACCCCGGTCATATCGGTGAGCACACCGAGCTTGATGCTCTTGTCGGTGACTCCCGCGCCGGTCTTGACCCCGCCGGCGCCCTCCTTGTCCCCGTCGGAGCCGCCCGCCTTGCCGCTGCAGCCGACCGCGCCGGCCAGGACCAGGGCCGCCGCGAGGGCCGCCGTGCCGATTCTGGTACTTCTCACGCTTGCTCCTTCTTCGAGGGGGTGAGCGAGGGGGTGAGCCGGGTGAGTCCGCCGGGCAGGAACAGCACGACCAGGACCACGGCCGCGCCGTACAGGTAGCGGGAGGCCTCTCCCGGGGAGACGCCGCCGGTGCCGGGGGCCGACACCAGCGGCAGGGCGTCGCTGTAGCGGGTGAGGAGCTGGGGCAGCAGGCTGACGAAGACGGCGCCGGCCACCGCGCCCGCCACCGTGCCCAGCCCGCCGATGACGATCATGGCGAGGAACTCCAGGGACAGCACCATGCCGAAGTAGTCGGGCACGGTCCGCTGGAACACCAGCGCCAGCAGCACCCCGGCCAGTCCCGCGTACATCGAGGACAGGACGAACACGGCCGCCCGGTAGCGGGCCACCGGCACGCCCAGCACCCCGGCGGCGATCGAGTGGTCGCGGATCGCGTTCATGGCCCGGCCGGGCCTGCCGCGCAGCACCCCGCGGGCGAACAGGGCCCCGGCCAGCAGGGCGGCCAGCCCCACGTACCAGAGCTTCTCGGCGGACTGCAGGGGGACCGAGGCGACGACCGTCTCGGTGTCGTCGAAGGTCAGGCCGAACAGGGACAGCGGCTCGACCTCGCGGCCGTTGAACCCGCCGGTCAGCGGGGTGGCGTTGAACAGCAGGTGCTGCCCGATGAAGATCAGGGCCAGGGTGGCGATGCCCAGGTAGGCCCCGCGCAGCCGGCCCGCGATCGGGCTGAACAGCCCGCCGGCCAGGCCGGTGAGCAGCACCGCCAGGACCGCCGCCAGCCAGCTGGGCAGCCCCAGTCCGACCAGTTCGTGGCCGCCGGACCGGCCGCCGTCCCCGGCGAGCGCGCAGTAGCCGTACGCGCCGACGGCGAGGAAGAAGGCATGGCCCATGGACAGCTGGCCGGTGGCTCCGGTGAGCAGGTTGAGGCCGATCGCGCCGATGGCGGCGGCGATGGCGAACAGGCCGGCCTGGAGCCAGAACCGGTCCAGGTAGAAGGGCAGGGCGAGGAGGACCAGGGTCCCGGCGGCCCACAGGCCGCGGCGGACGGCGCGTTCAGACACGGGCCGGCTCCTTCGTCCCGAACAGCCCGGCCGGACGGACCAGCAGCACGGCGACCATCACCAGATAGGGGGCCAGATCGCCGATCCCGCGGCCCAGGAAGCTCAGCTGGCTCTGGTAGCCGGTGGCCAGGGCCTCGGTGACCCCGACGATCAGACCGCCGGCCAGCGCCCCGGTGGTGGAGTCCAGTCCGCCCAGGATGGCGGCCGGGAAGGCCTTGAGGGCGGCCAGCGAGGTGGCCCGCTCCAGGCCCGGGGTGGGGAACACGGTCAGGAACAGGGCGGCCACCGCGGCCAGTGCCCCGGCCACCCCCCAGGCGGCCAGCGAGACCCGGCCCAGCCGGACCCCCATCAGCGCGGCGGTCTCCGGCTTCTCGGCGGCGGCCCGCATGGCCACCCCCCAGGAGGTGTAGCGGAACACCAGCAGGAACACGGTGATCAGCAGGCCGGCCACCAGGATCGCGGCGATCCGGGTCTGGGCCAGGGTCACCGGTCCGATCCGGACCACCGCGCTGCCCCACGGGTCGCCCAGGGCCAGCACGTCGGTGCCGATCCGGCGGGTGAGGTCGGTGATCAGCAGGATGTCCACGCCGATGGTGACGATGGCCAGCACGCTCTGGTCCTGGCCCCGGTAGCGGCGCATCACCAGGAACTCGATGCCCGCGCCGACGGTGGCCGCGGCGGCCGTGCCGACCAGCAGGGCGGGCCAGAACCCGATGTGCTCGTGCAGCACCGCCGTCACGTAGCCGCCGGCCAGCAGCAGCGAGGCGTGCGCGAAGTTGACCACCTCGGTGGCCTTGAAGATGACGACGAACCCGAGGGCGATCAGCGCGTACACCGAGCCCATCGACAGGCCGCCGAAGAACAGTTCGAGGAAGGTGCTCATGCCTCCTCCCCCTCCTCCCCCAGATAGGCGCGGATGACCTCCGGGTCGTTCTGCACCTCGGCCGGGGTGCCCCCGCCGATCCGTCGGCCGAAGTCGAGCACGGTCACCGCGTCGGCGAGCCGCATCACCACCCCCATGTCGTGTTCCACCAGCACGATCGAGATCCCCAGGCCGTCCCGGACCCCGGCGATGACGGCGGCGGTGCGCTGCCGCTCGTCGGCGGTCATCCCGGCCACCGGTTCGTCCAGGAGCAGCAGCCGGGGTTCCATGCACAGCGCCCGGGCCAGCTCCACCAGCTTCTGCTTGCCGTACGGGAGGGAGCCCGCGGGCGCCCCCAGGTCCGCTTCCAGGCCCACGAACTCGGCGATCTCCCGGACCCGTTCGCGGTGCCGGCGGTCCTCCCGGGCCGCGGCGGGCAGCCGCAGTCCGGTGGCGAGGAACCCGGACCGCATCAGCCGGTGCCGGCCCAGCAGCAGGCTGTCGGCGACCGTGCTGTGCGGGGGCAGCGCCAGGTTCTGGAAGGTGCGGGCCACCCCGAGGCCGGCGATGGCGTGCGGGGCCAGCCCGGTGAGTTCCCGGCCGCCGAACCGGACGCTGCCGGAGGCCGCCCGGTACACCCCGGACAGCAGGTTGAAGCAGGTGGACTTGCCCGCCCCGTTGGGGCCGATCACCGCGTGCACGCTGCCCGGCTCCACGGTGAAGGACACCCCGTCCAGGGCGGTCAGTCCGGCGAACCGGACAGTGGCCTCCCGGACCTCCAGCGCGGCCGTGCCGGGGGCGGTCACTCGGACCACCGGCTCAGGGTGCGCGGGGCGCGGGGGCCGGGGACCCCCGACGGTCCGGACGCCGCCCCGGCACCGCCGGGGGCACCCGGACCGTCGGGGGCGCCCGGGTCGGCGGGGGCCTCGTCGGTGATGCCCAGGTAGCGGCGGCGGACCTCGTCGGAGGCGGCCAGCTCGGCGGCCGGGCCGCGCAGGGTCACCTCGCCGACCTCCAGGACGTACGCCTGCGAGGCCAGCCGCAGGGCCAGCGCCGCGTTCTGCTCCACCAGCAGCACCGAGGTGCCCGCCGCGTTGATCTCGGTGATCGTGGCCGCGATCAGCGCGGCCATCTTCGGGGCCAGCCCGAGCGAGGGCTCGTCCAGCAGCAGCAGCCGGGGCCGCGCCATCAGGGCCCGGCCCAGGGCCAGCATCTGCTGCTCCCCGCCGGACAGCAGTCCGGCCCGCTGCCGGGCCCGCCGGGCCAGCACCGGGAACAGCTCGTGCACCCGGGCCAGCGAGGCCGCCACCTCGGCCCGGGAGCCGGACCGGGCGCCCAGTGCCCCGGCCCGCAGGTTGTCCGCCACCGTCATCCGGGCGAACACCTGCCGTCCCTCGGGCACCTGCACCACCCCGGCGGCGACCACCTCGGCGGCGCTGAGCCCGTCCAGCGGGCGGCCGTCGAAGCGGATGCCGCCGCCGGTGACCGCGCCCCGGTGGAAGGGCAGCGTCCGGGACACCGCGCGGAGCAGTGTGGACTTGCCCGCCCCGTTCCCGCCGAGCACCACGGCCACCGCGCCGGCCGGCACCTCCAGCGATACCGAGCGCAGCGCCCGTACCGGGCCGTAGCCCACGGACAGCGCGCTCACCTGAAGCGAAGCCAAGTCCTCCCCCTCCGGAGTGTTCCCGAGCCTTCCCTTGTGCTGGCGCACAGACCAGCACCGGGCGGACCGCCCGTCCACGGCCGGAACCGGAATCGCTGCGGATGACCAGCCGGGGGCGGGGTCCGGTTGTGCAGCGGCACAGTCCTGGGGAAGCGGTCCGTGACGGGGGCGTGACGGGGGGCGTACGGGGGTGGCATCCTCAGCGGCCATGGGCGGTCAGCGAACGCGGACGGACGTGGAGTGGTCGGTCCTGCTCGGGGCCGCCGAGGTGCTGATCGGCCGGATTCCCGGACTCACCGACCAGCTGATCGAGGACCTGGCGAAGCACTCCCCGCTGTTCGATCTGGCGGTGCCCCGGGACGAGCACTGGCGGCAGGTCAGCGAGGCCATGCACTACGGGATCGAGGCCTTCGCGGCCCGCCGTTCGCAGCCGCGGAAGGACCTGGCGTACGCGGAGGAGCTGGGCCGCCGCCGGGCCGGTCAGGGCCTGCCGCTGGACCTGCTGCTGTACGCCTACCGGCGGGCCGGCCGGCTGACCTGGGAAGCGCTGCTGGACATCGTCACCGAACGCGATCCGGACGCGCTGCCGGTGCTGGCCCGGTCGGCGGGCGCGATGTGGGCCGGGATCGAGCAGCAGGCGGCCGCGACCGCGGAGGCCTACCGGACGGCCGAGCGGGAGATGCGCCGGCGCAGCGACGAGCGGGTCCAGGCCCTGCTGGACGCCCTGCTGGAGGGGGACGCGGCGCCGGGGCTGGCGGCGGGCGCGGCGGCCGGGCTGGACCTGCCGGAGCAGGGGCGGTACGCGGTGGTGGTGCTGCCGGCCGACCGCCGGGACGGGGTGCACCGGATCGAGTCGGTGGGCGGCATGCGGCTGTTCTGGCGGATGCGGACCGAGCGGGAGCTGGCCGTGGTGGCGCTGGGGCCCTGCTCGCTGGACGATCTGACGGCCGAGCTGGCGGACCGCTGTCCCGGTCCCGGCGGGATCAGCCCGGTGGTGACCGGGCTGGCCGAACTGGGGCGGGCACGGCGGCTCGCGGAGACGGCGCTGCGCACCTGCGGTCCGGAGGAGCGGGCCCTGGTCCGGCTGGCGGACCGGCTGCCGACCTCGCTGGTGGTGCGGCAGCCGGAGCTCGCGGCCGAGCTGGTCGGCACGGTGCTGGGCCCGCTGCTGGAGCTGGATCCGGCGGACCGGGCGGTGCTGCTGGAGACCCTGGACGCCTGGCTGGCGGCCGAGGGCTCGGCGGGGCGGGCGGCCGGGCGGTTGTACTGTCACCGCAACACCGTCTTCAACCGGCTGCGGCGGCTGGAGCAGCTGACCTCGCATTCGCTGTCCCGGCCGCGTGATCTGATCGCCCTGACCCTGGCCCGGGACGCGTACCGGCTGGGCTGAGCGGGGGCCGGGCGGGTGCGCCCGCCGTATGCTTGATGTCGGAAAACCGCCAGCCCGGGGCGGGCCGGACCACGGATGCTGGACTCATGCACACCGACACCGAGCGTTGCGTAAGGGCCGTGCAGTCGAAGGACGCGCGGTTCGACGGCTGGTTCTTCACGGCCGTCCGGACCACCGGGATCTACTGCCGGCCCAGCTGCCCGGCGGTGCCCCCCAAGGTCGAGAACATGAGCTTCCTGCCCAGTGCGGCGGCCTGCCAGCAGGCCGGGTTCCGGGCCTGCAAGCGGTGCCGTCCGGACACCAGCCCGGGATCGCCGGAGTGGAACGCGCGGGCCGACGCGGTGGCCCGGGCGATGCGGCTGATCCGGGACGGGGTGGTCGACCGGGAGGGGGTGCCCGGGCTGGCGGCCCGGCTGGGCTACTCCACCCGGCAGGTGGAGCGGCAGCTGAACGCCGAGCTGGGTGCCGGTCCGCTGGCCCTGGCCCGGGCGCAGCGGGCGCAGACCGCCCGGCTGCTGATCGAGACCTCGGCGCTGCCGATGGCCGATGTGGCGTTCGCCGCCGGGTTCTCCTCGATCCGTACGTTCAACGAGACGGTGCGGGAGGTGTTCGCGCTCTCCCCGGGGGAGCTGCGGACCCGGTCGGCGGGGCGGGCGGGGCAGGCGGCGGAGCCGCTGGTGCCGGGCACGCTGTCGCTGCGGCTGCCGTTCCGGGCCCCGCTCAATCCGGACAACCTGTTCGGGCATCTGGCGGCGACGGCGGTGCCGGGGGTGGAGGAGTGGCGGGCCGGGGCGTACCGGCGGACGCTGCGGCTGCCGTACGGCACCGGGGTGGTGTCGCTGGCGCCGCGGCCGGACCACATCGCCTGCCAGCTGTCGCTGACGGACCTGCGGGACCTGACGATCGCGATCAGCCGGTGCCGGTGGATGCTGGACCTGGACGCGGATCCGGAGGCGGTGGACGAGCAGCTGCGGTCGGATCCGCTGCTGGCCCCGCTGGTGGACAAGGCCCCGGGGCGGCGGGTGCCGCGGACGGTGGACGCGGCCGAGTTCGCGGTGCGGGCGGTGCTGGGGCAGCAGGTGTCGACGGCGGCGGCGCGCACCCATGCGGGGCGGCTGGTGCGGGCGCACGGGGAGCCGGTGGTGGATCCGGATCCGGCGGGCGGGCTGACGCACCTGTTCCCCACTCCGGTGGCGCTGGCCGGGCTGGACCCGGAGTCGCTGGCGCTGCCGCGCAGCCGGCGGACCACGCTGACCACGCTGGTGGCGGGGCTGGCGGACGGGTCGCTGCCGCTGGGCATCGACAGCGACTGGGAGGCCGCGCGGGCGGCGCTCGGGGCGCTGCCGGGCTTCGGGCCGTGGACCACGGAGGTGATCGCGATGCGCGCGCTGGGCGATCCGGACGCGTTCCTGCCGTCCGATCTGGGGGTCCGGCGGGCGGCGGCGGGGCTGGGCCTGCCGTCCTCGCCGGCGGCGCTGACGGGCCGGGCGGCCGGCTGGCGGCCCTGGCGGGCGTACGCCGTGCAGTACCTGTGGGCCACGGACGACCATCCGATCAACCGTCTGCCCGTCTGAACTCCCCCTCCCCTCTTCCCTCTTGTTCCTTGTTTCTTGTTTCCTTCTCAGGAGAGCGATCGTGAACAGCAGCACGTGTCACACCGTCGTCGACAGTCCCTGCGGGCCCCTCACCCTGGTGGCCACCGAGGGGGTGCTGAGCGGGGTGTACATGACGGAGCAGCGGCACCGGCCGGCCGAGGAGTCCTTCGGGGAGCGGGTGGACGCCGCCGAGGAGCCCTTCCCGGAGGTGGCCCGCCAGTTGGCGGCGTACTTCGCCGGGGAGCTGACCGAGTTCGACCTGCCGGTGCGGCTGGAGGGCACGGAGTTCCAGCGCAGCGTCTGGGAGCAGCTGCTGCTGATCCCGTACGGGCGGACCTGGTCGTACGGGGAGCTGGCGGGCCGGCTGGGCAAGCCGAACGCCTCCCGGGCGGTGGGGCTGGCCAACGGGAAGAACCCGGTCAGCATCATCGTGCCCTGCCACCGGGTGATCGGGGCCTCGGGCTCGATGACCGGGTACGGCGGCGGGGTGGAGCGCAAGCAGCGGCTGCTGGCCTTCGAGGCGGGCGGCGGGCGGGACACGCCGTCCGCGGGCACCCTCTGGGACTGAGCTCCCGGGGCGGGTCCGGGCCGCCGCTAGACCACGTGGACGGGGACGAGGAGGGCGAAGGCCACGCCCATCTCGACGGCGTAGCCGTACATGGAGGGGTGCGGGACGGGGGCGGCCATGATGACCATGCTCTGCTGGACGGCCGCGGCCTCGACCCATTCGGCGGGGGCGCCGATGGTGCCCTGGTACCAGCCCTCGCAGGCGCCGGGGCCGCTGACGAGGAGGACGTCGTCGTGCCGGCGGTACTCGGCGAGCCAGCCGGGCGCGGTCCGGGACCAGCCCTCGTAGTCGGTGAAGTGGGCCCAGCCGCCGTCCCGGATCGCGCCGTCGAACAGCCAGACCGGCTGGCCGTCCGGGGTGACCTCGGTGCCGGACTGCTCCTCGGTGGTGAAGTGGACCATGGGCAGGGCGTCGGGCCCGTCGGCGGTGCTGGGCCAGGCGTACATGGTGATCATGGTGTGATTCTGTCCTGCTCGGTGTAGGTGCGGTGTTACTCCGCCAGGGCGGGGAGGCCGTCCTCCAGTTCGGCGGTGCTCGCGCCCGACTCCAGCACCCGGTAGGCCTGTTGGATGCGGCGGCCGAGGGATCCGAGGAGGTGGGCGGGGATCTCCTCGGGGGTGATCAGCTTCCAGGAGAGCAGTTCCTCCTCCTGGAGCTTGATGGAGTCGAGCTGTTCGGCGCCGAGGACGCCGCCGTCGTAGACGTATGCGACCAGGGGTGGGCGGGCGGGGCCGCGGACCCAGTCGACGGCGAGGAGCCGGCCGAGCGGGAGGTCGAGTCCGATCTCCTCGGCGGCCTCCCGGCGGGCCGCGGCCCGGGGGGACTCGCCCTGGTCGGATTCGACGGTGCCGCCCGGGAGGACCCAGCCCTCGCGGTAGTTGGGCTCCACGACCAGGACCCGCCCGTCGGCGTCGCGGAAGAGGGCGGCGGCGCCGGCCAGCACCCGGGGCAGGCTCGCGATGTAGGCGGCGTAGTCGTCTGTGGTGGTCACGCCGCCACCCTAACGGGCCTACCGGTCCGTGCGGCCGCCGTCCTCGCGGTCGCGGCTGCGGGACTCGGCGGCCCGGCGCAGCCGGAGGTGCCGGGCCGGGCCCTGTTCGGTGATGGCGTCGCCGACCATGGCCTTGACGGCGTCCCGGAGTCCGTGGAGGGCGTGGTGGCGGGCGGGGCCGGCGCCGGGGTCCTCGCGGAGTTCCCGTACCAGCGCCCAGCAGAGCAGCAGCATCACGATGACGAAGGGCAGGGCGACCAGGATGGTGGCGGTCTGGAGGGACTTGAGGCCGCCGGCGAGGAGCAGGACGGCGGCCACGGCGGCCATCAGCACGCCCCAGGTGACGACCAGCCAGGTGGGCGGGTGCAGCGAGCCCCGGCTGGTGAGCGAGCCCATGACCAGCGAGGCGGAGTCGGCGCTGGTCACGAAGTAGGTCATCACCAGGACCATGGCCACGTACGAGGTGACGGTGCCCAGGGGCAGGGCGTCGAGCATCGCGAACAGGGAGGCCTCGGCGCCGTCCTTGACCTTGACGGTGAGGTCGGCGACTCCGGTGGCGTCCAGCCGGATGGCGGTGCCGCCCATGACGCAGAACCAGACGACGGTGGCGCCGGAGGGCACCAGGAGGACGCCGACGAGGAACTCGCGGATGGTGCGGCCGCGCGAGATCCGGGCGATGAAGGTGCCGACGAAGGGGGCCCAGGACAGCCACCAGGCCCAGTAGAAGATGGTCCAGGCGCCGAGCCAGGCGCTGTCGGTGAACGCCCCGGTGCGGGTGGCCATGGGGAGGAGTTCGTCGAGGTAGCTGCCGACGCTCGCCGGGATCACGTCGAGGATGTAGACGGTGGGGCCGAGCAGGAACACGAACAGCATCAGGACGGCGGCGAGCACGATGTTGACGGTGCTGAGCCATTTGACGCCCTTGTGCAGGCCGGAGAACGCCGAGAGCACGAAGGCGGCGGACAGCGAGGCGATGATCACCAGTTGGACGCCGGTGGTGTTCCGCACGCCGGCGGTGATGTCCAGGCCCTCGGCGACCTGGAGGGCGCCCAGGCCCAGGCTGGTGGCGGTGCCGAAGACGGTGGCGAAGACGGCCAGCAGGTCGATGGCCTGGCCGGCCGGGCCGTCGGCGCGGTCCTGGCCGATGAGCGGGACGAAGGCGGAGCTGAGCCGGTTGCCGCGGCCCTTGCGGAAGGTCGCGTAGGCGAGGGCCAGGCCGGCGATGCCGTAGATGGCCCAGGGGGTGAGGGTCCAGTGGAAGAAGGAGTAGTCCAGGGCGGCCCGGGCGGCGGCGCCGGTCTGCGGGGCGGCCCCGGAGGCGGGGGGCGGGGCCAGGTAGTGGGTGAGGGGCTCCCCCACCCCGTAGAACATCAGGCCGATCCCCATGCCGGCGCTGAACATCATCGCGATCCACGCGAGGTTGGTGAACTCGGGTTCGGAGTCGTCGGCGCCCAGCCTGATCCGGCCGAACCGGCTGATTGCCAGGACCACGCACATGACCAGGAACACGTCCGCGGCGATCACGAACAGCCAGGCGAAGTTCTCCAGCACCCAGGCCAGGGCCGTGCCCGACGCGCTGTCGAAGGAGTCCTTGCCGAGTGCCGCCCAGCCGACCACCAGCAGGACGGCGACCACCCCGATGACCACCACGGTGCGGTCCGGGGTGCCCTCGCCGGGGCCGGCGGCCGGGTCCCCGGGGCTGTCCGGGCGTGACTGTTCCAGTGGATCCGTACTCATACTGGCCCACTATCCTGGGGAAAATCGCCATTTATCGGTGTGCCGCGCCGGGTGCGGACGCGGCGTGACCCAGGCCACCCATGCGCATAGGAGGATCCTCCGGATAGGCTCATGGGTGGCGCGACTGCACGTTCGATAGCAAGGGATCAAGCAAGGTGACGGACGGAGCAGTAACTGAGGCCGCGCGCGTGCTCATCGCCGCGGACAAATTCAAGGGCTCGCTCACGGCCGTACAGGTCGCCGAGCGGGTGACGGCCGGCCTCCGCCGGGCCGTCCCGGACGTGGAGATCGAGACCCTCCCCGTCGCGGACGGCGGCGACGGTACGGTCGCGGCGGCGGTGGCCGCCGGATTCGAGCGCCGGGAGGTACGGGTCACCGGACCGCTCGGCGATCAGGTGACGGCCGCCTACGCGCTGCGCGAGGGCACCGCCGTGGTCGAGATGGCCGAGGCCTCCGGGCTCCAGCTGCTCCCGGCGGGCGTCTTCGCCCCGCTGACGGCCACCACGTACGGCTCGGGCGAGGTGCTGAAGGCCGCCCTGGACGCGGGTGCCCGCACCATCGTCTTCGGTGTGGGCGGCAGCGCCACCACCGACGGCGGCGCGGGCATGCTGGCCGCGCTGGGCGCGGTGTTCCTGGACGCGGCGGGCGAGCCGGTCGGCCCGGGCGGCGGCGCCCTGGCGGAGCTGGCCTCGGCCGACCTGTCCGGGATCGACCCCCGCTTCGCCGAGGTGGAGTTCGTCCTCGCCAGCGACGTGGACAACCCGCTGACCGGCCCGAAGGGCGCGCCCGCCGTGTACGGCCCGCAGAAGGGGGCCTCGCCGGAGGACGTGGCGGCCCTGGACGCGGCGCTGGCGCACTACGCGCAGGTGCTGGAGAAGGCGATCGGCCCGAAGGCCACCGAGCTGGCGGCCTCCCCGGGCGCCGGCGGCGCGGGCGGCATCGGCTACGGCGCGCTGCTGCTCGGGGCGAGCTTCCGGCCCGGCATCGAGCTGATGCTGGAGGTGCTGGGCTTCGCCCCGGCGCTGGAGCGGGCCACCCTGGTCATCACCGGCGAGGGCTCGCTGGACGAGCAGACCCTGCACGGCAAGGCCCCGGCAGGCGTGGCCTCGGCCGCGCGCGCGGCGGGCAAGCCGGTGGTGGCGGTCTGCGGGCGGCTGCTGCTGGAGCAGGAGGCGCTGACGGCGGCCGGCATCCGGCGGGCGTACCCGCTGACGGAGATCGAGCCCGACACCGCGAAGTGCATCGCGAACGCGGGACCGCTGCTGGAGCAGGTGGCCGCGAACATCGCCGCCGACGTGCTCTGACGCACGGCGCATGACGCACGGTCATCGGAGGCCCGGGTCCCGCTCGCATCCGCGAAGGGGATCCGGGCCTCCGGGCAGACCGGACAGGACGGGACCGAGCATGCTGCAGGAGACCGGGGGCACCGGGGTGGATGCCCTGCGGATCGCGGGACGCCCGGGGGTGGACCGGGGAACCCCGGTGCTCGCCGCGTTCGAGATCCTGCCCGACGGGCCGGCCGAGGAGTACGCCGCGCGGGTGCGGGAAGTCCTCGCCGCGGTCTACGGGATCGCCGCCCGGGCCGACTTCGACGCCGACGAGGACCTGCCCACCGACATCCTGCCGGCCTGGTTCACCGGGGTCTGCCGGGACGGCTTCCCGACCGAGCCGTTCGCCGCCGCCGGACGGGACCGGTTCAACGCCGGGTACGAGGGCTGCGAGACCTGGGAGCTCCAGGACTGGCTGTCCCGGTTCGACCCCGACCCGGATATCCGCGGCTGGGCCTTCTGGGACCTGACCCGCTCCCCCGCCGGACCCGGCGGGCTGCGGCTGTGGGCGGACAGCCGGGGGGAGTCCTCCTTCGCCTGGGAGGAGCTCCGCTTCCTGCTGTACACGGCCGGGGCCCGGTCGGTGGGCCGGCCCGCGGTGGTGCGCACCGGGGTGTGGGAAGCGGAGGAGTCCGTATGACGCGGGGCGGCGGGAACGAGGTGCGGGCCCGGCGCAGGGTCCGGGTCAGGGCAGGGTGCGGTGTTCGGTGAGTTCCAGGTCGATGAACGCGGCGACCATGGCGCGCCAGACCGCTTCGGCGACCTCCGGGGCCAGCCCCTCGGCCGCCGCCCGGGTGCGGGCCGCGGCGACCACGCGTTCCACCCGGTCCGGGGCGCGGACGGCCTCCTCGTCCTTCTTGAAGCCGGCGGCGGCCCGGACCAGTTCCTGGCGGCGGGCCAGCAGGGCGACCAGATCGGTGTCGATCGCGTCTATCGCGGCGCGGACCTCGTCGAGCGAGCGGGGATTCGGCATGGCCCCATGATCGCACCGGGGCCCGTCAGCCGGCCGCGCGCAGGAGTTCCGCGGTGCCGACGACCCGGGCGAAGCCTCCGCCGTGCAGGTTGACGGCGGTGGCGGTGGCCAGTTCGTCCGCGGTGAGGGCGAGGCCGGGCGGACCGGCCAGGTCGAAGGTGTGGGTGGCGTCCAGCGGGACGATGGTGTCGAAGCCCAGGTTCCCGGCCATCCGGGCCGTGGTCTCCACGCACATGTTGGTCTGGACACCGGCCACCACCAGCTGCCGGATCCCGGCCGCCGTCAGCCATTCCGCCAGGTCGGGGGTGCCGTAGAAGGAGGAGTTCACCGACTTGACCACCAGCAGGGACCCGGCCCGGCGGGCCTCGACGAACTCCTGGAAGGCGTTGCCGGGGCTGCCCGCGGCCAGCGGGGAGTCGGGGTTCACCGAGTCGTGGCGGACCAGGACCAGGGGGCGTCCGGTGCGCTGCCAGGAATCCATCAGGTCGGCGATGTTCCGCTCGGCCGCCGGGTTGTCGCGCGGGCCCCAGAAGGCGCTGTCGGTGAAACCGCGCTGGACGTCCACGACGATCAGCGCGGCGTCGGCGGCCAGGGTCAGTGGGGGTTCGGTGATGGTCATGGGTTCATCGTGGTCGGGCCGGTGGCGGCGGAACAGCGCCGCCGGCGACCGGAACCGATGGGATCCTGCCACCGCCGCCGTCAGACTGGCAGGATGCAACGAGTCGCCCTGATCGCCCAGCCCGGCATCCGCGCCTTCGACCTCGCCGTGATCACCGAGGTGTGGGGGTCGGACCGGACCGGGCTCGGCGTGCCCGCGTTCACGCTGGGGCGGTGCGCGGCCGGGCCGGAGCCGCTGGTGCTGCCGGGCGGGCTGACCCTGCTGCCGGACCGGGGCCTGGAGTGGCTGGCGGAGGCCGACCTGGTGGTCGTACCGGCGCTGGCGGAACCGGCGGATCCGACCCCCGGGCCGGTCCTCGCGGCGCTGCGGGCCGCGCACCGGCGGGGGACGCCGATCGCCGCGCTGTGCGCCGGGGCCTTCGTGCTGGCCGAGGCCGGGCTGCTGGACGGGCGGCGGGCCGTCACGCACTGGTCGCTGGCCGGTGAGCTGGCCGGACGGTATCCGACGGTACGGGTCGAGGACGCCCCGCTGTTCGTGTCCGACGGCGGGCTGTGGACCTCGGCCGGGGTGGCCTCGGGGATCGACCTGTGCCTGCACCTGGTCCGTGAGGCGCACGGGGCGGAGGTGGCCGCCACCCTGGCCCGGTCCCTGGTCACCGGGCCGTTCCGGACGGGGGCCACCGCCCAGTACCTGGACCGTCCGGTACCGGCCGCGGACCGGACCGCCGAGGTGCTGGCCGAGGTCCGGGCCCGGGTGCTGGGCCGGCTGGCGGAGCCGCTGGACGTGCCGACGCTGGCGCGCTGGGCGGGCATGTCGCCCCGGTCCTTCGCCCGGCACTTCCGGGCGGCCACCGGCAGCACCCCGCACCGCTGGCTGCTCGACCGCCGTCTCGACGAGGCCCGCCGGCTGCTGGAGCGGACGGACCACCCGGTCGCGGAGGTGGCCCGCAGGTCCGGTTTCGGCAGCGAGGTGACCTTCCGGCAGCACTTCACCGCCTCGCTGGGGGTCGGCCCGCGCGCCTACCGGGCCGCCGTGGCCGCCGGATGCGGACCGCCGGAAGCTGTGTGAGGTTGGTCGGCAGGTGGTGTGCGACCGGCACACCGGAACGGAGCCCGGCCATGCCCACGCCCCCCGCCGAGGACACCAGGGACTTCGAGGACAGGGACTTCGAGGACGCCGACCGGGGTTTCGTCGCCGCCCTCGTCCCCGGCACGGTCCGCGCTGCGGACGGCCGCACGGTCTACGACAACGACGCGTACTCCTTCCTGGAGGCCGAGTGCCCCGACACGGCCCACCCCAGCCTCTGGCGGCAGTCCCGGCTCTGCTCCAAGCAGGGCCTGTACGAGGTCACCGGGGGCGTCTACCAGGTCCGCGGCCTGGACCTGTCGAACATGACCCTGGTCGAGGGCGACCGCGGGGTGGTCGTCATCGATCCGCTGCTGGCCGCCGAGACGGCGGCCGCCGCCCTCGCCCTCTACCGCGAGCACCGCGGCGACCGCCCGGTGACCGGCATGATCTACACCCATTCGCACGCGGACCACTTCGGCGGCGCCCGGGGCGTCCTGCCGGCCGGCACCGAGGAGGGCGTACCGATCCTGGCGCCGGCGGGGTTCATGGAGCACGCGGTCAGCGAGAACGTGTACGCGGGCAACGCGATGACCCGGCGCGCCATCTACATGTACGGGGACCGGCTGCCCAAGGCCCCCGACGGGCAGATCGGCGCCGGTCTGGGCATGACCACCTCCAACGGCACCCTCACCCTGATCCCGCCCACCGTGGACATCACCCGCACCGGGCAGGAGGAGACCGTCGACGGGGTGCGGTTCGTCTTCCAGCTCACCCCGGGCACCGAGGCCCCGGCCGAGATGAACTTCCTGATCCCGGACCGGCGGGCGCTGTGCCTGGCGGAGAACGCCACCCGCACCATGCACAACGTCCTGACCCTGCGCGGGGCGGTGGTCCGCGACGCCCGCATCTGGTCGCGGTACCTGGACGAGGCCGTCGAGTGGTTCGGCGACCGCTACGACCTCGCCTTCGCCTCCCACCACTGGCCGACCTGGGGCCGGGAGCGGGTGGTGGAGTTCCTCACCGCGCAGCGGGACCTCTACGCGTACGTCCACGACCAGACGCTGCGGCTGCTCAACTCGGGCCTCACCGGGCCCGAGATCGCCGAGGAGCTGGTGCTGCCGCCCGCCCTGGAGGCCGCCTGGCACGCGCACGGCTACTACGGCTCGCTCAGCCACAACGTGAAGGCCGTGTACCAGCGTTATCTGGGCTGGTACGACGGGAACCCGGCGCACCTGTGGGAGCACCCGCCGGTGGAACTCGCCCAGCGGTACGTGGAGGTGGCCGGCGGCCCGGAGCCGATGCTGGCCAAGGCCCGGATGTACGCCTCGGACGGCGATCTGCGGTTCGCCGCGACCCTGTTGAACCACCTGGTCTTCGCCGATCCGGACCATGCGGACGCCCGGGAGGAACTGGCCGGGGTGTACGAACGGCTGGGCCGGGGTGCCGAGAACGGCCCCTGGCGCAACTTCTACCTGACCGGGGCGATGGAGCTGCGCGACGGGCCGCTGCCGGTGGCCATCGACACCACCAATCCGGAGATGGTGGGGGCGCTGACCACCGAGATGCTGCTGGACTCGGTGGCGGTGCGGATCGACGGCCCGCGGTGCTGGGACGAGTCCTTCACGGTGGACCTGGCCCTCACCGACGAGGGCCGCCGCCACCGGCTGACCCTGCACAACGGGGCACTGACGCACCGGTCGGTGCCGCTGGCCGACCCGCCGCGCTCCCCGGCCGGGCTGACCCTGAACCTGACCCGGGCGGCGCTGCTCGCGCTGCTGGCCGGCGGGGACGCGGCCGGCCCCGGTGCGGAGGGCGTGGGCGCGGACGGCGACCGGGGTCTGCTGGCCCGGCTGCTGTCGTACGCCGAGGCCCCGGACACCGCTTTCCCGATCGTCACCCCCTGACCCGCGAGGAGTACCCATGCAGCACATCCGGACCCGCGCCGCCGGCGCCGTCGCTCTCGCCGCCCTGCTGGCCCTGGGCACGGCCGGCTGCTCGGACGGCGGGAGCGTGTCGGGCGCCGCCTCGGCGGCCGCCTCGAAGGCCTCGGACGCGGTGTCCTCGGCCAGTGAGGCCGCCCAGCGGAAGCTGGACGGGATCAAGGACGGGGTGGACGTGAAGGCGGACGTCCGGCTCGGTGCCCCGGCCGCCGGCGCGGACGGGAAGTCCGCGGTGGCGGTGACCGCGACCAACACGGCGGACTCCACGAAGTCCTTCGCCGTGCAGGTGGTCTACAACGACGCGTCCGGGAACCTCCTGGACACCGTGGTGGTCACCGTCTCCGACGTCCCGGCGGGGCAGTCCAAGGAGGGCACCGCGGTCAGCAACCGCAAGCTGTCGGGCGAGGTGAAGACCGAGGTCGGCCAGGCCCTGCGGTACTGACCGGCGCGGGCCCGTCCCGGCGGAGGCGCGCGCCGGTCCGCCTCAGTGGAGGTGGGCGCCGAAGGCCGTGTAGGCCGCCGTGTCGAAGAGCACGAAGCGGACCTCCTCGACCGGGGCGGTGGCGGCGGTCCGGACGGCCTCGACGGCGATCCGGGCCCCGTCGTCCATCGGCCAGCCGTAGACGCCGGTGGAGATGGCCGGGAAGGCGACGGTACGGGCGCCGAGTTCGGCGGCGATCCGCAGCGATTCGCGGTAGCAGGAGGACAGCAGGGCGGAACGGTCCTCGGCGGCGGAGTACACCGGGCCGACCGTGTGGATGACGTGCTCGGCGGCCAGCCGGCCGGCCGGGGTGGCCACGGCCTGGCCGGTGGCGAGGCCCTTGCCGTAGTGCGAGGCGCGCAGGGCCCGGCAGGCGGCGAGGATCTCCGGCCCGCCCCGGCGGTGGATGGCGCCGTCCACCCCGCCGCCGCCGAGCAGCGAGGAGTTGGCGGCGTTGACGATGGCGTCGGCGTGCTCGGCCGTGATGTCGCCCTGGACCAGGGTGATGCGGACCATCGGATCAGCGGGCCTTTCTCAGATGGCGCCAGACCGCCTTGGCCGCGTTGTGTCCGGACATGCCGTGTACGCCGGGGCCGGGCGGGGTGGCGGAGGAGCAGATGAACACCGCCGGGTGCGTGGTGGCGTAGGGGTGCAGGGACAGTCTGGGGCGCAGCAGCAGTTGGAGGCCGGAGGCGGCGCCGCAGGCGATGTCCCCGCCGACGTAGTTGGGGTTGCGGGCGGCGAGTTCGGGCGGGCCGGCGGTGGCGCGGGCCAGGACCAGGTCGCGGAAGCCGGGGGCGAAGCGCTCCAGCTGGCGTTCCACGGCCTCGGTGAGGTCTCCGTCCCAGCCGTGCGGGACGTGCCCGTACGCCCAGAAGGTGTGCCGGCCCTCGGGGGCCCGGGAGGGGTCGACCAGGGTGGGCTGGGAGGTGATCAGGAAGGGGGTGCGGGGGGCCCGGCCGGAGGAGGCCAGCTGGAGGGCGGCGTCGATGTCGCGGGTGCGCGGGCCGATCTGGACGGTGCCGGCCCGGCGGGCGGGTTCGGCGGTCCAGGGGACGGGGCCGGAGAGGGCGTAGTCGAGTTTGAAGGCGGCGGCGCCGTAGCGGTATCCGGCGTAGGCGCGGCCGAGGCCGGCGATCCTGGCCAGGGCGGTGGGTGAGGTGTCGAAGACGTAGGAGCGGGCGGGCGGGAGGTCGTCGAGGCGTTTGACCTCGTAGCCGGTGTGCAGGGTGCCGCCGAGTTCGGTGAGGTAGCCGGCCAGGGCGTCGGGGATGGCCTGGGAGCCGCCGCGGGCCACCGGCCAGCCGTGGGTGTGCGCGGCGAGGGCGAAGACCAGGCCGACGGCGCCGGTGGCGATCCCGCCGAGCGGGGCGATGACATGGGCGACGAGTCCGGCGAAGAGGGCGCGGGCCCGCTCGTCGTGGAAGCGGCGGAGCAGCCAGGTGGAGGGCGGCAGACCGGCCAGTGCGAACCTGGCCAGGGCGAGCGGGTCCCTGGGCAGGGCGGTGGAGGGCAGGGACATGAAGTCGCGGACCAGGGTGTCCCAGTCGGCGAGGAAGGGTTCGACCAGGCGCCGGTAGGTGCCGGCGTCGCGCGGTCCGAAGGAGGCGGCGGTCTCGGCGACCGAGCGGGAGAGCACGGCCGCGGTGCCGTCGTCGAAGGGGTGGGCCATGGGCAGCGGGGCGTGCAGCCATTCCAGGCCGTGCCGGGCGAGCGGCATGGTGGCGAAGACCGGGGATCCGGCGCCCAGCGGGTGCACGGCCGAGCAGGGGTCGTGCCGGAAGCCGGGCAGGGTCAGTTCCTCGGTCCTGGCGCCGCCGCCGATGGTCGGGGCGGCTTCGAAGACGGCCACGGAGAAGCCGCGGCGGGCGAGTTCGACGGCGGCGGTCAGGCCGTTGGGCCCGGCTCCCACCACGACCGCGTCGAGGATCGACGGCACCATGCGACTCCTTCGTCTGCCTGCGGCACTGGTTCCGTGCGGGACCAGCGTATTACCGGGCGCTCGCCCGGCGGTCGTGCCGGGTCGGTGTGCGGGGCGGGGTCACGCCGGGTCAGCCCTCGCCGCGGAGCAGGGAGATGACGCGGTCGGCGGTGGCCCGGTCCCGGGCGATGGCGAACGGCAGCGCGTTGTCCCGGTCGATGCGGAACTGCTCGCCCGCCACGGTGACCTGGGCCCCGCCGGCCTCGGCGACCAGCAGCAGTCCGGCGGCGTGGTCCCAGGCGGAGGGCCAGGTGAAGGCGAGGGCGTCCATCTCGCCGCGGGCCACCTTCAGGTACTCCAGTCCGGCCGATCCGCAGGGGCGGGGCGCGATGCCCGGGACGTCGAGCCGGGAGAGGGTCTCGCGTTCCCGGTCGCTGGTGTAGAGGGGGTGGGCGGTGGCGACCTTCAGCTCGGCGCCGGGTTCGGGTGAACCGGAGCGGATGGCGGTGCCGTTGACGTGTGCGCCGCCGCCGCGGACGGCGACGGCCAGTTCCTCCAGGACCGGGGCGAAGGTCCAGGAGGCGTGGATCTCGCCGTGCTGTGCGAGGGCCACGAGGGTGCAGAAGCCGGGCTCGCCGCCCACGAACTGCCGGGTGCCGTCGACGGGATCGACGATCCACACGGGCGCGTCGCCGCGCAGGGCCCGGTAGACGGCGGGGTCGGCGTGCACGGCTTCCTCGCCGACCACCACCGAGCCGGGGAGCAGGGCGGTGAGGGAGGCGGTGAGGTGCTCCTCGGCCTTGCGGTCGGCGACGGTCACCAGGTCGTGCGGTCCGTTCTTGCTCTCGACTTCGTGTTCGGCGAGTTGCCGGTACCTCGGCATGATCTCGACGGCCGCGGCCTTGCGGACCGCTTCCTCCACGTCGGCGAGCCGGTTCCCGAGAAATTCATCGATCATGCCGTCCATCAGACCATGCCGGGCTGTCGAACCCCACCGGGGTCGGGTGACGCCCAGGTGAAAGCGTCAGGTCGGGGCCACGCAAACCGCTTGCGTTATTTGCGCCCTGCTTGCGCAAGTGATGCTGGCATAAAACTCCGGTACGAGGAGTAGACGACTCAGCAGGGCTCTGCAACTCTCGGACAGCACCACGCAAATTCCTGTCTCACCTGGTTCAGAAACCCTATTCCGAGGGACGAGGACATATGAGAAGGCTCCACTGGAGAGGGCGGGCCACCCTGGCCGCCCTCATCAGCACGGCCCTGCTGATGCTGGGCTGGCCCGCACTGACCGCCGTGGCCGCCGGCGGTCCCAACCTCGCGGCCGGCCGCCCCGCCGCCGCGAGCAGCACCAACGCCCCCTATCCGGCCGCCAACGTGACCGACGGGAACCAGTCCACCTACTGGGAGAGCGCCGGCAGCGCCTTCCCGCAGTGGGTGCAGACCGACCTCGGCGCCACCACCCGCGTCGACCAGGTGGTGCTCAAGCTCCCCGCCACCTGGGAGAGCCGCAGCCAGACCCTGTCGGTCCAGGGCAGCGCCGACGGCACCAGCTTCAGCACCCTGGTGAACTCGGCCACCCACACCTTCAGCCAGGGCAGCGGGAACACCGTCACCATCGGGTTCCCGGCCGCCCAGACCCGGTTCGTGCGGATCAACATCACCGCCAACACCGGCTGGCAGGCCGCCCAGCTCTCCGAACTGGAGGTCCGCGCCCCCGGCGAGTCCTCCACCAACCTGGCGCTGGGCAAGACCTTCACCTCCAGCGGCCACACCCAGAACTACGTCCCGGCCAACGCCGGGGACGGCAACGCGGCCAGCTACTGGGAGAGCGTCAACAACGCGCTCCCGCAGTGGATCCAGACCGACCTCGGGTCCTCCGTCCGGGTGGACCGGATGGTCCTGCGGCTCCCCGAGAACTGGGGCGCCCGCACCCAGGAGGTGAAGGTCCAGGGCAGCACCAACGGTTCGGAGTTCACCGACCTCACCGCCGCCCGGGTGCTCTCCTTCGCCCCGGCCTCCGGCAACACCGTGACCGTCACCTTCGACGCCACCACCACGCGCCATCTGCGCGTGGTGATCTCGCAGAACTCCGTACAGCCCGGCGGCCAGCTCTCCGAGCTGGAGGTCTACGGCCCGCAGGGCGGCGACACCCAGGCGCCCACCGCCCCGACCTCCCTCGCCTACACCGAGCCGGCCACCGGGCAGATCCGGCTGACCTGGAACGCCGCCACCGACAACGTCGGGGTCACCGGCTACGACATCTACGCCGACAACCAGCTGCGGACCTCCGTCGCCGGGAACGTCACCACCTACACCGACAACCAGCCCGCCTCGGCCAGCGTGACCTACCACGTGCGGGCCAAGGACGCGGCCGGCAACCAGTCGGCGAACAGCAACAGCGTGACCCGCGCCGGGGACACCGGTGACACCCAGGCGCCCACCACGCCCGGCAGCCTCGCGCTGACCGAGCCGGCCGCCGGGCAGATCCGGCTGACCTGGAACGCCTCCACCGACAACGTCGGGGTCACCGGCTACGAGGTGTACGCCAACAACCAGCTGCGGACCACGGTGGCCGGGAACACCACCACCTACACCGACAGCCAGCCGGCCGGTGCCACCGTCAGCTACTTCGTCCGGGCCAAGGACGCCGCGGGCAACCGCTCCGGCGACAGCAACACCGTCACCCGCAACGGCACCGGGGGCGGCGGCTCCAACCTGGCCGTCGGCAAGCCCATCACCGCCTCCTCCGTGATCCACACCTTCGTCGCGGAGAACGCCAACGACAACAGCACCGCCACCTACTGGGAGGGCGCGGCGGGCGCCTACCCGAGCACCCTGACGGTCAGGCTCGGCGCCAACGCCGACGTCGACCGGCTGGTCCTCAAGCTCAACCCGGACTCCTCCTGGGGCTCGCGCACCCAGAACATCCAGGTGCTCGGCCGCGAGCAGAGCGCCTCGGGGGTCACGAACCTGGTCGCCGCCAAGGACTACGTCTTCGCCCCGGGCTCGGCCAACACCGTCACCATCCCGCTCGGCGCCCGTGTCGCGGACGTGCAGCTGCGCTTCACCTCCAACACCGGCTCCTCCAACGGCCAGATCGCCGAGTTCCAGGTCATCGGGGTCGCGGCCCCCAACCCCGACCTGGAGATCACCGGGCTGACCGCCTCCCCGGCCGCGCCGGTGGAGTCGGACCCCGTCACCCTGTCCGCCACCGTGAAGAACAGCGGTCCGGCCGCGGCCCCCGCGACCTCCGTCACCTTCCAGCTGGGCGGCACCAAGGTCGGCACCGCCGCCGTGCCCGCGCTGGCCGCCGGCGCCGGCACCACCGTCTCCGCCGGGATCGGCGCCCGCGACTCCGGGACGTACCCGCTGAGCGCGGTGGTCGACGAGGCGAACACGGTGGTCGAGCAGAACGACACCAACAACGGATTCACCGGACCCCCGCTGGTGGTCCGCCCGGTCGACAGCTCCGACCTGGTGGCCTCGGCGGTCGGCTGGTCGCCGGGCGCCCCGTCCGCCGGACAGCAGGTGACCTTCTCCGTCACCGTGAAGAACCAGGGCACGGTGGCCGCGGCCGCCGGCAGCCACGGGGTGACCCTGACCCTCCAGGACGCGGGCGGCGCCACCGTCCGCACCCTCACCGGCTCGTTCGGCGGGGCCCTCGCGGCCGGCGCCTCCACCGCGCCCATTTCCCTGGGCAGCTGGCCGGCGGCGAACGGCAGGTACACCGTCAAGGTGGTCCTCGCCGACGACGCCAACGAGCTCCCGGTCAAGCGCGCCAACAACACCTCCACCAAGCCGTTCTTCGTGGGCCGCGGGGCGAACATGCCCTTCGACATGTACGAGGCCGAGGACGGCACCGTGGGCGGCGGCGCCACCGTGGTCGGACCCAACCGGACCATCGGCGACATCGCCGGCGAGGCCTCCGGCCGCAAGGCCGTCAACCTGGACGCCACCGGCGAGTTCGTGGAGTTCACCACCCGGGCCGCCACCAACACCCTGGTCACCCGCTTCTCCATCCCGGACGCCCCGGGCGGCGGCGGCATCGACTCCACCATCAACGTCTACGTCAACGGCACCCTCAAGAAGACCCTGCCGCTGACCTCCAAGTACGCCTGGCTCTACGGGGCGGAGGCCTCCCCCGGCAACTCCCCGGGCGCCGGCGCCCCCCGGCACATCTACGACGAGGCGAACATCCTGCTGGGCGAGACCGTCCCGGCGGGCAGCCGCATCAAGCTCCAGAAGGACGCGGCGAACACCTCCACCTACGCCATCGACTTCGTCAGCCTGGAGCAGGCCGTCCAGATCCCCAACCCCGACCCGGCGACCTACGCGGTGCCGACCGGATTCGGCCACCAGGACGTGCAGAACGCCCTGGACCGGGTCCGGATGGACACCACCGGCAAGCTGGTCGGCGTGTACCTGCCGGCCGGTGAGTACCAGACCGCCAGCAAGTTCCAGGTGTACGGCAAGGCCGTGCAGGTGGTCGGCGCCGGACCCTGGTTCACCCGCTTCAACGCCCCGTCCACGCAGGACAACACGGACGTGGGCTGGCGCGCGGACAACACCGCGAAGGGCTCCTCCTTCACCGGCTTCGCCTACTTCGGGAACTACACCTCGCGGATCGACGGCCCCGGCAAGGTCTTCGACTTCGCGAACGTCTCCGACATCACCATCGACAACATCTGGAACGAGCACATGGTGTGCCTCTACTGGGGCGCCAACACCGACCGGATCACCATCAAGAACTCACGGATCCGCAACATGTTCGCCGACGGGGTCAACATGACCAACGGCAGCACGGACAACCTCGTGTCCAACAACGAGGCGCGGGCCACCGGCGACGACAGCTTCGCGCTGTTCTCCGCGATCGACGCGGGCGGCGCGGACATGAAGAACAACGTCTACGAGAACCTGACCACCATCCTGACCTGGCGGGCGGCCGGAATCGCCGTGTACGGCGGCTTCAACAACACCTTCCGCAACATCCACATCGCCGACACCCTGGTCTACTCGGGCATCACCATCAGCTCGCTGGACTTCGGGTACCCGATGAACGGGTTCGGGACGGATCCGACCCTCTTCGAGAACATCTCGATCGTCCGGTCGGGCGGCCACTTCTGGGGCGCGCAGACCTTCCCGGGCATCTGGATCTTCTCCGCCTCCAAGGTGTTCCAGGGGATCCGGATCAACAACGTGGACATCGTGGACCCGACCTACAGCGGGATCATGTTCCAGACCCAGTACGTGGGCGGCCAGCCGGTGAACCCGATCAAGGACACGATCCTGCGGGACATCACGATCACCGGGGCGAAGAAGAGCGGTGACGCCTTCGACGCCAAGTCCGGTTTCGGCCTCTGGGCCAACGAGATGCCGGAGGCCGGCCAGGGACCGGCGGTGGGTGAGGTCACCTTCCACAACCTGAGGACCTCGGACAACGCCGTGGACGTTCGGAACACGACCTCGACGTTCAGGATCAACCAGCTGCCGTAAGGGGCGGTCGGACCGGTTGCCGCCCGGGTCTCCCGGGCGGCAAACTGGCCGTAATCGAACTGTAAGAAACTTGCATTTCTTGCGCTACTCTTGCGTTCATGACGCGACGACTTGCTCAAGTGGCGAAGAAGGTGGGAGTCAGCGAGGCAACGGTCAGCCGGGTGCTCAACGGCAAGCCGGGCGTCTCGGAGACGACCCGCCAGTCCGTGCTCACCGCCCTCGACGTCCTCGGCTACGAGCGCCCCACCCAGCTGCGGGGCGAGCGGGCGCGACTGGTCGGGCTGGTCCTGCCGGAGCTGCAGAACCCCATCTTCCCCGCCTTCGCCGAGGTCATCGGCGGCGCCCTGGCCCAGCAGGGGCTGACCCCGGTGCTCTGCACCCAGACCACCGGCGGGGTCTCCGAGGCCGACTACGTGGAACTGCTGCTCCAGCAGCAGGTGTCCGGCGTGGTCTTCGCCGGCGGCCTGTTCGCCCAGGCCGACGCCCCGCACGAGCACTACCGGCTGCTCTCCGAGCGCCGGGTCCCGGTGGTGCTGATCAACGCCTCCATCGAGGACCTCGGGTTCCCCTGCGTGGCCTGTGACGACGCCGTCGCGGTGGAACAGGCCTGGCGCCACCTGGCCTCGCTGGGGCACGAGCGGATCGGCCTGGTGCTGGGCCCGCCCGACCACATGCCCTCCCGGCGCAAGCTGGCGGCCGCCGAGGCGGTCGCCGCCGCGGCCGGCACCGAGCTGCCCGCCGCCCACGTGGAACGCGCCCTGTTCTCCCTGGAGGGCGGCCACGCGGCCGCCTCCCGGCTGCTGGACCGCGGGGTCACCGGGATCATCTGCGCCAGCGATCCGCTCGCCCTGGGGGCCGTACGGGCCGCCCGGCGGCGGGGCCTGGACGTGCCCCGGGACGTCTCCGTGGTCGGCTACGACGACTCGGCGTTCATGAACTGCACCGAGCCCCCGCTGACCACCGTCCGGCAGCCCATCGAGGCCATGGGCCGGGCCGCGGTCGAACTGCTCACCACCCAGATCCAGGGCGCCGCCGTGCAGCCGGGCGAGCTGCTCTTCGAACCGGAACTGGTGGTCCGCGGTTCCACCGCGCAGGCCCCGCGCGGCTGACCGCCCTCCCGCACCCCGGGCCCCGGACCGTCCCACCGACGGTCCGGGGCCCTTTTTGCGTCGCCTAGCCAGCAACCGACTGTCAATCTATTACGAAATCTGCGCGAGATATTGCGTTCATCTGTCCGGGGTGGTTGAGTGTGCCGCGCTCGCCCCCACGCCTCCTGCTCGATGCTCGAAGGGGACCACCGATGAGAACCAACCTCCGCCGCAACGTCGCGGCCGCACTCGTCTCCGCGCTCGCCGTCACGGCCCTGTCGGCCTGTGGCACCAGCAGCAAGAAGGACGAGGACAACACTCCCCCGGCCGGCGGCGGGTCCACCGACGCCTCCGCCCCGCTGGACCCGAAGGCCAAGGTCACCCTCACCATCGACTGCATGCCCCCCGCCGCGAAGGCGGCCGAGCTCAAGCAGTGGAAGGAGGACGTGGCCGAGTTCAACAAGACCTACCCCAACGTCACCATCGACGGCCGCTCCACCCCCGGCCAGTGCCTGGAGCCGCCGCGGTTCACCGCCATGCTGAAGGCCAAGTCCCAGCCGGACGTGTTCTACGCCTACTTCACCGACCTCCAGCAGGTCCTGGACAACGACGGCGCCGAGGACATCGCCGCCTACGTCACCCCCAAGTCGGTGCCCGCCATCGGCGACATCGACAAGAACGTGGTCGACGTCCTCAAGCGGGACGGCAAGCTCTACGGCCTGCCCACCAGCAACTACACGATGGGCCTGCTGGTCAACCGGAAGCTGTTCCTGCAGGCCGGTCTGAACCCCGACTCACCGCCGCGCACCTGGGAGGAGGTCCGGGCGGCCGCCAAGAAGATCGCCGCCCTCGGCAACGGGGTCGCCGGCTTCGGCGAGTACAGCGTGGAGAACACCGGCGGCTGGCACTACACGGCCACCATGTACGGGCTCGGCGGCGAGATCGTCGGCGCCGACGGCAAGGCCGCCTTCAACAACGCCACCGGCAAGCAGATCGTCGACAACCTCCACGCCATGCGCTGGGAGGACGAGAGCATGGGCAAGACCCAGCTGCTCAAGTGGGGCGACCTGCAGAAGCAGATGGCCTCGGACAAGCTCGGCATGTTCCTCGCCGCCCCCGACGACATCACGTACATGGTCCAGCAGCTGGGCGCGAAGTACGACAACTTCGGGATGGGACCGATCCCCGGCGGCGCGGCCACCCTGGCCGGCGGCAACGGCTACCTGATCAAGAAGGGCAGCTCGCCCGACAAGATCAAGGCGGCCGTGGCCTGGCTGAACTTCAAGACCCTCGCGGTCGGCAAGGGCCAGTTCCAGTACGACCGCAGCAAGGCCGACGGCCTCCCGGTCGGCCTCCCGCAGCCCGCCTTCTTCACCGGCGCCAGCAAGGCCAAGGACGACGAGCTGAAGGCCGCCAGCGCCACCATGCCGGTCGTCAACTTCAAGTCCTTCCTGGACAACCCGGTCCCGGGCAAGGCCGAACCCGCCAAGGCGCAGGAGGTCTACAAGGTCCTCGACAAGGTGATGTCGGGGGTCCTGACCAACAAGAACGCCGATCCGGCGAAGCTCCTGGCCGAGGCCGAGAAGGCCGTCAACCAGGTCCTGGCCAACCAGTAAGAACCAGGAACCAGGCGGCCGGCCTCCCCGAGACCACCGGCCGCCCGGTCCCGGCCCCGTCCCAGCACCACCGACAAGGAGCGAGCGGCGATGTCGGCTCCCCCCCTGCCCCGGGCCTCCTCCCGCGAGGACTTCCTCAGGGCACTCAAGCGGAACCTCACGGCCCACGGATTCCTGATCGGCGCCGTCCTCTGCTTCTCCTTCTTCTCCTGGTACCCGATGGTCCGGGAGTTCCTGCTGGCCTTCCAGAAGACCGAGAGCGGCACCACCCGCTGGGTCGGCTGGGACAACTTCCGCTACGTCTTCAACGACCCCAATGTCTGGCAGGCCTGGCGCAACACCCTGCTCTTCACCGGCCTGGCCCTGCTCCTGGGGTTCGTCGTCCCCTTCGTGGTCGCCCTGGTGCTCAACGAGTTCCGGCACGGCCAGGGATACCTGCGACTGCTGGTCTACCTGCCGGTGATGATGCCGCCGGTGGCCTCGGTGCTCCTCTTCAAGTACTTCTACGACCCGGGGTACGGGCTCTTCAATCGGGTGCTGGAGTTCCTGCACCTGCCCCCGCAGGACTGGCTGCAGTCCACGGACACCGCGATGCTCTCCGTGGTCATCGCCGCCACCTGGATGAACATGGGCGGCGCCACCCTGATCTACCTGGCCGCCCTCCAGGGCATCCCCGGCGAGCTCTACGAGGCCGCCGAACTCGACGGGGCCGGTCTGCTCCGCAAGATCTGGCACGTCACCATCCCGCAGACCAAGCTGATCCTCTCGCTGATGCTGCTGATGCAGATCGTCGCCACGATGCAGGTGTTCGTCGAACCCTTCCTGCTGACCGGCGGAGCCGGACCCGAGGGCTCCACCACCACCGTGGTCGTCCTCATCTACCAGTACGCCTTCAGCTTCAACCAGTACGGTCCCGCGGCGGCCCTCGGGCTCTGCCTGCTGGTCCTGCTCGCGGGCTTCTCCGCCGTCTACGTCCGGCTCAGCCGCGACAACGAGAACTGACCGGACCCGGGGGAACCTCATATGTCCGAGCGCACGCTCATCTCACCGGCCGCACGCAACCGCACCCGCGGCAAGGTCCTCTACTGGACCGTCCTCGCCGTGGTGGTCCTCGGCTTCACCCTGGTCTTCCTCGGTCCGCTCTACTGGATGGCCGCCAACGGCCTGAAGAGCACGGAGGAGTTCGCGCAGGTCCCGCCGACCCTGGTGCCGGACTCCCTGCACACCGACAACTACACGGCCGCCTGGAAGGTGATGGACCTCGCCAGACTGCTGTTCAACACCCTCTACTACGCCTTCGGCGCCCTGGCCTTCCAGCTCGTCCTGGACGTGGCCGCCGCCTACTCGCTGTCCCGGCTCCGCCCGCTCTTCGGCAAGGCCGTCCTCGGCATGATGCTGGCCACCCTGATGATCCCGGCCACCGTGCTGATCGTCCCCCAGTACCTGACCGTGCTGGACATGCCGATCATCGAACGGAACCTGCTCGACACCCCCTGGGTGATCTGGCTGCCCTCCGTCACCAACGCCTTCAACATCTTTCTGCTGAAACGGTTCTTCGACTCCATTCCGCAGGAGATCCTCGACGCCGGCGCCATCGACGGGGCGAGCGCCCTGCGCACCCTGCGCTCCATCGTGCTCCCTATGTCCCGGCCGGTCCTCGGGGTGGTCTCGATCTTCGCGATCGTGGGCGTCTGGAAGGACTTCCTCTGGCCGATGCTCACCCTGCCCGACCCGGCCCTGCAGACCCTCAACGTCGGCATCTACTCGCTGGCCTCGGGCGTCCCGGAGAACCAGCTGATCGCCGCCCTCGCGATGGCGTCGGCACCCACCCTGATCGTCTTCCTGATCTTCCAGCGCAACATCATGAGCGGTCTGACGGCAGGCTCCCTCAAGGGCTGACGGCCGCCCCCCTGTGAAAGGACCACCTCCGTGGCTGACTTTCCCCTGCCCGAGCGGGCCGCCGACTGGTGGCGCTCGGCCGCCATCTACCAGGTGTACGTCAGGAGCTTCGCCGACGGCGACGGGGACGGCACCGGTGACCTCGCGGGCGTCCGGGCCCGGCTCCCCTACCTCGCCGAACTCGGCGTGGACGCCCTCTGGTTCACCCCCTGGTACGTCTCCCCGCTCGCCGACGGCGGCTACGACGTCGCCGACTACCGCTCCATCGACCCCGCCTTCGGCACCCTCGCCGAAGCCGAGAAGCTCATCGCCGAAGCCCGCGGCCTCGGCATCCGCACCATCGTGGACATCGTCCCCAACCACGTGTCCGACCAGCACGCCTGGTTCCGCGCGGCCCTGGCCGCCGGCCCCGGCAGCCCCGAACGGGAACTCTTCCACTTCCGCCCCGGCCGCGGCCCCGACGGCTCCGAACCCCCCGGCGACTGGCCCTCCCAGTTCAACGGCGCCGCCACCTGGACCCGGGTCCCGGACGGCGAGTGGTACCTCCACCTCTTCACTCCCCAGCAGCCCGACCTCAACTGGGACCACCCGGCCGTCCGCCGGGAACACGAGGAGGTCCTGCGGTTCTGGTTCGAACGCGGCGTGGCCGGAGTCCGCATCGACTCCGCCGCCCTGCTGGTCAAGGACCCCGCCCTGCCCGACCTGGCCGGACGCTCCCCCGAGCCCTGGCCCGGCGAGGTCCACCCGTACATCGACCGCGACGAACTGCACGCGATCTACCGCTCCTGGCGGGCGATCGCCGACGAGTACGGAGCGGTGTTCGTCGGCGAGGTGTGGCTGCCCGACTCCGAGCGCTTCGCCCGCTACCTGCGCCCCGACGAACTGCACACCGCCTTCAACTTCGCGTTCCTCAGCTGCCCCTGGGAAGCCGGCCGGCTGCGCACCGCCATCGAGGAGACCCTCGCCGAACACGCCCCGGTCGGCGCCCCCGCCACCTGGGTGCTCTGCAACCACGACGTCACCCGCACCGTCACCCGCTACGGGCGCACGGACACCGGCTTCGACTTCGCCACCAAGGCCTTCGGCACCCCCACCGACCCGGAGCTCGGCACCCGGCGGGCCCGCGCCGCCGCCCTGCTCACCCTGGCCCTGCCCGGAGCGGTGTACGTCTACCAGGGCGAGGAGCTCGGACTGCCGGAGGCGGAGGTGCCGATCGACCGGATCCAGGACCCGATGCACTTCCGCTCCGGGGGCACCGACCCGGGCCGGGACGGCTGCCGGATCCCGCTGCCGTGGACGGCCGAGCCCTGGCAGGACCCCTGGCTGCCGCAGCCCGAGGGCTGGTCGGCGTACGCCGCGGACCGGCAGGACGGCGACCCGGACTCCATGCTCACCCTCTACCGCACGGCCCTCGGTCTGCGGCGTGCCGCCGCCGGGTTCGGCGGCGGCACGCTGGAATGGCTGACCGCGCCGCCCGGGGTACTGGCCTTCGCCCGGCCCGACGGCCTGCTCTGCGTGGTCAACCTCTCCGAGGCCCCGGTCCCGCTGCCGCCCGGCACCAGGCCGCAGCTCGGCAGCGCCCCGCTCGACGGATCGGGACTGCTCCCCCCGGACACGGCGGTCTGGCTGCGGTCCTGACCCCGCGGCCGGACCACCGGACGGCGGCCGTCCCGGGACATCCGGGACGGCCGCCCTCGCCGCCGGATCAGGCGTGGCGCGGCGCGGCGAAGGCCCGGTGCAGGTCCTCGGTCCCGGCGTCCAGGGCCACGGCCGCGACCTGCGGGTTCCAGAAGTCCACGTACCGGCTGATCTTCCCGCCCACGGTCTCCACCACGGAGATGTAGCGCTGGTCGTAGGGGCGGCCGGTGGCCAGGGCGGTGCCCCGGCTCTCGAACTCGGCGATCACCAGGGCGGGATCGGTGGTCCCGTGGAAGCGGATTCCCACGAACTCGACCCGGAAGTGCTCGGGGAAGTTCCGCATGTACTCCAGCAGCGCCTCCTTGCCCGCGACCTGCTTCGGGAAGCCCTCGGGCGCGTACGGGAATTCGAGCACCCCGTGCTCGGTGAACAGCTCGGTCCACTCGGGGATCCGGCCCGCGGACAGCAGGCGCAGATGGTCGCGGAACGCCTGCTGTGCGGCGGCCCGGATGTCGTCGTGCGTGTGGTGCGTGGTCATCTGGTTCCTCCGGAGAATTTATGTAAGCGGTTGACCGCTTACTTTTGAGCGGAAAAGAAGGGCCGCCGAAGCGGCCGGGTGGGGACGAGGGGGTTCAGGCACCGCTCAGCGTGCGGGCCCAGGGGGCGTCGACGGACTCGGCCCCCATGGTCAGGACCACGCTGCCGAGCAGCCCGTCGGCGAAGAACCGGCGGATCTGCTCGTCACCGGCCCCGGACGCCGCGCGGACGTACTCGACCTGCTTGGCGTAGCAGGCGCGCACGGCCTCCCCGATGAGCGGTTCGCCGGCGGCGCAGTTGCCGTGCATCAGGATCATCCGGACCTCACGGTCCGCGACCACGCTCCCGAAGGAGGCGCTGATCGCGGCCATGACCTCGGCCGGCTCACTGGACCGCACCTCGGCCACCGCATCGGCGGCGGCCGCCCGCAGGAGCGCGGCGCAGTGGTCGACCAGCGCGGCGAACAGGCTCGCCTTGTCCGGGAAGAGGCGGTACAGGTACCCCTGCGAGATCCCGGCCGCCTTCGCCACGTCCATGGTCGAGGTCCCGTAGTAGCCGCGGGCGGCGAAGGTGGTGATCGCCGTCCGCAACACCGTGGCCCGCCGCTCCTCGGCCGTGGACCGCACCCGCTCTTTCGTGCTCATGGAAGTAATCAACCACTCGCATAACCGCTTGTCAATCGGAGAACGCCGGGATGACGGCGGAACCGTAGGCGTCGATGGTGGTTTCGCGGGCGTCGTGCATGGCGTAGACGGCGAACTGGTCGACGCCCAGTTCGCGCAGGGTGCGGAGTTTGGCGATCTGGGCGTCCGGGGGGCCCAGCAGGCAGAAGCGGTCGACGATCTCGTCGGGGACGAAGTCGGCGGACGGGTTCCCGGCGCGGCCGTGGTGGCTGTAGTCGTAGCCCTGGCGGGCCTTGACGTACTCGGTCAGTTCCTCGGGGACCATCGAGGAGTGCTCCCCGTAGCGGGAGACCAGGTCGGCCACGTGGTTGCCGACCATCCCGCCGAACCAGCGGCACTGGTCCCGGGCGTGGGCCAGTGCCTGTGCCGAGTCGTCGGCCGTGACGTACGCCGGGGCCGCCACGCAGATGGTGATCGCGGAGGGATCCCGGCCGGCCTCGGCCGCGGCCTGCCGGACCGCCTTGATCATCCACTCGGTGAGGTAGGGGTCGGCGAGCTGGAGGATGAACCCGTCGGCCTTCTGCCCGGCCAGGGCGAGGGCCTTGGGCCCGTACGCGGCCATCCAGACGGGCAGCTTCCCGTCCTTGATCCAGGGGATGCGGAGCGGGTTGCCGTCGACGGTGGCCTCGCGGCCCTCGGCCAGGTCGCGGATGACGTCCATGGCCTCGCCCAGGCGGGCCAGGGTGTTGGGGGCCCGGCCGGCGACCCGCATCGCGGAGTCCCCGCGGCCGATCCCGCAGACGGTGCGGTTGCCGTACATGTCGTTGAGGGTGGCGAAGGTGGAGGCGGTGACCTCCCAGGTGCGGGTGCCCGGGTTGGTGACCATCGGGCCGACGTGCAGTTTCTGCGTGTTGGCGAGGATCTGGCTGTAGATGACGAACGGTTCCTGCCAGAGGACCGCCGAGTCGAAGGTCCAGCCGTGGCTGAAGCCGTTGCGCTCGGCGCGCTTCATCAGGCTGATCACCTGGGAGGCGGGCGGGTCGGTCTGGAGGACGAGGCCGAAGTCCATGCGGGGACTCTCCTTACAGGTACTGACAGGTGGAGCGGTGGACGAAGGCCCCGTGGCCGGCCCGGCCCTTGTACTCGCGCCGGTCGATGACGACCTCGCCGCGGGAGAGGACCGTGTCGACGCGTCCGGTGATCCGCCTGCCCTCGTACGCCGAGTAGTCCACGTTCATGTGGTGGGTCTCGGCGGAGATGACCTGCTCGGCGTGCGGATCGTAGAGGACGATGTCGGCGTCGGCGCCCGGCGCGATGGTGCCCTTCTTCGGGTAGAGGCCGAACATCCGGGCCGGGGTCGCGCAGGCGATCTCGATCCAGCGCCGGCGGCTGATGTGCCCGTCGAGGACGGCCTGGTGGAGGAGGTCCATGCGGTTCTCCACCCCCGGCAGCCCGTTGGGGATCTTCGAGAAGTCCCCGCGGCCCAGCTCCTTCTGGCCGCGGAAGCAGAACGGGCAGTGGTCGGTGGAGACCACCTGGAGGTCGTTGGTCCGCAGGCCCCGCCACAGCGCCGCCTGGTGCTCGCGCGGGCGCAGCGGGGTGGAGCAGACGTACTTCGCGCCCTGGAAGTCGGGTTCGGCGAGGTTGTCGGTGGAGAGGAAGAGGTACTGCGGGCAGGTCTCGCCGAACACCGGGAGGCCCTTGTCCCGGGCGGCGGCCAGCTCGGCGACGGCTTCCTCCGCCGAGACGTGGACCACGTACAGGGGGGCGCCGGCCACCCGGGCGAGCTGGATGGCGCGGTGGGTGGCCTCGGCTTCCAGCAGGACCTTGCGGACCTCGCCGTGGTGGCGGGGGTCGGTCTCGCCGCGGGCCAGGGCCTGTTCGACGAGGACGTCGATGGCGATGCCGTTCTCGGCGTGCATCATGATCAGCCCGCCGTTGTGGGCGGACCGCTGCATGGCGCGCAGGATCTGCCCGTCGTCGCTGTAGAAGACGCCGGGGTAGGCCATGAACAGTTTGAAGGAGCTGACGCCCTCCCCGACGAGGAGGTCCATCTCCTTGAGCGTGTGCTCGTTGACGTCCGAGAGGATCATGTGGAAGGCGTAGTCGACGGCGCACTGGCCGTCCGCCTTGGCGTACCAGGTGTCCAGGCCCTCCCGGAGGGACTGGCCGACGGTCTGGACCGCGAAGTCCACGATGGTGGTGGTGCCGCCCCAGGCGGCGGCCCGGGTGCCGGTCTCGAAGGTGTCGGAGGCGGAGGTGCCGCCGAAGGGCAGCTCCATGTGGGTGTGGGCGTCGACCCCGCCCGGGATGACGTACTTCCCGGTGGCGTCGAGGATCCGGTCGGCGGTCCAGGCCTCGGCGGCGGCCGAGCCGTGGGTGGCCAGGGCGGCGACCCGGCCGTCCTCGACCAGGACGTCGGCGTGGAGTTCGTCGGCGGCGGTGACGACCAGGCCGCCTCTGATGAGGGTGCGGTTGCTGCTCATGACGGGGTGCGGTCCCTCCTGCCGGCCGGCGTGCCGCCGACCGGCGCTTCTGCCGGCACTGCTACGGGATGGCGCGCAGGGCCTGTCCGAGGATGTCGGCGCCGTGTTCCGCCTCGGCGACGGTGAGCGAGAGCGGCGGGGCGATCCGCAGCACACTGGTGTCGTGGCCGCCGCCCTTGCCGATCAGCAGCCCGCCCTCGCGCGCCGCCTCCAGGACGGCGGCTGCCGCGTCCGGGTCGGCCCGGTCGGTGCCGGGGACGGTGAGTTCGATGGCGGCCATCAGTCCGCGGCCGCGGACCTCGCGGACGGCGGGGACCCCGGCGCTGACGGCGCGCAGCCGTTCCAGCAGAAGGCCGCCGACCCGGCGGGCGTTGCCCTGGAGGTCGTGTTCCAGCAGGTAGCCGAGGTTGGCGAGGCCGGCCGCCATGGTGACCGGGGAACCGCCGAAGGTGGAGATGGAGTTGGCGTCCAGGCAGTTCATGATCTCGGAACGGGCGACGACCCCGCCGATGGACATGCCGTTGCCGATGCCCTTGGCGAAGGTGAGGATGTCCGGCGGCCCGTTCTGGGCGTGCGCCTGCCAGCCCCAGAAGTGCTCGCCTGTGCGGCCCCAGCCGGTCTGCACCTCGTCGCTGATCCAGAGGATGCCGTGCCGGTCGAGGACCTCGCGGAAGGCCGCGTAGAGGCCGTCGGGCGGGGAGGTGAACCCGCCGACCCCCTGGATCGGTTCGGCGATCAGGGCGGCGACCCCGCCGCGGGCGTGCCCGAGGACGTCTTCGAGGTCGGCGACGGCCGCGGCGGTGAACCCGGAGTCGTCGAGGTGGGCGAAGGGTCCGCGGCCGCGGACGGCCCCGTGCACGTAGTACGTCTGGAGCGGGGAGAGGCTGGTCGGGGACCAGCCTCGGTTGCCGGTGATGGAGACGGTGGAGAAGGACCGGCCGTGGTAGCTGTTGCGCATCGCCAGGATCTGGTTGGAGCGGCGGTACGCGGTGGCGAGCAGCAGCGCGGTGTCGTTGGCCTCGGTGCCCGAGGTGGTGAAGAAGACCCGGGCGTCGGGGATCCCGGAGAGCGCGGTGATCCGCTCGGCGAGCTCCACCATGGGGCGGTTGAGGTAGAGGGTGGAGGAGTGGATGATCCGCCCGGCCTGGTCGGCCACCGCCTTGGTGACCTCGGGGAGGGCGTGGGCGGTCATGGTGGTGAGGATGCCGCCGAAGAAGTCCAGGTAGCGGTTGCCGTCGGAGTCCCAGACGTGCCGGCCCTCGCCGTGGGTGAGCTCGATGGGCCGCCGGTAGTAGAGGGCCAGCCAGTCGGGCAGGACGTTCTGGTGCCGGTGGTGCAGGCTGTTCGGGTCGGTCACGGCTGCACCAGTCCTCCGTAGGCGTCGGGGCGGCGGTCGCGGTAGAAGGCCCATTGGTTGCGGACCTCGTCGATCAGGTCGAAGTCGAGGTCGCGGACGAGGAGTTCCTCGTCCTTGTCGCTGGCTACCTCGCCGACGAACTGGCCGCGCGGGTCGACGAAGTAGCTGGTGCCGTAGAAGTCGTTGTCCCCGTACTCCTCCTGGCCGACCCGGTTGATGGCGGCGACGAAGTACTCGTTGGCGACGGCGGAGGCCGGCTGTTCCAGCTGCCAGAGGTGGGCGGAGAGGCCACGGGAGGTGGCGGACGGGTTGTAGACGAGCTGGGCCCCGGCCAGGCCGAGCTGGCGCCAGCCCTCGGGGAAGTGGCGGTCGTAGCAGATGTAGACGCCGACCCTGCCGACGGCGGTGTCGAACACCGGCCAGCCGAGGTTGCCCGGCCGGAAGTAGTACTTCTCCCAGAAGCCCTTGACCTGGGGGATGTGGTGTTTGCGGTACTTGCCGAGGTAGCTGCCGTCGGCGTCGATGACGGCGGCGGTGTTGTAGTAGAACCCGGAGTCCTCGACCTCGAAGACGGGCACGACGACGACCATGCCGGTCTCCCGGGCGAGGTCCTGCATCCGGCGGACGGTGGGGCCGTCCGGGACGGGTTCCGCCCAGCGGTAGTGCTCGGGCTCCTGGACCTGGCAGAAGTAGGGGGCGTTGAAGACCTCTTGGAAGCCGATGATCTTCGCGCCCTGGGCGGCGGCGGCCCGGGCGTGCTCCTCGTGTTTGGCGATCATCGAGTCGGTGTCGCCGGTCCAGGTGGCCTGGACCAGCGCGGCGCGGACGATGTGGACCATGAGCTGCTCCTCGCCTCTACGCACGTAGACGGTGTGCGTAGGTACGAGACCGTAAGCCTCGGTACGGTCCGGGGCAAGACCACCGCGCACGGTCGGAGTAGTCGATCAAGTCACGTCAGCGGGCTGCCGGTTCCGGTCCCCGACGATCAGTTCCGGTCGGTCTGGCGGTCGGATTTACGGTCGGATCTGCGGTCGGGTCTGCGGTCGGATTTCCCGTCGGCCCCGAGGCCGGACACCCGCAGGGCGTGCAGCAGGTCGCGGTGGGTTCCGGCGGAGACCCCGCGGGACGCCGCCAGCAGCCAGGGGACCAGACGGCCGGGGTCCCGGCGGGCCAGCCGGGCCGCCTCCTCGGCAGGCCGGACCCGGACGAACGCGCCGATCAGCGCCTCCGCCTCGCCGGTCCGGCCGGCCCCGGCCAGGGCCAGGGCGGCCTCGGCGATCACCGCGGCGGGACGGGCCACACCCTGCCGGAGCAGCAGGTCCCGGTCGGCGGTCCGGCCGTCCGCGCCGAGGGCGGTCGCGGCCTCGGCGAGCCGCTCGGGCGGCAGGGTGGCCGCGGCCTCCCAGAGCAGGGTGCCCCAGTCGGGGGCGAGTCCGGCCCGTTCCAGCTCGCGGGCCAGGCCGGGGAGGGAGACGGCCGGCCAGCCGGCGGCCTCGCAGAGCAGCACGTGCGCCTCCCCGGTCCGGCCGTCCGCGCGCAGCGCGATCAGCTGCGCCACCAGCCGCGGGATCCCGCCGGCCCCGGGGCTGCCCGCCGTCGCGCGCGGGGGCGGCCCCGGCACTCCGGCGTACGGTTCCGCGGTCGCGCCGTACGCGTCCGGGGCCGGGGCCGGCGACGGGTCCGCGGCCGGAGCGGCCGGAGCGGCCGGGGTGTCCTCGGCGGGCCCGGTCGGCCCGGGCCGGGGGGCGCCGAAGCGGGCGCCCCTGGGGGCCGGGGCCCGGGTGGCCTCCGGCGTGCCGCCCGGCGGATCGGCGTCCGGGGTGCTCGGGGCGCTCGGGGCGGCACCCGCGTACCGGGCGCCGCCCGCCTTGCGCGGCCCGCCCCGCAGCCATCGCCGCCCGGCCGCGGCCTCGGCGGCCGACCTGGGCAGCGCCCCGTCGGCCGGTGCCCCGTCGGCCGGTGCCCCCGGCTCCGGTGCCGCCTCCGCCACTGCGAACACCCACCCCCCGGACTCCCACTCCCCGGACTCCGACTCCCCCGGCTCGTGCGCCGGCTCCGGTACGGCCGGCCCGGCGCCCGGCGGTGCCGGCCGGTCGGGGGCCCCGGCCTCGGGGGGCCAGGGGTTCGGGGTGGGGCGTTGGGTGGGGATGCCCGGGAGGGGGGTGCGGGGCAGGGCCGTGAGACGGGTGGTGAGGTCGGAGCAGCGGGCCGTGGCGCGGGTCAGGTCGTCCTGGGTCCAGGACAGTTCCCGGGTGAGGAAGTCCGACTCGGCGGGGTCGGCCGCCACCCCGAGCTGTGCCGAGAGGGCGCGCAGCGCGGCCTCCGAGGAGGCCCGCTGGGCTCCGGCGGCGGCCAGCAGGGAGCGGAGCTCCTCGCCCCCGCCGGGCTGCCGGTCGTATTCGGTCACCGCGGCCCGCCGGAGCTCGGCCGAGCGGACCGCGGCCCGGTCCGCGAACTCCGCGCCCCGGGTCCCGACCAGGTCCTGGAGGAGCGACTCCAGGACGTCCCAGGGCGGCATCGCCGTGCCGTCCAGGCAGGCCCGCATGCCCTCCGGGTCGCGCCGGAGGAACTCGCCGTACCACCCCGAACCGGGGTCCAGGTGTGCGGTCAGCTGCCTGAGGTGGGCCGCCAGCCGGTCGATCGCCGTCACTCCGTCGCGAGAAGTCGCGGTCTCCATGGGCGAATTGGATCGCACCCGTGTTACGGGCGTACTACGGGAGTCTCAAACCTTGACGGCGGTACGGCGCCGGAGGCGGGCCCCTCGGCCACGGCGGCGGCGGCCGGAGCCACCCGGGCCGCCGGGTCCGCCGGGGCCACCGGTTCCGGCGGGCGCAGGTCCGCGCCCTCCCGGTTCCGGGTGTGGGCGCGGCCGTCGGGTGCGGCACAGGCGGCGAGCAGCAGGCCGGCCGCGAGGAGGGCGCCGAGGAGTCCGAGGCCGATCCGCTCGGCTGCGTTCAGTACTGACACGGTTTCAGCTGTGCCCGGTGGGGCATGGCGCGCACCGCCGTTTGGGCCGTTCGGCGGCGCCGCCGATCGGGTCGTTCAGGCGATCACCAGTGCGCAGCGGCGGATCAGCTCGTCCGTGGAGAGCTCCAGCGCGTGGGCCAGGGCGGCGATGGTGAAGAAGGCCGGGGTCGGGGCCCGGCCGGTCTCGATCTTGCGGAGGGTCTCGGCGGAGAGGCCGGCCGCGGCGGCCACCTCGACCATGCTGCGGGCGCCGCGGGCCTCGCGCAGCAGCAGGCCGAGCCGCTCGCCGCGCTCGCGTTCTTCGGGGGTGAGGGGGGTTCGGACCATGGACCCATTCTAATACCGGCCCCACCGGATCGAGCGTTATTCTTATACCGGTATAGTTATTGGCATGGTGGAACTGAAGACAGCACACGAGATCGAAGCCATGCGCGAGGCCGGGCGGGTCGTCGCCCGGGCGCTGGCCGCCGTCCGGGAGGCGGCCCGGGTCGGCGACTCCCTGCGGGAGCTGGACGGGGTGGCCCGGGCCGTGCTCGCCGAGGCGGGCGCGGACTCCCCCTTCCTGGGGTACCGGCCGGAGTTCGCCCCGGTCCCCTTCCCCGCGGTGATCTGCGCCTCCGTGAACGACGCGATCGTCCACGGCATCCCCGGCGACCACCGGCTCCGGGACGGCGACCTGGTCAGCATCGACTGCGGGGCCCGGCTCGGCGGCTGGGTCGGGGACGCGGCCGTCAGCTTCACCGTCGGCCGGGCCCGCCCGGCCGACCTGCGGCTGATCGCCACCGCCGAGAAGGCCCTGGCCGCCGGTATCGAGCAGGCCCGGCCGGGCCGCCGGATCGGGGACATCGCGCACGCCGTCGGCACGGTCTGCCGGGCCGCCGGATACGGGATCCCGGACGGCTTCGGCGGCCACGGCGTCGGCCGCTCCATGCACGAGGACCCGGGCGTGCCCAACGAGGGCCCGGCCGGGCGCGGTATGAAGCTGCGGGCCGGGATGGTCCTGGCGATCGAGCCGATGCTGATCGGGGGCGGCGGGGACGACTGGCTGACCGCCCCCGACGGCTGGACCCTGCGGACCACCGACGGCAGCCGCGCCGCGCACGCCGAGCACACGGTCGCGATCACCGCCGACGGCCCGCGGATCCTCACCGCCCTCTGACGGCGGACGCCCTGCCGGCGGCCCCCGGACTCCCTACGGCCGGCCCGAGGGGTGGACCACCATGGCCGAGCCGCCGCCCCGCCGGGTCTTCTCGGCCGCCGCCAGCCAGCGCCCGTCCGGCAGCAGCTGGACCCCGGTGGCGGCGCCGATCTCCGGGTTCTGCCGGAAGCCCTGGCCCAGCGCCTCCAGTTCGGCCCGGACCGGGCTGTCCCACAGCCCCGGTTCCACTTCGGTGGTGGTCTGGTTGCGCTGGCTGGCCCGCGGTGCGGCGATGGCCTCGACCAGCGGCAGACCCCGGTCGAGGTGCCCGGTCAGGGTCTGGAGCACCGTGGTGATGATGGTGGCGCCGCCCGGGGATCCCACCGCGAGCACCGGCCGGCCGTGCTCCAGCACGATGGTCGGGGCCATGGAGGACCGCGGCCGCTTGCCGGGCCCGGGCAGGTTGGGGTCCGGGACGCCGGGGGCGGCCGGGGCGAAGGAGAAGTCGGTCAGCTCGTTGTTGAGCAGGAAGCCCCGGCCGGGCACCGTGATGGCGCTGCCGCCGGTGGACTCGATGGTCAGGGTGTAGGACACCACGTTGCCCCAGCGGTCGGCGACCGTGAGATGAGTGGTGTTCTCCCCCTCGTACGTGGTGGGGGCGGCCTGCCCGGTGCTTCCGCAGGCCACCGGGTTCCGGGGGTCCCCGGGGGCCAGCGGGCTGGTCAGGGCGCGGTCCGGGCGGATCAGGCAGCCGCGCGAGTCGGCGTACCGCTGGGACAGCAGCTGCCGGGTGGGCACGTCCTCGGCGGCCGGGTCGCCGACCCAGCGGCCGCGGTCGGCGAAGGAGATCCGGGAGGCCTCGATGAACCGGTGCAGGTACTGGCTCTCGGAGAGCCGGGACAGGTCGGTGCGCTCCAGGATGTTCAGGGCCTCGCCGACGGTGGTGCCGCCGGAGGAGGAGGGGGCCATGCTGTAGACGTCCAGGCCCCGGTAGCCGACCCGGGTGGGGGCCTGCCGCTTGGTCCGGTAGCCGCTCAGGTCCGCGGCCGTCAGATCGCCGGAGCGGACGATCCGGGTGGCCGCCGGGTCCACCGGCGGGGTGCGGACGGCGTCCACGATGTCCCGGGCGATCGGCCCCCGGTACATGGCGGAGGTGCCCTTGCGGGCGATCTGCGCGTACGTGTCGGCGAGATCGGGGTTCTTGAAGGTGGAGCCGACCACCGGCAGCCGGCCGCCGGGCAGGAACAGCTCCCGGGTGTCGGGGAAGTCCCGGAACCGGGCCTCGTTCAGTTCGGTCTGGGCGCGGAAGGTGGCGTCCACGGTGAACCCGTGCCGGGCCAGCTTCTCGGCCGGCTTCAGCAGCGGGGCCAGCGGACGGCTCCCCCAGGCGGCCAGGGCGGCCCGCCAGGTGTCGGGGGTGCCGGGGACCCCGACGCCGCGGCCGCTGGTCTGGCCCTCGGCGAAGGGGATCGGCAGGCCGTTCTCCTGGAAGAGGGCCGCGGTGGCGGAGGCCGGGGCGGTCTCCCGGCCGTCGATGGTGTGGACCCGGCGGGTCCGGGCGTCGTAGTAGACGAAGTAGCCTCCGCCGCCGATGCCGGCCGAGTAGGGCTCGGTCACCCCGAGCGCCGCGGCCGTGGCCACGGCCGCGTCCACGGCGTTGCCCCCGGACCGCAGCACCGCGATCCCGGCGGCCGAGGCGTCGGCGTCCACGCTGGCCACCGCCCCGCCCCAGCCGGCCGCCACCGGCACCTTGGCGGGCGGGCCCCCCGAGGGGGCGCCACCGGCCGGCGGGGCCGCGCCGGTGGAGATCAGCGCCCCGGTCAGGGCGAGCAGGGCCAACGGTCGTACGGCGGGCACACGCATCCCGAACCTCCCAGTCGACGGCCGGTCAAGGCCAGGGTGCGCACTGTAACTTCACCGCACCCCCGGCGTCAGGAGCGCCTGCCGGCGGCTACCATCCGCCGCATGAACGATGACGTCCGCAACATCGTGCTCGGGGTGATAGCCACCGCGGTCAGCGGCGGTTTCGGCTGGTTCTCCCGGACCTATCTGTGGCGCCGGGCGCTCCGCCGCAAGCAGGCCTTCTTCGGGCTGCCCGCCGGTTCCGACTGCCTGTTCGTGGCCAACCGCCAGATGGGCGGCAAGGACTCCTCGCTGCACCGCAACGACGCCTTCGCCCTGCTGGAGGTCTCCGCGCTGATCCGGGACTGCGGGGCGACCGTGCAGATCGTCCCGCACGACGCGGCCCGGCAGGGCTTCGGGGAACGCACCGAGTTCTGTGTGGGCGGTCCCGTCTCCAACAACCGTACGGCCGCGCACCTGGGCTCGCTGCTGCCGGGGGTCCGGATGAACGTGCAGTCGGAGCCGGTGCCGGAGCGCGGGGCGATCAGCGTGGGCGGGGAGACCTATCTGTGGGAGAAGGGGGTGGTGGAGTTCGTGCTGCTGGCCCGGCTGGTGACGGAGCGCGGGACCAGGCCGGTGTTCCTGCTGTGCGGGCAGACCGCCAACAGCAACCAGGCGGCGGCCCGTTACCTGGCCCGGCACCATACGGAGCTGGCCCGCAAGCACTCCGGGGAGTCCTTCTGTCTGCTGCTGAAGGTGGTCAACTCCGATGCCTACGGCCCCGATGTGACCGAGCTGGTCGCGGACGTCACCCGGGCGGCCCGGACACCCGCAGCGGCAGCCGTGTGATCCCGTTGATGAAGTTGGACACCAATCGGCTTGGCGGGGCCGCCAGTTCGGGTGGCGGCATGGCAGCGCACCACTCCTGGTAGAGGGTGCGCAGCTGGAGCCGGGCGAAGTGGGCGCCCAGGCAGACGTGCGGTCCGTCGCCGAAGGACACGTGCGGATTGGGGTGCCGGCCGAGGTCGGTCCGGCGGGGGCGGGCGAAGACCCGTTCGTCGTGGTTGGCGGCGGCGTGGAAGACCACCACCTTGTCCCCGGCGCGGACGGCGCGTCCGGCGAGTTCGGTGTCCACCGCGGCGGTGCGGCGGAAGGACAGCACCGGCGGGTGGACCCGCAGCAGTTCCTCCACGGCGTGCGCCGGGTCCACCTCCCCGGAGGCCAGCCGCCGGTACTCGTCGGGGGCGGCGGCCAGTGCCAGCAGCCCGCCGGGGGCGGCGGAGCGCACGGTGTCGTTGCCCGCCACCGTCAGCAGGAAGAAGAACATCTCCAGTTCGGCGTCCGGCAGCCGGGCCTCGGCCAGCACCGTCATCAGGTCCCCGGCCGGATGCCGGCGCTTGTACGCGGCGAGTTCGCGGGCGTAGCCGAACATCTCGCCGAGCAGGGCGGGCGAGCGGGGGTTCAGCGGCCGGCCGTCGGGGCCGGTCACCGGTGCCGGGGCGTCCTCCGGGTCCTGGTAGCCGATGATCCGTACGGTCCAGTCGAGCAGCAGTGCGCGGTCGGCGGCCGGGACGCCCAGCAGGTCGGTCAGGTTCAGCAGGGCGTACTCGTCGGTGACCGTGCGGACCAGGTCCGCGGTCCCGTCGACGGCGCCGTCCCGGGCGGCGGCCAGCAGGGTCCTGGCGCGGTCCCGGACCCGGCCGGCGAAGACGTCCACCCGGCCGGGGGTGAAGGCCCGGGCGGCCAGCCGGCGCAGCCGGCCGTGCTCCGGCGGGCCTGGTTGAGCATGGTCCGCCGCAGGAACGGCAGGTCGGCGGGGTCGGGGTCGCGGATCTGGGTGGCGCCCAGGTGCGAGGAGTAGGCGCGGTGGTCGCGGAGCACCCGGACCACGTCGGCGTGCCGGGTGACCGCCCAGAAGCCGGGCCCTGCGGGCCAGCCGAGCAGCTCCGGCTCCGGCTGCCAGGCGAGCGGGTACCGGTCGCGCAGCACCCGGTAGCTCTCGTGCGGGGGCCCGGCCGCGTGGATCCGCGGATCGAACACATCGGGGACACCGGAGGTGCCGGGGACACCAGGAACACCGGGGGTGCCGGGGGTGCCGGGATCACCGGCGGTCGTCGGGGCGGGCTCGTCCATGGGCGTCACAGTGCGGGCCCGGGGGGCCGCTCCGCAAGCCCCGGGCCGGCCGGTCAGTCGTCGAGGGGGCAGGCCTCGGCCGGGAGCCGGCCGTCGGTGCCGGTCAGCACGACCTCGGGTTTGGCGGCCCCGTCCGGGGTGACGGCGGCCACCGCCACCGTGCACACCAGCTGTTGGCGCCCGAACCCGTCGAGGTCCAGCACGGGGATCCCGATCCGCGCCTCCTGCACCCCGTCCGCCAGGTGGACGACGTTGACCTCCTTCGGGTGGGCCCGGTCCTCCCTGAGGTCGAGCCGGGGGACCGACTCGGCCCCCTCCCCGGCGCCGGGTTGGCTCCGGAAGCCCAGCGGGGGCAGCGCGGTGCGCAGCCCGGCGGCCCTCTCCGTCGCGGTCGGGCCCTCGTCCAGCAGGATCCGCAGCAGGGCGGGGGCGGTGTACTGCGGGTAGCGGTGCCGCTGGACGGGGGCGAGCCGGCCCTCGGGGTCGAGCAGGTAGACCACCGAGGTGCCGTTGGGGTCGCCGGCGGTGACCGAGGCGGGGCGGCCGCTCTCGATCACCTCGGTGGGGCCGATGTCGCAGCCCGCCAGCAGCAGGCCCGCCAGCAGGGCGAGGGAGGCGGCCGTGGTCCTGCGGGTCACGCGCGGGCCTCCAGCGGAAGGTCGACGAGGAAGACGGCGCCGCCGGCCGCCCCGTTGGCGGCGCGGACGGATCCGCCGTGCAGCCGGATGTTCTCCAGGGTGATGGCCAGGCCCAGTCCGCTGCCGGCCGAGCGGGCGCGGGAGGCGTCGGCCTTGTAGAAGCGGTCGAAGATGTACGGGAGCACCTCGGGGGCGATGCCCGGTCCGCTGTCGGCCACCTCCAGGGTCAGCCGGGGCTGTCCCCCGGGGCCGGTGGCGGTGCGGACCGTGACCGTGACGGGGGCGGCCCCGTGCCGGAGCGCGTTGCCGACCAGGTTGGCGAGGATCACGTCGAAGCGGCGCGGGTCCAGTCGGGCGCGGACGTCCGGGGGGAGCCGGGTGAGGACCTGGTCGGGGCCCCAGTGGCGGCGTTCCAGGGTCTTGGAGACGGCTTCGGCGATGTCCACCTCGTCCAGGTTGAGCTCGGCGGCGCGGGCGTCGAACCGGGAGATCTCCATCAGGTCCTCGACCAGCACGGCGAGCTTGCCGGTCTCGGCGCTGACCAGCCGGAGGGCCTTGGCGGTGTCGGGGTCGAGTTGTTCGGCGTCCTCGTCGAGGACCTCGGTGACGGCGAGCATCCCGGCGAGCGGGGTGCGCAGTTCGTGGGAGACGTCGGCGGCGAACCGGCGGGCCCGGGCCTCGGCCTGCTGGAGTTCGTCCACCGACGTCTCCAGGGCGCGGGCGGTCTCGTTGAAGGTGCGGGCCAGTCCGGCGAGTTCGTCGGATCCGCGGACCTCGATCCGGGTGTCGAGCCGGCCGCGGCCGATCCGCTGGGTGGCGCGGCGCATCTCGCGGACCGGGCGCAGCACGCTGCGGGCGGCGATCAGGGCGGGGATCAGGGCGATGGCGAGGCCGGGTACGGCGCCCTGCCGGGCGGCTTCGACCATCAGGTCCACGGTGGTCTGTTCGGAGGTGAGCGGCATGACGAGGTAGAAGACCAGGCCGGTGGGCTGGGTGACCCCGTTCTGCTGGAAGACGGCGGGCATGCCGGCGACCAGGGTGGGTTTGCCGTTGGTGTCGTCGACCCGCTGGAAGGCGCCCAGGGTGCCCTCGGTGACCCGGCGGCGGAGGCCGTCGGTGATCAGGGTGGAGGTGGGGCGCAGGACGTTGGAGACGCGGAAGGAGCCGTATTCGGCGAAGAGGTACCAGGGGTGCGGTTTGGCGCGCTTGGCGATGTCGTTGACCATGCGGCGCATGGTCCGTTCGTCCATCGGCAGCGGGACCTCGGACAGGTTCTCGACCTGGTCGCGGAGGGTTTCCACGGCCACGTCCTGGGACTGGCGGAGGATCGCGGTGCGTGCCTCGCGGTAGGTGAAGGTGGCGGTGGTGCCGGCGCTGATGGCGGCGACGAGGAGGAAGGCGGCGATCAGCCGGGTGCGCAGGCCGAGGCCGCGGGGGCGGAGGCGGGGACGTATCACGGTGTGGGGGTTCCGGGCCGTTCAGAGGGGTCCGAAGCGGTAGCCGAAGCCCCGTACGGTCTGGATGTAGCGGGGGTGGCCGGCCGATTCCTCGATCTTGGTGCGGAGGCGGCGGACGCAGGCGTCCACCAGCCGGGCGTCCGCGTGGTAGCTGTGCTCCCACACGTATTCCAGGAGCTGCTGGCGGCTGAAGACCTGTTCCGGCGAGGCGGACAGGTGGAGCAGCAGTTTGAGTTCGCTGGGGGCGAGGGCGATCCGCTCGCCGTTCTTGGCGACGGTGAGGCCGGCCCGGTCGACGGCGAGGTCTCCGTGGTGTTCGGTGCCGGGCCGGCCGACGGGGTCGGCGAGCCGGCGCAGCACGGCCTTGATGCGGGCCTCGATGACCTCGGTGCGGGCGGGTTTGACGATGTAGTCGTCGGCGCCGGCCTCCAGGCCGACCACCACGTCGAAGTCGTCGCCGCGGGCGGTGAGCATGATGATCGGGATCTGGCTGTTCTCGCGGATCCGGCGGCACACCTGGACCCCGTTGATGCCGGGGAGCATCAGGTCGAGGAGGACCAGTTCCGGGCGGAAGCCGGGGATCAGGGCGAGGCCGGCCTCGCCGGTCTCGGCGGCGCTGACCTCGTGGCCCCTGCGGCGCAGGCCGAGGCCGACCCCTTCCCGTACGGAGGGGTCGTCCTCGATCAGCAGTACGCGTGGCATCCGGCAAGTATCCCAGGGGGTCGGGGCCGCCCCCTCCCCCGAACGTCCCGTCCGGCCGGACTAACGGCCGAAGCGGCGGCGGAGGGAGGCCAGTGGCCCGGTGATCTCGGTCAGGCCCAGTGGCCCGGCGAGGATCACGACGCAGCCGGCCAGCACCCCGGTTCCCGTGACGAGGGCCACGATGTCGCCGAGGCCGTCGGCGGCCCGGGCGGCCGCCCAGCCGGCGGCCGCGGCGGGGACGCTCGCGGTGAGCAGCCGCAGATGGGCGCGGAGGGCGGTGGCCCGGCGCTCCTTCCGGGTGCCGCCGCGCGGGCCGAGCCGCCGGGACAGGACGTACGCGGTGAGGGCGCAGCCCGCGGTCAGGGCGAGGGAGTAGCCGGCGGCCATGCCGGTGACGGCCCAGCGGGTGGGCAGCAGCCAGTAGGCCGCGGCGGCGAGGCCGGCGTTCAGGGCGGCGATGACCAGGTTCAGGGTGAACGGGGTGCGGGTGTCGGAGAGGGCGTAGAACCCGCGGGCCAGGACGTACTGGGCGGAGAAGGCGATCAGGCCGGGGGCGAAGGCGATCAGCATGCCGGCCATCACCTGGATGTCGTCGGCGTCGGTGCGGCCGTAGCCGAAGACGCTGCCCATCACCCAGGGGGCGAGGGCGGCGAACAGGCAGGCGGCGGGCACCACCAGGGCGGCGCTGTTGCGGAGCGCGTAGGAGATGTCGGTGCGGACGGCGGCCAGGTCGCCGTCGGCGGCGGCGGAGCTCATCCGGGGCATCAGGGCGGTGACCAGGGAGACGGTGATGATGCCCTGCGGGACGATCCACAGCTGGTAGGCGTTGCTGTAGGCGGTGTATCCGGCGCCGCCGGCCAGTTGCTCGGTCACGGCGCGGGCTCCGGCGGTGGTGGAGAGCCGGGTGACCACCCAGTAGGCGATCTGGTTGGTGAGGACCAGCAGGACCAGCCAGCCGGCGTTGCGCAGCGGTCGGGCCAGACCGCTGCCGCGGAGGTCGAGCCGGGGGCGCCAGCGGAACCGGGCGGCGCGCAGCGAGGGGACCAGGGCGAGGGCCTGGACGACGATGCCGGCGGTGGTGCCGATGCCGAGCAGCCGGGTCTCGCCGGCGGTGAGTCCCCCGGCGGCGCCGCCGTCGTGGTGGGAGACGTACAGGAACAGGCCGAACACGGCGATGATGACGAGGTTGTTGAGGACCGGGGTCCACATCATCGCGGCGAACCGGCCGCGGGCGTTGAGCACCTGGCCGAGCAGGGTGAACAGGCCGTAGAAGAGTATCTGCGGCAGGCAGTAGCGGGCCAGGGCGACGGTGGTGTCGGCCTGGGCGCCGTCGTAGCCGGTGTAGGCCTCGACCAGGAGGGGCGCGGCGAGCACGGCGGTCGCGGTGAGGAGGATCAGGGCGAGGGTGCAGGCGGTGAGCAGCCGGTCGGTGTAGGCCCGGCCGCCGTCGCCGTGCTCCTTGGCGGCGCGGACCAGTTCGGGGACGAAGACGGCGTTGAGGGCGCCGCCGACGAGCAGCATGTAGAGGATGTTGGGGACGGTGTTGGCGACGGCGTAGCCGTCGCCGAGGAGTGCGGTGCCGAGGGCGGCGACGACCACGGCGGAGCGGACGAAGCCGGTGGCGCGGGAGACGATGGAGCCGGCCGCCATGAGGGCGCCGCTGCGCAGAACGGACGCCCTGGCGGCAGGTGCGGGGGCGGGCGCGGTGGCGGGCACGGCGGGCTCGGCCCCGGCGGCGGGCGCCCCGGCGGCGGCCGGGCCGGGGCGGCCGGCCGGCGGTGCGGTGGTGCGGTGGTTCACCGGCGGGCCAGATAGGCCTGGAAGGCCTTGTGCAGTGCGTGGTTGGCGTAGCCGTCCATCGGGGTTTCCCATTCGCCGAGCGTTTCGACGACCTGTCCGCCGGTGCCGAGCTTCCAGCGCAGCAGTCCGAAGGAGCGTTCGTCGGGGTCGAGGGTGGAGGGTACCCCCCGCATGTCGTACTCCTCCGCGCCGAGGGCGTGGGCGTCGCAGATCATCCGCCACTGCAGGGCGTTGCTGGGGCGGACCTCACGGCGGTGGTCGGCGGAGGCCCCGGTCTGGTACCAGACCCGGCGGCCGGCCACGATCATGGTGTGGGCGGCGAGCACCTCGCCCTGGTGGACGGCCAGGTAGAGCCGCATCCGGCCGGGTGCCTCGGCGTTGAGGACCTCGTACTGCTGCCGGTAGTAGTCGAGGGAGCGGCCGAGGCGGAAACCGTCGCGCTCCTCGGTGAGGCGGAGCAGCCGGAAGAACTCGGGAAGGTCCTCGGGGCCGCCGAGGACGGTCTGCACCCCGGCCTTCTCGGCCTTGCGGATGTTGCGGCGCCATTCCTGGTTGAGGCCGGACCACAGGTCGTCGAGGGAGCGGCCGGCGAGCGGGACCCGGAACACGTGGCGGGGCTGGGCGTCCCCGTCGCTCTCGCCGCCGCAGCGCTGCCAGCCGCGGGAGCGCAGCCGGTCGGCGACGGCGGTGCCGAGCGGGTCGACCTCGGTGGCCAGGACGTCGGAGAGCTGCCGGCCGGGGCCGGTCGCGGCCTTGGCGGTGGCGGCGCTCCAGCGGCGGTAGACGGGGGTGGGGCCGATCCGGACGGCGAAGGCGCCGGCCGCCCGCAGATGGCGCAGCAGCGGCTTCAGCCAGCGGTCGATGTCCGGGTCGGACCAGTCGGCGACCGGGCCTTCCGGCAGGTAGGCGAAGTATTTGCGGGTACCGGGGAATTGGCGATAGAGAACGAGGGCGCCGCCGGATATCCGTCCGTCGGACTCCTGCCAGCCGAGGCGTTCGGAGCGCCAGAGGTCCTTGACCCCGGCCCAGGAGGGGTACTGGAGGAAGCTGGCCCCGCCGTGCCCGGTCAGGAAGCCCTGGTATTCGGGGACGGACAGGGTGCGGACCGTGAGCTCCCGGTCCAGGTGGTTCGGGGCGGGGGTCACGAGCAGTGCACACACGGCTGTCGGCCTTCCGGTGGGTCCGAGTGGGGATGGACGGGACTCTCCCAGCCGCCCGTGACCGGGGTGCGCGGCGTATGTGACCGGACGATGACCGTTCTGCTGCGGTGCACGTCACATCCCGTTCCGGGGGTTTTTCGGCACCGGCCGGAACCTATGGTCGTGGTGTTCGCTCCTACTTTGCGGACGCTCATTGTTTTGGAGGGGTTTAGTTGAGCCGCACTCGCCGCACTCGCCGCACCGCACGTCATGCCGCCCTCGCGGGGACGGCCCTGCTGGCCGCCGTCGCGCTGACCGCCTGCTCGGGCGGGTCGGACGGGTCGGGCGGTTCCGGGTCGGACAAGGGCGCCGGCAGCGCGGAGATGAAGAAGAAGCCGGAGATGGCCGTTTCGGTGAACCTGACCGGCAGTGAGGTCAAGGCGGGCGAGCCGGTGAAGGTGACCCTGGCCGAGGGCAAGCTGGCGCTGGTGAAGGTGGCCGACGCCAAGGGCGGGGAGCTGGCGGGCCGGATATCCGCCGACGGCCGGTCCTGGACCTCGGAGCGCAACGCCTCGCCGGGCACCTCGTACACGGTCGAGGCGCAGAACACCGACAGTCAGAGCGCGAAGACGCAGTTCAGGACGACGGCCGCCGACAAGGTCAACAAGATCACCATCAATCCCGGCAAGAACACCACGGTGGGCGTGGGCCAGCCGGTGTCCCTGGTGTTCGACAACCCGGTGAAGAACAAGGCCGAGGTGGAGAAGCACCTGAAGGTGACCACCTCGAACAGCACCGAGGGCTCCTGGGGCTGGTTCAAGGACTATTCGGGCAAGGACCGGGTGGACTGGCGGCCGCGGGAGTACTGGAAGTCGGGCACCACGGTGAAGGTGCGGCTGGACCTGAACGGGGTGGACTCCGGCAAGGGCGGCGGCTACTTCGTCCGCGACTACAACACCGAGTTCACCATCGGCAAGGACCGCCGGATGACGGTGGACCTGAACACCCGCCGGATGAAGGTGACCGAGGACGGGCGGGAGGTGAGGAGCATCCCCATCTCGGCCGGCACCCCGGGCGGCCAGAAGGCCTCCTGGTCCGGGAAGATGGTGCTGATGTCGAAGGAGGGCACGATCCGGATGGACTCCCAGACGGTCGGCCTGGGCGACGCCTACGACAAGATGGTCGACTACTCGATGCGGCTGACCTGGTCCGGGATGTACGCGCACGCCGCGCCCTGGAACAACGCCAACTTCGGCCGGGTCAACAGCAGTTCCGGCTGCGTGGGGATGAGCACGGCGAATGCCGCCGAGTTCTACGCCATGGTGCGGGTCGGCGACCCGTTCGAGGTGGTCGGTTCGGGTTCCAAGGGGAACGCGGACATCGGCAACGGCTACGGCGAGTGGAACCTGAGCTGGGACCAGTGGAAGGCCAAGAGCGCGCTCAACGGCTCCGGAGCGGACAGCGGCACGGGCACCGGCGCGGGCACCGGCACGGGTGCCTGACTTTCGTTCAATCGTTACCACCGCGTAACTTACCGATGGGTTACCTGAGGTAATCCGCTCCCGTTACCGTCGGGTCACTTTGACGATCCGGCGCACGCGAGGAGCGAACGATGGCCCGCAGAACCGCCACCGCAGCCGTGGCAGCCGTCCTGACCGCAGCCGTCCTGGGCCTGGCCCCCCACCAGGCCCAGGCGGCTCCGGCGGGCACCGCCGCGGAGCGGAGCGAGCTCCGCTTCCACGACATCCCCGGCTCCGGCGGCATCACCCTCAAGGGCAATGTCTTCACCCCGGCCGGGTTCCACCCGGGCAGCGGCGCGAAGTACCCCCTGATCGTGCTGCCCACCAGCTGGGCCACCCCCCAGATCGAATACGTCGCCCAGGCCAAGAAGCTCGCCGACTCCGGCTACGTGGTGGTCAGTTACACCTCCCGCGGGTTCTGGCTCTCCGGCGGGCAGATCGAGGTGGCCGGCCCGCCGGACATCGCCGACGTCTCCGCCGTCATCGACTGGGCCCTCGCCAACAGCCCGGCCGACCCGGACCGCGTCGGCCTCGGCGGGGTCTCCTACGGGGCCGGCATCAGCCTGCTCGCCGCCGCCCACGACCCCCGGGTCAAGGCCGTGGTCGCCATGAGCGGCTGGGCCGACCTGATCGACTCCATCTACTCCGGCCGCACCCAGCACCTCCAGGCCGCCGCGGTGCTCGGCGTCGCCGGCTATCTGACCGGCCGCCCCGGCCCCGAACTGGAGCGGATCCTCGGCGACTTCCTCGGCTCCCGGCTGGAGAACGAGCAGCAGATGATCGACTGGGGGAAGAAGCGCTCCCCCGGCGAGCAGGTGCACCGGCTCAACGCCAACGGCACCGCCGTCTTCCTCGGCAACGCCTGGGGGGACACCCTCTTCCCGCCCAACCAGTACGCCGCCTTCTTCGAGAAGCTGACCGGCCCCAAGCGCCTGGAGTTCCGCCCCGGGGACCACGCCACGGCCGAGGGCACCGGACTGCTCGGCCTGCCCAACGACACCTGGACCAACGCCACCCGGTGGTTCGACCGCCATCTCAAGGGCGAACGGAACGGGGTGGACACCGAGTCCCCGGTGCAGCTGAAGTCCCGCAGCGACGGCGGCTACGAGGGATACCCCGACTGGCGCTCCGTCGGCGAGGCCGGCGAGCTGCGGATCCCGCTGTCCGACAGCGAGCACCTGTTCGGAGGCGTGGACTCCGGCGCCAACGGCGGCATCGTGTTCCTGTCCAACCTGATGGACCAGCTGTTCCAGGCCCCGCCGGTGGCCTCCGTCCCGCTGCTCCCCCGGGCCTTCGCCGCCGTATGGCAGTCCGGCCGGCAGGACGAGGTGCGCCGGATCCGCGGCACCGTGAAACTGCACACCACCGTCACCCCCACCAAGGGCGACGGCACCTTCGTGGCCTACCTCTACGACGTCAACGCGCTGGGCATCGGAAAACTGGTCTCCAACGCCCCGCTCACCTTCCACGGCAAGACCCCGGGACGGCCCTTCGGAGTGGACCTGGAGCTCTACTCCACCGCCTACGACGTGCCCGCCGGCCACCGGCTGGCCCTGGTCGTCGACACCGTGGACCCGCTCTACATCGAGCACAACCCCACCGGCGCACAGCTGACCTTCTCCTCGCCCCGGACCGATCCCAGTTACGTCTCGGTACCGTTGCGCGAGGAGTGATCACCGACCGGCGCCGGGGCGGGGCTGGCTCCATCGGCTAGGGCAGCACCGGCCCCGGCTCGGCCGGGGCGACGTCGACCGCCTCGGTCTTGGGGCTGCGGCGCTGGCGTTTGGCCACCCAGGTGGCGAACCAGGACAGCAGCATGCACATCCCGATGTAGATCGGCGAAATGATCATGACCACCGGGATGAAGGGCAGACCGTAGTCGAGGTTGGAGGCGATCAGCTTTCCGGCGTGCAGGAACTCCTCATAGGTGATCAGGTAGCCGAGCGAGGTGTCCTTCAGGGCCACCACCAGCTGGCTGATGATGGTCGGCAGCATCGCCCGGACCCCCTGCGGGGCCAGCACGAAGGTGGTCACCTGGGTCTTGCGCATCCCCAGGGCGTACGCCGCCTCGCGCTGGCCGCGGTCCACCGAGTTGATCCCGGTGCGGAACACCTCGGCCAGCACCGAGCCGTTGTAGAGGGTCAGTCCGGCCACCAGCGCGGGCAGCGGCTGCACCTTGAGCGCCACGAAGATGAAGAAGATCATCACCAGCACCGGCATGGCCCGGAAGAACTCCACGCACACCGTGGCCAGCCAGCGCACCGGCCGGTGCACCGACAGCCGGCCGGTGGCCAGCAGCGCGCCCAGCGCCAGCGAGAGCACCGAGGCGTAGGCGAAGGCCTTGAGGGTGTTCCCCAGGCCGGTGAGCAGCAGCTCCTGGATCCCCTGGTAGGTGAACGGGGCCCACTTCTCGGCGGTGAACTGGCCGGTGTCGAACAGCAGGTAGAGGATCCAGCCGGCCAGCGCCACGATCAGCACCGTGGACAGCACCCCGTAGTAGAGGTGCCGACGCCGGGCCAGCGGGCCGGGGATGTCGTAGAGGGCGGTGGCCTCCGTGTCCCCGTGCAGGGTGTGTGCGGTCATCGGGCCACTCCCCAGCGCTTCTCCAGCACGTGGAAGAGCGCGCTGATCGACAGGGTGATGATCAGGTAGCCCACAGCGATCCAGACGAAGGTCCAGATGATGCTGTAGCCGAGTTCGTTGAGGGTCTTGTAGGTGCCCAGCAGCTCGGTGACGCTGAACGCCCCGGCGATGGCGGAGTTCTTGGCCAGGGCGATCAGGGTGGAGCCGATCGGCGGGATCACCGACCGGAAGGCCTGCGGCAGGACCACCGACCCCAGGGTCTGGGCGAAGGACAGGCCGAGCGAGCGGGCCGCCTCGCCCTGCCCCTTGGGCACCGTGTTGATGCCCGAGCGCAGCACCTCGCAGATGAACGCGGAGGTGTAGCAGCCCAGGGCCAGGATCGCGAACACCTGGAAGGGCAGCACCAGTCCGAACCGGGGCAGGCCCAGCAGCACCGCGAAGAACAGCAGGGTGAGGGGGGTGTTGCGGAGCACGGTCACCCAGACGGTGCCGAACACCCGGAAGGACCCCACCGGCGCCACCCGGAACGAGGCCATCAGGAAGCCGAGGACCAGGGCCAGCAGGGAGGCCCACACGGTGAGCTCGACGGTGCCGAGGAATCCCTTGCCGTAGGTGGAGAAGTTCTCGGTGAGTACGTCCATGTCGGTGCGGCTCCCGTCAGCTCGCCGGATAGCGGTCGATGGGCGGCGGTGTCGGGGCGGGCACCCCGGACAGCCCGAGGGTGGCCTCGAAGGCCTTCTTCCAGTTGCCGTTCCGCTCGTTGGCCGCGAGCGCGTCGTCGAGGGCGAAGCGCAGCGCGTTGTCCGAGCGCGGGACGCCGATCCCGTACGGCTCCTTGGAGAAGGGGGTGCCGACCACCTTGAGGTCCTCGGGGACCTTGGCGGCGTAGCCGAGCAGGATGGAGTCGTCGGTGGAGACGGCGTCGACCTGGTAGGTCAGCAGGTTGTCCACGCAGACGCTGTAGGTGTCGTAGGCCACCAGGACCGCCTTGGGGTACTCCTTCTGGAGGCGCTGGTAGGGGGTGGAGCCGGCCGCGGAGCAGACCCGCTTGCCGGCCAGGTCCTCGGGTCCGTTGATCTCCGTCTCGTCCTTGCGGACCAGCAGGGACTGCCCGGCCATGTAGTAGGGGCCGGCGAAGCCCACCTGCTTCTTGCGGTTGTCGTTGACGGTGTAGGTGCCGACGTAGTAGTCGATCTGGCCGTTCTGCAGGGCGGTCTCGCGGTTGGCGGAGGCGATCGTGCGGAACTCGACCTGGGTCGCCGGGTCGAAGCCGAGGGAGGCTGCCATCATCTTGGCGATCTCGATGTCGAAGCCGGAGTAGCGGCCGCCGGAGGGGTCCTTCTCCCCCAGGTACGGCTGGTCCTCCTTGACGCCGATGACCAGCCGGCCGCGCTTCTTTGCCTTGGTCCAGGTCGCGGAGTCGGGCAGGTCGAAGCCGGTGTCGACGGTGTAGACGGGCAGGTCCTCGGGCTGCGGCCCCTTGACCGGGGGGCTGCCCTCGCGGCCGCAGCCGGTGAGGGCGGCCAGCAGGGCCAGCAGCAGCACGAGCAGGTTCAGGGGCAGCCGGGAGCTGCGCGGGTGCGGCATCGGTCCGGCCCCTCAGTGCTTGAGGATCTTGGAGAGGAAGTCCTTGGCCCGTTCGCTGCGCGGAGCGGTGAAGAACTCCTCCGGGTCGCGGTCCTCGACGATCCTGCCGTCGGCCATGAACACCACGCGGTTGGCGGCGGACCGGGCGAAGCCCATCTCGTGGGTGACCACCAGCATGGTCATCCCGTCCCGGGCGAGCTGCTGCATGACCTCCAGCACCTCGTTGATCATCTCCGGGTCGAGGGCCGAGGTGGGCTCGTCGAACAGGAGGGCCTGGGGGTCCATGGCGAGGGCGCGGGCGATGGCCACGCGCTGCTGCTGGCCGCCGGACAGCTGGGCGGGGTACTTGTCGGCCTGGGCGGCCAGTCCCACCCGGTCCAGCAGTTCCCGGGACCGCTTGTCCGCCTCCTCCTTCTTCCGCTTGCGGACCTTGACCTGGGCCAGCGAGACGTTGGCCAGGACGGTCTTGTGCGCGAAGAGGTTGAAGGACTGGAAGACCATGCCCACCTCGGCCCGCAGCGCGGCGAGGTCCTTGCCCTCCTCGGGCAGCGGCCGCCCGTCGAGGGTGATGGTGCCGGACTCGATGGTCTCCAGCCGGTTCACGGCCCGGCAGAGGGTGGACTTCCCGGAGCCGGAGGGGCCGATGATCACCACCACCTCCCCGCGGCCGACGGTGAGGTTGATGTCTTGGAGGACGTGCAGTGCTCCGAAGTGCTTGTTGACGTCCCGCAGCTCGATCAACGGATCGGCGGCCATACGCTGCCCCACTTTTCGCCTGTGTCGAGGTCAGCGCAAACTATCCAGTCCGGGAAGGGCACTTCCCCTCGACACGCATAAATGGGGCATAAAGCTGAACGCCCCCCGTTCGAGTGAGACGGCGCCCGGCGATGACGCCCGCCTTGGTGCCGATTGCGCTGCTTGTGACGTGGGTAGTGACGCAAGGCCGAGCACAGGGGCGCACCGGAGGTGTCACGTCGCCGACATGCTGAAGGAGTACCTCGACTCACAGGCGGAGACCTACCGGCAGCTCGTTCTCGTCGGTCACAGTCAGGGTGGCCTGGTCATCCAGTACTGCCTGGCCCGCATGCTGGGAGAAGGCAGGGGCAAGGACTTGGCGCGGATCCGGCGCGTGCTGCTCTTCGCCTGCCCCAACAGCGGTACCGAGTGGGCGATGGCGCTCCGCAGGGGATTCCTCCATGTGGTCCGGTTGTGGGATGTGGAGGCCGGGCGACCGGCGGGGCAGCCCCTGGTCGGGCACTCGGCCCCGGTCAAGGGCCTGGCCTTCTCAGCCGACGGTGCCCTCCTGGCCACGCGGTCGGTCGACCGGACCGTCCGGGTCTGGGACACGCGCGACGGTCGCCAGGTCCGTCTGATCCCACGGGCGGGTCCACACCGGATCTGTACGAGTGGGCGCCCGTGGCGGGCCGGACGGGGTAGCCGAGGCGGCCTCCGCGCTCAGCCCGCCTCGGCGCCGTCTGGCAGGGCTCGCCGACGGACGGCCGCTAGAAACCCTCGGAGGCCTCGGCGTAGGTCTGGGAGAGCTCGGGGGAGCCGGTCATCGCCCAGGCGACGCCGGCCTCCACCACGTTCAGTTCACGGCCGGAGACCAGCCCGATCACCGGCTGGCCGTCCGGCCGGACCCGCCAGCCGGTTCCGGGCACGGTCCGGATGATCACCGTGCCCAGATAGAAACCGGCGTCGTTGCCCAGCCAGGGGGTGACCTCCGGATCCCTGCGCCAGCGCGGCATCATCTGGTCCAGGGCCTCCAACGAGGCCGGGGTCTGGTCGAGTTCCAGACCACCCGCCCTCGCCTGGACCCGGAGCATCTCGCATTCGGAGAACATCTCGGCGACCCCCTCGGGGTCGTCCGCGAGCGCCGCGGCCAGCGCCGCACCCCGTCCGGTCTCACGCCGATGCAGCCAGTTGTCCAGAAAGGCGAGGTTCATACCTTCCAGCGTCGCACTACACGTCCAGATCGACAACGACCGGCGCGTGATCGGAAGCGCCCTTGCCCTTGCGCTCCTCACGGTCCACATAGGCGTCCTTGACGGCCTTGGTGAAGGGCTCGTTGCCGTAGACCAGGTCGATGCGCATGCCCTTGTTCTTGGGGAAGGCGAGCATCCGGTAGTCCCAGAAGGTGTAGGCGCGGTCGTACTTGAGGGGGCGCGGCGGCACGTCCGAGAGACCGGCCTCCCGCAGGGCCTCCAGGGCGGCCCGCTCGGCCGGGGTGACATGGGTGAGGCCCTCGAACACCGAGGGGTCCCAGACGTCCTCGTCGGTGGGCGCCACGTTGAAGTCCCCGAGCACGGCGAACGGGCGCGGGCCGGCGGCGTCTTCGGCCACGGCGGCGGTCAGGGCCCGGAACCACTCCAGCTTGTAGCCGTAGTGGTCGTGCTCGACCTCCCGGCCGTTGGGCACGTACACCGACCAGACCCGGACCCCGCCGCAGGTGGCGGAGATGGCCCGGGGCTCCTGCACCCCCTCGTAGTCGGGGCCGCCGGGCAGCCCGACGGTGACCTCCTCCAGGCCCACCCGGGAGAGCAGGGCCACCCCGTTCCACCGGCCCGTGGCGTTGACCGCCGACTCGTACCCGAGCTCCTTCAGCGCCTCGGCGGGGAACTGCTCCGCGGAGCACTTGGTCTCCTGGACGCACAGCACGTCCGTGCCGGAGCTCTCCAGCCAGGCCAGCAGCCGGGGCAGCCGGGCGGTGATCGAGTTGACGTTGTACGTGGCGATACGCATGGCCACCAACCTACCGCCCGGCACCGACGGTCACAGGTCGGCGGCGTCCCCGGCGGTGAGTCTGCGGTGGTCGGTGCCGCCGAGGCCCGCCAGGACCCCGTCGTAGACCGGCCGGGCGAGGTCCGAGAGATAGGCGTCGTGGACGTCGTAGGCCCGCACCGGCTTGACCTCGCGCAGGTAGTCGACCACCTCGGAGACCTTGTTCCACGGGGCGTGCACCGGGAGCATCAGGGTCTCCACCGGGGCGTCCGGCACGGTCAGGGCGTCACCGGGGTGGAACAGGGAACCGTCCACCAGGTAGCCGACATTGGTGATCCGCGGCAGGTCGGGGTGGATCACGGCGTGCAGTTCGCCGTGCACCTGGACCTCGAACCCGGCGGCGGTGAAGGTGTCGCCGTGGCCGACGGTGTGCACCCGGCCCGGGTAGGCCGGGGCCAGCCGCTCGGCCACGCTGCGCAGGGTCCACAGCGCGGCGCCCGGCTGGGCGTCGAGGGCGGCCCGCAGCCGGCCCTCCTCGAAGTGGTCGGGATGCTCGTGGGTGACCAGCAGGGCGTCCGCCCCGAGTCCCGCGTCGGCCTCGCTGAACGCGCCGGGGTCGATGACGAGGACCCGGCCGTCCTTCTCCAGCTGGACGCAGGAGTGCAGCTTCTTCGTGAGCTTCATGATCCCCAGGGTAGGGCCCGGTCCCGGTCCGGGGGACGCCCCGACCGCCGCTACGGGGTGGCGGTGGAGACCACGTAGACCCGGGGCCGGTCCGGTTCCGTGAGGTCCACCGTGATGTCCTGGGTGGGGTGCGGATCCGCCTGGTCGTGGGTGGTGCCGAACCACTTGCGGTCGGCGGCCCAGCTCCAGCCGGCCACCGAGGCGTCCCGTTCGCCGACGGACACCCCGGGGGTGAGCGCGGACCGGCTGGTGCCGATCGTCTTCAGGAAGATGTCCAGGTCCACCGGGTTGGTGGTGAACTGCACGTACAGCCGGCTGGTGCGCCAGTTGTTGGTCTCGTAGAACCCGACCCCGGTGGACCAGTCGGGGACCGGCACCTGGTAGATGCTGCGCTGCACCCGGGAGGGCCAGCCCGGCCGGACCTCGGTGGCGGCCGCCTTGGCGGCCTTGTCGCGGCCGCTGCTGCGGCTCTGCTCCGCGGAGACGGCCAGGTAGCCGGCCGGCACGCCGATCAGCAGCACGATGATGATCGCGGTCAGCCAGCGCCGCCGCACCACGTGCCGGCGGTCCTCGGCGGGCGCGGGGGCGCCGCCGTCGGGGGCGGGCGCCTGGCGGGGCAGGGTGGGGGGCGGGTTCACTTCGGCGGTTCCTGTTCCTCGGGCCCGGGGGTGCCGCGCAGGCCCAGATAGCGTTCGTAGCGCTCGTAGCGCTCCACCCGGCGGCGGTTGGCCCGGCGGAACCGGCGGGCCACCAGCCGGGCCAGGTCCGCGGCACCGACCATGCCGGCCTCAGGGCCCAGCTGGGCCTTGGCGATCCGGGCCTCGGGGCGGTAGCCGCGGCCGGTCAGGTGCCGCCGGAAGGCGTCCCGGGCCGGTCCGATCAGCAGGTCGTCGGCGGCGCTGACGCCCCCGCCGATGACGAAGCAGGACGGGTCCAGGGCGGCCGCCAGGTTGGCGATGCCCACGCCGAGCCACTGCCCGATGTCCTGGAGCAGCTCGATGCACATCGCGTCGCCCTCGCGGGCCAGCTCGGTGATCAGCGGCCCGGTGATCTCCCGGACGTTCCCGCCGACCCGGGCGATGATGTTGTACGCCACCGGGGAGTCGGCGGCGGCCAGCTCACGGGCCTCCCGGACCAGGGCGTTGCCGGAGCTGTACTGCTCCCAGCAGCCGCGGTTCCCGCACGGGCAGCGGTGCCCGCCGGGCACCACCTGCATATGGCCGAACTCGCCGGCCACCCCGAACTTGCCCCGCTTGACCTGGCCGCCCTCCAGGATGGCGCCGCCGATCCCGGTCCCCAGGGTGATCATGACGAGATGGTCCTCGCCGCGTCCGGCGCCGAACCGCCATTCCGCCCAGGCGGCGGTGTTGGCGTCGTTGTCGACCATCACCGGGACCGCGAGCCGGGCCTGCAGGGCGTCCCGCAGCGGCTCGTCCCGCCAGGCCAGGTGGGGGGCGAACAGCACCCGGGAGCGGTTGGCGTCCACCCAGCCGGCCGCGCCGATGCCCACCGCGTGGACGTCGTGCCGGTCGGAGAGGTCCAGCACCAGCTCGGTGATGGTGTCCTCGACCACCTTGGGGCTCTTGGACTTGTCCGGGGTCTCGGTGCGGATCTTCTCCAGGATGACGCCGTCGGCGTCCACCACCCCGGCCATCACCTTGGTGCCGCCGATGTCGATGCCGACGGTGGGCACCCGCGGCGCGGTCAGATGGGACCGCCGCTCCCGGGTGCCGACGGTGCGCAGCACGGTGCCCCGCGCGGATCCCCGGTGAGCGAGCGTGAAGTCCCGGTACGTGCTCATCGAGTCCTACTCGTCCCTGTCGTCGGTGCCTGTTCCCGATTCTGCCACCCGGGCCAGTTCGTGGCTGAGCTCGTCGAGCTCCGATCCACCGGCCATCTGCCGGGTGAGCTCGTCCAGGGTGATCGAGTCCTTGGTGTGGGAGCCCGCCATGGCACCGCGCTTGAGCAGCACGAACCGGTCGCCGACCAGATGGGCGTGGTGCGGGTTGTGGGTGATGAGGACCACACCGAGTCCGGCGTCCCGGGCGGCCGCCACGTACTTGAGGACCACCCCGGACTGCTTGACGCCGAGGGCGGCGGTCGGCTCGTCCAGGACGAGGACCTTGGCGCCGAAGTGGACGGCGCGGGCGATGGCCACGCACTGCCGTTCGCCGCCGGAGAGGGTGCCGATGGGCTGGTCCACGTCGCGCAGGTCGATGCCCATCCGGAGGAGCTCGGCGCGGGTGGTCTCGCGCATGTACCGGACGTCCAGGCGGCGCAGCGGTCCGCGGCCGGTGGTGGGCTCGGAGCCGAGGAAGAAGTTCCGCCAGACCGGCATCAGGGGGACCACGGCCAGGTCCTGGTAGACGGTGGCGATGCCGCGGTCCAGGGCGGCGCGGGGGTTGGCCAGGACGGTTTCCTCGCCCTCGATCTCGAAGGTGCCGGCGTCGTGCCGGTGCAGCCCCGCGATGATCTTGATGAGGGTGGACTTGCCGGCCCCGTTGTCGCCCAGGACACAGGTGATCTCGCCCGCGGACACCTCCAGGGAGACCCCTTCCAGGGCGCGGATGTTGCCGTAGTACTTGCTGACCCCGGTCAGCTTCACCAGCGGGGTGCCCTGCGGGGCGGTCCCGGCCGTGGACCCGGGGGTGGTCTCGGGGGTGGTCTCGGGGGTGCTCATGCGCGTGCCTCCGCCCGCTTGCGGACCCAGGCGTTCAGCAGGGTGGCCAGCAGGAGCATCGCCCCCAGGAAGAACTTGAACCAGTCGGGGTTCCACTGGGCGTAGACGATGCCGTTGCTGGTCATGCCGAAGATGAAGGCGCCGACGGCCGAGCCGATCGCGGAGCCGTAGCCGCCGGTCATCAGACAGCCGCCGATCACGGCCGCGATGATGTAGAGGAACTCGTTGCCGACGCCCTCGCCGGACTGCACCACGTCGAAGGAGAACAGGATGTGCTGCCCGGAGATCCAGGCGCACAGGGCCACGCCCATGTAGAGCCCGATCCGGGTCTTGACCACCGGCACGCCGACCGCGCGGGCCGCGTCGGCCCCGCCGCCCACCGCGAAGATCCAGTTGCCGGCCCGGGTGCGCAGCAGGATCCAGGTGGCGACGGCGACCAGCGCCAGCCACCACAGGATGGTGACCTTCAGGGTGACGTCCCCGACGGTCCACTGGGAGGCGAACAGGGCGCGGGCGGAGTCGAAGCCCTCCATGTCGCCGATGCTCTTGGTGGAGACCGATCCGCTGATCAGCTTGGTGAAGCCGAGGTTGAGGCCGGTCAGCATCAGGAAGGTGCCCAGGGTGATGATGAAGCTGGGCAGCTTGGTGCGGGTGAGCAGGAAGCCGTTGAAGAAGCCGACCGCCAGGGTGGCCAGCAGGGACACCCCGACGCCCACCCAGACGTTGGCCGTCATCTGGTAGCTGAACATCGAGCTGACCAGGGCGGAGCTGGTGACCATCACCCCGGCGGACAGGTCGAACTCGCCGCCGATCATCAGCAGCGCCACCGGGACCGCCATGATCCCGATGGTGGAGGCCGAGTAGAGGATGGTGCTCAGGCTGGACGCCTGGAGGAAGCTGTCGGCGGCGAAGGAGAAGAACACGAACACGGCGGCGGCGCCGACCACCGCGCCCAGCTCGGGCCGGCCGAGCAGCCGGCGGGCCAGCGAGGCGGGCGCGAGGCGTTCGTCCCGGGCGGCCGGGGGCGGGGCGGTGGCGGTGCTCATCGGGTCACCCGCTTGATGTACTCCTCCAGCTTGCCGGCCTCGTCCTTGGTGATGATCTGGGGTCCGGTGAGCACCGGGAGGCCGCCGCCGAGGGTGTTCAGGTTGTAGCGGTAGAGCCAGAGCAGGTCCACGGCCTCGTAGCCCTGGAGGTAGGGCTGCTGGTCCACGGCGAAGCCCAGTGCACCGGACTTCAGGTCGCGGGCCACCGACTCGTTGAGGTCGAAGGTGTCGATCTCGGCCTTGCTGCCGGCCGCCTGCTTGGCCTTGACGGCGGTCGGGGCGAAGGGGGCGCCCAGCGTGACCACCGCGTCCACGGCCGGGTCGGCCTGGAGCTTCGCCTGGATGGCGGCCTGGACGGAGGGCATGTTGGTGCCTTCCACGTACAGGTTCTCCAGGGTGCCGCGGAAGGTCTTCTTCGCTCCGGCGCAGCGCTGCTCGTGGCCGACGTTGCCCTGTTCGTGGAGGACGCAGACGGCCTTGGTGCGGCCGCGCCGGTTCAGCTCGGCGCCGACCGCCTCGCCCGCGATGACCTCGTCCTGCCCGATGTGGGTCAGGGCCCCGTACTCCTTGGACTGGGCGGAGCCGGAGTTCACGGTGATCACCGGGATGCCGGCCTTGGCGGCCTTGCCCAGGACGTCCTTGAGGGCCTCGGGCTTGGCCAGGCTGACGATGATCCCGTCGACCTTCTGGTCGATGGCGTTCTGCACGTACTGGGCCTGGGTCTGGGCCTGGTCGTCGTGCGAATACACGAAGTTGATGTTGTCCTTGCGGGCGGCTTCCTTCGCGCCGTTCTGCACGATGTCCCAGAAGGTGTCGCCATCGCCCGCGTGGGTGACCATCGCGAAGGTCCAGCGCGGGGTGGAGACCGTCGCCCGGCCCTGTGCCGCCCGCTCGGCCCGCTCCTCGGCGCGCTTGCCGCCGGTGCTGCTGCAGCCGGCGAGGGAGGCCCCCAGCACCGCGGCGAGCACGGCACCCAGCACCCGCACCCCTGTCCCAACCCTGGTCACGTCTCCGTGCCTGCCTTTCGAAATTCGGTCGAGCCGGTCATTCCGGTGTCAGCCGCCCAGTATCCGCCACAGTGGCCGATGACGGGCCATCGGGGCAGATTGACAGGCGGCCCGGTCGGCGTCACGTTGAACGCATGCGCATCGGGATCGTCGGGACGGGCCGGATCGGGTCGTTCCACGCGGCCGCGCTGGGCCGCAACCAGGACGCGGGCTCCCTGGTGCTCGCCGACGCCGACCCCGGGCGCGCGGCCCGGCTGGCCGACCGGCTGGGGGCCACCGCGGCCCCCTCGGTGGACGAGGTGTTCCGCTGGGGGGTGGACGCCCTGGTGGTCGCCACGGCCACCGACGGGCACGCGGAACTGGTGGTCCGGGCGGTGCGGGCCGGGCTGCCGGTGTTCTGCGAGAAGCCGGTGGCCCCGGACCTGGCCGGCACCCTGGCGGTGCTGCGCGAGGTGGAGGCGGTCGGCGGGGTGCTCCAGCTGGGGTTCATGCGCCGGTTCGACGCGGGCTGCGTCACCGCCCGGGACCTGGTCCGTTCGGGTGCGCTGGGCCGGCTGCACACCGTCCGGACCGTCACCTCCGACCCGTCGCCGCCGCCGGTCGGCTACCTGGAGACCTCGGGCGGGCTGTTCCGGGACTGCCTGGTGCACGACTTCGACCTGGTCCGCTGGGTGACCGGCCGGGAGGTGACCGAGGTGTACGCGGCCGGGTCGGACGCCGGTCCCCCGCAGTTCCGGGCCGCCGGGGACGTGGACACGGCCGCGGCCCTGCTCACCCTGGACGACGGCACCCTGGTCTGCTGCTCGGGCACCCGCTGCAACGGGGCCGGCTACGACGTACGGATGGAGCTGGCCGGGGAGCTGGACCAGGTGTCGGCCGGGCTGGACGACCGTACGCCGATCGCGTCCACCGAACCGCACGGGCCGCCCGCGGCGAGCAAGCCGTGGACCGGGTTCCTGGAGCGGTTCGGCCCGGCGTACGAGGCCGAGATGGCGGCCTTCGTCCGGCTGGTCCGCGGTGAGGGCGCCAACCCGTGCGACGGCCGTCAGGGTCTGGCGGCGCTGCGGATCGCGGAGGCCTGCGAGGTCTCCCGGCGGGAGCGCCGGCCGGTGCGGCCGGCCGAGCTTCCGGACCTGCCGGCCCGCTGAGGGCCGTCCCCGGGGGCCTCGCGGCGGTACCGTCCGGTTCACCAGCGGACGGGCAGCCGGGTGACCCCGCGGACCAGGGTGCCGGGCAGCCAGTGGCGCGGGCCGGCCGCCGGGTCCTCGGCAAGCTCCGGGAACCGTGCCAGCAGGGAGCGGACCGCGATCCGGCCCTCGGCCCGGGCCAGCGGGGCGCCCAGGCAGAAGTGGATGCCGTGGCCGAAGGCCAGATGGGCCTGCGGGGGGCGGCGGATGTCGAACCGGTCGGGTGCGGCGAACCGGGCCGGATCGCGGTCCGCGCCGGCCAGCGAGACCATCACCTGGGCCCCGGCGGGCAGCGGGGTGCCGCCGACCTCCACCTCCTCCAGGGCCCAGCGCAGGGTGGCGTTCTCCACCGGCCCGTCGTAGCGGAGCATCTCCTCCACCGCGCCGTCGATCAGCCCGTCGGGGTCGGCGCGCAGGGCGGCCAGCTGGTCCGGGTGGGCGAGCAGGGCCCGGACCCCGTTGCCGATCAGGTTGACGGTGGTCTCGTGTCCCGCGATCAGCAGCAGGAAGGCCATCCCGATGAGCTCGTCGGGGGTGAGCCGGTCGCCCTCCTCGTCCCGGGTGCGGATCAGGGCGCTGAACAGGTCCTCGCCGGGGTCCTTCGCCTTGGCGGCGACCAGTTCGGTGAGGTAGCCGGCCACGGCGGCCATGGCCCCGTCGGCGGACCGGGGCCCGTCCGGCGGGGCCACGATGATCTGGGACCAGCCCCGGAACCGGTCCCGGTCCAGGTCGGGGACGCCCAGCAGTTCGCAGATCACCGTCATGGGCAGCGGTACGGCCAGGGCCCGGACCAGGTCGGCGGACCGGTCCGGGGACCGTTCCATGGCGTCCAGCAGTCCGTCGGTGATCCGCTGGATGCGGGGGGTCAGCGCCTCGATCCGGCGTGCGGTGAACTCCCTGGACACCAGCCGGCGGAGCCGGGTGTGGTGCGGCGGGTCCGACAGCAGCATGTTGGCGTCCACGGCGTTGATCCGGCCCTCCCAGGTCGGGGAGTGCACCAGGCGCTTGGACAGCAGCGGGTGGTTCAGGGCCAGCCGGGCCTCCTCGTGGCCGACGACCAGCCAGGTCTCCTGTCCGGCGACGAGCACCCGGTGCACGGGTCCGGTCTTACGGAGTCTCGCGTAGAGCGGGTAGGGGTCGGCGTTGAACTCTTCGGCGTCGAACTCCGGGGTGTCCGAGGTGAGGTCCACAAGGGGCATCGGCCCACACTATGGCGGCCGTCGCGCTGTGCCCCCGCGTTTTCCGGCCATGGTCGGAGGCGTGTCACGGGCGCGCGTGTCACGGGCGGTCCGTGCCGGGCCCTGCGGGCCCGGGGCCGCCGGTGCCCCGCTCAGCCGGTGGCGGCGCGGCGGCCCCAGGCGGTGCCGGCCAGCACCAGGGCGGCCCCGGCGAAGCCGGCGGCCCCGAGCCGCTCGCCGCCCAGGGCGATGCCGGCGGCGGCGGCCCACAGCGGTTCGGTGCCCAGCAGCAGGCTGACCCGGGAGGGGGAGGTCCGGCGGACCGCCCACATCTGCACGAAGAAGGCGAAGAGGGTGCAGAACACGGCGAGGAAGGCCAGTCCGGCCCATTCGGCGGGCCCGAAGTCCGCGGCCGCCGCCCAGGGGGTGGCGCCGGTCCCGGGCACCGCGGCGAGCAGGGCGAACACCAGCACGGAGGCGCCGAGCTGCACGGTGGTCAGGGACAGCGCGTCGGCGTCCTGGACCGCCTTGATCCGGGCCATCAGCAGCACGTGCAGGGTCCGGGCGCAGGCCGCGCCGAGGATCAGCAGGTCGCCGAGGCCGGGGGCGCTGAACCCGGCGCCCTGGGTGAGGAGCACCACCCCGGCCACCGAGAGTCCGGCGGCCGCGAGGAAGGCCCCGGAGGGCCGGGTGCGGCGGACCGCCGCCTCGGCGAGCGGGGTGAAGATCATCGTCAGGCTGATGATCAGCCCGGCGTTGGTGGCGGAGGTGTGCACCACCCCGTAGGTCTCCAGCAGGAAGATCCCGCCGAGCACCAGGCCCAGCAGGCCCGCCCCCCGCAGCTGGGCGCGGTTCAGGGCGCGCAGCCGGGTCCATCCGGCGGCCACCAGGAAGGGCAGCACCAGGGCGAACCGCAGCACCAGGACGGCGATCACGGTGTGGGTGGTGGTGATGCCCTTGGCGGCGAGATAGCTGCCGCCCCAGACCACGGCGACGAGCAGGACGGGCAGGTCCGCCGCCCAGGTGCGGCGAGGGGCGAGGACGGGCGCGGCGAGGGTGGACACCGGATTCTCCAACGGCTTCGGGCGGGTGCAGACTTCGGCGGCTCGCACGCGGGCGTGGTCACGCTACCCGAGCCGATCTTGCCGGTCGAGGGAATACCTGGGCGCGCGCCGGGCGGTCGGTGGCGGCAAGCTGGGGACATGAACGCCGACGTACCGGAAACGGCGCGGAGCGGACTGAGCGGGCTGCTGGAGAGCCCCGTCATCGGCATGTCGCCGTGGATCGTGTTCTCCCTGCTGGTCGGGCCCGGACGGTTCGAGCTCGCGGTGCTCCTGGCCCTGCTGGTCACGGTGGTGCTGGTGGCCGCCGGCCGGCTGGTCCGCCGGGGCTCCTCCTGGAAGCTGCTGGAACTCTCCGACCTGGTGTTCTTCGCGGCGATGGCGGTGGTCGGGGCGCTGGCCGGCCCCGGCACCCACCGCTGGCTGGAGACCTACGCCGGGGAGGTCTCCAACATCGCGCTGACCCTGATCGCCTTCGGCTCGATGCTGATCCGGCAGCCCTTCACCATCCAGTACGCCCGCGAGCAGACGGACCCCGCCATCTGGCACACCCCCGCCTTCCTCCGCACCAACTACACCATCACCGGTGTGTGGGGCCTGGCGTTCCTCGTGGCGGCGATCGCGGGCGCCTACGGCGACCTGGTGCTGCGGAACCCCAACAACATCTGGACCGGCTGGATCATCCAGATCCTGGCCATCGTGGCGGCGCTGAAGTTCACCGTCTGGTACCCGGAGGTCGCCCGGGCCCGGGCGCTGCGCGAGCAGGGCCTGCCGGGGCCGGAGCCGCCCCCGCTGGCCGGGTTCCTGGTGCCGCTGGCCGGGCTGCTGGTGCCGATCGGGATCGCGGTGCTGGTCTTCGACGGGAACCTGTGGTGGCTGGGCGTGGCCCTGATCGTGGTCGGCAGCATGCTGACCAAGTCGCTGCACGGCGCCGCCGAACGCGACGCGACGGCCGGCTCCTCCTAGGCCGTCGGCCTCGGCCGGGCTCGTACGCGGGCTTCGCACCGGCGTGCGCCCGGCACACGCGCGGGCGCACCTGGGCTCACCCGTAGGCGTGAGAAACCCGGGTTATGCCCTTCCTTCGGATGATTTCCCGCCGTTCGGGAACCAGCCGTGCTGACACGATCACCGCCGGCCATGTTCCGGCGGGCGAGCCCTGCCCGGATCCCCGTGGCCGTCCGCGCCTCCGAGCCTCCGGGACCGCCCTTGACCGTCATCGCCGCCTCCGCTCCGCCACGGGTCCGCCTGGCCGTCCGCTGCCGGGCCCTGGTGGACTCCCCCGCCTTCGGGCTGGCCGTCCTGCTGCTGATCCTCTGCAACGCCGCGCTGCTGGGGGTGGAGACCTACAGCGGGGTCACCACCGCCCACCCGGACGTGCTGGCCGCGGCCGAGAAGACCTTCCTGGTGCTGTTCACGGTGGAGCTGGCGGTACGGGCCGCGGCCCACGCCGACCGGCCGAAAGCTTTCCTCCAGGACCCGTGGAACCTCTTCGACCTGCTCGTCCTGGTGGCCGCGGTCCTCCCGGTGGTCCGCGAGAACACCACCCTGCTGCGGCTGCTGCGGCTGAGCCGGGTGCTGCGCACGGCCCGGTTCCTGCCGCAGCTGCGGGTCTACCTGGTCGCGGTGGCCCGGGCGCTGCCCGGGACGCTGAGCTTCCTGCTGGTGGGCGCGCTGGTCGTCTACGTGTACGCGATGGTCGGCTGGATGTGCTTCGCGGATGCGGATCCGGAGCGGTTCGGCTCGGTGGGGCGGGCCGCGCTGACCCTGCTCCTGCTGACCACCCTGGACGGGTTCGGGGATGCGGTCCGGGGCGGTCTGGAGCTGTCCCGGCTGACCCTGGTCTACTACACCTCCTATGTGCTGCTGGCCTCGTTCGTGCTGGTCAACGTGTTGATCGGGGTGGTGCTGGGCTCCCTGGAGGAGGCCCGGGAGCAGGAGCGGGCGGAGCGCGAGGCCCTCAAGCGGCCGGGCCCGCCGCCGGCCGACCCCACCCCGGCCGAGCTGCGGTCCCGGCTGGCGGCGGCCCGCCGGGCGCTGGACGACCTGGAGTCGGCGCTGGCCCGCGGTCCGGGCGGGGCCCCGGACCCGGCGGAAACGCGAGGTCGCATTCCCGCCAGCGCCGAGGCGGGCGGCCCGGTTCCCTAGAACTCGTTGAAGACGGAACGAGTTTGGAGTGCTCATGGAAACCATCACCGGTCGGGAGACGGAACCGGCCCGGGTCGCCCTGGTCACCGGCGGCAGCCGCGGCATCGGCGCCGCCATCGCCCTGCGGCTCGCCCGGGAGGGCTGCGACGTGGTGATCACCTACGCCCGGGAGGAGGCGGCCGCCGCCGAGGTGGTCGGCCGGATCGAGGGGCTGGGCCGCAAGGCCCGGGCGGTCCGCGCCGACGCCGGCACCCCCGGGGACCCGGCGGCCGCGGTGGACTGGACGGCGGACACCTTCGGACGGCTGGACGTGCTGGTCAACAACGCGGGCATCGGGGTGCTGGGCCCGCTGGAGGAGCTCACCCTGGCCGAGGTGGACCGGGTCCTCGCGGTGAACGTGCGCGGGGTGTTCCTCTCCTCCCAGGCCGCCGCCGGACGGATGCGGGAGGGCGGCCGGATCATCACCGTGGGCAGCTGCATGGCCGCCCGGGTGCCCGGGCCGGGCGGCACCCTCTACACGATGAGCAAGGCGGCGCTGTCCGGGCTGAACCGGGCGCTGGCCCGGGAGCTGGGCGGCCGCGGCATCACCGCCAACCTGGTCCTGCCGGGCCCGGTGGACACCGACATGAACCCGGCGGACGGCCCGACCGCCGGGTTCCAGACCGCGCTGACGGCGGTGGGGCGGTTCGGCACCCCGCAGGAGGTGGCCGGGACGGTGGCGTACCTGGCGGCGGCCGGGTCCGGATTCGTCACCGGGGCGGAGTTCGCGGTGGACGGCGGCCACGCGGCCTGACCCGTCCCGACCCCGGCCGTACGGCCCGGCCGGGACGCGCCGTGCGGCCCGACCCGGCGGGGAGCCCGTACGGGCCGGGCCGCACCGCGGGCGCGCCGAAGGGGCGTACCGGGGCCGATCGCCCGGGTACGCCCCTTCGGTGTGGTGTGCGGCCGGCCGGCGCTGTCTTCCGGCGCGGCGCGCGGACCCGCGGGCGGGTGTCGCTCCGCCCGCGGGGGCCCGGGGGTGTCGGCCCCCGGTCGTTCCGCCGGCGGTGTCAGCCGCCCAGCTCCTGGTGACGGGCGGTCAGCGCGGCCGCGCCGTTCTCCGTCAGGGAGCCGTAGAGACGGAGGCGGGAGAAGCCGCCGTCCGGGAAGATGTCGATGCGGACGTGGCTGCCGACGGCCGGGGCGTCCAGGACGAACCGGTGGTTGGTGTCGGGCTGCAGCCGGGTGCGCGGCAGGAACTCCTGCCATTCGCCGTCCTCGCCGGTCTTCACCGACAGGGAGGCCCAGCCTGCCGAGTTGCCCTTGAGGTAGGCGGTGTCGATCTCGACGGCGCGGATCTCGGACTCGGCGACGAGCTGGTAGCGGATCCAGTCGTTGCCGTTGTCGCGGCGGCGGGCGGTCTCCCAGCCGTCGTCCATCTTGCGGGACCGGCCCGGGTTGATGGTGTTGGTCGGCGGGGAGTAGAAGCGGTTGGACGCGTCCTGGACGGCGCCGCCGTTCTCCAGGGCCACCACGTCGAAGGAGCCGAGGGCGTCGAGCCACTTGGGGTCCGGCAGGACCTCGCCGTAGACGCGCAGGCGGGCGATGCCGCCGTCGGGGTGCTGGTTGACGCGCAGGTGGGTGAAGCGCTGCTCGACGGTGACCTCGAAGCCGTTGGCCGCGTGGCCGCCGACCGGGGTGCGCGGGACGATCGTCGTCCACTTCACGTCGGCGCCCTGGAGCTCCTCCGGGGTGGGCGCGAGGGCGCCCTGCCAGTTGGTGGCCTCGACGGAGACGGCCTGCGGCATGTTGCCGCGGAAGTGGGCGGTGTCCACGACGATGCCGCGGATCACGCCGGGGGCGCCCAGGCGGACCAGCGCCCAGTCGTGGTCCTCGGGGGTGGGCCAGGGCTGGGTGGCGGAGACGCCGCGGCGGCGGCGGGTCTCCCAGCCGTCCATGACCTTGCCCTTGTGCCCGAAGTCCTCGGGGTCGAAGTGCGCGGCCTCGGAGATCAGCAGGTTCTCGCGCTGGGCGAAGAACTCGTCGTTGGCCTCGATGACACCGGCGCCGAGCTCACGGGCGGCGAGGTTCGCGTACTGGGTGAACGGGAATTCCGCGGTGCGGTAGTCCGCGTACGGGTCGCCGCCTCCGTACGGGTTCGCGTTGCCGGTGAAGGATTCAATCGCCACGGTCAGTTCTGCCTTTCGAGGAGTCGGCCGGTGGGCTCGGACGGGGTGCCGTGGTCGGCGATCTGCCGCCCGCGCAGCCAGGTGGACTTCACGACGCCGTGCAGGGTCTTGCCCGCGTACGCCGTGACCTGGTTGCGGTGGTGGAGTTCGGCCGGAACCACAGTGAACGTTTCTTCAGGGGCGAGGACGGCGAAGTCGGCGTCGCGGCCGGCCTCGATGGCGCCCTTCTGCGCGAGGCCCGCGAGCCTCGCCGGGGCCTCGGACATCCAGCGGACCACGTCCTCCAGGGAGCGGCCGCGGGAGCGCGCCTCGGTCCAGATGGCCGGCAGGCCCAGCTGGAGGGAGGAGATGCCGCCCCAGGCGGTGGAGAAGTCGGGGGTCTTCAGGTCCGCGGTGGACGGCGAGTGGTCGGAGACGATGCAGTCGATCGTCCCGTCGGCCAGCGCGTCCCAGAGCAGATCCTGGTTGGCGGCCTCGCGGATCGGCGGGCAGCACTTGAACTCGCTGGCCCCGTCCGGCACTTCCTCGGCGGTGAGGGTGAGGTAGTGCGGGCAGGACTCCACGGTGATGCGGACGCCCTCGGCCTTGGCGGCGGCGATCAGCGGCAGCGCGTCGGAGGAGGACAGGTGCAGCACGTGCACCCGGGCGTTCAGCCGCTTGGCCTGGGCGATCAGGTTCTCGATCGCGGTGTTCTCGGCGTCCCGGGGGCGGGAGGCCAGGAAGTCGGTGTACTTGGGGCCGGGGACGACCGGGGCCGAGTCCAGGTGGTGCGGGTCCTCGGCGTGCACGATCATCAGACCGCCGAAGCCGGTGATCTCGGCGAGGGAGGCGGCCAGCTGCTCCTGGTCGAGCTCGGGGAACTCGTCCACGCCGGAGGGCGACAGGAAGCACTTGAAGCCGAAGACCCCGGCGTCGTGCAGCGGGCGCAGGTCCTTGACGTTGTCGGGCAGCGCGCCGCCCCAGAAGCCGACGTCCACGTGCGCCTTGGCGCGGGCCACGTCCTGCTTGACCACCAGGTTGGCGGCCGTGGTGGTGGGCGGCAGCGAGTTCAGGGGCATGTCGAGGATGGTGGTGATCCCGCCGGCCGCGGCGGCGCGGGTGGCCGTCCAGAAGCCCTCCCACTCGGTGCGGCCGGGGTCGTTCACGTGGACGTGGGTGTCGACCAGGCCGGGGAGCAGCACGTCGTCGCCGAAGTCCTCCAGGCGGGCGCCGTCGGGCACCTCGGCCTCGTACGGCAGTACGGCCGCGATCTTCCCGGCGGCCACGGCCACCGAAGCGGCGCGCGTCCCCTCGGGGGTGATGACGCGCGTCGAGCGCAGTACCAGTTCCACTGCCACGTCGGACACCCGGAACCTCCCCATCTACTTCCACAGAGCGAAATTCAACGTTCTGTTGACGGAGTCTTCACGTCGATCCACGGCCCGTCAAGAGCGGCCGGACGGACCGCCCAGCCACCCGGGCCGCAATTGGAGGTTTCCACAGAATGGAATTAAGATTTCGCTCTACAGAACGTAGCTACCACCACCGGGAGCCGGGCAGGCACCCCCCGAAGGCCCTCCACCACCAGGACAAACCACCTCTGACCGGCGGAGACGGCGCTCCCCCGGCACTAGGGCCGACGGCCACCGCCGGGTAGGCTGCTTCCTTGCCTGCCAGCACCGAAAGGACCGCGCCGTGCCGACGTCCAGCGCCAGCACCACCGACGCTTCCTCGAAGCCCACCGCCGCCAGCGGTGGCGTCCAGTCCCTTGAGCGCGCCTTCGATCTGCTCGAACGGATGGCCGACGCCGGGGGCGAAGTCGGCCTGAGCGAACTCTCCGCCGCCAGTGGACTTCCCCTGCCCACCATCCACCGCCTCATGCGCACCCTCGTCGCCTGCGGCTACGTACGGCAGCAGCCGAACCGGCGGTACTCGCTGGGCCCCCGGCTGATCCGGCTGGGCGAATCCGCCTCCCGGCTGCTCGGCACCTGGGCCCGCCCCTACCTGGCCAGGCTGGTCGAGGAGACCGGCGAGACGGCGAACATGGCCCTGCTCGACGGTGACGAGATCGTGTACGTCGCCCAGGTGCCCTCCAAGCACTCGATGCGGATGTTCACCGAGGTCGGCCGGCGGGTCCTGCCGCACTCCACCGGGGTGGGCAAGGCGCTGCTCGCGCACACCCCCGCCGAGGAGGTCCGCGCCCTGCTGGCCCGCACCGGGATGCCGGCCGCGACCGAGAAGACCATCACCACTCCGGACGGCTTCCTGGAGGCCCTGGAACAGGTCCGCAAGGCCGGCTACGCGGTGGACGACAACGAGCAGGAGATAGGAGTCCGCTGCCTGGCCGTGTCGGTGCCGAACTCGCCGACCGCCGCCGCGATCTCCATCTCGGGCCCGGCCGGCCGGGTCACCGAGGCCGTGGCCGAGTCCTTCGTGCCGATCCTCCAGGGCGTCGCCGCCGAGCTGTCGGTGGCCCTGGCCAACCAGAACCCGGCGTAGCCGGCCGCAGCGCGCGCGAAGGCCCCGGCCGCTCCCTGTGCAGGGAGCGGCCGGGGCCTTCGGGTGTCCGGTCGGGCGGGGCCTTCGGGTGACCGGTCGGTCCGGTCAGGCCGGGACGGAGTCGCCGAGCCGGCCGTCCGCCATGGCCACCGTCCGGTCCGCCACCCGCAGATGGGACCGGTCGTGGGTGACCAGCACGGTGGCCGTGGACCGCTCCCGGGTCAGGGCCACCAGCAGGTCCAGCACGGCCGCCCCGCGCTCGTGGTCCAGCGCGCTCGTCGGCTCGTCCACCAGCAGCACCGCGGGCTCGTTCATCAGCGCCCGGGCGATGTTCACCCGCTGCCGCTGGCCCCCGGAGAGCTGGTGCGGCCGCCGGTCCGCCTTGTCCGCCAGACCGACCGCGTCCAGCAGCTCCAGGGCCCGGCGGCGCAGCTGCCGGGAGGGCCGGCCGGACAGGTGGGCCATCACCTGGAGCTGCTCGGCGGCGGTCAGCGAACCCAGCAGGTTCGGCTGCTGGAAGACGATCCCGACCGAGCTCCGGCGCAGGGCCGACTTCTCGGCCGCCGACATCGCCGAGGTGTCCCGGCCGGCGATCTCCACCCGGCCCGAGTCCGGGGTGACCAGGGTCGCGGCCACCGCCAGCAGACTGGACTTGCCGGACCCGGAGGGGCCGACCACCGCGGTGAGGGTCCCGGCCGGGACCTCCAGGTCCACCCGGTCCAGTGCGGTCAGCCGGCCGTCCCCGTCCGGGTAGCTGAGGGTGGCCTCGTGCACGAGCAGGGTCATCGGGCGCTCCCCAGGGCGGTCAGCGGGTCGACGGCGGTGATCCGCCGGATGGACAGGGCCGCACCGGCCGCACCGAGCAGGACCATCACCCCGGCGGGCAGCAGCACGGTGGCCGCGTCCAGCACGAAGGGCACGTCGCCGCCGCTGATCAGCGCGCCGAGGCCGGCCGCCAGCAGGCTGCCCAGCCCGGTGCCGGCCAGGAGCACCACCACCGCCTGCCCGAGGGCGTCCCGGAGCAGGTAGGGGGTGGAGGCGCCGAGCGCCTTGAGGACGGCGACGTCCCCGCTGCGCTGGATGGTCCAGACGGTGAAGAACGCCCCGATGACCAGCGCCGAGATGGCGAAGAGGAAGCCGCGCATCAGCTGCAGCGAGCCGTTCTCGGCCTGGTAGGAGCCGATGGCCCCCAGGGCGTCCGGCACGCTCCGGCTCTCGGTGCCGGCCGCCCGGTCCCCGGCCGCCCAGTCGGTGCCGGAGTCCCCGGTCAGGGCGATGACGGTGGCCAGGGTCTCGATGGAGGTGCCCGGGTTGCCGATCCGCTGCCAGTCGTTGAGGTCCGCCCAGACCACCGGGGTGTGGCTGTGGGAGGCGGTCCCGGCGACGGCGGCCACGGTCAGCTCCAGCGGGCCGATCCGCACCTTGCCGCCGGCCCGCAGCCCGCCCAGTTCCGCGGCCGCCTTCGCGGTCAGCACCAGCTGCCCCTGGGTGAGGCCGGAGGGGGCCAGCGGGCCGCCGGACTCCACGCCGAACACGGACACCGAGGCGGTGCGGTCCCCGGCGGCCGCGCTGGTGGTACGGATCCCGACGGGCTCCGCGGACCGCACCCCGGGCCGCTCCCGCCAGCCCAGCCAGGCCGGCTCGGACACCTGCGAGTCGGTGAAGGAGACCTCCTGGTCCCCGGCGGGCGCGGCGAACGCGAGGCGGTCGGCGGGCAGCCCGGTGACCGCCGAGACGTTCTCCCGGGCCAGCCCCGCGGTGAGCCCCGACAGCAGGCCCACCAGCAGGGTGATCAACACGACGACGGCACCCATCAGGGCGAACCGGCCCTTGGCGAACCTGAGGTCTCTCCATGCGACGAACATGATCCCCACCCTGCTCCCCCACCCGCGCGGCCGGCATCGCGCCGCCGTACCGATCCTGGTGTCGAAGGGTGCACCGGGACATCCAACTTTCGGTTGACCGGGCGGCCCCCCGGCCGCTCTACGCTGGTCGGGTCATGGCTCTTCTCCGCTCCCGCCCCCTCACCCCCGTCTCCCGGGTGCTCCGGCTCTGCCTGCACGCCCTGCTGCTCGGGCTGCTCGCGCTGGCCTCGGCCCGCTCCCTGACCGAGCCCGGCGCCCGTCCGGCGCTGGTGCTGCCCGCCTGTCTGCTGATGGCCGGGGTGTACGCGGCCGGGGTGCGGACCCCGGCCGTGCACCGCTCGCCCCGGGCGGGCGCGCTCTGGCTGGCCGCCCTGGGCGCGGCCTGGGCGGCGCTGCTGGCGGTGTCCCCGGAAGGGCTGTGGATCGCCTTCCCGCTGTACTTCCTGCACCTGCACCTGCTGCCGCTGCGCTGGGGCGTGCCGATGGTCGCGGTGACCGCCTGCGCGGCCATCGGCGGCTTCCTGGCGCACAGCGGGGCCGTCACCCCGGGGGCCTTCCTGGGGCCGCTGCTGGGCGGGGCGGTGGCGGTGGCGACCGTCCTGGGCTACCAGGCGCTGTACCGGGAGAGCGAGCACCGGCGGGAGCTGATCGAGGAACTGATCACCACCCGGGCGGAGCTGGCCGCGGCCGAGCGGAGCGCGGGCATCCTCGCGGAGCGGGAGCGGCTGGCCCGGGAGATCCACGACACCCTCGCCCAGGGCCTGTCCTCCATCCAGCTGCTGCTGCGGGCGGCCGAGCGGACCCTGCCGGCCGGGGCCCCGGCGGCGGAGCACATCGGGCGGGCCCGGGAGGCCGCCCAGGAGAACCTGGCGGAGGCCCGCCGGTTCGTCCGGGCGCTGACCCCGCCGGACCTGGAGCACGGCTCGCTGGCCGCCGCCTTGGAACGGCTGTGCGGGTCGGCGCCGGGGCCCCGGGTCCGGTTCTCGATGAGCGGGCCGGTGCCGCCGGCCGCGCTGCCGACCCCGTACGAGGTGGCCCTGCTGCGGATCGCCCAGTCGGCGCTGGCCAACGTGGTCCGGCACGCCGGGGCCCGGCGGGCCGAGATCACCCTGACCTTCATGGACGCCTCGGTGACCCTGGACGTGGTGGACGACGGCCGCGGTTTTGACCCCGGCTCGGCGCCGGCCGCCGGGGACGGCGGGTTCGGGCTGCCCGCGATGCGGTCCCGCGCCGAATCCCTGGGCGGGGTCTTCACCGTGGAGTCCGCCCCCGGCCAGGGCACCGCCGTGGCCGTCACCCTGCCGCTGCCGCTCCCCGTGGAGGCCTGACATGACCATCCGGCTGCTGCTGGCGGACGACCACCCGGTGGTCCGGGCGGGCCTGCGGGCCGTCCTGGACACCGAACCCGGGTTCACCGTGGTCGCCGAGGCGGCCACCGCCGAGCGGGCCGTGGAGCTCGCCGCCTCGGAGCCGGTGGACGTGGTCCTGATGGACCTCCAGTTCGGGGCGGGGATGCACGGTTCCCAGGCCACCGCCGCGATCACCGCCCGGCCGGACGGCCCCCGGGTGCTGGTGCTGACCACGTACGACACGGACGCCGACATCCTGGCGGCGGTGGAGGCGGGCGCCTCCGGCTACCTCCTGAAGGACGCCCCGCCGGAGGAGCTCGCGGCGGCCGTGCGGACCGCGGCGGCGGGGCAGTCGGCGCTGGCGCCCGCGGTGGCGCTGCGACTGATGGACCGGATGCGGACACCCGCCGAGGCGCTCACCAAACGGGAGCTGGAGGTGCTCCAGCTGGTCGCGGACGGGCTGTCGAACCAGCAGGTCTCCAAGCGGCTGTTCCTGAGCCAGGCCACCGTGAAGTCCCATCTGGTGCACATCTACGCCAAGCTCGGCGTGGACTCCCGCACCTCGGCCGTGGCCGCGGCCGGGGCCCGGCGCCTGATCCGCACCCCGTAGCACCCCCCGTAGCGGCTCAGGCCGCCCCTTCCGGATCCTGGGGGTCGGCGGCCGGGCGGTCGGCGGCCGGATGGTCGGCGGCCGGGCGGTCGGCGGCCGGGCGGATCCGGGCCAGTTCCGCGCGCAGCCGGACCGCCTCGGCGGTCGCGCGGTGCCGCAGGGACTCCTCGTAGCGGGCCCAGTCGAAGTTGTGCGCGGCCCGCCGGTCGTTGAGGTCGCTCTCCTCCCTGAGCAGGGCGACCCGGTCCGCGTCGATCTCCGCGAACCGGGCACGGAGCTCGTCCAGCTGTCTGCCGAGCAGGGCGCGCCGCCGCTCCAGCGAGTCCACCTCGCGGGCCAGCCTCTCCCGGTCCTCGCGCGCCTCCTCCAGGTGCCCGAGGAGCCGGTCCAGGTCGGCCGCCACCCGGTCCCGCGCGTCGAGGAGCCGGCGGAACTCGGCCCGCACCCGCTCCTCGTCCACCGTGAGGTCGTCGAGGATGTCCCGCAGGTCGGACTTGGCCGACTCCAGTTCGAACAGGGAGGCGTTGCCCGGCGGCGGGACGTATCCGGTGCCGGCGGCGGCCCCCTCCGCGGCGGGCCGGGGGCCGGACACCCGCGCGCCGGCCTCCCGGGCCCGGTCGCGGAGCCGCAGGAGGTGTTCCCGGCGGTCCTCCCAGCGGCGCAGCCGGGGGTCGTCGCGGCCCACCGGACCGCCGTCGGGCGCCTCGTAGAGGACCCTGAGGAGAGAGCTGAGGAACTCCTCGCCGGGCAGCCGCGCTCCGCGCAGGGTCTCGCCGACCTCCGCCGCGGAGAGCGCGAGGGCGGGCGAGCGCGGACCGAACTCCCGGTAGCCGATGCCCCGCGCCAGCTGGAGGTCCTTGAGCTCGCGGGCGAAGGCCGCCAGCCCGGTCCGGTACTGCTCCTCGACCGACTCCGCCGACTCCCCCAGCTCCGTCGCCATGGACCCCCCCTCGCGCCGTGTGGCAGTCATGCTAGGACGCCCTGCGCGGCCGCCGCCCGGACTTGGGCACATCGGCGTACGGACCTGCCCGGGGGTCCCGGCCCAGGGGTCCCGGCCCGGGGTCTCTCAGGCGACCCAGTACGGGCGGTCCACCGCCGGGGGCAGCGGGACCCCGTCGTGGAAGGCGGCTGCCAGCCGCCGGATCCCGGCCTCCAGCTCCTCGGCGGGCAGCGTGTAGGGGATCCGCAGCCGGTTCTCGAAGGTCCCGGGATCCACCCCGAAGCGTGCCCCGCGGCCGATGTGGATGCCCGCCGCCACGGCCCGCTCGGACAGCGCCGAGCTGACCGGTTCGCCCAGGTCCACCCAGAGCGAGAGGCCGCCCGGCGGCAGCCGCCAGGACCATTCGGGGGTGTGCCGCTCCAGGGCCTCGACCAGGGCCTGCCGGCGGGACCGGATCAGGTCGAGCCGGGCGGGCAGGCCGGCGTCCAGGCCGGCCAGCAGCGGCAGCGCCACCAGCTGGTCCAGCACCGAGCCGCTCATGTCGGCGGCGACCCGGGCGGCGGTCAGCTCGGTGACCAGCCGGGCGGTGGCCCGGATCCAGCCGACCCGCAGCCCGCCCCAGTGCGTCTTGCTCAACGAGCCGATGGTGACCACGTGGTCGGCGCTGCCGCGGGCGGCCAGCGAGGCGAGCGGGGGCGGCGGGGGCACGTCCAGCGCGATGTCGGCGATGGTCTCGTCGACCACCAGCCAGCTGCCCGTGCGGCGGGTCGCGGCGAGCAGCCGGAGCCGCTGCTCCTCGGGCATCAGCGCCCCGGTCGGGTTCTGGAAGTCGGGGATCGTGTACACCAGCCGGGGCACGGTCTGGCGGAGCGTGGACTCGGCGATCTCCATGTCCCAGCCGCCGTCGGTGACGGCGATCGGCACCGGGCGGAGCCGTGCGTGCCGCATGGCGTCCAGCGCGTTGGCGTAGGTGGGGTTCTCGGTGACCACCCGGTCCCCGGGCCGGCCGAGCAGGCCCAGGGTCAGGGCCAGCGCCTGCTGGGCCCCGGCGGTGACCAGGATCTGTTCCGGCCGGGTGGGCAGGCCGCGGCGGGTGAACCGGTCCGCGACGGCGGTCCGCAGGTCGGGCAGCCCGAACGGGTGGTAGCCGGGGCTCCGGGCGGCGCCCGGGAGCCGCTCGGCGGCCCAGGCCAGGGCCTCGGCGATGCTGCCGTCCGGGGCTCCCATGGCGGCGGTGGCCAGGTCCACCCCGGCCTCCGAGTCCCCGCCGGGGCCGAGCAGGGTGTGCGCGCCGACCGGGCGGTGGCCCTCCGGCAGCTCGGTCCAGGTGCCCGAGCCGCGCCGGCTGCGGACGTAGCCGCTCTCCCGCAGCAGGTCGTAGGCGGCGGTGACGGTGGCCCGGCTGGCGCCGACCGCCTCGGCGAGCTCGCGTTCGGCGGGCAGCCGGACGTGCAGCGAGACCCGGCCGTCGAGGATCAGGGTGCGGACGGCGTCCGCGAGGGCGCGGTAGCCGGGCCGTGCCAGCACCTCCGCGGGGAGCAGTGCGGCGAGCTGCCGGCTCCCGATGGTCCTGTCCGCCGTATGGACCACTCCAACGCCTGCCATGCCAACCTCCCCTGATTGGCTCTGCCAGCCAGGCCAATCCAGGTCCAGACTCCAGGTATTGGCCCCCGATTGGCAAGGAGTTGCCCAGATGATCACCGATCGCGACGAACGTTCCCGGCTGCTCGCCGCCGAGCACCGGATCTCCGACCCGCTGCGGCCGGGCGCCCTGCCGGCCGCGCTGCGCGGGGGGTGGACGGGGATGCTCCGTCGGCTCCGGCGACAATCGGTGTCATGCCGACCCTCCGTGAGACCCACCCCGACGGTCCGCTGATCGCCGGACTGCTGCTGGCCGCCGGTGGCGGCCGGCGGCTCGGCGGCCGCCCCAAGGCCCTGCTGCCCTACCGCGGCCGCCCGCTGGTGGAGAACGCCGTACGGGTGCTGCGGGAGGCCGGCTGCGGCCCGCTGCACGTGGTGCTGGGGGCCTCGGCCGCCGAGGTCCGCGAGCGGGCCGGGCTCGACGGCTGCGTGGTGCTGGACAACCCGGACTGGACCGAGGGCATGGGCTCCTCGCTGCGCGTCGGACTGGCCTCGCTGGCCGGGACCGGCGCCGCCGCGGCCCTGGTGTCCCTGGTGGACCAGCCGGGGATCGGCCCGGCCGCGGTGTCCCGGGTGCTGGCCGCGTACCGGTCCCCGGCGAGCCTGGCGGCCGCGGCGTACGACGGGGAGCGCGGGCACCCGGTGCTGTTCGGCGCGGACCGGTGGCCGGACATCATGGCCACCGCGACCGGCGACCGGGGCGCCCGGGTCCATCTGGGGGCGCACCGGGCGGAGCTCACCCTGGTGGAGTGCGCCGATGTGGCCGAGCCGTACGACATCGACGTACCGGCCGATCTGGCGCACCTGGAGCGCTGAGCGGAGCGGCGGTCGCGGGCCCGCTCGCGCAGGGTGGCAGACGCCGTCGCACGTGGCGTTGTGCGTGGCGTGACCGGGGTGGCACTGAGCGCCATGGCGGGCGGGTATATGTCGACTCAGAGAATCTCGACATCAACAAACCATTGAACTTCCACCATGAGGAAATTACTATCCACTGGTCAGAAGCGCCCTGAACACCAGACGGCGCCCGCGACCGTATTTGGGTACTCTCCACACTCGACGGCACTGCGTGCCGTCCTCGCGCGAGCACTCCCGCGGCCGCCAGGCACCGCCGCTGAAGGAAGTGACAGATATGTCCGCACCAGCGCCGTCATCGCCGGCCATCGTCGACGCCGAGCCCCTGCACCGGCAGGACGAGGTCCTCACCGAAGCGGCACTGGCCTTTGTGGCCGAGCTGCACCGCCGGTTCACCCCCCGCCGCGACGAGCTGCTCGCCCGCCGCGCGGAGCGGCGCGCGGAGATCGCGCGCACCTCCAGCCTCGACTTCCTCCCGGACACCGCACAGGTCCGCGAGGGAGACTGGCAGGTCGCCCCGGCCCCGGCCGCGCTGCTGGACCGCCGGGTGGAGATCACCGGCCCGACGGACCGCAAGATGACCGTGAACGCCCTCAACTCGGGCGCCAAGGTCTGGCTCGCCGACTTCGAGGACGCCTCGGCCCCCACCTGGGAGAACGTGGTCCTCGGCCAGCTCAACCTGATCGACGCCTACCAGCGGAAGATCGACTTCACCGACCCGCGCACCGGCAAGACCTACGCCCTCAAGCCGGCCGAGCAGCTGGCGACCGTGGTCATGCGCCCGCGCGGCTGGCACCTGGAGGAGCGCCACCTCCAGCTCGACGGCCGCTCGGTGCCGGGCGCCCTGGTGGACTTCGGCCTGTACTTCTTCCACAACGCCCAGCGGCTGATCGACCTCGGCAAGGGCCCCTTCTTCTACCTGCCGAAGACGGAGTCCCACCTGGAGGCGCGCCTCTGGAACGAGATCTTCGTCTTCGCCCAGGACTACGTGGGGATCCCGCAGGGCACGGTCCGCGCGACCGTCCTGATCGAGACCATCACCGCGGCCTACGAGATGGAAGAGATCCTCTTCGAACTCAAGGACCACGCGGCCGGCCTGAACGCGGGCCGCTGGGACTACCTCTTCTCCATCGTGAAGAACTTCCGTGACGGCGGCGAGAAGTTCGTCCTCCCGGACCGCAACGCGGTGACCATGACCGCCCCGTTCATGCGGGCGTACACCGAACTGCTGGTCCGCACCTGCCACAAGCGCGGCGCGCACGCCATCGGCGGCATGGCGGCCTTCATCCCGTCCCGCAAGGACGCCGAGGCCAACCGGGTCGCGTTCGAGAAGGTCAAGGCCGACAAGGACCGCGAGGCGAACGACGGCTTCGACGGCTCCTGGGTCGCCCACCCCGACCTGGTCCCGATCGCCATGGCCTCCTTCGACGCGGTGCTCGGCGACAAGCCGAACCAGAAGGACCGGCTGCGCGAGGACGTCTCGGTGGCCCCCGGCGACCTGATCGCCATCGACTCCCTGGACGCCCGCCCGACCTACGAGGGCCTGCGCAACGCCGTCCAGGTCGGCACCCGTTACATCGAGGCCTGGCTGCGCGGCCTGGGCGCGGTCGGCATCTTCGGCCTGATGGAGGACGCGGCCACCGCCGAGATCTCCCGCTCCCAGATCTGGCAGTGGATCAACGCCGGGGTGGTCTTCGAGAACGGCGAGCTCGCCACCGCGGAGCTGACCCGCAAGATCGCCGCCGAGGAACTGGCCGCGATCCGCGCCGAGATCGGCGAGGAGGCGTTCGCGGCCGGCAAGTGGCAGCAGGCCCACGACCTGCTGCTCCAGGTCTCCCTGGACGCCGACTACGCCGACTTCCTGACCCTGCCCGCGTACGACCAGCTGGTCGCCCGCTAGCCGTACCGGCCTCCCGAAGCCCCCGGTGTCCACGGGACGCCGGGGGCTTCGGCGTGCCCGCGGACCGAACGACCGATCGGTCGTTACCCCATCGTAATGTGCAGCTACCTGGCGGTAACAACCGCGGGCGTGTCACATTCCTGCCTGCCACCGGCCGGAGGTACCCCCACTTCCCCAGCCACGCACCGCAGTTGTTCCCGACACGGGCGTGGCCTACCGCAGGAGTTCCGTTGTGACCGGATTCCGCAAGGCCAGCGAAGGCACCAGGAACGGCACCCCCCACCGCACCGGACGGGCCCGCGGGCTCGCCGCCGCGCTGGTCCTCCCCCTCGCCCTCGGCGCCCTGTTCACCGCCGGCACCGGCACGGGCACCGCGGCGGCCGGCCCCGGGCAGGGCCCCACCGCCGTGGTCGCGCTGGGCGACAGCTACATCTCCGGCGAGGGCGGCCGCTGGAAGGGCAACAGCCTCACCGACAGCGGCAGCCGGAACGGCACCGACCGCGCCTGGGTGAGCGGTTCGAGCTACGACCCGTCCCGGGTGTACGGCACCACCGCCGCCAACGGCTGCCACCGTTCGGACGGTTCGGAGGTGCGCAGCGCCGGCCCGATCGCCGAGGTGGCCGTCAACCTGGCCTGTTCGGGGGCGGTCACCGACAACGTCTTCCGCGCATCGGCCGGCGGGGTCGGGCTCAAGGGCGAGGCCCCGCAGGCCGACCAGCTGGCCGCGGTCGCCGCGAGCCACCAGGTCAGGATGATCGTCCTGTCCATCGGCGGCAACGACCTCGGCTTCGCGGACATCATCGAGGACTGCGCCTACGACTTCGTGCTCTGGGGCTCCTACTGCCACGACGACCAGCAGGAGGGCGTGGACCGGCGGATCGGCGGGGTGATGGCCAAGGTGGGCAAGTCCCTGGACGAGGTCCGCGCGGTGATGCGAACGGCCGGCTACCCGGACTCCGCCTACCGGATCGTGCTCCAGTCCTACCCCTCCCCGATCCCCCGCGGGGCGGAGAACCGGCACCCGCAGAGCGACTGGAGCCGCTACGGCACCGGTGGCTGCCCCTTCTGGAACCGGGACTCCGACTGGGCCCGGGACTCCCTCGTCCCGCAGATCGCCGACCGGCTGAAGGCGGTGGCGGCGGCCAAGGGCGCCCAGTTCATGGACCTGCGGGACATGCTTCAGGGCCGGGAGGTCTGCGCGAAGGCCGCCAAGCCGGTGTCCGCCTCGGTACCGGCCTCGGGCCGGACCAGCGAATGGGCCCGCTGGATCGACAACAACGAGACCCAGGGCCTGGTCCAGGAGTCCATGCACCCCAACCACTACGGGCAGCTCGCCGCCGGCCGCTGCCTCGCCCTGGTCGCCGCCCAGCCGGCCACCGCCCCCGCCTTCGGCTGCCGCAACACCCCGGGCCAGGACCACACCGGGATGTATCTGACCGCCACCCCCTGACCGCGCGCACGCGGAAACGGCGGTGCGCACGTCACACCCGCAGTGGGTGACGTGCGCACCGCCGTACGGTTCCGGGGCGCGGCCGTGTCAGTGCACGGCCACCGGTACCGGTTCCTGGTCCGGCGTCCCGGCCGCGGCACCGCGCCGGGCGCCGAGGTGGTTGAACGCCAGGTTGAGCAGGATGGCCACCACGCAGCCGGTGCTGATCCCGGAGTCCAGGACGACCAGCAGGTCCTCGGGGAAGGCGTGGTAGAACTCCGGGGCCGCGATCGGTATCAGGCCGATGCCCACCGAGGCGGCGACGATCAGGGCGTTCTCGCCCTTCTCCAGAGCGGCCGAGGCCAGGGTCTGGATGCCGCTGGCGGCCACCGAGCCGAAGAGGACGATGCCCGCGCCGCCGAGCACCGGCAGCGGCACCAGGGCGATCACCGACGCGGCGACCGGACAGAGTCCGAGCAGGATCAGGATGCCGCCGCCCGCGGCGACCACGAAACGGCTGCGCACCTTGGTCATCGCGACCAGGCCGATGTTCTGGGCGAAGGCGCTGCACATGAACCCGTTGAACAGCGGGCTGACGGCACTGCCCAGGGCGTCGGCGCGCAGTCCGCCCTCGATGGTCCGCTCGTCGGCCGGCCGGCCGACGATCTTGCCGAGGGCCAGGATGTCCGCGGTGGACTCGGTCATGCAGACGAGCATCACGATGCACATGGAGATGATCGCGGCGACCTGGAACTGCGGGGCCCCGAAGTGGAAGGGGGTGGGGAAGCCGACCAGGTCGGCGCCCTTGAGGGCGTCGAAGCTGGTCATGTCGAGGGGTATCGCGATCAGGGTGCCCACGACCAGGCCCAGCAGGATGGAGATCTGCTGGAGGAACCCGCGCAGGAACTTCCGCATCAGCAGCACGATGGCCAGGGTGAGCGCGGCCATGCCGATGTTGCGCATCGAACCGTAGTCGGCGGCGGTGGAGTTGCCGCCCTGGGACCAGTTGAAGGCCACCGGGAGCAGCGAGAGGCCGATCAGGGTGATGACCGTGCCGGTGACCACCGGCGGGAAGAACCGGACGAGTTTCCCGAAGTACGGGGCGGCGAAGAAGCCGAGGAGTCCGGCGACGATGATCGCGCCGAAGATGACGGGGATGGCGTCGTCCCCCTCCCCCTTGCCGATGGCGATCATCGGGGTCACTCCGGCGAAGGAGACGCCGTTGACGAAGGGGAGTTTGGCGCCGATCTTCCAGAACCCGATGGTCTGGAGGAGGGTGGCGAGCCCTGCGGTGAAGAGCGAGGCGCCCATCAGGAAGGCGGTCTCGGTGGCGGAGAGACCGACGGCGGGGCCGACGATCATGGGTGGGGCCACCACGCCCGCGTACATGGCGGCCACGTGTTGGAGGCCGCTGGTGAACATCTTCAGTGGGGGCAGGGTCTCGTCGACCGGGTGCTTCCCATCGGAAGTCCCGGGTTCCCCGGATCCCTGCGGTACAGCGACTGCGTCTTTGCGAAACCTGGGCGTTGCGGCCACGGCTTCCTCCGGTCGGGTAACACGTCGGCAGGGACGTGGGTGTCTTGGAGGTGATGCGAAAGCTCTGCGAGTCGAACCGGTATGGAGTTGTGGTGAACGGGCATGGCGGTGCCGTGGCGGTGGCGCGTCACTGTTTGCGGACACCGGCGGCGAGGCCGGTGGTGGCACGAGTCACCGTCTCCCGGGGGTGCCGGCGTGAGTCCTCAAGGATTCACCGGCACCACCCGGGAGCGGCTGCCGCGGACCCCGCTCGGGTCCGCGGCCACCGGCCGGGGGCCGTCCCCCCCGGCCGGATTCCTTGAATCAGGCCTGCGCGGAGATCCGCGCGAGGCGCTGCGCTTCTTCCCGGGTGGACACCGCGATGGCGTCCTCGTCGGCGGTGAGCAGACGGTTGTTCTCGACGATCTGCCTGCCGTTGACGAACGAGGCGGTCACCGGGGCGGCCGCGCCGAAGACCAGGGCGGTGACCGGGTCGGCGATCGAGGAGTGCAGGAAGGTGTTGAGGTTCCACAGCACCAGGTCGGCGAGCTTGCCGGCCTCCAGCGAACCGATGTTGTCGGCGCGGCCGAGGACCTGGGCGCCGCCGTAGGTGCCCAGGCGCAGGGCCTGGCGGGCGTTGAGCGCGCGCTCGCGGTGCACCGGGTTCAGACGGTTGATCAGCAGCGCGTTGCGCAGCTCGGTGTGCAGCTCGCCGGACTCGTTGGAGGCGGTGCCGTCCACGCCGAGGCCGACCGGTACGCCGGCCGCCAGCATGTCCGGGACGCGGGCGATGCCGGCGGCCAGACGGGCGTTGGAGGACGGGCAGTGCGCGACACCGGTCTTGGTGCGGGCGAACGCGGCGATGTCGGAGTCGTTCATGTGGACGCTGTGCGCCATCCACACGTCCTCGCCGAGCCAGCCGGTGGACTCGAAGTAGTCGGTCGGGCCCATGCCGAACAGTTCCTTGCAGAACTGCTCTTCCTCGACGGTCTCGGAGCCGTGCGTGTGCAGGCGGACACCGAGGCGGCGGGCCAGCTCGGCGCCCTGCTTCAGCAGTTCGGTGGAGACCGAGAAGGGGGAGCAGGGGGCGACGGCGACCTGGGTCATCGAGTCGAAGGACGCGTCGTGGAACTTCTTGACGGTGGCCTCGGTGTCGGCCAGGGCGCCTTCGAGGGTCTCGACCGCGTGGTCCGGCGGCAGGCCGCCGTCCTTCTTGCTGCGGTCCATCGAACCGCGGGCGAGGGTGAAGCGGACGCCCATCTCGGAGGCGGCGCGGATGATCGAGCCGGAGAGGTCGCCGGAGTTCTTGGGGAAGACGTAGTGGTGGTCCATGGCGGTGGTGACACCGCCCTTGGCCATCGCGGCGAGGGAGCCCTGCGCGGCCGTGTACGTCATCTGCTCGTCGATGCGCGCCCAGGTCGGGTACAGCGAGACGAGCCAGTTGAAGAGGTTGTGGTCGGTGGCCAGACCACGGGTGATCCACTGGTAGAAGTGGTGGTGGGTGTTGACCAGACCGGGGGTCACGAGGTGCCCGGTGGCGTCGATCCGGCGGACCACGTTGTCGAGGTTCTCGGGGGCCCTGCCCGCACCGATGGACTCGATCCTGTTGCCGGCGATGACGACATGGCCCGAGGCGTACTCGGTGTCGTTGGCGTCGACGGTCGCGATGGCGCAGTTCTCGATGACGATGCGCTCGACCGCGCTGTCAGGGGCTGCCGATGCTGCCGATGCTGACATGGGGCTGTCCTCGTGCTTTCAGTGGCGGTACGGGCACGGCAAGGCCCAGGGAATTTGAGTACCGAAACCGGGGGCCTGGCAGCTGACAGTACTGCCGCCCCTTATGTTGCTCCGGGTGCCGAATCACGAAGTGCGGGGTGTGTTGGGCCGCGCCCCGGGGCCACTGCGGAGCCCCGGGACGCGTCTCGCACCGGGATCAGAGGTTGGTCATGTCCACGGGGATGCGCGCGTCGGCGCCGTCCCGCAGGACCGTGGCCTCGATCAGACCGTACGGGCGGTCCGCGGCGAAGTACACCTCGTTGTCGTTCTTGAGGCCGAAGGGCTCAAGGTCGACCAGGAAGTGGTGCTTGTTCGGGAGCGAGAAGCGGACCTCGTCGATCTCCGAACGGTGGTTGATGATCCGCGAACCCATCTGGTACAGGGTCTGCTGGAGCGACAGCGAGTAGGTCTCCGCGAAGGCTTCCAGCATCTGCTTGCGGGTCGCCTCGTAGGACTTCTCCCAGTTGGGCATGCGCTGCTCGTCGTCGGTCCAGTTGAACCGCCAGCGGGCCGACACCTGGGTGGCGAGGATACGGTCGTACGCCTCGTTCAGGGTCGTGTACTTGTCCTTCACGTAGCCCCAGAACTCCGAGTTGGTGGAGTTCATGACGACGAGGTCCTTGAGGCCGGAGATGACCTCCCAGTTCGTGCCGTCGTACGTGATCTGGGTGACGCGGGTCTCCTGGCCCTTGCGGACGAAGGAGTGCTTGACCTCGTCGGACCCGATGAACTTGGAGTTCGCGTCCGAGGTCGCGATCCGCTCCCAGGAGTACTCCTCGATGCGGATCCGCGCGCGGTGGATCGGCTCCTGGCTGTTGACGAACCAGCGCGCCAGGTGGATGCCGAACTGCTCGGCGGACTCGATGCCGTACTCCTTGGCGAACGCGTACACCGTGTTCTTGGTGGTGTCCGTCGGCAGGACGTTGGCGTTCGAGCCGGAGTAGTGGACGTCGTCCATGTCGCCGGAGAGGGCGACCGAGACGTTCAGGTCCTTGATGTGGTGGGTGTCGCCGTCCCGCGTGATCTTGACGACGCGGTTCTCCGCTTTGCCGTACTGGTTCTGGCCGAGAATCGTGGTCATGTCTGCTAGCTCCCTCGGTAAACGGAGTAGCCGAACGGGTTGAGCAGCAGCGGTACGTGGTAGTGCTCGCCCGGGTTGACCGCGAAGGTAATGGTCACCTCGGGAAAGAACGGACCGCTGTCCCTTACGCGGGGGGCGTCCTGCTGCGCCTCGGCTTGCTTCTTGGAAAAGTACGTCTCGGTCTCGAAGTCGAGGCGCACGTGGGTGGTGCCCTCCGGCAGGGCCGGCAGGTCCTTGCAGCGTCCGTCCGCATCGGTGGCGGAGCCGCCCAGGGCCGCCCACTCGCCGTCCAGGCCCGAACGGGCCGAGAGGGAGATGGCGACGCCCTCGGCGGGCTTGCCGATGCTGGTGTCCAGGATGTGCGTGGACACCGACGCGGTGGTGGCGGTGCTCATGGTCACTCTCCTTCTACGAGTCGGGTCAGGCGGATCTTGTTGATCTTGACGAGCTCGCCGCGGGCGATTTCCCGCTCCTGCTCCGGCGAGTTGTCGATCCGGACCTTGACCGCGTCCCGCATGAACTCACCGGTCGCACCGGTGGCGCAGATGAGGAAGACGTGACCGAACTTCTCCTGGTACGCCAGGTTCAGTTCCAGGAGCTCGTTCTTGAGCTCCTCCGAGGCGCCGGCCATGCCGCGCTGCTCGCGGGCGGAGGTCGGGTCCCCCGGCTTCGGCCGGCCGATCGGCGCGTGGCCGCCCATGGCCTCGGCCAGGTCCTCCGCGGTGAGCTCCGCCATGGCGGACTCGTTGGCGGAGAAGAGGGCCTCGGCGCCGGCGAACGGCTTCTGGGCGAGCAGCTTGCTCCCCCATGCCGAGCTGGCGCACACCTCGTGGAGCTCGGCCGCGGCCGCGCTGTCATCCAAGGCGTTGAACCGGGTGAGACCCGGGGTCGGACTCGAAGTCACGGTAGGCCTCCGTGGCCTGTTGTTGCTTAGACGGGCTGCGCATAGCTAACGCCTTCGACAACACGGCGTCAACACTTTGTTGAAACTTCCCGTACACAAAAGCCGCCGCCCGGTTGATTCGGGCGACGGCCGGTGACGTTGGGTGATTCGGGCTTCACTCCCGGCTGTTCTTCCCGGGGTTCTCGCGGTTCAGATAGTTGTAGACGGTGAACCGGCTGACGCCCAGGGCGCCGGCCACGGTCTCGACGCCGTGGCGCACGGAGAAGGCGCCGCGCGCCTCCAGTATGCGCACCACGTCCTGCTTGGACTTCCGGTCCAGCGCCGCGAGGGGCATCCCGTGGCGGCGCTCCAGGGCGGCCAGGATGTGGTCCAGCGAGTCGGACAGCTGCGGGAGCCGCACGGCCAGCAGGTCCCGCCCCTCCCAGGCCAGCACCACGTCGTCGGGCTGCGCCAGGGCCGGATCCATCAGCTCCCCGCCCATGGCGTCCACCAGCGGCTTGACCGCGGCGACGAACGGGTGGTCTCCGGGCTCGGTCATCGGCCGTCCTCCGTGATCACGTTGACCTGGAGGGAGACCCGGGTGGCACCGGCCCCCAGGGCATCGCGCAGCAGCGCGGCCACGGCGCCCAGCAGCTCCTCGGCCTCCCCCTCGGCGGTGTTGCCGAAGGGGCCGACGTCCACCGCGTCCAGCTGGGCCTTCTGGATGACCTCGCGAGCGGCCACGGCATGGGCAGGTGCCTCTTCGAGGTCGAAGGGCTCGGTCGTGAACTCCACTCTCAATCGCACGCGGTCAAGCTACCCCGCGGTCACCTTTTTCCGGCAGTCCGTACTTGACATCCGGGACAGGACCCATGCAGTCTTCCATCAAGCAGAAACTAACTTCCGCAATACGGAAGGAGCGCATACCCCTCATGGGATACACGGACCAGCGCTTCGATGTGAACCTTTCGATCCTCTTCACGGAACTCCCGCTCCTGGAGCGCCCCGCGGCCGCGGCCGCGGCGGGCTTCACCGCGGTCGAGCTGTGGTGGCCCTGGATCGAGACCCCCACTCCCGCCCAGGCGGAGCTGGACGCCCTCAAGAAGGCTCTTGAGGACGCCGGCACCCAGCTGGTGGGCCTGAACTTCTACGCCGGCCAGCTCCCCGGCCCGGACCGCGGCGCGGTCTCGGTGCCCGGCGAGGAGTCCGACCGCTTCCGCGCCAACATCGACCTCGCGGCGGACTTCGCCGCCTCGGTCGGCTGCAAGGCGCTGAACGCCCTCTACGGCAACCGGGTCGAGGGCGTGGACCCCGCCGTCCAGGACGAGCTCGCCCTGGAGAACCTGGTCATCGCGGCCCGCGCCGCCGACCGGGTCGGTGCGATCCTGCTGATCGAGACGCTGAACAAGCCCGAGTCTCCGCTCTACCCGCTGGTGAGCGCGCCTGCCGCGATCGAGATCGTGGACAAGGTGAACGAGGCGACCGGTCTCGGGAACGCCAAGTTCCTGCTCGACCTGTACCACCTGGCGATGAACGATGAGGACCTCTCCGAGGTCATCGAAAAGTACGCCGCCAAGACCGGCCACGTCCAGATCGCGGACAAGCCGGGCCGGGGTGCCCCGGGCACCGGCGAGCTGCCGCTGGAGGACCTCCTCGACCAGCTCTCCAAGGCCGGCTACCAGGGCTTTGTCGGTCTGGAGTACAAGGCCGCCGACGCGGCCGCGTCCTTCTCCTGGCTGCCCGCGGAAGCCCGCGCCGCCCAGTAGTCGGACGAAGTCCGGGCTTTCCGCCAGGCACCCTCGTCACTTTTCGTACATAGCTTTAAGGACCTCATCATGAGCAACCCCACTGCGCTCCCGTCGATTGCCTGGATCGGTCTCGGCATCATGGGCTCCCCCATGGCCGAGAACCTCCTGAAGGCCGGCTACTCGGTCACCGGCTTCACCCTGGAGCAGGACAAGCTGGAGCGCCTGGCCAACGCCGGCGGCACCGCGGCCGGCTCGATCGCCGAGGCCGTCAAGGACGCCGACGTGGTCATCACGATGGTGCCCGCCTCCCCGCAGGTCGAGGCCATCAACTACGGCCCCGAGGGCATCCTGGAGAACGCCAAGTCCGGCGCGCTCATCATCGACATGTCGTCGATCACCCCGCAGACCTCCATCGACCTGGCGAAGAACGCCGCCGAGAAGGGCATCCGCGTCATCGACGCCCCGGTGTCCGGCGGCGAGGCCGGCGCCATCGAGGCGGTACTGTCGATCATGGTCGGCGGCGAGCAGGCCGACTTCGACTCGGCGCTCCCGATCCTGGAAGCGCTGGGCAAGACCATCGTCCTGTGCGGTCCGCACGGCTCCGGCCAGACCGTCAAGGCCGCCAACCAGCTCATCGTCGCGGTGAACATCCAGGCCTGCGCCGAGGCCGTCGTCTTCCTCGAGAAGTCCGGCGTGAACCTCCAGGCCGCCCTGGACGTCCTCAACGGCGGTCTGGCCGGCTCCACGGTCCTGACCCGCAAGAAGGACAACTTCCTGAACCGCGACTTCAAGCCCGGTTTCCGGATCGACCTGCACCACAAGGACATGGGCATCGTCACCGACGCCGCCCGCAACGTCGGTGCGGCCCTCCCGGTCGGCGCGGTCGTCGCCCAGCTGGTCGCCTCGCTGCGCGCCCAGGGTGACGGCGGCCTGGACCACTCGGCCCTGCTCCGTGCCGTCGAGCGCCTATCCGGCGCCCAGCTCTGAGCTGAGCCCCCTCCCCCTCCCGCGGCACGTCCCGCCGCGCCGAGAGGGACCTGAGTTTCCGGATGGTGCCGGTGCTGACACCTGTCCTGTCGCGCCCAAGCGCCGGCACCGTCCGGATCACCTCTCTTCATCTTTCTTCAACAAACTGTTGACGTCACGTTCGAGCCGAAATTAGGCTCATCCGCATGACGGAAGACGTTTTCCGTCAGCAGGTTCCCGTACGGAAGGTCACCATGTCGAAGCGCGTGCTTACGACCGAGTCAGGCGCTCCGGTCGCCGACAACCAGAACTCCGCCACCGCCGGCGTCGGTGGCCCGCTCCTGATCCAGGACCAGCAGCTCATCGAGAAGCTGGCCCGGTTCAACCGCGAGCGCATCCCGGAGCGTGTGGTGCACGCCCGCGGCTCCGCGGCGTACGGCTACTTCGAGGTGACCGACGACGTCACCGCCTACACCTCGGCGAAGTTCCTGGGCGAGGTCGGCAAGAAGACCGAGACCTTCCTGCGGTTCTCCACCGTCGCCGACTCCCTCGGCGGTGCGGACGCGGTGCGTGACCCCCGCGGTTTCGCGCTGAAGTTCTACACCGAGGACGGCAACTACGACCTCGTGGGCAACAACACCCCGGTGTTCTTCATCAAGGACCCGATCAAGTTCCCCGACTTCATCCACTCCCAGAAGCGCGACCCCTTCACGGGCAAGCAGGAGCCGGACAACGTCTGGGACTTCTGGGCGCACGCCCCCGAGGCCACCCACCAGATCACCTGGCTGATGGGCGACCGCGGCATCCCGGCCTCCTACCGCCACATGAACGGCTACGGCTCCCACACCTACCAGTGGACCAACGCCCAGGGTGAGGCCTTCTTCGTCAAGTACCACTTCAAGACGAACCAGGGCATCCGCTCGCTGTCCTCGGAGCAGGCCGCCGAGATCGCGGGCAAGGACGGCAACTCGCACCAGACCGACCTGCTGCAGGCGATCGAGCGCGGTGTGAACCCGAGCTGGACCCTCTACGTCCAGATCATGCCGGCCGCCGAGGCCGCGGACTACCGCTTCAACCCGTTCGACCTCACCAAGGTGTGGCCGCACAGCGACTACCCGCTGCAGCGCGTGGGCCGTCTGGTCCTCGACCGCAACCCGGACAACGTCTTCGCCGAGGTCGAGCAGTCCGCCTTCTCCCCGAACAACTTCGTCCCGGGCATCACCGCCTCGCCGGACAAGATGCTCCAGGGCCGCCTCTTCGCCTACGCGGACGCCCAGCGCTACCGCCTCGGTGTGAACCACACCCTGCTGCCGGTGAACGCCCCCAAGGCGACCACCGCCCAGAACTACGGCCGCGACGGCGTCATGGCGCTGCGCAACGGCTCGCGCCACGACAAGAACTACGAGCCCAACTCGTACCAGGGTCCGGCCGAGACCGGTCTCGCCCTGGGCGCCCCGAAGGCCGTCACCGGCTACACGGGCACCCACGAGGCGCCGGCCCACACCAAGGACGACGACTTCTTCCAGGCCGGCGAGCTGTTCCGCCTGATGTCCGAGGACGAGAAGCAGCGTCTGGTGGCGAACATCGCCGGCGGCCTGTCCCAGGTCACCCTGGAGCACGTCATCGAAAAGAACCTGGCTCACTTCCACGCCGCTGACGCCGACTACGGCAAGCGCGTCGAGGCGGCCGTCCGCGCCCTGCGCGACGAGCTGTAGGAGCCGCAAGAACGCGCCGGGGGTCTGACGGGAGGTCAGGCCCCGGGCGCCAGCCCGCTGCCGCGGACCCGGATGAGGGGTGGTCAACGGCAGGGGGCAGGACGAGGACCGCGGTGGTGTCGAGCCAGTGCGGTGGTAAAGGCCCAGCGGCCCGTCTCTTGACCTGAGGGAGACGAAGCCAAGGTGTCCTGTCGCCACCACCGCGGTCCCAGCCACTCCTCTTGTACAGGGGCCACGCACAGATGCCCCTGCGGACGAGGAGGAACCCCTGAGGAACCTCGGGAACCCGGGAACCTCGGGAACCTCCCCACAAGTCCCGCCCGGCGGTAGCGAACGTCCTGTCGCGCCAGCCTCGCCCCGTCGGGCGGTCATACGTACAGCACAAGGCTCCAGAGGGTTCCACGAACCAGAGCGCCGAGTCACGGACGGTCCCGTGACTCGGCGCTTTGCTGTGTCCGGAGGCCCGCCCGGGCCCCGTGGGAGGATCGGGACATGGCGAGCGGCACCGGGGACTTCGAACTGACCGTGGACGAACTACGGGTCGTGGCCCGGTACGCCCTGGAGAGCGCCGAGGAGGTCCTGCCGGTGTTCGAGGCGGCCGTCCCGGACGATCCCCGGCCGCGTGCGGCCGTCGAGGCGGCCCGGGCGTTCGCGGACGGCGCCCGGCGGACCCGCCTCCAGCGCGTCACCTCCCTGGACGCCCACCGGGCCGCCAAGGAGGCCCCCACGGAAGCCGCGGTGCTCGCCGCACGGGCGGCCGGGGACGCCGCGGCCGCGGCCTATCTCCACCCCATCGCCCGGGGCACCCAGGTGGGGCACATCCTGCGGGCCGCGGCGAACGCCGCCCGCATCGGCGAACTCGGGGCGGACGGCGACCCGGACGTCGGGTTGCGGCTGGTCCGGGAGGCCCGGCTGCGCGCCGGCCCGGTGCTCGTGGACGTACTGAGGAGGTATCCGCCGGCCCCGGCCGGCCGGAGCCGTACCGCGCAGCTCATGACCGCCCTGGACACCGCCCTGCGCGCGCCCGCAGCCGGCAGGAACGACGAAGCGGCCCCCGCCCCTCCCGGAGGAGGTGCGGGGGCCGCTGGGTGAAGCGGGTGACGCGGGTGGTGCGGGTGGTGCGGGTGGTGCCGATCAGACCTTGAGGGACTTGATGGCGGTCGGGGCGTGGCCCGGCTCGGTCGCGAGCTCCTCGAACTCGGTGACGTCGCTCATGTCGACCGTCTTGCTCATCGCGATGTTGGTGATGCGCTCCAGGATGGCCTCGACGACGACCGGGACCTGGTGCTCCTGGGCCCACTTCTTGGCCGTCTCGAAGGCCTCGCCCAGCTTGTCCGGGTCGGTGACGCGGATGGCCTTGACGCCCAGGCCCTCGGCGACCTTGACGTGGTCCACGCCGTAGACGCCCAGCTCGGGGGTGTTGATGTTCTCGAATTCGAGGTTGACCTCGAAGTTGATGCCCAGACCGCCCTGCGCCTGACGGATCAGGCCCAGGTAGGCGTTGTTCACGAGGACGTGGACGTAGGGGACCTTGTGCTGGGCGGCGACCGCCAGCTCCTCGATCATGAACTGGAAGTCGTAGTCGCCGGACAGCGCGACGATCGGGGTCTCCGGCTCCGCGGTGGCGGCACCGATGGCGGCCGGGATGGTCCAGCCGAGCGGGCCGGCCTGGCCGCAGTTGATCCAGTGGCGCGGCTTGTAGACGTGCAGGAACTGCGCGGCCGCGATCTGGGAGAGGCCGATGGTGGTGACGTAGCGGGTCTCCGGGCCGAAGGCCTTGTTCATCTCCTCGTAGACGCGCTGCGGCTTGAGGGGGATGTTGTCGAAGTGCGTACGGCGCTGCAGGCTGGCCTTGCGGTCCTGCGAGGAGGCCGCCCAGGCGGAGAAGTCCGGGAGCTTGCCCTCGGCCTTGAGCTCCTTGGCGATCTCGATGAAGAGCTCCAGCGCGGCCTTGGCGTCGGAGGCGATGCCGAAGTCCGGGGCGAAGATCTTGCCGAGCTGGGTGGGCTCGATGTCCACGTGGACGAACTTGCGGCCCTTGGTGTAGGCGTCCAGGTTGTAACCGGTGTGACGGTTGGCCCAGCGGTTGCCGATGCCGAACACGAAGTCCGATTCCAGGAAGGTCGCGTTACCGTAGCGGTGGGCGGTCTGCACACCGACCATGCCGGCGGCCAGCTCGTGGTCGTCGGGGATGACACCCCAGCCCATCAGGGTGGAGATGACCGGGACACCGGTCAGCTCGGCGAACTCGACCAGCAGGTCGGAGGCGTCGGCGTTGATGATGCCGCCACCGGCGACGATCAGCGGGCGCTCGGACTCCAGCAGGAACTTGATGGCCTTCTCGGCCTGGGCGCGGGTGGCCTTCGGCTGGTAGACCGGCAGCGGCTCGTAGGTCTCCGGGTCGAACTCGATCTCGGTCAGCTGGACGTCGATCGGGAGGTCGATCAGGACCGGGCCCGGACGGCCGGAGCGCATCAGGTGGAAGGCCTGCTGGAAGACGCCGGGGACCTGGGCGGCCTCCAGGACGGTGGTCGCGGCCTTGGTGACCGGCTTGGCGATCGAGGCGATGTCGACGGCCTGGAAGTCTTCCTTGTGGAGCTTGGAGACCGGGGCCTGGCCGGTGATGCACAGGATCGGGATGGAGTCCGCGATCGCCGAGTACAGGCCGGTGATCATGTCGGTGCCGGCCGGGCCGGAGGTGCCGATGCAGACACCGATGTTGCCCGCCTTGGCGCGGGTGTAGCCCTCGGCCATGTGCGAGGCGCCTTCGACGTGGCGGGCCAGCGTGTGGGCGATGCCGCCCACGTTCTTGAGCTCGCGGTAGAAGGGGTTGATCGCAGCACCGGGGACACCGAACGCTTGTGCGACACCCTCGCGCTTGAGGATCTCCACTGCAGCGGCGGCGGCTGTCATACGAGGCATCGTGTCTCCCTGCGGGTCAGGCTGTTTTCCGTAATCCGGAAGTTTTGTTCTGCTATACGGAACAAGCTAAAGGGTCAACTTCACCGGCGTCAAGGCGCTGCCCTGCCGTGAAACCTCCAAAAGCCCGTGTTTCGCCCGGTGAGTTGCACAAAAGGCCGCGGAGTCTCCCCGGACGGTGGCGCGTGGTGGACCATGGACCTACACACAGCGACAACCGGGCGGCGGGGGTACGAGGTCATGGCGGAAGCGGTCCCGGTGCGATGCCCGGCATGCCTGCGGGAGAACGGCTACACCCCTCCGGTCTTCCCCTGCGCCTGCGGCAGTCCGGTGGTGCCGCCCCTGGACCTCACCCGGGCCGCGGTGCCGCTGACCCACCGCACCTGGACGGAGGGCTGGGTGCTGGTGCGCTGCGGCAACTGCGGGCGGGAGAGCGAGTGGCCGCACCCGGAACTGGGCTGCGGGGCCTGCGGCACCGTGGTACTGGTCCCGGTCCACCCGGTCCGGGACGAGGACACCGACGGGCCCGACACCGCCCCCGCGGCGTCGCCGTCGGCCTCCGCGCGGACGGCGGAGCCGCCCGTCACCCCCGGACAGCGGCCCGCCTTCCGGCCGATGACCATCCGGACCGCCCGGGACGCGGTGGCCACGGCCGCCCTCTATCTGCGCTGGCTGGGCTTCCGCGACGTACGGCAGCCCGACGCCACCCGGCCGCTGCCCTCGGCGGCGGTGGACCTGCGCGCCCCGGGACTGGTCGCCCAGGTCGACCCGACCACCGCCCCGGCCGGACTGCGGGCGGTGGAATGCGTCTGGCTGAACGGCCTGACCGCCTCCGCCACCAGCGTCTACTTCGCCCTGGCCGGGTACACGCCGGAAGCCCGGGTGCGCGCCGACGAGCTGGGCATCCCGCTGTTCGTGATGGACCTGACGGGCATGCCGCAGCCGCTCAACGACCCGGCGGACGAGCTGCTGGGCAACGGGCCCTGACCGGACGGGCCCTCGGGTGGCCACGGAATCTCCCGGAGGCACCCCTTACCCTCTGAGGGCCCAACCCGCATGGCGAGGAGTGACCTCATGAGCGACCTGTACGACATTCCGCTGACCACCCTGGACGACGAGCCGACCAGCCTGGCCCCCTTCAAGGGGAAGGCGATCCTGCTGGTGAACACCGCCTCGCAGTGCGGGCTCACCCCCCAGTACTCCGGGCTGGCACGACTCCAGTTCACGTACGCGGAGCGCGGGTTCACGGTGATCGGCGTTCCCTGCGACCAGTTCGGCGGGCAGGAGCCCGGAACCGCCGAGGACATCCAGACCTTCTGCGCGGCCGGCTTCGGGGTGACCTTCCCGCTGCTGGAGAAGTCCGAGGTCAACGGCGAGAACCGGCACCCGCTCTACCGGGAGCTGGTGAAGACCCCGGACCCGGAGGGCGAGGCCGGCGACGTCCGCTGGAACTTCGAGAAGTTCCTGATCTCGCCGGCCGGCGAGGTGGTGGGCCGGTTCCGGCCGCGCACCGAGCCGGAGTCCCCCGAGATGATCGCCGCGATCGAGGCGGTCCTGCCGGGCTGACGGCCTGGCGGGCTGACGGCCTGGCGGCCCGGCCGAGGGCCCCGGCCGGCCGGGTCCGCGGGCCCGGCGGGCCCGGCTACTCCGTGTACTCCGCCGGGGCCCCCAGCGCGGTCCGCTCCCGGAGCTCGACCCGGCGGATCTTGCCCGAGACCGTCTTCGGCAGCTCGGCGAACTCGATCCGCCGGATCCGCTTGTACGGGGAGAGCACCGCGCGGGAGTGCTCGAACAGCAGCCGGGCCGTCTCCGGCCCGGGCTCCCAGCCCGCGGCGAGGGTGACGTACGCCTTGGGCACCGCCAGCCGCAGCGGATCCGGGGCGGGAACCACCGCCGCCTCGGCCACCGCCTCGTGCTCCAGCAGGGCGCTCTCCAGCTCGAACGGGGAGATCTTGTAGTCGGAGGCCTTGAACACGTCGTCGGCCCGGCCGACATAGGTGAGGTAGCCGTCCGCGTCCCGGGAGGCGATGTCACCGGTGTGGTAGACCCCGCCGGCCATCGCCTCGGCGGTCCGCTCCGGATCGCCCGCGTAGCCCGTGGTCACCCCGGCGGGGCGGTCGGCGAGGTCCACGCAGATCTCCCCCTCGTCCGCGGACTCCTTGCCGGTGACCGGATCCACCAGCACGATCCGGTAGCCGGGCGCGGGCAGCCCCATGGAGCCCGGCTTCACCGGCCGGCCCGGGAAATTGCCCACCTGGAGGGTGGTCTCGGTCTGCCCGAAACCGTCCCGGACGGTCACCCCCCACGCCTCCCGGACCTTCTCGATCACCTCGGGGTTCAGCGGCTCCCCGGCCGCGACGGCCTCCCGGGGCGGGCGCCGCAGCCGGCCGAGATCGGACTGGATCAGCATCCGCCACACCGTGGGCGGGGCGCAGAACGTGGTCACCGCCCGCCGGTCCATGGCCGCCATCAGGCGCTCGGCGTCGAAGCGGGCGTAGTTGAGGACGTACACGCAGGCCCCCGCGTTCCACGGGGCGAACAGGTTGGACCAGGCGTGCTTGGCCCAGCCGGGGGAGGCGATGTTGAGGTGCATGTCGCCGGGGCGGAGGCCCAGCCAGTACAGGGTGGACAGATGCCCGACCGGGTACGAGGCGTGGGTGTGCTCGACCAGCTTGGGGCGGGCGGTGGTCCCGGAGGTGAAGTAGAGCATCAGCGGATCGGCGGCCCGGGTCGGACCGTCGGGCCGGAAGAGGGCGGAGGCGGTGGGGGCGGCGGTGCCGGTGGCGGTGCTGGTGCCGGTGGCGTCGGGGGTGTCCGCGTCGGTGAGCCGCAGCCAGCCCGCGGGGACCTCCGCTCCGGCCGCGATCCGGGTGTAGTCGCCGGGCACCCCGTCGAACTTCCCGCAGTCCTCGGCGCGGGCCACCACATGGCGCGCCCGGCCGCGCTCGACCCGGTCGCGCAGATCGGGGGTGCCGAGCAGCGGGGTGGCCGGGATGACCACGGCCCGCAGCTTGATCGCGGCGAGCATCACCACCCACAGCTCCACCTGGTTCCCGAGCATCACCAGCACCCGGTCGCCGGCGGCGACGCCCCGCTCCCGGAGCCAGCTCGCGGTGGCGGAGGAACGGGCGGACAGCTCCTCGTACGTATGGGTCCGTCCGGTGCCGTCCTCCTCGTCGATGCACAGGGCCGGGGCGGAGTTCCCGGCGGCGAGCGGGTCGAACCAGTCGAGCGCCCAGTTGAAGGGGTCGGGGCGGGGCCAGACGAAGTCCCGGTAGGCGGTCGGGTGGTCCTCGCGGTGCTCCAGGAGGAAGTCCCGGGCGGCCCGGAAGAGTCCGGCGGGGGAAGAGGGGTCCAGCGCGCCGTCGTGTGTCATGGCAGGCATCGTGCCGCGCCACCGCCACCACCCGCCAGTACGCCGCGGCCGCCACCGGCCACGATCAGCCGCCTGACGCGGGACGGCCGTCCGAGGCGGGACGGCCGTCCGAGGCGGGACGGCCGTCCTACGCGGTGCGGCCGTCCGAGGCGGGGCGGTCGAACACCGGCCCGAACCGCACCGAGGGCCGGTCGGCCGAGGTCATCCCGGCGAGCAGCCGCTCCCCCTCCGCGACGATCTCCTCACGCGCCCCCGCAGCCGTAGCACCCGGCTCGGTGTCGAACAGTTCCACGGTCAGCACGGCACCGTCCCGGTCCGGGCCGGTCCCCTCCTCCAGCCGCCACAGCCCGGCCAGGAACCCGTCCACGAGCAGCGTGCAGTAGGCCTGGTTCCCCTTCCAGCTCCGCCCCTTGAGGTCGGCCGGCACCACCCGCGTGCGGTCCGCGTGCGAGAGCAGCAGGTTGTCGAACTCGGGGAGGAAGCGCGGCGGGGCCGGGGTGTCGGCGTCCGGGCGCGGGGCCTCGGGCAGGTCGAAGAGCTCCACCCCCGCCTCGTCGCGGAAGGTGAGCAGTTCGGGGCGCAGCCGCTCGAAGGACTCGCGCAGCCGGGTGAGGCCGGCCCAGGTCTGCATGTCCTTCACCGAGGCGGGCCCGAAGGCGCGCAGGTAGCGGCGTACGGTCTGGTCCATCGAGGCGGCCTCGCCGGACGGCTGGCCGACCCACTCCTCCAGCCGGGCCAGCCGGACCTGCCCGCTGCGGCCCCAGACCCCGCGCGGGGTCACCTGCACCAGCGGGAGCCGGCAGCGCGCGGCCACCGACAGGGCCATCGGGTCGGCGTCGGGCCACTCCTTGAGCAGGGCGTCGCGGAGCTCGGCCATGGTGCGCGGTTCGGCGTCGACCAGGTCGCGGGCGAGGGCCGTGAGCCGGTCCAGGTCCACCCCGACCAGCCCCTTGCGGAACATCGCCACCTCCCGGTCCCGGGCCGGCTGCACGAGCGGGCGGAGGGTGAGGGCGTCCTCGGTGGTGTGGGTGTGGATGGTGGACCGCATGGTCACCATCCGGACCACCTCGCGGGACTCCATCAGCGCCGACAGCCGCTCGGGCCGGAACCCGGCGAGCCGGGCGTGCAGCTGGAAGTAGGGCGGCCGGACGTTCTGCGCCTGGAGCCCCAGCAGCAGCGTGACCGCGTCCCCGGCCGAGAGCTCGGCGCGCTCCAGCAGCAGCTGCCGGGCGAGGGTGGCACGGTTGAGGGCGCGGGCATCGAGTACGGGATGCGTCGTGGAGCTCTTGGAAGCCATGGCTGCAACCTAACGCGCCTCGCGGACAGGTACTGTCCTCAACCTTGACCGAATTCCGCCCGCATATCCTGCAATATGTCCGAACCAAACCGAATCCATCGTCACCATCCGCGAGCGCGATCCACACCCCTGGGGACCCACCATGTCGGACCACCGCGACGGCGACCGCGACCGCGACGACCACCCCGGCCCCCCTGACCGCGACCAGCGGGGCCGCCGCAACCGCGCGGGCAGGTCCGGCGACTCACCGTCCCCCGACCCGGGAACCCCGAAACACGCGGGCTGGCGCCGTCCGACCACCGCCCCCGCCCCTCCCCCGAAGCCGGCGGCCGGACACCGCAGCGTGGTGGACTCCGCCGTCTACCGCGACGGCCACCGGATCGCCTCCCCCCTCACCCTGGCCGAGACCTTCCGCCAGCTGCGCGAACAGCCCGACGGCATGGCCTGGATCGGCCTGCACCGCCCCACCGAGGAGGAACTCCACTCCCTGGCAGCCGAGTTCAACCTCCACCCGCTCTCCATCGAGGACGCCCTGGAAGCCCACCAGCGCCCCAAACTGGAGCGCTACGGCGACACCCTCTTCGTGGTCCTGCGGGCCGCCCGCTACCTGGACGCGGCGGAGGAGGTCGACTTCGGCGAACTCCACCTCTTCGTCGGCCCCGACTTCGTCATCACGGTCCGCCACGGCGCCGCCCCGGACCTCACCGCGGTCCGCCGCCGCATGGAGAAGACCCCGGAACTCCTCTCCCTCGGCCCCGAGGCCGTCCTCTACGCGATCCTGGACGCGGTGGTCGACGGCTACGCCCCGGTCGTCGCCGGCGTCCAGAACGACATGGACGAGATCGAGACCGAGGTCTTCCGCGGCGACCCGGCGGTCTCCCGCCGCATCTACGAACTCTCCCGCGAAATGGTCGAGTTCCAACGCGCCACCCGCCCCCTGGTCGGCATGCTGCACGCCCTGATGGCCGGCTTCGCCAAATACCGCACGGACGAGGAACTCCAGCGCTACCTCCGCGACGTGGCCGACCACGTCACCCACACCAGCGAACGCGTGGACGGCTTCCGCCAGGCCCTCACCGACATCCTCACCGTCAACGCCACCCTGGTCTCCCAACAACAGAACGCCGAAATGCGAGCCCTGGCCGAAGCCGGCTTCGAACAGAACGAGGAGATCAAGAAGATCTCCTCCTGGGCCGCCATCCTCTTCGCCCCCACCCTGGTCGGCACCATCTACGGCATGAACTTCCAGGACATGCCCGAACTCCAATGGGCCGCCGGCTACCCCTTCGCCATCCTCCTGATGGCCGTGGTCTGCGTCAGCCTGTACCTCGTCTTCAAGAAGCGCGACTGGCTGTAGCCATGGCGGAGTCGCCGCCTGCTCCCAGTCTTCGCCGCCGCCAACGGTCCATGGCGGGGCGTGGAAGCCCCGTACGATTGCGGGACAAGCAACGGCCGAGTGGGGAAGGCAAGCGTTGCGTGGCTGGGAATGAACATGTGGCCGGCTTCTGGCGGCCGCTGAAGGCACTGGTACGCAAACGCGAGGTCGGCCTCCAGAAGCTGGCATCGCGGCTCGGCTTGAGCGTGCCCACAGTGTCGGAGATGCTGAACGGGCAACGGGCCAAGGCCCCGAGCTGGGACGTGGTGCGCGGTATCGTCTCCGTCTGTCTTGAGGAAGCGGGCCTGGATACGGACGAGCGCAGCAGCGAGGAACTGGCTTACTGGCGCCGCCGTTTGAACGAGCTGGTGACCACGCTGGAGGCGGAGGGGCCGGTCCGCAGGCCCAAGGCCGAAGCGGTGGGTCTGGTACCGGCGCGTTGCCGGATCTGTGGCGATGCGTACGAGGATGAGCGTTTCGCCTTACCGAACGAGACGTTCGAGTTCTGGGACTTCAGCTTTGTGGACGCCACGATCCTGCTCGCAGGCCCGGACAGCGAACTCCGTTCCACAGCCGGGGGTCTGGCCCTGTACTCCATCGCGGCGGCGAACGACCTCCACGCGTTTCGGGACCAGTTCCGGGATGTCATCGACGCTCTGCTGGCCGGAATCGGCGGCACGGTGAGGCAGGCGTGCCGCCGGCACCGCGTGAGGCTGCTGCACGCCGCGCACACGATCGTCATCGTCGAAAGCTTCATCCTCAGTTCCGCGCTCGACCTGCTGCTGGAGCTGGGGCAGCACGTCGAAGTGCGCGACATCCTTGCCGCGACCTATGCGGACGGGAAGCTGGCCGCCGCCCCGATGCCGGTCGCTGACGTCTCGTACACGGATCACCGCGAGCGCGTCGCACAGCACTACTCCGCTGTGGTGGCGGCAGTCGCCGAGCAGGATCCCGTCATTCCGCCGGACCGACGTGCCGCACTGGGGGCCGAGGCCAAGGATCGCTACGAGGTTCGACTCGGTGAACTGGCATATCAGTGTCCTGAGTTGTTTGTCTGGGCCAGCCTCCAGGACGGCACGCATGCCGTCGAAGTGTCCGGAACTCTGCCGGACGGTGAAGGGCGGCGGAAACTCGAAGAGCTGACCCGTGGACTGCGGGAGCAGAAGCGGGGGCTTGACGGACTCGAAACACTTCTGGGCGCGTTGGCCCGCAGGACCTTGCCGCGTGCATGGCCGGCGAAGTTGAGCTCGATCTACCGCCGTGATCTGACCCGCCCGATCTCACCCATCGCCGACGCACACCACGGCGGCCTGCGGCCGGGGATCCCCCGACTTCATCAGGGTTATGTCAACCCGGCGTTCCGGTGCTCCGTCTATCGCAAGGGCAACCAACCCCATGTCGAAGAGTGGTGGCAGACTCGTCCCTTGCGCGATGAGATCCAGGGATTCCTCGCCGGATATCTGAGCGGTCTGCCCATCGAGCTGCATCCTCTGATCATTTTTGGCGACCCGGGGGCAGGAAAGTCCCTCCTCACACGGATGCTGGCAGCACGGCTGCCGGCCACGGACTATCTGCCGGTCCGCATCGAGCTTCGGAACGCTCCGGCCGATGGGGAGATCCTCGATCAGATCGAGCACGCGCTTCGGGCGGCGACGCACAAGCGCGTCGGCTGGTCGGAGGTCGTCGACGAGTCACCCGATGTGCTGCCTGTGCTGATCTTCGACGGTTTCGACGAGCTGCTCCAGGCTGGCGGCGCCGACCACTGGCGCTATCTGGAGGAGATCGAGGAGTTCCAGCGGGCGTCTTCCGACAACGGTCGTCCGGTCGCGGCCATCGTCACCAGCCGAACGGTGGTCGCGGACCAGGCCAAAATTCCTTACGGGTGCCTTCTCATGCGCCTCGAACCGTTCAACGCCGAGCGGATCGGCCTGTGGGTCGACACCTGGAACCGGACGAACCGCGAGCGGGTCGACCGCGGCGATATCACGCCCCTGCCGGAAGACATGGCTGTCCGGCACTCCGGCTTGGCGACGCAGCCGCTGCTGTTGCTGATGCTCGCACTCTTCTACGCGATCGCAAGTCGGGGCGACAGCAACAGCATCTCCCGTCTCAGCCGCGTCGAACTGTACGAGAAGATCATGCAGTTGTTCGTGCGCCGACAGATCGAGAAGTTGGAGCCCGGCCTGGCTCCAGAGATGATGGAGGCCAAGGTCGAGGCCGAGCTCGACCATCTCTCCGTCATTGCCACCGCGATGTTCAACCGAGGCAGACAGGGGGTCAGCGCGGAGGAGGCGGACCACGACCTCAAGTTCCTGCGAGACCCGAAAGGCCCGGCGGACCACCCGCCGGCCCGGAAGCTGTTCGGCCGATTCTTCTTCATCCACGAGGCCAGGGCAAAGCTCGGCAACCGGCAGGACTACAGGTGGTACGAGTTCCTGCACGCAACGTTCGGCGAGTATCTCGTCGCCAGGAAACTCGCCTCGACGCTCCAACACTGTCCGGACGGCGGGACGTACCAGGACTTGCTCTTCGGTCTGATGTCCTTCTCGCCCATGACCGACCGTGTACAGATTCTGTCCGACCTGCGCGAACTGCTCCCGTCCACGGACATGATCCCGGGGATGTTCCGCGACGCGTTGTTCACGCACCCGGCCGGCATGGCGGAGTACACCACCGGACCGGTCTCGATCACCTATCGGCATGCCTGTTTCAGTGTGAACCTGCTCCTCGTCGAACTTGCCGTGCGCGAGACCGTGCGGTTCTCGGTCCTGACCGGATCGCCCGCGGAAACCCCCCGGGCCTGGCGCGACCATGCCCTGCTCTGGCAGTCGCAGCTCGCTCCGACCTCGTGGGACGCGTTCACTCGCACGGTCATCTGCACTCCGTTCGCGGCGGGGTCGGACCAGCGGCGCGATGTGGCGGTACGCCTGGTCCCACAGGACGGCCGACACGGCGGTATGCCCGCATCCGGAGCCGGCGTTTCGGCAACCCGCCTACCGGCGCCCGCTCGGCGCTGGGGCAGTACCGCGACCGACGAGCGACTACGCCGAGTACGGATACTCTGCGACGACGACATCGACGCGTTGGCTCAGATGGCATCAGTGGCATACGAGGACTTCGGGAAGGTCTCCCTGTCCACCGTTCGCGACTCCGGCGGAGCTGTGCACTCGCCCGAGCGAACCCTGATGTCGCTCGTGACGTGCGACCGCAACGCGCACGCGGAACTGGCCTCGCACTACTCCACCTGCCTGACCGTCATCGAGGCCGCCACGGACGAGCGATATGTCCGTGTCGTTGCGCGCAGGCTCAACCTGGACCGCTCGGCACTCGAACCGCCCGTGGTGGAGACTGTTCTGTCAGCCTTGACGGCAGATCCGGCTACGGTCCGCCGGATGGGTCACACGACCCGAATCGACCTGCTGGCGTGCGCGCTTCACACGGTGAGGAACACCCGATCGGTCAAAGCCGCAGGGGCTGCCCTCGCGCTGATCGGACTCGACCTGCTGAAGGCTCCGATCGACGCCGCACCCGAGGTGTTGTTGAGCTGGATGCTGGATGCGGCCGATCGAAGCGGGTCGAGGAACTCGACCGGGGTTCAGCTGGCCGTTCTCCTACTGGCTGTCGAACAGGAGCAGTTCAGCTGGGTCGACCGGTTCGCGAACAAGATTCTCACGGGTGCCTCTGACAGGGAACTCGACGGCATCCCCGCCTCGTTCGCCGAGTCGTTGCTCCTCTCGCTGGCCGATTCTCCCGCAACGGCCAAGCGGGTGCGGCGAGCGGCCGAGTGGCCGGTGTGACGGCTGCCGACCACCCGCCGCGGACCACCCCGCCCGTCACTTCCCGTCCGTGTCCGCGATCACGCGGTCCAGCTTTTCGACCACCCAGATCGTCACCGCACCAGTGACAATCTGGCTCAGCATCGGCAGCGGCTGGTCGGCCAACTGCGCGAGCGCGTCGGCCGTGCTGCCCGCCGCGGAACCGGCTGTGACGGCTGCGCCCATGATCACAGCGGTGCGCAGGGTGATGCTCTTGCCCATGGTGCCCTCCTGGGGCGTTCGGAACCTGTTGGAGGCACCACCATGAGACGAGGGGAGCCGCGCCCGGCGGGACCCCGAATCAGTCAGAACCGAACGGAGAGAGCCCAGCTCAGCGAGGTGTAACGGAGCCCCGCCCCGAAGGACTCCGAACCTCACCTGGACACTCGATGGCCGTATGGGCCCGGCTCGGGCCGGGCGCCGGGCGCCGGGCGCCGGAGGCGGGGGTCAGGGGGTGGTTGCCTCGCGGTGCATGCCGGTGCAGAGGCCCCAGACGATGAAGATGTTGACGGCGATCAGGATCAGGGCCCAGAGCGGGTAGTACGGGAGCCAGAGGAAGTTGGCGATCGCGCCGAGGCTGGCGACGGTGACGCCGAAGAGGCGGGCCCACAGGGCGCCGGTGAACACGGCGACCCCGGCGGCGATGAGGACGACGCCCAGGATGATGTGGATCCAGCCCCAGCCGGCGAGGCTGAACTCGAAGACGTAGTGGCGGGTCTCGAAGAAGAGGTTGTCCTTGGCTACCGCCGAGATGCCTTCGAAGAGCGCCATCAGGCCGCCGAAGACCATCAGGGCTGCCGCGAACTCGGTCCTGCCCGAGGTGGGTGCGTGCCACGGGCTCGGTTGTTCGCGGCTCGCACGGGGTCCGGTCGCGTCACTGGCCATGTCGGCCTCCATGGGTTGCGGAGCCGGTGCGGCGGGGCCGGGCCGGCGGAGTACCCCGTTTCAGCCTGGCACGGCGGGCCTCCTTCGGCATTCCAGACCACTGACCACCCCGGATGCCAGTTTGTACTAGTGCGTTATCTGTTCTATCTAGTGCGATACAGTGGTGGGGTCCCGCATCCGAACCCCACCAGCAAGGAGACCGCCGCCATGTGGACGTGTGAACAGGTCGTCGGCGCCAGCCTCGACATCAAGGAGGCCGCGGACCTCTACCGGGCCTCCACGCTCGCCGAGCGCCGGCCGGTCGAGGACACCCTGCGGTTCACGCGCATGCTCGCGGGGGCCAACCTGGTGATCGTCGCCCGTGACGCTGACGGCCGGCTGATCGGCATCTCGCGCGCGATCACCGACGGGGTCTACTCCACCTACCTCAGCGACCTCGCCGTGGACGTGGCCTGGCAGGGCAAGGGGGTGGGCCGCGATCTGATCCGGGCCACCCGCGAGGCCGCCCCCGAGGCCAAGCTGATTCTGCTGGCCGCCCCTGCCGCCGTGGACTACTACCCGCACATCGGGTTCACCGGACACGGCTCCGCCTGGACGATGGCGGGCCCCGCCGGGGACTGACCTGCGCCTATCACAAGATCCACCGGCCCGTCCGGCAAACCCGACGACCCGGCTCCGCAAAGGGGTTCACGCCTACGCTTCCAAACAGGCGGCCGCCGGAACGGGGGCCGGTGGACGGACGGGCAGGGGTCGAGTGGTGTCCTCAGGGGACGTGGTGCGGGAGTCGGCGCGGGCCGGCCGGGTGGTGCTGTTCGAGGAGTCGGCGCGGGACGGGGCACAGGCCAAGACCCTGATGAGCGGCGGGTTCCGGGTCCGGCTGGCCCGTGAGCAGGGGGCCGTCTTCGGCGCCGACGGGCCCCGGCACGTGGTGTTCGCCGCCGGCTTCCCCTCCGTATGCGCCCAGGAGTTCGAGGCCACCCGGCAAGTCGCCCTGGAGGCACAGGAGTCGGTGAGCCCGGCGGCCGTCTGCCGGGGCACGTCTGCGGACGTCCGGCTGGCCCTGGACGCGGTCCGGGGCGCGGCGCACGCCCGGGTGATGGTCATCGTGGCCGCCTCGGAGGCCACCTCCCGCGCTCTGGTGCACACCGACGCGCGTACGGCGCTGGCCCGCGGGCTGGACGTGGTCAAGGAGGCCGTGGACCGGGCGGACGGGACCGCCGTGGACGTGTGCCTGGTCGACGCGCCGCGCGCGGACCACGCGCTGCTCGGCGAGTACGCGGGGGCGATGACCGCGCAGGGGGCGGGCACCATCGTGCTCGCGGACACCGTGGGGGACCTGCTGCCGGGCCAGACCGGGGCCCTGTTCCGGAAGGTCGCGGCCGGGGCCGGGCCGGAGGCGGTGCTGGTCTCGCACCTGCACAACGATCTCGGGCTGGGGCTGGCCAACACCCTGGCGGCGCTGGAGTGCGGGGTCCGGGTGGCCGCCTGCTCCTGGCTCGGGATGGCCGAGCGCAGCGGGATGACGGCCACCGAGCAGCTGCTGTTCCTGCTCGCCCACGACCCGGCGAAGGCCGAGCGGATCCTGGGGCCGGGCTGCACGCCGTGGTGGACGCGGCCCGATCTGACCCGGCTGCCGGGGATCGCGCGGATGGTGTCCGAGGAGACCGGTGTGCCGCTCACCGTCACCACTCCCGTCGTGGGCAGCGGGGTCGCCTCGATCTCCACCGGCACCCCGTTCACGCACCCCCGGACCTTCCAGCCGTACGACCCCGAGCGGCATCTGGGCCTGGCGCCGACCGTGGTCCTGACGCACCTCGCCAGCGGACGCGTGCTGCGCGCGGTCGCCGGACGGCTCGGCCACGAGCTGGATCCGGACCGGACCCGGACGGCGCTGGCCTGGGTCAAGGACCGGGCGTACCGGCTCGGCCGCGCCGTGGTCCCCGACGAGGACTTCGCCGCCTACCTCGACGGCCTCACCGCCCCCGGGAACCCCACCGGCAACGGGAGCCCGTCGGCCACCGCCGGCCCCGAAGCCGCCACCCCCCTGGACACCCGCCGCGCCGGCGAAGCCCTCTCGGCCGGCCGGGCCGCCGTCCTGCCCAACCCCAGTCCGCTGACCTATGTGGTCGCCGCCACCACCCCGCGGGCCGTCAACGAGGCCAAGGCCCGGCCCGCCGTCCAGGAGGTCGCCCTCTGGGTGCACGAGGACAGCACCTGGGCCGCCCTCTCCCCCGCGCTCGACCTCACCCCGGAAGCCCTCGGTACGGCGCTCCGGCTGCTCCGCGGCGAGCTGGTCACCCTGCTGGTGCCGGTACGGGACGGGTCCGCGCCGCCCGCCTGGGCGGCCCCCGCCCTGCGCGAGGGGCACCTGCTGCTCTTCGGTGCCCGCTGGCAGCCGCTGGAGCCGCTGCTCGCGCGCTTCCCCCTCCTCTACGTCAGCAGCGCCAACCGCACCGGGCACGCCCCCGCCGACACCGCAGGCTCGGCGGCGGCCGTGTTCGGCCCGGGCGTCCCCGTCACGGACGGCGACCGGCTGCGCGATCCGGGCGGCCCGCACGCGGCCACCACCATGCTGCGCATCGCGCCCGACGGGGCGCTGGCCCATGTGCGCGGCGGCGCCCAGGACCGGGCCCACGGCCCGGACCCCGAGCGGTACCTGCGGCACCTGGAACTGCTGCGGGCGGCCGCACCGATCGGCTCGTCCGGTAGCGCTTGACGATTGATCAGTTCTCCTGGTGGCAATGAAACCCCCGTGGTAACTTCGCGAACCGGGAAGGGAAACCGTGCCGACTTCCGGGGGAGGGTCGGTGGTGATGACTGCGCCGCAGCCCTGGAGCCGGCTGCGCCTGACGCTGGTCGAGGAGCTGTGCCGGCTGGACTGCGTTCGCGATCCCAACGAGCGGCGCGAGTTCGGGCAGAGCGTCGGCGACGAGCTGGGGCGCCTCGTGGACCTGCCCGGGCGGAGTGCCCGCAGCGATGTGATCGCCCTGGTCCGCACCGCGCTGGGCAGCCCGGAGGAGACCGAGTCCGGGGTGGAGGCCCTGCTCTACATCGTCACCCTGTACGAGGGCGAGGACATCGCCGAACGGATGCGCCGCCGGGTCCTGGGCGCGGTCCGGATCCCGTCCCCGTCGGCGCCCTCGCTGTCGTACTCCCCGTCCCACGACCCGTCCGCCGACCCGTCCCGCGACCCGTCCGCCGGTCCCTCGCACTCCGCCGCGCCCGCCCCCGGCGGCACCCCGGTGCTGGCGCTGCTCCCGGCCTTCGAGGAGAACGACGTCAAGGCGGCCCGGGCCCTGCTCGCCGGGCACCCGGTGCTCGACCCCGGTGCCCTGGTGGACCGGGTGGCGCAGGAGTTACGGCAGAACCTGCCGCGCGGGCTCAGCCCCGTACAGCTCTTCGACCACCTGCTCGACGCCAACACCCAGCCGGACGGGCTGCCACCCGCCGTGATCATGCTTGAGTTCACCGCCCTGCTGACCCCCCGGGAGGCCGACCGGAACCGGCTGCGGGACTGGTGCGAGAGCTGGTCGGCCGGGGCGGGGGCGCGGGCGGAGCTGCTGAGCCGCCGGGAGCGGATCGCCGCCGCGGGCCCGCCCGATCCGGAACTCCCGCGCTGTCTGACCGTGATGGTGGACCCGGCCGGGGACGGTTCGCCGGAGATCTTCGTACGGCACTGGGTCAACCGGCGGGCCGGGTACTGGGCCCCCGAGCCGGGTGTGCTGGAGCGGACCACCCGGGAACGGCTGGGCGCGGCGGTGGCGCGGGCGGTGCGCCGCGGTGAGGCCGGCTGGGCGGACGCGGACCGCACCGGCAGCGATCCCAGTCCGGTGCACGTCGAGTTCGTGCTGCCGTACGGCATGCTCAACGAGGACCTCGCCGGTCTCGGCCGCCCCACCGGCACCGCCGACCCCGCGGACCCCGCCAGCGCGGCCGACCCGGTGCCGATCGGCCTCCGCTACTACGTGCACCTGCGCAGCCTGGAGCGGATGCGCATCCGGGACCCGGCCCAGCTGCGCCGCTGGCGGATCCGCTGGCAGACCCTCAAGTCGGCCTCCGCCGCCCGCCCGCACCCCTGGGCCGCCGAGGACCGCCGCTCCGGGCTGCCGCTCTGGCGCAACCGGCTGGCCGCCGACCACCAGCTGACCGCCGTCACCCTGGACTTCCCGGCCCTCGAAGGGCAGGGCCTGGAGCCGCTGATGGCCGCCGTCGCCGAAGGGGTGGGGGTGGCCCTCTGGGACCGCCGGGACCCCTCGGAGCAGGTGGTGACGGCCCCGCTGGGCATGCTGCTGGGCTATCCCACCGCCCATCTGCCCGCCACCATCCACCGGCTCCGCGCCAAGGCGGAGACGGCCGAGAACGGACCGGAACTCCCCGGCAGACACGTGGCGTTCTTCTACGACGATCCGTTCAGGCTGATCGACTGCGAGGAGGTACCGGCTTGAGCGAGCACGGCGACAACAGCGAGTACGGGCATGAGCAGGATGACGCCGCGGCCCGCCCGGTGGTCCCCGGCCCCCGCCGGTCCTGGCGGGTCTTCCACGCCACCGGCACCGCACCGGAGGGCGATCCGCCGGAGCTGCCGGCCGCCCCGCCCTGGCGCGAGTTCAGCGGCGCCCCGTTGCAGACCGTGCCGCCCGGCGACCCGCGGGCGGCACACCGCCGGCTGGGCGCCGACGGCCCCCGGCCGAGCCTGCGCGAGGAGGAGATCGACACCGTCAACGCGGCCCTGCTGTTGCGCCGCCCGCTGCTGGTCACCGGGCCGCCGGGGGTGGGGAAGTCCACCCTCGCCTTCCTGGTGGCCCTGGAGCTGGGGCTGGGCCGGGTCCTCCAGTGGGGCATCGTCAGCCGCACCACCCTGCGGGACGGGCTGTACGAGTACGACTCCATCGGTCGGGCCCAGGCCATCGCCGCCTGGCGGGCCGGCGCGGACCCGAACCCCGCCGTCCTGCCGGGAGCCCCCGTCGTGCCCGGCGCGCCGGGCGCCGAACCGGCCCCGTATCTGGGCGACTTCGTCACCCTCGGCCCGGTGGGCACCGCCCTGCTGGCCTACGAGCGGCCCCGGGTGCTGCTGATCGACGAGCTGGACAAGAGCGACATCGACCTGCCCAACGACCTGCTGCACGTGCTGGAGAACGGCAGTTACGAGGTGCCGGAGCTGGTGCGCAGCCCGCTGCCCGCCGTGGAGGTGTTCACCGACGACCCGGGCGGCCGGGCCGAGATACTCGGCGGCCGGATCGAGTGCCGCGAGTTCCCCCTGGTGGTCATCACCAGCAATGGGGAACGGGAGTTTCCGGCCGCGTTCCGGCGCCGCTGCCTGCCCCTGGAGATGCGCCCGCCCGGCCGGGAGCAGCTGCTGTCCATCGTGCTGAGCCATCTCCGGAGCAGGCCCGAAGGGGTGGAGGCGCTCGTCGAGGAGTTCGAGCGGAGGGTGCTGAAGGGCGGCACCCAGTCCGTCGACCAGTTGCTCAATGCGGTCCACCTGACTACGGCGGGTGGTTTTCAGGCGGACGCCGACGGGCGTAAACTCATCGAACTGCTTCTGCGCGACCTCGCGAAAGGCCGCTGATGGACGGCACTCCCAGGGAGCGCGCACCCGACACCCGCGAGGGGACGAGCGGCTCCGCCGTCGACGGTCCGACCTGGCAGGAGATCGCCGACGCCGTGTGGCTGGCGGCCGCCAAGGCCGCCGCGGCCGACCCGGCCGACCCGGCATCCGGAACCGCCCCCGTGGACCAGTCCTCCGACGGTCCGGACACCGGGCCGGACGGGGCGGACCGGCCGGACGGCGGCACCGGCCCGGAAACCCGGGACGGACGGCCCGAGGACACCACGGTCCCGCCCGGGGCCGAGGGCATCGGAACATCCCCGTCGGAGACCGGAGCCGGGCCCGGAGCACCGGTCACCGGGGCCGACCCGGCCGACGGTCCCTTCGCGCTGCCCGCACGGGCCGGCAGCGGAGCGGAAGGCGAGGAGGACGCCGAATTCGGCGAGGACACCGGGGAGTACGCCGCCCGGCACCGGACGGACGGCGGCGGGACCGGCGGGGAAGGCGAAGGCGGACACGGTCACGGCGGCGGGAAGACCGGACGGCCCCACCGGCCGCGGCCGGTGCGGCGGGCCGCCGACCGGCCGCCCCGGCTCGCCAAGGCCCTGCACCGGCTGAGCCGCAATGTGCCGGCCGGCCGCCGGCACGAACTGGACGAGGAACGGACCGCCCGGCACGGCCTCTCCGACGACCTGTGGATCCCCTATCTGCGGCCCGCCACCGAGAAGGCCTTCTCCCTGGTCCTGCTGGTGGACTCGGCGCCGACCATGCCGCTCTGGGAGCGCCAGGTGTCGGCGATCGCCGTGGAGGCCGCCCGCAGCGGCGCCTTCCGCGATGTCCGCACCGTGCGGCTGGAGTTACCCTCCCGAGCACAGCGCGGCAGGGCCCGGCTGCGGTGGCCCGGGGACCGGCCCGGCGACCCGGCGGAGCTGATCGACGCCCGCGGCTCCCGCATCCACCTGCTGATCACCGACGGACTCGCCCACGGCTGGGCCAGCCGGGCGGCCGACGAGCTGCTGGGCCGGCTGGCCCGCAGCGGGCCCACCGCCCTGGTGCACCTGCTGCCCGCCTACCTGTGGCACCGCACCTCCGCCCACCCCTACCGTTCCGAGCTGAGCTCCGGGGGCTTCGGCGCCCCCAACACCCGCCTGGGGCACCGGACTCCGGCCGACCTGCCGCCGCACACCCCGCAGCAGTCCCGGCGGTCCACCACCCGGCCCGCCGCCCCCGGCTCCGCCGGCCGGCCCGTCCCCGTGCCGGTGCTCAGCCTCAAACCCGAGTCCTTCAGCGCCTGGGCCGATCTGGTCGCCGGGGAGCGGGGGGTCCGGCGCAGCCTGCCGTTCCTGCTGGCCGGCACCCTCGCCCGGAGCCGGCCCACCCCCGGGCTGCTTCGGCCGCGCACCACCGGCGCCGGGGCCGCGGAGGCGGCCGTACGCCGGTTCTCCTCGCTGGCCACCCCGCCCGCCCGCCGGCTGGCCACCCATCTCGCCGCCCTGCCGTTCGAGTTCGAGCTGATCGAGGAGCTCCGGGACCGGGCCTTCCCCGACGCCGGGCTCGAACACGTGGCCGAGATCCTGATGGGCGGGCTGATCGACTGGGGCGGACCGGGCGGGGACGGCCGCCCCGACTTCGCCGAGGGCATCCGGGAGGCCCTGCTCGCCACCGGGACCCGCACCCAGCTCGCCCGCACCGTCAACCTGTTCGCCGACCTGCCCAGCGGCCGCGGCCGCGGCGGCCTGCTGCGGGCCGCGCTCCAGGACCCCGAGGGTGCCGCGCTGCCCGAACGGACCGCCGCCAACCAGCCCTGGCTGCGCGTCGAACTCGCCGTCCTGAAGGCCCTCTCCGGCCCCTACGCCCGACGGGCCGCCCGGGTCTCGGCGGGGGTCGGCGCCGGGCCGGGCCCCGTCAGCGGCACCGCCTTCGTCACCACACCGGGTGGCACGGACGACACCGGGGCGCCGCAGCCGCGAACGGGGGGCGGCACCCAGCAGAGTACGCACAAGAGCTGGGTTCCCCGCAGCGATGACCACCCCCCGCCTGGAGCACGTGTGCCGACCACCACCCCCGACCCCGCCGACGCCGAAGTCCGGAAGGCTGAACCGACCATGGAGCCCAAAACCCAATCCCTCTTCGTCCGCTCCGGCCAGCCGAGGGTCATGGGGAACGTTCCGCCGAAGAACCCGAACTTCACCGGCCGGGAGAGCCTGCTGGCCGCCGTGGAGGAGCAGTTGCGGTCCGAGGAGACCGCCGCCGTCCTCCCGCACGCCCTGCACGGCATGGGCGGGGTCGGCAAGTCCCAGCTCGCCATCGAGTACATCTACCGGCACAGCCACGAGTACAACGTCATCTGGTGGATCCCGGCGGAACGCGACAGCCTGGTCCTCGGCGCCCTCGTCGACCTCGCCCGGGCCCTGAACCTGGAGGTCGGCCCGCAGGCCAACACCGCGGTGCCCGCCGTCCGCGAGGCGCTGCGCACCGGCCGGCCGCACGACAACTGGCTGCTGGTCTTCGACAACGCCGAGGACATCGACGCGGTCCGCGCCTACTTCCCCACCGGCGGCCCCGGGAAGATCCTCGTCACCTCCCGCAACCGGGAGTGGGAGCGGGTGGCCACCCCGCTGACCGTGAACGTCTTCGAACGCGAGGAGAGCATCACCCTGCTCCAGCGCCGGGCCCGCGACCTCAGCACCGAGGACGCCGACCGGCTCGCCGGGGCCCTGGGCGACCTGCCGCTGGCCATCGAGCAGGCCGGCGCCTGGCACGCGGCCACCGGGATGCCCGTCACCGAGTACCTGGACCTGCTGGAGCAGCGCAAGCCCGGCATCCTGGAGCTCGACCCGTCACCGGACTACCCGCTGTCCGTGGCGGCCGCGTGGAACATCTCCCTCGACCAGCTGGCCGGCAGCAACCCGGCGGCCCGCCAACTCCTGGAGATCTGCGCCTGCATGGCCCCCGAGCCCATCCCGCTGAGCATGCTGCGCGGCACCCGCAACGTGGACATCACCCCGGAACTCGACCCGGTCCTCCGCGACCCGGTGCTGCTCGCCCGCGCCACCCGCGACCTGAGCAAGCTGTCGCTGATCAAACTCGACCACAAGAGCCGCACCCTGCACATGCACCGGCTGATGCAGGCGGTGCTCACCGCGGGACTGGACGAGGGCCAGACCCAGGACCTGCGCCGGGCCGCCCACGTGCTGCTCGCCACGGCCAAGCCCGGGGCCCCCGGCGCCCCCGACCAGTGGCCCGCGTACCAGACCCTGCTGCCACACGTGATGACCAGCGGCGCGGTCCGCAGCCCCGACCCCTGGGTCCGCGAACTGATCACCGCGATGGTGCTCTACCTCTACTACTGGGGCGCGCACGGCACCGGCGCCGAGATGGCCCGCGAGGCCTGGACCGCCTGGAACGCCCAGTCCGGCGAGGAGAACCCGCAGGTCCTCCAGATGGGCAAGCACCTGGCCTTCCTGCTGCTCCAGACCGGACAGGTCGGCGAGGCCCTGGACCTGGCGCAGACCGTGCTGGACATCTCCCGGCGGGACACCATCGCCGAGGAGGACCTCATCGACTCCATGACCCAGATGGCCGGCGCGCTCCGCTACCGGGGCGACTTCTACGCGGCCCGGGCGCTGGACGAGGAGGCCGACAGCCGGGCCCGGGACCTGTTCGGCCCGGAGGAGCCGCCCACCCTGCTGGCAGCCCACGGGTACGGGGTGACCCTGCGCGCCTGCGGGCAGTTCGCGGCGGCCCGGGTGCTGGACGAGGAGACGGCCCGGCAGTGGGACACCCTGTACGGCTCGACCAACGGCCTGACCCTGAACACCATGAACGGTCTGGCCATCGACATCCGGGAGAGCGGCGACTACCCGGCGGCCCGCGTCATGCAGGAGGAGACCTACCGCATCTACCGGACGGTGTTCGGCGAGGACAACGCCTCCACCATCCGGGCGGCCCGCAACCTGGCCGTGTGCCGGCGCCGCGACGGGGCCCTCCAGGAGGCCTCGGAGCTCACCGAGAGCACCCTGGAGCGGTTCACCGTCCGGTACGGGGCGGACTATCCGGACACCCTGGCCGTGGCGGTCAACGCCACCGTCGACCGGCGGCTGCGCGGGGAGTTCGAGTCCTCCCGCGAGCTGGGCCGGCTGACCCTGGACCGCTACCGGTACACCCTGGGGGCCCGGCACGCGTACACCCTGATCACCATGAGCAATCTGGCCGCGACCCTGCGGAGCCTGGGCGAGATCGACGCCTCGGAGGCGATGGACGCCGAGGCCGTGGAGGCCTTCCAGGACACCCTCGGGGACGCGCACCCGTTCACCCTCACCGCGATCATGGGGGTGGCCAACAACCACTACGCGCGGCTGGACTTCGAGGGGGCCCACCGCCTGGACGAGGAGAACCTGCCGAAGCTGGCGCTGTCCTGCGGGCCGGAGCACCCGCTGACCCTGTCCTGCCGGGCGAACCTGGCCCTGGACCTGCGCGGGCTCGGCCGGATCCAGGAGGCGGACCGGCTGAACGCGGAGGCCGTCCAGGGGTTCACCCGGGTGCTCGGGCCGGACCACCCGTGGCTGACGGCGGCCCGGCTGCACCAGCGGATCGAGTGCGACATGGCGCCGATGCCGCTCTAGGTGTGTTGTCCCGGGACGTTGGTGACACGCGTGCTGGGTTCTTGAAATGGGTGAGGGCCTCCGGGTTCGGTGTGGATTGCGACATCTCCAC